>NZ_JALJXF010000001.1:2259285-2865714 GCF_024169925.1 Methylorubrum extorquens
CCGTGCCGGGCAATGTCTGGAAGGTTCTCGTCGGCGCGGGCGAGACCGTGGCCGCGGGGCAGACGGTGGCGATCCTCGAATCGATGAAGATGGAGGTGGCGGTCACCGCCCCCGTCGGCGGCCGGGTCCGCGAGATCCGGGCCCAGCCCGGCCGCACCCTGCGCGGCGGCGACCTCGTCGCCATCCTCGAGATCTGAGGCCGGGCCGGATCTTGCAGGGACCCGCTACCGCCTGGGCGAACGCGCCCGGCGCACTCCTCGCTCACTGCACGGAGACGGCCGATGATGCAGCAGATCCACCGCGCCCTCACCGCGATCCTCGGTCTCGTCGTGCTCGGCCTCCAGGCCCGGGCCGCCGGGCGGTTGCCGCAGGGCGACCGGGGCCGGGAGACGCCGCGATAGGCATTCCGGCCGCCGGGCCATCAGGCTCAGGGCCCCGGAGCCATTCCCCTTTGAATTTCGGGCCGCGTGCCACCCGCACGACGCCCTGCCAAAGACGTGAGAGATCGATGCCGGTTCCCGCCTTCCTGAGCCTCAGCGCGCTCCACGCCGCCTATGCCGATGGGCTCTCGCCCGAGGCGGTTTTGGCCGAGATCGACCGCCGGATCGCTGCTGCCGACGATCCCGGCATCTTCCTCGCGCGGGTGCCGGCGGCGCAGATGCAGGCCGCCGCCCGCGCGCTCGGCCCCTTCGACCCCGTGAGCAAACCGCTCTGGGGCGTGCCCTTCGCGGTGAAGGACAACGTCGACGTGGCGGGCCTGCCCACCACCGCCGCCTGCCCGGACTTCGTCTATACGCCGCAGGCGACCGCTCCGGCGGTCGAGCGTCTGCTCGCGGCCGGCGCGATCCTCGTCGGCAAGACCAATCTCGACCAGTTCGCCACGGGGCTCGTCGGCGTGCGCACGCCCTATCCGGCGCCGAAGAACGCCATCGATCCGGCGATCGTGCCGGGCGGCTCCTCGTCCGGCTCGGCGGTGGCGGTGGCGCGCGGCCTCGTTACGTTTGCGCTGGGCACCGACACGGCGGGTTCGGGCCGGGTGCCGGCCGGCCTCAACAACATCGTCGGGCTCAAGCCCTCCCTCGGCAGCGTCTCGGGCCGCGGCGTGGTCCCGGCCTGCCGCACGCTGGACACCCTCTCCGTCTTCGCCGGCACCGTGACGGAGGCTGACGCGGTCTACCGGATCATGGCCGGATACGATCCGCAGGATCCGTATTCGCGCGCCCTGCCCGTTCCGCCCCGCCCCGGCCGCCTGCCACCGGGCTTGCGCGTCGGCGTGCCGGACGCGGCCGGTCGCATCTTTGCCGGCGACACGCTCTCGGCGGCGGCCTTCGACGGGGCGCTCGCCGACCTGCAATCCGTGATCGGCGGCGCGGCGAGGATGGTCGATCTGGCGCCCTTCTTCGCGGTCGCGGGGCTTCTCTATGCCGGCCCCTGGGTGGCCGAGCGCTATCAGGCGATCCGCGGGTTCATCGAGGAGCGCCCGGAGGCTCTGCACCCGACCACGCGGGCGATCATCGGCGCAGCCACCGGCCACTCGGCGGCGGATGCCTTCGCCGGCCTCTACCGCCTCGCCGAACTCCGCCGGGCGACCGAGGCCGTCTGGGGCGGGATCGACGTGCTCGTGGTGCCGACCTATCCGCGCCCGCGGCGCGTCGCCGACCTCGCCGCCGACCCGGTTGGCCCCAACAGCGAACTCGGCACCTACACCAACTTCGTCAATCTGCTCGACCTGTGCGCCCTCGCGGTGCCGGGGCGCTTCCGTGCCGACGGCTTCCCGTCCGGCGTGACGCTGATCGCGCCGCGCGGGGCCGACGGCCTCATCGCCGCACTCGGCGCCCGCCTCCACGCGGCGGCCGGCGGCACACTCGGGGCGAGCGGCGTGCCGATCCCGGCGGAGGCCGCCCCGCCCGGGGATCGCGCGCAAGCGGACGAGATCGAGGTCGCGGTGGTCGGCGCGCACCTGTCCGGCCTGCCGCTCAACGGCGAACTGACGGGGCGCGGCGCCCGCTTCCTGCGCGCCATCCCCACGACACCGGATTACCGTCTGCACGCGCTGCCCGGCGGACCGCCGGCCCGGCCCGGCCTGATCCGCGTCGCGCCCGGTTCGGGCCATGCGATCGAGACCGAGGTCTGGGCGCTGGCGCCGGACGCTTTCGGACGTTTCGTGGCGGGGATTTCCTCGCCGCTGGCGATCGGCACGCTGTCGCTGGCCGACGGCACGACATCGAAGGGATTCCTGGCGGAAGCGGCCGGGCTCACGGGCGCGCGCGACATCAGCGATCACGGCGGCTGGCGCGCCTACCTCGCCTCCGGGGCCATCGCGCCGTAGCGGCGGGACCGGCCCGATCGCATCGGGCCGGAGCCTCCTTGGCGAAACCTCTTAGGGGGATGAGCCCTTTCCTTGACGCAAGCCAAGGAGGTTCACGATGACAGACGCGAAGACGGAGCGGGAGGCGATCGGGACACAGCCGCCCGGTCGCCCGCTCGGTGAGCGCAGCAAGCCTGAAGCGGAGCCGGATCTCGGCCCGACGGGCCCGGCCTCGGCCGAGGCTGAAAAACCCGGTCCTCACTCCGGCGGCTACGATCAGCAATCGCCCGATCGTTCGACGGACAATGCGAAGGGCGGCTACGGCGCCGGCTGAACCATCCCGCGGGGCAGGCGAAGCGCGCCGCTTTCTGCCCCGCAGGCCCTCTCATCCCCAGGGCGCGGCGTGTTCAAAATTGGGTGTAAGTCCCTGTGACGGCGTGGCTCGCATTGCCCTTTTCCACCGCTTGTCCCCATATGGGAACGAAAGACGAACGAACGTCTTATCGGAGTCGGAACGAGGGGTTTGGCGCCAATGGCACGCTACCGCTTTCACGCGACGAACGGCTACGCATGCGTGTTCGACGCTCAGGGCAAGGACATCCGGGTCCCCGCGCGCCTCGTCCGGCGTGCCGACGAGGTCGCTCAGGGGGTGATGCGCAGCCTCGATGACCAAGAGGACTGGTCGCAGTGGCACGTCAGCGTGCATGACCTCAGCGGCCGACGCGTGCTGGTGAAGCCGTTCGTATCGGGTTGACCGAGCCTCAGGCGGAACGCGGTCGCGGCGTTGGCCGCTGCCGCTCTACCAGCATACCCGCGGCAAGCGCCGCTTCCACCGCTCACCCAGGCGCAGCGTTTCGCTGCCGGGTCGGTCCGAGCGGCGCCGCCTAACGAGAGGGGCTGTCTCCGCCACGGGCCGAGGAGGCTCCGGGACCGCCGGTTCGACGACCTGAACGACATCCGGGACAGGCACCTTCCGCGGCCTGCCGCGGCGACGCGGGGCGCCCTCCGGCGTGGTGCCGGGCGGCGCAACCCGGCGAACGCGAGGAAGCACCTCGGGTTCGACCGCGGGTTCCGCCTCGGGCTCCTGGACCTCCGTGACGAGGAGGCTCGGCAGGATGCGGCGATGCTCGGGGGCAGCCTCGTCGGAAGGTGTCCGAGGGCTGAACGTAGCGGCCTCCAGTGAGGGCCACAGGGCTTCTGCTTCTGCGTGTCCCGCCCGCTTTTGCGCCTCTCGTGGCAGCTTCGAGGGGATGGAGACGAAGCGGGTTTGGCCGTTCGACTTGGCTTCGACGGTGAACGGTCGCCGGCCGCGGTTGCGCAAGATACCGATCCTGATGCTGAGAGCTTGGGTCTCTGTTCGAAACACCTTGCGCCCGCACATGCCGTGCCACGAAGTGTTTGTCGAGGCCGGGGAACATCGAGCCTTCACGGGGCGGCGACTCGGCGATGGGCCGGTGGTCTCAACGTTCCGGTCGGGCAAGCTCCGATCGGCTGCAAGGGGCGAAACAGTCCGAGCCGCTCAGCCAAGTCATGGATATCAACGCCTTGATCCGGCCGGATGGCTCGGACGGTCGCGCTTCGCTGCCGTGTGCGGCGTCGCGCCGAGCGGGAGGGCCTTTCCGACGCCCTCCCCTTTTATCACATGCGCCGGTTACATCCGGTGGCGCATCGACCGGTGATGGTGCCGATGCATCATCCGCTTGCGCATCATGTGCCGGTGCATCATCCGCCGCTCGTGGTGGGACATGCGAGCCTGCGTGACGCTGCTTTCAGCTTGGATGCCGGCGGGTGCAATCGGAGCTGCCGATGCGGTGCCGGCGGCAAAGCCTCCCAGCAGGATTGCCAGCGCGAGCGTGGTCTTCTTCATCACCATCTCCTTGGGAGCTTACGGCCGTCCCAGGCAGGGTAGATAGGTGATTGTCCCAGGCCAAGGTTCCCAATGGGGAGGATTTATCTCGATCGGCACCTGCGGAGCAGCCTCTGCGTCACCGCTGAAACCTCACTCGCTCGTTGCCTAACGCTTCTTGCCCAGCTCAGCCGCGATGTCCTTGGTCATGCGGCCCACCTTCCGGTGCGCGGCGGTGAGTTGGTCCTGCGTGACGCCCCAGCGCTTCATCCAGAACTCGACCGCTTTGCGCTCGCTGAGGTCGAGACGGTCCTTGTCGATGAAACCGCGCTTGTCCTTGAGGCCGGCCATGAATGATCCCGTGAGGTCGTCGGAGGGCGTCGGGTTGTATGAGGTGGGCAAGACCGCCCGTATCGCAAGGCGCGCGGAGTTAGACCCGAGGTCAATCCACTTCGGCCCGCTGCACCCGCCGGGGATCACCTCACGCGGCTCGGGGAGGCCCCAAGCGCGGAACGAGCCGGTGCCCGTTGGGGCGCAGAACGAGGCGGGTTTCAACGCCCATTGGCGATGGTCACCTGTCGCACAGGTGCCTTCCAACCCTCTGATCGTCAACGCGTCTCGCCGGATCAGGCATTTGGAGGCGGTCTGGCGGAAGGGGTGAGATTCGAACTCACGGTGGAGTTGCCCCCACGGCGGTTTTCAAGACCGCTGCCTTAAACCACTCGGCCACCCTTCCCCGTCCGCGAAGGCGCACAATCACGCGCGCCGTCGCGTCACAGGCTTGTCTATGGCCCCGCGGGGATCAGCGTCAATGTACGATGTGCGGATCGGGGCGGTGCGGCCGCGCAGGGCGGTGGCCGAGAGCCGGGCTCAGGCCGGCTGCAGGCGGGTGAGCTGGTCGAGGAGGGCGCGGTCGTGGAGGAGGGCGAAGCGCTCCTTCGGGGTGAGCCAGGCCTGCGCCTCGGTCAGGGTTTCCGCCTCCACGATCTTGGCGCGGGCGAGCGTGTGGTCCGCGTCGATGGTCCCGCGTGGCCGGGGCGTGCCTTCGGGCAGCATCGTGGCGTGGGCGCGGGCGAGGCTCGGGTCGGCGTGGAGCGCGGCCAGCGCGTCGGTGTCGTCGAAGGCGCGGGCCTCGTTGCGGCGGGCGAGTTCGCCGGCGCGGCGGGCGATGGGCGGCTGGGTCTGCTCCTCCGGCGTCACCAGCAGGCCGCGGTGCTTCAGGGCAAGCCCGAGCGCCAGTTGCCCGCTCGCCCAGGAGAGCGGGATCGCCAGCACGAGGCCGAGGATCGTCGGCGACATCCACAGGAACAGGGAGGTGGCGATGGCAAAGGCCGCGACGCCGGTGACGAGGCCGAGGCCGGTGTGCCAGCGGTGGCGGCGCACGATGTCCGAGAGGGGAATCGAGCCGTCGTCGCGGCGCTGCGGGTTCCAGCCGGTGTCGCGCCCGGCCAGGATCTGGAACACCGAGCCCGACTGGACCAGCATCGCGATCGGCGCGATCAGCGCCGAGAGCAGGATCTCGATCAGGAAGGACAAGGTCAGCCGTCCCGCGCCCCCGCTCGCCCGCCGGGTCTTCCCGTCCAGAAGCGCCAGGATCAGTCCCAAACACTTCGGGGCGAGCAGGATACCCATGGTCAGGGCGAAGAGCTGGAGCGCGCGCACCGGGTCGAAGCGGGGCCAGACCGGATAGAGGCCGAACTCGGCGGAGAAGTATTCCGGGCGCACCCAGGCGGTCTGCAGCACGATGATGATGCCGATCACGAGCTGCGCCAGCCAGAGCGGCGAGGCGACGTAGCCGGCGATGCCCGTGGCGAAGTGCTGGCGCGAGGCGGGGGCGAGGCCCGCCGCGCCGATGACGCGGGCGTGCTGGAGGTTGCCCTGCGCCCAGCGCCGGTCGCGCACGGAGAGATCGATCAGGGAGGGCGGGCTCTCCTCGTAGGAGCCCTCCAGCCGCGGCAGCATGGTGACGCCCCAGCCGGCGCGCCGGATCAGCGCCGCCTCGACGAAATCGTGGCTGAGGATGTGGCCGCCGAAGGGCGGGCGGCCCTTGAGGTCCGGCAGGCCGGCGGCCTCGGCGAAGGCCTGCATCCGGATGATGGCGTTGTGGCCCCAGTAATTGCCGTCGCGGCCCGACCAGACCGAGAGGCCGGTGGCGATGACGGGGCCGTAGATGCGCGCGGCGAATTGCTGGAGTCGGGCGAACAGGGTGTTGCGGTTGATGATGAGCGGCAGGCTCTGGATGATGCCGGCTTGCGGGTCGGCCTCCATCGCGGCGGCGAGCCGCACGATGCACTCGCCGGTGAGCAGGCTGTCGGCATCGAGCACCAGCATGTGGTCGTAGGCAGCACCCCAGCCTGTGACGAAATCGCCGATATTGCCGGCCTTGCGGTGATGGTTCTTTGCCCGGTGGCGGTAGTAGAGCCGCGCCTCGGGGCCGAGTTCGGCGCGCAGATCCAGGAATGCGCGCTCCTCGGCGACCCAGGCGTCGGCTTGGGTGGAATCGGAGAGCACGAACCAGTCGAAATGGCGCCCGAGGCCGGTGGCCTCGACTTCCTCATGCATCGCCTGGAGCCCGGCGAAGACCCGGGCGCTGCCCTCGTTGTAGACCGGCATGACGATGGCGGTGCGGGTGGTGAGTGCCGCCGGCAGCGGCGCCGGCTTGTCCCGCCGCAGCAGGGTCGCGAAGCCGAGGAGCGCGCCGGTGAAGGCCAGCGCGATCCACGAGAAGTTCAGGACGAACAGCACCAGCAGCACGTACTGGAGCCAGGTCGCGCCGCCGGAGACCGAGATCACCTCGTACATCTGCCACGCGCCGTAGGCGGTGAGGGCGGCGGCCCCGCCGAACACGAACAGGCGCGCCGCCAGCGGCCCGCCGCCGCCGTCGCGGCGTGTCGCGGGCCCGGTGCGCAGATCCTGCACCGGCATCGCCAGCTGTGCGCGCGGCGGCATGGCGGCCGGTTCGGTCCGCACCTCGGCCCGGTGCGCCACGGGGCGGTCCATCACGGTCGAGGCGCTATCGGCGGTGTCGGGCATCGTTGCTCCGGCGAGGGGTCGGCAAGGGGCCGGCAAAGGGTCAGCAAGGGGTCGGCGCGGCGCTCACACGGGATTACGGCGTCCAGCGGTACAGCCACGTCTCCGTGATCTGTCGCCCTTCCGTCTTGAGGGCAAGGCGCAGCTCGCACGCCCGCTCGCTGCCCGGATCGAGCTCGAAGGCGACGCGGACGGTGCGGGTCTCCGGATGGGCGATCCAGCGGGTCGCGCCCTCGACGATCCGGCCGGGGCCGGCGATCAGCACCGTCTCAAGAGGTACGAGAGCGCCCTCGGCGGTCAACAGCCCGTCGCCGGTGAAGTCGACGAGGAACAGGCGCCGGGGATTGGCGGTGCCGCGACCGCTGCGCGTGCTCGTGACCCGTGCGAGCGGGCCGCCCTGCGGCGAGGGCGGGGCTTCTGCCCGGCCCCAGTTCTGCCGGTAGGCGAGACGGACCTCCTGGCCCGCGGGCACGGCCGCCTTCGGCCGCCAATAGGCGATGACGTTCTCGTTGACTTCCGAATCGCTCGGGATCTCGAGGAGCGTCACGGCGCCCTCCCCCCACAGGCCCTCGGCGCCCCCCCCGGGCTCGCCCGGCTCGACCCAGAGCGAGGGGCTGCGCTCCCAGCGGTGCGCGTCGTCCTCGAAGGTCGCCGGGGAACGGTCCCGCTGCATCAGGCCGAAGCCCTGCGGGCCGTTGTCGAGGAAGCCCGAGATCTGGAGCGTCTCCGGGTTGCGCACCGGGCGCCAGATCGCCTCCCCGCCGCCGTTGCGGATCTGCAGGCCGCCCGCGGCGTAGACCGCTGCCCGGGCGTCGTCCGCGCCGCGCCGGTCGTGCGGGCCGAACAGGAACGGCGCCTGCATGCCGCCTAAGCCGAGGTGATCGACCGCCTTGCGGGTGACCAGGGTGGCGGTGATCGCCGCGGTCGAAGTCTCGCCGGGGCGCAGCTCCAGGCGTAGCGCCGCGGCGAGCGAGTCGGAATCGATCAGGGCGTGGATCACCAGCGGGCCGTCGGGCGTCTTCGGGCGCTCGACGAACAGCGCGCGCCAGCGGGGAAATTCCTCGCCGCGCGGGTCGGCCGGGCGCAGCATCAGCGCGCGCCCGTCGACGCCGAATTCCTGGCCCTGCCCCACCAGCCGGTAGAAGCAGGCGCCCTGGAACACCGCGAAATCCTGGTGCCCCTCGCCGAAGCGCGCGCGGATGCGCAGGCCGGAAAAGCCTGGCTCGCGCCCGGATTCCGGCAGGGCTGCGGCGCCCGCCTCCGAGCCCGCGTCGTACTGCGCGCGGTCGTAGACGACGGGGCGGACCACGCCGTCCTCGACGAGGAACAGGGCGACCCGATCAGTGAAGTAGAAGCCGCGTGGCAGCGGCTCGACCGCGAAACCGTGCGGCTCGCCGCCCCAGATCAGCGCCTCGGGCCGGATGCGGATCGCCTCGTAGGCTTCCCGCGACAGGTTCTTGAGCGCGTCGGGGACGTCGTTCGTAGCCTGGGTCGCGAAGGGCCGGTTGCCGAGCGCCCGGGCGAGGTCGGGCACGGTGGCATCCGAGAAGGGCGAGCCCGCCGCGGGCAGGGCCGGCGGCGCGGCCTGCGCCTGCACCTGGCCCGGCAGCAGGGCCAGGGCGGCACCGGCCGCAACCCCGCCGAGCAGCCGGCGGCGGTCGATCGGCACCGAACCCGCATCGCGGGTCGAAAGGTCGGTCGGATGCGTCATTCCCTCGTCGGCTCTCACGGTCATCGTCACAAAGTCATCGCGTTTCTCAAGAAACGCCCGCTGCGCCGCCGGGCCCGGAGGGGAGACGATCGAAGACCGGGCGTTTGGTGAGACATTGTTCGTCTCGGAGCGTTCTCGGCGTGAGGAACGGTCGCAGATAGGATCTTAACGCCTGAACCGGGCGTTAAGGTTGCCGGCTTTGCCCGGACTTCGCGGCACGTCTGCCACCGCTTCCGTTGCCGGGCGCTGCGCCGCAGGAAAGAAGGCATCGAGCCCGGAGCCGACGAAGGCCCGTGGACCTTCCGGGGCAGGCCGGCGTAAGAGGCTCGGATCTCGCACGCCGCGTCAGCGGTGCCCGCCGTCTCGCGTCCCGCGAGCCTCCTGTCCAGCCTTGAGACGATGATTCTGCCGATGATTGTCACGCAGATCACCCACCACGACCTCGACGGCTACGGCGCCTCGACGGTGGCCGCCGCCTTCGCGGACGTGGCGCGGGTGGTGCATGTCGCCCGCTATTCCGATGTCGGCCCGGTGGTGGAGGACGAGCTGAAGCGCCTGCGCGGCGCGGTCGCCGCCGAGACGCTGCTGATGACCGATCTCGGGCTGGAGGAGCCGACCATCGCCTTCCTGCGCCGCTTCGCCGCGATGAACCGCGGCCGGGCGGAGGGGGCGCATCACCGCCTCGTGGTGCTCGATCACCACGCCTCCTCGATCGATCAGCTCAAGCGCCAGAACCTGGAGGTCGCGCCCGATCCGGAGCGCGCGGGGCTGCTGCGGGCTGACTTGAGCGATCCGGAGGTGTTCGTGCTCATCGACGAGGCGCATTGCGCCACGCGGATGACCCATGACCAGCGCGCCCTCTACGCGCCCGAGGCGAAGGTGCCCGGAGAGACGGCGGCGGCCGACCTCGCGACGCTGATCGAGTCGGTCGAGGCGCTCGACCTGTGGAAGAAGGGCGAACCCGCCTTCGCCGGTGGTCTCGCCCTCGACGAGATGTTCTGGGACAGCGTCTCGACCCTGGTGCCGGCGAGCCACCCCTGGCACGACCGCTTCGTCTCCGATCTGCTGATGGCGGCGGCCGGCCTGCTGCGCGCGGGCGCCACCCCGGCGGAGCTGGAGCGCCGCTCGGGCGAGTTGCGTGCCCGCCTCGTCGACGGCCTCCTCGCCGACGAGACCGGCGACGATCCGACGCTGACCGCGCGCCAGCGCCTCGCCCGGGCGCTCGCCCGCTCGGACGCGCTGTTCCACCGCCTCTCGGACGGCACGCTGCTCTCCTTCGGCCTCGATTCCGGCACCTTCCAGCGGGTCTCCGATCAGGTGATGGAGGCGGGTCGGGCCAAGCGGGTCGTCAACGTGCAGCGGGCGGGCACGCTCTCGTTCCGCTCCATCGACGGCACGGCGCTCGACGGCGCCCGCGCCTTCCGCGGCGGCGGCCACCGCGACGCGGCCGGCGGCAAGCTGCCCCAGGGCAGCGCGCATTCCCGCGAGGACGCGGTCGCCCAGGTCGAGCCGGTGCTCAACCCCCCACCCCCGGACCTGTCCGGCAGCCCGTTCGCCGCGTTGAAGAACTGGAAGGGCTGATCCGCCCCCTTCGCGCGGTCGGATGGCGCAGCGCCGCCGGACGGCTTTGCTCCGCTCGCCGTGACGGCGAAGACACCGAAGCCATCGAGCGGATGGCGTCTCATACCGCTTTGGCTGATCGCTTCGGATGTGTCTGCGTGTTCCCCTCTCCCCGCCCGGCGGGGAGAGGGCTACGTCTCCCCCTCGTCGGGGAGCGCAGCGAGGCGGCAGCCGACCGAAAACGCTCTCAGATCCCCAGGTTGAACGGCAGGTCGAACAGCGTCGAGTGATCGACATAGCTGACGCGCAGCGTGTGGTCGCGGGCGCCGTCGGGCAGGGTGTCCGACTCGCGCAGGGTGCGGATCATGTCGCGGGCGGCGCGGAAGGCCATGCCGCAATCGGGGCAGTCGCGCGTCTCCGTCCGGCCGACCGCCCGGCCGTTCCGGCACAGCTCGAAATGAAAGAGAGGCATCCGGCGCCGGTCTCCGGGCAACGTTCGGAGCCATGCGTGCAAACTCCGAGCCGGGATGACGGCGACAACGCGAAGTGGTGGAAATTTCGCTTCCATGCCAAGCGATTGTGCAGGTGCTCCGCCACCTTGGCGAGCACCACGGCATGAAAAAACCCGCCGGCTTTCGCCGACGGGCTTTTGCAGGGGCCACACTCTCTCGCGCGATGGGAGCTGCCGCCTCGCCCTCGGACCGGCGGGGGAACTCGACCTGTCGCAGCGTTTAGGGAGCCACTATCCCTGCCGATCCTGGTTGGGTGGCGTGTCCTGATCCGCGTCGGCGGTGCGCGTGGGGGAGACGGTGATGCCGTGATGTTTCATGGCCAACCTCCTTGTCTCAGGACGGCGCCGCAGCGCCTGTGAAGAGAGGCTAGGACGGTTCGCGCACGGCGCGCAAGCCCCTTTTTTCCACTTGTCCGTCCTCTCTTCAGACGCGGGCTGCGGCTGCCTTGACCGGCCATTGGCTCGAGCGCCGCGCGCCGCAACCGAGGCCTGCTGCGCGGCCGTGTTCCTTGCGCCGGGCCACCCTGCACACGATCTGTCCGCATCGAGGGGAAACAGATTTTGCCGCCCGCACGGGCGCGAAGCGAAGGTGCGCGACTTGCCGATGTCCTCCTCCCATCCCTCCTCCCCGCCTCCCCTCTCCGTCCTCGATCTCGCCTTCATCCCGGAGGGCGCCACGCCGGGGCGGGCGCTTGCCAACAGCGTCAGTCTCGCCCGGCATGCGGAGGGGCTCGGCTACCGCCGGTTCTGGCTCGCCGAGCATCACAACATGGTCGGCATCGCCAGCGCCGCCACGGCGGTGGTGATCGGCCACGTGGCGGCGGGCACCGACCGCATCCGCGTCGGCGCGGGCGGGATCATGCTGCCTAACCACGCGCCGCTCGTGATCGCCGAGCAGTTCGGCACGCTGGAATCGCTGTATCCGGGCCGGATCGATCTCGGGCTCGGCCGGGCGCCGGGCACCGATGGGCTGACGCTGCGCGCGTTGCGCCGCACGTACGAGTCGGCGGAGCGCTTTCCCCAGGACGTGCTCGAATTGCAGGCCCTGTTCGGCCCGGCGCGGGAGGGGCAGCCGGTTCAGGCGGTGCCGGGCACCGGCCTCAAGGTGCCGCTGTGGATCCTCGGCTCGAGCCTGTTCGGGGCGGAGCTCGCCGGCACGCTCGGCCTGCCCTACGCCTTCGCCTCGCATTTCGCGCCCGATGCGCTGCTGCCGGCGCTCAAAGCCTACCGTGCCCGCTTCCAGCCCTCCGAGCAGTTGCAGCGGCCCTACGCCATGGTGGGCGTCAACGTCGTCGCGGCGCAGACCGATGCGGAGGCGCAGCGCCTGTTCACCACGGTGCAGCAGCAATTCACCCGGCTGGTGCGCGGCACCCGCGGCCTCCTGCCCCCGCCGATCGACGACATCGAGGCGTATTGGCACCCGGCCGAGAAGGCGCAGGCGTCGCGGATGCTGGCGCGCGCGCTGGTGGGCTCGCGCGAGACCGTCCGCGCCGGGCTGGAGGCGCTGGTGGCCGAGACCGGCGCCGACGAGGTCATGGTGGCCTCGGCCATCCACGACCACGAGGCGCGGCTCGCCTCCTACGCGATTCTTGCCGAGGCGCATGGCGCTCTGGCGGCGCAAGCCCCGCCCGCGCGCTCAGCGGCCTGAACGGGCCGCGGGCTTCCCGGCGGCGGGTGGCGGCGGAAGCTGCGAGATGTGGCGCAGGGCCGGCGGCGCCTCCGTCATCCCGGCCGGAAGGGCGCCCACCTTCTCCGTCACCCGCGCGATGATGCTGCCTAGGGCGAAGCCGCCGAGGCCCAGAAGGATCGCGATGCCGGTGTGCTTGATCATGGCCGGTATCCAGGGGCCGGGCCCGGCGGGCGTGGACGGCCTGATCGTGGCGGGGATTCCTTGACGGATCGTGCCACTGATCCCGCGGATACCGACTTGTTCTTGAAAAACGTCGTCCGGCCGGTGGAAAGATCAGTGCGCGCCGCCGCTCTCGACGAACTTGAACAGGAACACGGCCGCGATCACCCACACCACCGGCTTCACCTCGCGGGCGCGCCCAGTCAGCGCCTTCAGCACGGCGTAGGTGATGAAGCCGAAGGCGACGCCGTTGGCGATGGAATAGGTGAAGGGCATCAGGAGCGCGGTGACGCAGGCCGGGATCACCTCGGTGAGGTCGTCCCAATCGAGCGCGGTGAGATCGCGCAGCATCAGGCAGGCGACGTAGAACAGGGCCGGCGCGGTGGCGTAGGCCGGCACCGAGCCGGCGAGCGGCGCAAAGAACAGGCAGGCCAGGAACAGCACGGCCACGGTCGCGGCGGTGAGCCCGGTGCGCCCGCCCTCCTCCACCCCGGCGGCGCTCTCGAGATAGGCGGTGGTGCTCGACGTGCCGAGCAGCGAGCCGGCGAAGATCGCCGCGGAATCGGCCATCAGCGCCCGGTCGAGCGCGGCCGAGCGCCCCGTCTCCGGCAGGAGTCCGGCGCGGCCCGCCACCGCCATCAGCGTGCCGGTGGCGTCGAACAGTTCGACGAGGAACAGCACGAGGATGACGTTGAGAAGCCCCCCGGTGAGCGCGCCGGGGATGTCGAGGGCGAACAGCGTCGGGCTCAGCGAGGGCGGCGCCGAGACGATGCCCTGGAAGGCGTTGCCGGCGAAGACGAAGCTCAGACCCGTCACCGTCAGGATGGTGAGGAGCAGCGCCGCCTTGATCCGCCGCGCCGAGAGCACCGCCACCATCAGGAAGCCGAGGGCGGCCAGCACCGTGCCGGGCTGGCGCAGGTCGCCGAGCGTCACGAAGGTGGCGGGGTTGGCGGCCACCACGCCCGCGTTCTTGAGCGCGATGATCGCCAGGAACAGCCCGATGCCGACGGTGAGCGCGATGCGCATGGAGCGCGGGATGCCCGCGACGATGATCCCGCGCAGGCCCGTCAGCGTCACGGCGAGGAAGCACAGGCCGGAGATGAACACGGCGCCGAGCGTCGCCTGCCATGTGTAGCCCATGCCCTGGACGACGACGTAGGCGAAGTAGGCGTTGAGCCCCATCCCCGGCGCCAGCGCCACCGGCCAGTTGGCGACGAACGCCATCACGAGGGAGCCCAGCGCGGCGATGAGGCATGTGGCGACGAACACCGAGCCCTTCGGCATTCCCGCATCGGCCAGGATGCTCGGATTGACGAAGACGATGTAGGCCATGGTGAGGAAGGTGGTCAGCCCCGCCAGCAGTTCGGTGCGGACCGTGGTGCCGTGCGCGCGGAGCTGGAACAGGCGCTCCAGCAGGTTCGGCGGCGCGGTGGACGTGTCCCGCTCGGTGTCCATTGCCTCACGGCCCCTTCCCGGATGATCGGTTCCGCACCGTCATCGCAAGGGTCCGCGAAGCAATCCAGTCACCGCAAGCGCGTCAGCCCGCCGTGTCCGTCTGAAGGCTCAGCGAACGGCCGTCATCCCGCCGCGGGAGGCCGGGCCCGACAGGGGCAGGCCGAAGCGGCCGACGCTGGGGCTGAGCGCGTTCGTGGTCCAGCGCGGATCGTGCGGGCGCGGGCGCTCGGAGGGCGGAAGCTGCTGGATGAGCTGCCGGTAGCGCACGGACGCCTCGTCGTTCGGGAAGGTCTGCGCCATCGCGGTGGCGGCAGGTGTGATGCTGCCGAGGACGAGCGCGGCGAGGATCGAAAAACGGGTCATGGAGGGGGACTTACATTCCGGCCCAAGCCGGTCGGACGATGTTTGCAGGAACGGCGACTCCGACCTGGGCACCCGGATCGCGATCCGCAATCCGGGTGCCGTCCGCGCGGGATGGGGCGAAAGGAATCAGGTCCGGCGCTGGGCCGCGCCCTCCCGCTCGTTCCAGCCGTCGATCACCTTGTCGAGTGTCAGCGGGTAGTCGCGGATGCGCAGACCCGTGGCGTTGTAGACGGCATTGGCGAGTGCCGCCCCGGCGCCGCAGATGCTGACCTCGCCAAGCCCCTTGCTCTTCAACGGGTTCGCCTTGTCGTCGAGTTCGGGCAGGAACACCGCGTCGATGGCCGGCACGTCGGCATGCGCCGGAACGTGGTACTCGGCCAGATCGTGGTTCACGAAGTAGCCGTAGCGGGTGTCGGTCTCGGCCGCCTCCATGAGGGCGGCGCCGATGCCGAAGATCATGCCGCCGAGCGCCTGCGAGCGGGCGGTCTTCTGGTTGAGGATGCGCCCGCCGGTGAACACGCCAAGCATCCGCCGCAGGCGGATCTCGCCGGTGTCCATATCGACCCCGACCTCGGCAAAATGCGCGCCGAAGGAATGCTGCGAGAACTTCTCCTTCATCGCGCCGGGCTTGATTTCGCCCTTGGCCTCGACGCCCTGCGCCCCGGCCAGATCCGTCAGCGTCTCCGAACGGTTGCCGGCCGTGACGCGCCCTTGCGAGAACACCGCACCCTCCGGGCTCATGCCGGCCGATTGCAGCAGCGCCTGGCGGAGGTTGTCGCAGGCGACGTAGAGCGCCGAGCCGGCCGAGCCCGCGCCGAACGAGCCGCCGGAGCCGGCCGCCTTGGGATAGGTGGTGTCGCCGATCTCGACATGGATGCGCTCGACCGGCAGGCCCATCATCTCGCCCGCGATCTGCGCCAGGATGGTGTAGGTGCCGGTGCCGATATCGGTCATCGCCATCCGCACGGTCAGCGTGCCGTCGGGGTTGAGGCGCACCCCGGCCTGCGAGGGCATCAGCGGGTTGAGCCGCGAGGCCGCCGCCATGCCCATGCCGACGAGCCACTGCCCGTCCCGCGTCGTGCCCGTGGCGCCGCGCTTGTCCCAGCCGAAGCGCTGGGCACCCTCGCGCATGCAGGCGACGAGTTGGCGGGTGGAGAACGGCACCTTCTTTTCCGGATCCTGCTCCGGCTCGTTGCGGATGCGCAGCTCGATCGGGTCGACCTTCAGCTGTTCGGCCAACTCGTCCATGGCGCATTCGAAGGCGAGCTGGCCGACTGCCTCGCCCGGTGCCCGCATGGAGGAGGCGATGGGCACGTTCAGGTTGGCGAGCCGGTGCCGGGTCAGACGGTTCTGCGCCGCGTAGAGCGAGCGGGTGACCACGGCCGAGGTCTCGTAGAACGGATCCCCCGGCGCGGTGGCCGACCAGGATTCGTGGGCGATGGCAGTGAGCCGCCCGTTCTCGTCGGCGCCCAGGCGAATGCGCTGGATTGTGTCGCTACGGTGGGTCGCGACGTGGAATTCCTGCTGGCGGGTCAGCGCAACCTTCACCGGGCGCTTGAGGCTCTTCGAGGCCAGCGCGGACAGGATCGCCTCGGGCTGCGGCTGGAGCTTCGCACCGAAGCCGCCGCCCACATAGTGCGAGACGAGCCGCACGTTCTCCGGCTTCAGCTTCAGGACCGAGGCGAGCGAGGTCTGGCCGCGGTTGAGCATCTGGTTGGCGGTGAACAGGGTTACGCGCTCGCCGTCCGGCCCTGCCTCCCACGAGGCGATGGTCGCGTGCGGCTCCATCTGTGCGTGGATCTGCACCGGCGTGGTGTATTCGACGTCGAGCTTCACCGGGGCGCCGGCGAAGGCGCCGTCGAAGTCGCCGAGCTTGGAGTCCGGCTGCGTCTGCGCCGGCTTCGGTTCGATCGCCGTAGGCCGGGCCGCCTTCAGCGAGGCCTCGGGCGTCTGCACATCGTACTCGGCCTTGACCAGCGCAGCCGCCGCGCGGGCCTGCTCGAAGCTCTGCGCCACCACGAAGGCGATGGGCTGGCCGTGGAAGCGGATCTCGGTGCCCTGCAATTGCGGGTAGACCTGTTCCTTCTTCTCCCCCTGCTCCGGCACGTTCTCGTGGGTCATCACGAGGAGCACGCCCGGCGCGCGCTTGGCCGCGGAGACGTCGAGGCTGCGGATGCGGCCTTTGGCGATGCCGGCCTCGACGAGGAAGCCGTAGGCGGGGTTCTTCAGGTCGCGGGTCTCGTAGGCGTAGGGCGCAGCGCCCGTCACCTTGAGGCGCCCCTCGATGCGGTCGATGGGGCGGCCGACGAGCCCGTCCGGCTTACCGTCGAGGGGCGTCGCGCCGATCGGCTGGTTCATGTCCATGGCGGATTTCCTCAGGCGCGCAGGGCTTCGGCGACGGTGGCGCGCAGCGTCCGGCGGGTGAGCGGGATCTTGAAGTCGTTGGTGCCCTGGCCGCGGGCGCCGTCCAGCACCCGGTCTGCGGCGGCATCGGCCGAGCCGGTCTCGACCAGCGCAGTCTCCGCCGCTTCGACGCGCCAGGGCTTATGGGCCAGCCCACCGAAGGCGAGCTTGGCCAGCTTCGGCTTGTCGCCTTCGCCCTTGGCGATGATCGCGGCGATGGAGACCGTGGCGAAGGCATAGGACGCCCGGTCGCGGACCTTGCGGTAGAGGTGCACGCCCTCGACGGGTTTGGGGAGCGTCACGGCGGTGATGAGTTCGCCGGCCTTCAAGTCGGTCTCGATCTGCGGAGTGTCGCCGGGCAGGCGGTGGAAGTCTGCCATCGCGATGCTGCGCTTGGCGCCCTGCGGATCGACCGTCTCGACGGTGGCGTCGAGGACGCGCATCGCCACGTTCATGTCGGAGGGGTTGGTGGCGATGCAGGCATCGCTCGCCCCCAGCACCGCCATGATCCGGTTGAACCCGCCGATGGCCGCACAGCCCGAGCCAGGCTCGCGCTTGTTGCAGGGCTTGGTCGTGTCATAGAAATAGTAGCAGCGGGTGCGCTGCAGCAGGTTGCCGGCGGTGGTCGCCTTGTTGCGCAACTGGCCCGAAGCGCCCGCGAGCAGGGCCTTGCCCAGCACCGCGTAGTCCTTGCGCACCCGCGGATGCGCGGCGAGGTCGGAATTGCGCACCAGCGCGCCGATGCGCAGGCCGCCCTCCTCCGTGTCGGTCACCTCGGCCAGCGGCAGGCGGTTGACGTCGATCAGGGTCGCGGGCGTCTCGATCTGGAGTTTCATCAGGTCGAGCAGGTTGGTGCCGCCGGCGATGAAGCGGGCGCCGGGCCGCTCGGCGGCGAGACGCGCGGCGTCCTGAATCGTGGCCGGGCGCTCATAGGCGAAAGCCTTCATGGGGTTCGCCTCCTCAAATCTTGGTGCTGGCGTCGCGGATCGCCGCGACGATGTTGGGATAGGCCGAGCAGCGGCAGATGTTGCCGCTCATCCGCTCGCGGATTTCCGCGTCCGTGAGCGAGGCCTTCTGCGTCAGGTCGTCGGTGACGTGGCTTGGCCAGCCCGCCTCGATCTCCGAGAACATGCCGGCGGCCGAGCAGATCTGGCCCGGCGTGCAGTAGCCGCACTGGTAGCCGTCGTGGTGCAGGAAGGCGGCCTGAAGCGGGTGCAGGGTGTCCCCGTCCGCCAGCCCCTCGATGGTGGTGACGGAATCGCCCTCGTGCATCACCGCGAGCGAGAGGCACGAATTGATGCGCCGGCCGTTCACCAGCACCGTGCAGGCGCCGCACTGGCCGTGGTCGCAGCCCTTCTTCGAACCGTTGAGGTCGAGATGCTCGCGCAGGGCGTCGAGCAGGGTCGTGCGGGTGTCGAGGGTGAGATTGTGCCGGGTGCCGTTGATCTCGAGCGAGACCGGCATGGTCTGCGGCTGCGGATCGACCGCCACCGGGGCCGCCTCCGCCCGGCCGCGCAGGGAAGCACCCAGTGTCGCCAGCGCGGCGCAGCTTCCCATCACCGTGCGACGCGATGGATCGAAGCGTCGGTCTCTCGTCGAATGGTCCGTCATCAGGCCTGCCGTCCCGCGCATCCGGACCGGCCGCGTGTGGCGGCCAGTCTGGAATGGATCGAAATCTGACAGGCGGAACGCGACAGCGCTCAAGTTGATCCGAGGCGAGCCCGCGCCCCTATGGCGCAGCGGCGCGGTCTGCCCGGCGGATCGGAAGCTTCAGCTCCAGGCGTGGAGCGGCGGGTTCACCCCATTGAGAGCGTGGTTGCCGATGATCGCATATTTCCAGCGCACGGGATCGTGAAGCGTGTGGGTGCGGGCGTTGCGCCAGTGGCGGTCGAGGTTGTGCTCGGCGAGCGTCGAACGGGTGCCGGAGAGTTCGAATAGGATGTTGGCGGCCGCGAGCGCGGTCTCGGTCGTGAGCACCTTGGCCTCTGCGACCGCGATCTGGGCCGCCGCCACGCTCTCGGCGGTCGGGTTCGCCAGCGCGGCGTCGATGGCCAGCCCGGCCCGGTCGAGCAGGGCTTCCGCCGCGTGCTGGCGGATCGTCAGGTCGCCGATGGTGCGGATGGTGTAGGGGTCGTCGGAGGCCCGCTCCCCGCCGCTGTCGATCCAGGGGCGCGCCTTCTCGCGCACGAAGTCGATGGTGTCGTCGAGCGCCTCGCGGCCGATCCCGGCATCGACGGCAGCCTGGATGATCTGGAAGATGGCGCCGTCCGCCCGCGGCGCCTCGTAAGCGCGGTAGCCCGGCACGAGGTGGCTTTTTTCCACCCGCACGTCCTCGATGATGACGGTGCCGCTGGCCGTCCCCCGCTGGCCGAAGGCCGACCAGTCGTCGATCACGGTGAGGCCGGGCGCATCGCGCTCGGCGATGGCGTACCAGGCGCGGCCCTCCCCATCGAGGGCGACGATCGGCACGAGATGGGCGAGGAGCGCGCCCGACGAGTAGAACTTCTGGCCGCGCACGATGACGTGGTCGCCGTGATCGGTGAAGCGGGTCTCGAACTCGGCGGCGCGCTTGGTGCCGCGCTCCGAGAAGGCGTTGCCGAAGCGGGTGCCCTTCAGGACTTCGGCGAAGAGAAGCGCCTGCTGCTCCGGATCGGAGACGGTGCGGACCGCCGCGACGATGCCGAGATGGTTCTGCGCGATCTGCGCGATGGAGGGGTCGGCCGCGGCGATGATCGCGATCACCTGCGCCAGCGTCTTGTAGGAGACCTCCGGCCCGCCATGGGCCCGCGGCACGTTGATCGACCACAGGCCGCTCTGGGAAAAGGCGTCGAGCTCGGCGAGCGGCCGGGCATTGGTGCGGTCGCGCTCGGACGCGCCCTCGCGGAAAGCTTTCGCCAGCTCGTGAGCGATGCGGATCGCCTCGGCGTCGTCGCGGATGACGTGGGCCGGGGTCGCGGGGCGCGCGGGCCCCGGCACGCCCTGCGGCCGGCTGCCGGCCTCGGCCGTGGTGGGATTGACGGCGATGGTCATGGAGCGGTCTCCGTCGATGGAGGGAAGAATGGCTGGCTGCGTCCTGTCGGAAGCCCCCCCCTCTCCCCGCGCGCGGGGAGAGGCCCGCAGGCACCTTGTCGTGCCTGCGGGAAGCGGAGGCGAAGCCGGAGCGGCGGTGAGGGGGCGGCTCCGGATGAGCCCTTCCGGCCAAGCCCCCTCACCCTCGGCTGCCGCCTTGCCGCGCCGACCACAGGGTCGTCGCGGCCCTCTCCCCGCTCGGGGAGAGGGAAAATGCGGCTGATGGCGTAAGGGTCAGGCCGCCTCGGCCCGGCGCTCGCGGGCGGCTTCCAGCGCGCGGACCCGCGGGATCACGTGCTCGCCGAAATACTGCACCTCCTCTTGGAAGTGCAGGAAGGCCAGGAGCGCGAGATCGACGCCGGCATCCTTGAGAGCGAGGATGCGCTCGGCGATCTGGTCGGGCGTGCCGATCAGGTTGGTCTTGAAGCCGTCGTTGTACTGGACGAGATCCTCGAAGCTCGACTTCGCCCAGTTGCCCTCGCCCTCGGGCGAAGCCTTGCCGGCGTTCTTCACCTCGTGACCGAAGGCCTTCACCGCGTCCGGGTCGGCGTTCTCGATGATCTCCTGAAGGACGGCGCGGGCCTCCTCCTCCGTCTCGCGGGCGATGACGAAGGCGTTGACGCCGACCTTCACGGAATGGCCGTTCGCCTGGGCCTTGGCCTGCAGATCCGCGACCTGCGCCCGCACGCCCTCCGGGGTGTTGCCGTTGGTGAAGTACCAATCGGAGACGCGGGCGGCCATGTCGCGGGCCGCGCGCGAGGAGCCGCCCTGGAAGATTTCCGGCAGGTTCGGCCCCGGCTTCGGCTTCAGGGTGTAGTCCGTGTAGCGGTAGAAATCGCCGCGGAAGCTGAAGGCGTCCTGCGTCCAGATCCCGCGCAGGGAGCGGATGAACTCCTCCGAGCGGCGGTAGCGCTCGTCGTGATCGAGCCAGGGCTCGCCGATCGCCCGGAACTCGCCGGAGAACCAGCCCGAGACGATGTTGACCGCGATCCGCCCCTCCGTGAGCTGGGAGATCGTGGCGATCTGCTTGGCGGCGAGCGTCGGGTTCCACGGGCCGGGCAGGATCGCGGCGATCACCGTCAGCCGGGTCGTGGCGGCGGCCAGCGCGTGGCTGAAGGCCACCGATTCGTGCTGGTACTCGGCGCCGTAGCCGGCGGTGAAGCGGATCTGGGTCAGCGCGTAATCGAAGCCCGCGGCTTCCGCGATCTGCGCGAGCTTGCGATTGTAATCCGCATCCCAGCTCGTGCGCTGCTCGATCTTGCTGATGACGAGGCCACCCGAGACGTTGGGCACCCAGTAGGCGAAGCGGATCGGCTCGGGCGAGGAGGATGCGTTGCGGACGGACATGGTGGCGCGGCGCTCGCTTTGAGAAGCGTTGATCTGGAACAGTTCGAGGCGATGACAGGTATTGCTGTCACGTCATCTCGTCGTGTTGGATCATTGCTGCGGAACAACGCGCCGTCAAAGGAATGATCGGGCGTATTTTCAGCTCATCGCGAAAGCTCGTTCTTCGCCGTACCGCATCCGGGCGAAGATCGTTGTCGTTGAATACGATTCGCCATCGGGAGCACGCCGAAACGAAAAGAGCCGCCCCGTGTGGGGCGGCTCTCTGTCGATACCGGGTCGTGGTGGACGGGCTTCAGTAGACGCCGCCGGCCTGGGCGGCGGCGCCCGCATCGGGCGGCACCGCGGCGGGAGCGGACGGGGCGACATAGGAGTCCGGCGGGGCGGTGCCGGGCTTGAACGCCTCCAGGATGGTGCCGCCGCCCTCGCCCGAGCCGGCGCGGGTGCCGGAGGAGGCGTTGACGCGGATCAGCTTGATTCCCGCCGGCACGCGGAACGGGGTCGGCGGCTTGTCCTTGAGCGCCACCTTCAGGAAGTCGAGGACGATGGGGGCGGCGAGCCCGCCGCCGGTTGCCCGGTCGCCGAGCGAGCGCGGCTTGTCGAAGCCGAGATACACGCCGACCGCGAGATCGGGGGAGAAGCCCACGAACCACGCGTCCTTGGCGTCGTTCGTCGTGCCGGTCTTGCCCGCAAGCGGCTTGCCGATCTGCTTGAGCAGGGTCGCGGTGCCGCGCTGGACCACGCCTTCCATGATCGAAACCATCTGGTAGGCGGTGAGCGGGTCGAGCACCTGCTCGGACTCGTCCACGAGCTTGGGCTCATCCTGGCCCGACCACTTCTCCGCGTCGCAGCCGACGCATTTGCGGTTGTCGTGGCGGTAGATCGTCTCGCCGGTGCGGTCCTGGATGCGGTCGATCAGCGTCGGGCGGATGCGGCGCCCGCCATTGGCGAGCATCGAGTAGGCGGTGACCATGCGCATCACCGTGGTCTCGCCGGCACCCAGCGACATCGGCAGCACGGGCAGCAGGTCGTCGTAGACGCCGAAGCGGCGGGAATACTCGGCGATCAGCGGCATGCCGATATCCTTGGCCAGCCGCACCGTCATCAGGTTCTTCGAGTGCTCGATGCCGTAGCGCAGCGTATGCGGACCGCCGGACTTGCCGTCGTAGTTCGAGGGCGACCACGCCTCCTGGCCGGGGCCGGCCTCGATGGTGATCGGCGCATCCTGCACCACGGAGGACGGGGTGTAGCCGTTGTCGAGCGCCGCCGAGTAGACGATCGGCTTGAACGAGGAGCCGGGCTGGCGCATCGCCTGGGTCGCGCGGTTGAACTCGGATTCCTCGTAGGAGAAGCCGCCGACCATGGCGTGGACGCGGCCGGTATAGGGGTCCATCGCGACGATGGCGCCGGAGACTTCGGGCTTCTGGCGCAGGCGGTAGGTGCCCTTGGCCGGGTCGATCGCCTCGACATAGACCACGTCGCCGGGCTTGACCGCGGTGGCGACGGCGCGGCCGGTCCACTTCACGCCTTCCGCGGTGATCGCCCCGGTCTCGCGCTCCTTCGAGAGGGTGCCGCCGGCCTCGCGCTTGGGCTGAAGCCCGATCTGCGCCACGCCGCCATTGGTGTTCAGCACCACGGCGAGCCGCCAGGGGGCGATGTCGCCGAGCGCGGGCATCTCGGCCACCGCCTGGCCCCAGTCGCGGCCGGTGAGATCGACCTTATGCTCCGCCCCGCGCCAGCCGCGGCCCTGATCGTAGCGCACGAGGCCGTCGATGAACGCCTTGCGCGCCCAGGCCTGCATCTTCGGGTCGAGGGTGGCGCGCACCGACAGGCCGCCCTCGTAGAGCTTACTCTGGCCGTAGCGCTCGGAGATCTCGCGGCGGACTTCCTCGGTGAAGTAGTTGGCGTTGGCCGCGTTCGGGAAGGCGACGCGTGGGTTGACGCCGAGCGA
This sequence comes from Methylorubrum extorquens, assembly GCF_024169925.1. NCBI lineage: Bacteria > Pseudomonadati > Pseudomonadota > Alphaproteobacteria > Hyphomicrobiales > Methylobacteriaceae > Methylorubrum > Methylorubrum extorquens. The sequence continues at coordinate 2,282,686 of NZ_JALJXF010000001.1, forward strand.
CTGCTTCTTGGCCTCGGTACCCTCCTCGGCGGTGATGTAGCCGTTCTGGGCCATCAGGCCGATGATCTCGTTGCGCCGCGCCAGCGCCTGCTGGGTGCGCCGGTAGGGGTGGTAGTTGTTCGGGCCCTTGGGCAGGGCGGCGAGATAGGCCGCCTCGTTGATCGTCAGCTCGTGGACGGATTTTCCGAAGTAATCCAGGGCCGCCGCCGCGACGCCGTGCAGGTTGCGGCCCGGAACGATGGTGCCGAGAAAGATCTCGTTGAGGTAGAGTTCGAGGATCTTGTCCTTCGAATAGGCTGACTCGATCCGCAGCGCGATCAGCGCTTCCTTGATCTTGCGGTCGTAGGTCTGCTCGGCCGAGAGCAGGAAGTTCTTGGCCACCTGCTGGGTGATGGTCGAGGCGCCCTGCTTCTTGCCGGACTGGGCGTTGGTGAGGATCGCGCGGACGATGCCCTCGGGGTCGATGCCGCCGTGCTTGTAGAAGTTCTTGTCCTCGGCCGAGAGGAAGGCGGCGACGACGATCTTGGGCATCGCCTGGATCGGCAGGTAGAGGCGCCGCTCGTGGGCGTATTCGGCCAGGAGCGAACCGTCCGCCGCGTGGACGCGGGTCATCACCGGCGGCTCGTAGTTGGCGAGCGCGGCGTGGTCGGGCAGGTCCTGGCTGTACTTCCAGTAGAAGAACGCGCCGGCCGCGGCGGCGAGGCAGAACACCACCGCACCGGCCGAGAACAGGAAGGCGAAGAATCGCAGGATGAAACGCATCCGGGGTCCGTTCCGTCGCTCGTCCGCTGCGCGCCGATGAAGGCCGGGCGCGAGGGCCTGCCGCGGGCACTGGTGAGGCCCCGCGCGGCCGCGCTTCTTGCAAGCGGACGGGGGCTCGTCGAGCCCCGTATCGACACCGGTTCTATGGTGAAACTGGGGCGATGGCCGCCGAGCGCCGCGGCGCAACCGGGCCGGGATGCGAGAGGGTGGCCCGGCCGGAGAAGAACAAGTCAACGGCCTTGGCCATCGAACCCGTCACCCGCATGCGCCATTCCTCCGATTGCAGCTTCTCCAGATCGCTCTTGCTCGACAGGTAGCCGAGTTCGATCAGCACGGAGGGCACGTCGGGCGAGCGCAGCACCTTGAAGCCGGCCTCTCGGTGGGGCTTCGTGCTCATCTCCATCACCGGGGAGAGCTGGCCCATCAGCCGGCCGGCGAAGCCCGAGGAGAAGCCGCGGGTCTCGCGCAGGGTCAGTTCCTGGAGGATGTCGGCGACATCGGCCGGCGCCTCGCCGGATTCGGTGCCGGCGGCGGCGTCGGCCCGGTTCTCGCGCTCGGCGAGCCGGGCGGATTCGCCGTCGGTCGCCTTCTCCGAGCCCGTATAGATCGTGGCGCCCTTCACCTGCGGCGCGGCGGAGATCGAATCGGCGTGGATCGAGACGAACAGGTCGGCCTTGGCCTCGCGGGCGAGGCGCACCCGCTCGGCCAGCGGCACGAACACGTCGCGGTCGCGGGTCATCAACAGGCGGTAGCGGCCTGAGGCTTCCAGGCGTTCGGCGAAGGATTGGGCGAAGCCGAAGACGATGTCCTTCTCGAACACCCCCGTGGCGGCGATGGCGCCGGGATCGGTGCCGCCGTGGCCGGCATCGATGACGATGAGCGGGCGCGTGTCGGCGGTCTCGCGCACCGGCGCGGCCTTGCCCGCGGCGGCCGGGCTCGGATCGCCCGCCACCGCCGCCTTGCGGAAGGTGTCGCGATCGACCTTGCGGAAGGGGATCGAGACCAGCACCGCGCCCTCGCGGGTCTTGACCGTCTCGATCGCCTCGACCACGGCGGGGCCGGCGAGATCGACGACGATGCGCGAGCGGCCCGGGGCGAACAGGCCGTAGCGGAACGAGGCGATGGCGCCGTCGCGCTTGCGGCCGCTCATCTTGCCCGGCTCCTGATCGAGCTGGAAGTTGACCTCGGGCAGGTCGATCACCGCCCGGTCCGGCCGCTCCATTACGAAGGCGCGGGCCTCGATCGCCTTCGACAGGGTGAGCGTGAGCCGGGTCGTGCCGTCCCGCGTCGCGGTTTCGGCGGCGATCGCCACCGCCGCGCCGCCGGCTTGCTGGCTGCCGGGGCCGTCCTGAGCCGGCGCAGGGCTGGCGGCCAGGATACCGACGGTCAGGACTAGACCGCCCGCCAGCCCGAGGGCGGCGATGGGGCGGACGAGTCCGGTGCGGGGCAGGCGAGTGCTGTGCGGCATCGGGCGGCCAAGCGACATCGGGGGGTCCGGGGAAGCCTCCGATACGAGATACGGCCGAGATGGTTAACCGTTCCTCACTCCGCCCCCGCCGATCCCGGCGCCGCTGTTGTGCGAGGGCGACACTGCCTGGGGTCGCAGGCGGAGGCTGTAGATCGTTCGGTGCAACAGGGGTGGCGGGGCGCCCTGTCCCACCCTCCCCCACATCCTGCGGTGCCGGCGCGCAGCGTCGGCTTCGACAGATCCTCCGGGGATTGCGCTTCCAGCTGGAGGATTCGTCGAGGCCGCTTGCGCGGCCCCATCAGGATCGAGGGCGGCGGATGGGATGTCCTTAGTTGGCGCGGCTGTCGGTTGACGGAAAGGCGCCAGCGATGGCGCATCCGTGACGAAGTGCCGAGGCCCGTCATACGGAACCCTTGCAATTCTCCCGCGACACTCTGTAATGATACCGACCCCATTCCCGGGTTGGCGCTTCGGCGGCCCCCGGGCGCGCCCGGGGCATGTCGGCGCCCACCTCGCTCGAATCAGCAGCGTCAGTCGGCGCCTCCCGGCATCCGGGCGGGTGTCACGGCATTCGCGGCCTCCCGATCATTCCGGGGCGGTCGTGCCCATGAAATCTGTACGGGCCGCTCGCCGGCCCACCATCTTCGCGAGGCCGGATCAGGATGGGAGGACGCACAGCATCGGTTGCCGCTGCTCGTGCCGAAGGCGCGCGGTTTTCGCGTCGCCTCGCCCCTTCCGTCGCCCCGGCCCTGTTCAACCCCCACCGCGCCGATGCCCGGCGCGTCAAGGCGGTTGACGGCAATCCCCTCCCCGCATCCACCGCGACCTCGGCGACGAGGCCGGCACGCGCCCATCTCCTTCCGGCCCGCAGGCCGGGGGCGGCGCCGCCGGGACCAAGCGGCGCGAGCGTGAGGAGAACGACGTCGGCCGCCATGTCGAAAGCACGTCATGGCCAACAACAAGATGCTCATCGATGCGATGCATCCGGAGGAGACCCGGGTCGTCACAGTCCAAGGCTCGCGGGTCGAGGAATTTGATTTCGAGGCGGCCAACCGCCGGCCTCTGAGGGGCAACATCTATCTCGCCAAGGTCACCCGCGTGGAGCCCTCGCTCCAGGCGGCCTTCGTCGAGTACGGCGGCAACCGCCACGGCTTCCTCGCCTTCAACGAGATCCACCCCGACTACTACCAGATCCCGATGGCCGACCGCCTCGCGCTGATCGAGGCCGAGGCGCGCGAGGAGGAGGAGCACCGCGAGCGCGAGGAGCGCCGTCCGCCGCGCGGCCGCCGCTCGCGCGGTCGCCGGGCCGAGGCCCGCGGTTCGCGCCACGACGACACGGTGAAGTCGCAAGAGGCCGGGTCCGAGGCGGGTTCCGAAGACGCCGCGATTCCCGGTGAGGGCCAGGCCGCCGACGCGCCCGCGCCGGAGGCGATCGAGGCGGTGCGGTCCGCTCTCGTCGAAGGACGTACCGACGAGCGGAGCGAGGGCGACGCGGCGTCCGCAACCGTCGAGGCCGGCGGCGATGCCTCCGCGAGCCTGCCCGAGGCGGCGCTGGAGCCCGGCACCTCCGCCGACGAGGCGCGCGTCGAGACCTCTGTTGACGAAGCCGGCGCGGTCGAGCCCTCCGACATCGCCGCGCTCTCCGAGGCGCCGAACCTGCCCGTGGAGACCGCGGACTCGTCCGCGGCTGCTCCCGCCGAGGCCAATTCCGCCGAGGCAGAGACGGTCGAGCCCCAGCCCGTCGCCGCCAGCGCGCCGCTCTCCCAGGCCGAGATCGAGGAAGCCGAGGCGGATTCCGACGAGGACGCCGAGACCGACGACTCGGACGACGAGGACTCGGAGGATGACGAGTCCGACGACGAGGATGAGGACGACGACGAGGAAGACGATTCGGACGACGAGGACGACGACGAGGAGTCCGAGGACGGCGAGCCGCGCGTCGCGCAGGTCGGCGGCTCGGGCGACGCGCTCGCCGAACTCCCCGAGCGTCCGCGCGCCTATCGTCGCCACTACAAGATCCAGGAGGTGATCAAGCGCCGCCAGATCATCCTCGTCCAGGTCGTCAAGGAAGAGCGCGGCACCAAGGGCGCGGCGCTCACCACCTACCTGTCGCTGGCCGGCCGCTACTCGGTGCTGATGCCCAACACCGGACGGGGCGGCGGCATCTCCCGCAAGATCACCTCGGCCGCCGACCGCAAGCGCCTCAAGGACGTGGTGGCCGACCTCGACGTGCCGGAGGGGATGGGGATCATCCTGCGCACGGCCGGCGCCTCGCGCACCAAGCCCGAGATCAAGCGCGACTTCGAGTACCTGATGCGCCTGTGGGAGAGCGTGCGCGAGCTGACGCTGACTTCGACCGCACCCGCGCTCGTCTACGAGGAGGGCTCGCTGATCAAGCGGGCGATCCGCGACCTCTACAACAAGGATCTCGACGAGGTTCTGGTCTCCGGCGAGGACGCCTACCGCGAGGCCAAGGACTTCATGCGGATGCTGATGCCCGACCAGTCGAAGGTCGTGAAGCCCTACCGCGACACGACGCCGATCTTCGCCCGCTACGGCGTCGAGCAGCAGCTCGACGCGATGTTCTCGACCCACGTGGCCCTGCGCTCGGGCGGCTACCTCGTCATCAACCCGACCGAGGCGCTGGTCTCGATCGACGTGAACTCCGGCCGCGCCACCCGCGAACACGACATCGAGGACACCGCGCTCAAGACGAACCTCGAGGCGGCCGAAGAGGTCGCGCGCCAGGTCCGCCTGCGCGATCTGGCCGGCCTCGTCGTGATCGACTTCATCGACATGGAGGAGAAGCGCAACAATCGGGCGGTGGAGAAGCGCCTGAACGAGGCGCTCAAGAACGACCGGGCGCGCATCCAGGTCGGGCGGATCTCGCCCTTCGGCCTCTTGGAGATGAGCCGCCAGCGCATCCGCACCGGCGTGCTCGAATCCTCCTCGATCCCCTGCGCCCATTGCGGCGGCTCGGGCTTCGTGCGGGCGACCTCCTCGGTGGCGCTGCACATCCTGCGCTCGATCGAGGAGGGGCTGCTCAAGTCGGCGAGCCACAACGTCGTGCTGCGCACCCGCACCGAGACGGCGCTCTACATCCTCAACCAGAAGCGGGCGCATCTCTTCGATCTCGAGCAGCGCTTCTCGGTCACGATCACGGTCTCCGCCGACGACCGGCTCGTGGCGACCTCCGCCTTCCAGCTCGAACGCGGCGAGCCGGCGGTGAAGCACGAGGGCCCGGTGACGGGCGTGCGCGCCGTGGCGATCTCGCCGGTCTACGAGGCCGAGGAGTTCGAGGACGAGGCGATCGAAAGCCAGGAGATCGAAGAGGTCGAGACCGAGGTCGAAGCGGAAGTCGAGGGCGGCTCCGAGGAGCGCCCGGCCGCCGACGCGTCCGAGGAGGGCGGTGGCCGTCGCCGTCGCCGCCGCCGTCGCCGTGGTGGCCGCACCGCCGGTGAGGGCGAGGCCCGCGCGCGGGACGAGGACGGGACCGACGGCGAGGACGGCGCGGAGGATGGCGACGAGTCGCCCGATTCCGAGCCGGAGGCCGCCGAGGCGGCTCTCGGCGCCGCGGCCGAACCGGACGAGACCGCATCGGATGCGGCCGACGCCAACGGCGAGGACGCCAACGGACGCCGCCGTCGCCGCGGGCGCCGGGGCGGCCGCGGCCGCGGCCGGACCGAGCGCAACGGCCGTTCGGATTCCGAGTCGGACGCCGAGGCGGACGAGGCCGGCGAACTGCGGGCCACGGAGGAATCCGAGGGGTATTCTGAAGCGCATCCCGAGGAGACCGCCTCCAACACCCTGCCGGTCGGCCCCGAGGAGCCGGTCAGCGAGGCCGACGTGAGCACGGTTTCGCTCGCCGCCGAGAACGGCGCCGCGGCCGAGCCGCCGGTCGTCCGCGCGCCGGAGGTCGAGCCGATCCAGGTCGAGGCCCTCGCGGAGGCCGCCACCGAGGCGGCAGCCCCCGCTCCGGCCTCCGCCGAGCCCGCGCCGGAACCCGTCGCCGTGGTGCTGACGCCGCCGGACCCGAACCGTCCCAAGCGGGCAGGCTGGTGGTCGCGCACCAAGGCGGCGCTGTCGGGCGAGTAAGACGCGGCGCGGGATCGCGGATCCCGCGCACGTTGCGCAATCGTGACGGGGGCCCGGTTTGCCGGGCCCCGCTTCGCCGACCGGGGCGCTCCACCGGCTCCTGAAGGATGAGCCCGCGCAACGCCGGGCCGGCTTTCGGCCAGAGCCTGATGGGCGCTGACAGAGGCGCTGGAACTGACAGGCCGCACGGCTGCCAGCCAACATGCGTTGGTTTACAGATCCCCCGAACGACGGGGAATCACATGGCGAACATGACGCGCAGGCGGGTGCTGCGGAGTGCCGCGGCCGGCACGGCAGCGGTGGTGACGGCGGGGCGTGAGGCGCGGGCGGCGCAGCAGCCCAACATCGTCTTCATCATGGCGGACGACCTCGGCTACGCCGATGTCGCGTGCTACGGCCGACCGGATCTCGCGACCCCGCATATCGACCGGATCGCGACACGGGGCATCCGCTTCACGCAGGGCTACGCCAACTCGCCGGTCTGCTCGGCCACGCGCACGGCCTTGATCACCGGGCGCTACCAGTACCGCCTGCCGGTCGGCCTTCAGGAGCCGGTGACGACCCGTTTTACCGGCGGCATCCCGTCGGATCACCCGACCCTGCCCGGTCTCCTGCGCCGAGCCGGCTACCGCACGGCCTTGGTCGGCAAGTGGCACCTCGGCAGCGTGCAGGAATACGGGCCGCTCCAGCGGGGCTACGACACCTTCTGGGGCTTTCGCGGCGGTACCATCGATTATTTCAGCCACCGCGGTACCGACGACAAGCCGGACCTGTGGGACGGCGACGTGCCGGTCGAGCAGTCCGGCTACGTCACGCATCTCCTCGGCCAGCGCGCGGTCGAGACCGTCACGGCCCTCGCCCGCGGCGGGCGCCCGTTCTTCCTCAGCCTGCACTTCAACGCGCCGCACTGGCCCTGGGAGACGCCGGACGACGCGGCGGAGTCGCGCCGCATCGCGGGCAGCAACCTGCGTCACTTCGACGGAGGCACCCAGGAGACCTACCGGCGCATCGTCGCCGAGATGGACACCCAGATCGGCCGCGTGCTCGACGCCCTCGACGCCGCGGGCGTGGCGCAGGACACGGTCGTGGTGTTCACGAGCGACAACGGCGGCGAGCGCTTCTCCGACACATGGCCGTTCACGGGGCGCAAGACCGAGCTGCTGGAGGGCGGCCTGCGGATTCCGGCGCTGCTCTCCTGGCCGCGCCGCCTGCCCCAGGGCGCCATCTCGACCCAGGCGACGATCACCATGGACTGGCTGCCGACGCTCCTCGCCGCAGCCGGTGCCGCACCCGATCCGGCCTACCCTTCCGACGGAATCGATCTCCTGCCGATCCTGACCGGGCAGGCGCCCGAGCGTCCCCGCCACTTTCATTGGCGCTACCGGGCCAACGCGCAGGCCGCCCTGCGGGATGGCGACCTTAAGTACCTCAAGATTCGCGACAACACCTTCCTGTTCGACGTCGCCGCCGATCCCATGGAGCGGGCGAACCTGAAGAGCCGCCGGCCGGAGGATTTCTCCCGCCTCCAAGCCGCTTGGCAGGCCTGGAACGAGACCATGTTGCCGGAGAAGCCGGACACCTTCTCCGAGACCTATGACGGGAGCCAGCTCGCCGATCATTTCGGCGTGAAGACGCCGACGCGCACCCCACCCCCGCCGGCCACCGCCGGGGAGACGCCGCGCTGAGAGCGTCGGAGCGATCCGGTTTCCGCTTGATCCAAGCGGGGACCGGATCAGCCAGCCCGCGCGGCGACTGAGCGACGTCCAAATCCGCCATCCCGAAGGGATCGACCGGATTTGGTATGAGAGGGGTCTCCCTCTCGCGCCACCGCTCGGCCGCGGAACGTTGCTCGATCCGTTATCCGAGCCATCCCTTCAGCCGCGCCACCGCCTCGGCGCAGTCCGCGTTCGAGCCGGCAAACGAGAAGCGGATGTGGTGGCTGCCCTGTTCCGGGTCGAAGTCGAGGCCGGGCGTTGCGGCGACACCCGCCTCCTCTAGCATCCGTCGGCAGAAGGCACTCGCGTCGTCGGTGTGCCGGGCGATGTCCGCGTAGAGGTAGAAGGCCCCGTCTACCGGGTGGATGTCGGTGAAGCCGAGCCCCGGCAGCGCGTCGAGGAGCACGGCGCGGTTCTGCGCATAGCCCTCGCGGATCGCCACGATCTCGTCGAGGGTGTCGAAGGCGGCGAGGGCTGCGATCTGCGAGAGATAGGGCGCCGAGATGTAGAGGTTCTGCGCCAGCCGCTCGATTCCGCGGACCAACGCCTCGGGCACCACCATCCAGCCGATCCGCCAGCCGGTCATGCAGTAGAATTTCGAGAAGGAGTTGATGACGAGGGCGTTCGCGTCGAACTGCAGCGCGGTCGCCGTGGGCACGCCGTAGCTGAGGCCGTGATAGATCTCGTCGGAGATGAAGGGCAGCGAGAGCGCCCGCGCCGTGGCGCAGAGTTCGGCGAGGCGGGCGGGCGCGATCACCGTGCCGGACGGGTTGGCCGGGCTCATCACCAGCAGGCCGGCGAGGGGATGCGCCGCATGGACCGCGCGCACCAGCGCGGGGGTCGGGGCATAACGGTCTTCCGCGCGCAGGGTCAGCGGCTGCGGGATCAGGTCGAGGGCGCGCAGGATGCCGTCATAGGCCGGGTAGCCGGGGCGGGGCACGCCGATGCGGGCGCCCGCATCGAACAGGGCGAGGAAGGCCAGCACGAAGCCCGCCGAGGAGCCCGTCGTCACCACCACCCGCTCCGGCGAGAGGCTGACGCCGTAGGTCTCGGCGTAGTGCCGGGCGATGCGCGCGCGCAAAGCGGGAAGCCCGAGCGCTTCGGTGTAGGGGATGCGCCCGTCGGCGAGCGCGGCCTGCGCCGCCGCGATCACCGCCCGCGGCGCCGGGGCCGAGGGCTGGCCGACCTCCATGTGGACGACGCCCTCGCCGCGCCGCTCGCGCGCGCCGGCGGCGGCCATCACGTCCATCGCCAGGAAGGGCGCGACGGCCTGGGCGCGGCGCGAGAGGGCGGGATCGGGGCTCACGGGCGGGGGCTCCTCACGGGAGAGGCAAGACTCCGGTCAGGTAGACCCTGCCGGCCCCCCGCTCAACCGGCGGGTTCCGCCTGCGCGCCGAGCGGCGCCCGGTGTCTATGGATCCGTCCGCGGCAATGCGTGGCAGCCTCAGGGCACCGTCTGCACCGCGCGGCCGAAGGCCTGCACCAGCCCACCCTCCAGCTTGCCCTGCATGCCCGACAGGATCGAGAGCGCGTCGCGGCTCGACATCGGCGCCTTGTAGGGGCGCCGCTCGATCAGGGCGGCATAGATGTCGCAGATCGTCAGCAGCCGCACGGGGTCGCCGATCGCGTCGGCGCAGAGCTTGTCCGGGTAGCCCGAGCCGTCGAGCATCTCGTGATGGTGGCGCGTCACCGCGAGCGTGACCGCGTCGCAGCCGCCGGACGCCGTCAGGATCTCGTGGCCGACCGGCGCGTGGGTCTGCATCACGGCACGCTCGTCGTCGTCGAGCCGGCCGGGTTTGTTGAGGATGACGAGCGGGATGCGCGACTTGCCCACGTCGTGCACCAGCGCGGCGCGGGTCATGAGTTGCTTGTCCGCGGCGGAGAGGCCGAGGTTCTGGGCGAAGGCGGCGACGACGCCGGAGACCAGCAGGCAGTGCTGGAAGGTCACGTCGTCATGCGCCCACACCTCGTCGAGCCAGCGCGACAGGCCGCCCTCGTGGATCGCGTCGAGCACCGGTGCGATGCCCCGCTCCACGCTTGACAGGTCGATCGGGCCGGTCTGCGCCGATTCGAACAGGCGCGTCATCAGCGTGCCCGCCCGCTCGGCTTCGCGGGTCACCACGAGGTCGGCCACCGACTTCTCGGGCCAGACCTCGCGCACCAGGGAGCCCACCACCATGCGCGGCTCGGCCAGCGCCGACAGGCACAGGGTGGCGCCGAGGTTGCGCGCCTCGGTGAAGGCGGATTGCCCGTTGCCGCGCGTCAGGCAGATGAGGGGTGTGCGGGTGCGCGCGGGGCGGTTCGCCAGCAGGCGCAGGCAGCGCTTGGCTTCGGGACGGGTCAGGGTGATGTCGGCGATCACGCCGCGGACGAACCCAATCCGGTCCCACGTCTCGTCGGTGCCGACGACCCGGCACTCGGCGACCGCGCGCACGGCCTCGACCAGGGGTTGGCTACGATCCGGGCGGTCGCTCAGCACGACGATCAAGCTCACCCTCCCCGTTTCGCCTATCCCGGCGGCATCGCGGCTGGCTTGGAACTTGAAGTGTATCATTTAGCAAAGTGCTAAGACTGAACGACTTTCGATCCCGCAACCGCGCCAGAGGGCGGGCGCCGCGAAATCGCCGCAGCCCGGGAGCAGGAACAGCGCGAGACCCTTCAGGGGGCGGCTTTCCGTCCGGGCAGATTCGGATCGGCGCGAGGCGCGCGCTGTGCCATAGTTTCGTCGGCGGGGCCGGTTGGAGCGCCTTGTCGATGGTCCCCGCCGGGATTTCGTCCCCGCCACGCATTTCGAGGTATCGATGAAGCTCTTCCGCTCCGTTTCCGTCTTCGCCCTCGCCGGCGGCCTTGCGCTCGGTGCGGGTGCGGGCGCCCGCGCGGAGGACGCCGCCCCCTTCACCGACGCCCAGCGCAAGGCGATCGAGGGGATCGTCAAGGACTACCTCGTCAAGAACCCCGACGTCCTGCAGGAGGCGATCGCCGAGGGCGAGCGCCGCGCCCAGGAGACGCAGAAGCTCGCCCAGGCCGCCGCGCTGAAGGAGTCGCGCGAGGCGCTGACGAACTCGCCCCACGGCATCGTCGCCGGCAACCCGAACGGCGACGTCACCGTGGTCGAGTTCTTCGACTACAATTGCGGCTATTGCCGCAAGGCCTTCACCGACGTGCAGGCCCTGATCAAGTCCGATCCGAAGCTGCGCGTGGTGCTCAAGGACTTCCCCGTGCTCGGCGCCGAGTCGCTGGAGGCGAGCCGGATCGCGCTCGCGGCCAAGATGCAGATCAAGCCGGAAAAGATGTTCGACTTCCACGCCAAGCTGCTTGAGACCAAGGGTCGCATCAACGGCGAGCGGGCGATCGCGGTGGCGCGTGAGTTCGGTGCCGACGTGGAGCGCCTGAAGAAGGATGCGCAGGGGCCGGAGGTGAAGGCCGCGCTCACCGAGAATGTCGGCCTCGGCGACAAGCTCAGCCTGTCGGGCACGCCCGCCTTCGTCATCGGCGACGAGATCCTGCCCGGCGCGGTCGGCGTCGAGCCGATGCGCAAGACCATCAGCGACATCCGCCAGTGCGGCCACGCGAGCTGCTGAGCCGCCACCCTCGGCGGACAGAAGAAGGGCCCGGTGCGGATCGATCCGCACCGGGCCCTTTCTCGTTCAGGCCGCCGCGGCGCGGGGATCGCTCCGGAGCGGGCGCTCGCCGCGGATGCCGGGCTCGTTGCCGGCTTGCGGCGCGGCTTGGCCGCCGGCAGGGGGCGGATCGGGGTTCACCCATTCCGCACGCTGGCGCGGCAGGGCGCCAGGATACTCTTTCTGCAGGAAGCCGATCATCTTCTCGCGCACCTCGCAGCGCAGATCCCAGGTCTGGGGCGCGTTGCGGGCGCTCACCAGCATCCGCAGCTCGATCCCGCTCTCCCGCGCGTCCGAGACCTGCAGGTTGACCACGTTGCCGTCCCAGAGCCGGGATGCCCCGGCGATCCGCCGCAGTTCCTTGCGCATCGCCTCGATCGGCGCCCTGTGATCGACGTAGAGGAACACCGAGCCGATCAGCGAGGCGCCGTCGCGGGTCCAGTTCTGGAACGGCTTCTGGATGAAGTAGGTCAGCGGCAGGACGAGACGGCGCCAGTCCCATAGCCGCACGACGACGTAGGTCGCGTTGATCTCCTCGACCCAGCCCCACTCGTTCTCGACGATGACCGCGTCCTCGATCCGGATCGGCTGGGTGATGGCGATCTGGATGCCCGCCACGAGGTTGGAAAGCACCGGCTGCATCGCCAGCCCGAGGATCAACCCGGCCGCGCCCGCCGAGGCGAGCAGGCTCACCCCGTATTGCCGCACCGGCTCGAAGGTCATCAGCGCGATGGCGACGGTCACGAGGGCGACCAAGGTCAGCGCCGCCCGCTCCAAGATACGCATCTGCGTGAAATGCTTGCGGGCGAGCAGGTTGTCTTCCGCATCGAGCTTGAACCGGCGCAGGTAGATCACGGTGGCGATGTGGATCGCCGTGGCGCAGGTCCAACCCGCGAGCGTCACGAAGGCGACGAGCAGCACCTGATTGAGGACGAGCCGGATCTGCCACGTCAGCGGCGCGGTGGAGACCGCTAGTGCCAAGCTGATGACCAGCAGCGCGAGCCGGCTCGGCCCTCGGGTGCGTGACACCAGCGAGCGCCAGAACAGGCTCTTTCCGCTCACCGCCCTCTGCGCAAAGCGGTAGGCCGCCCCGTGCAGGGGCAGCACCAGCGCGCAGCAGCCGGCCAGCAGGATCGGGCTCGCCACCCACCAGGGCCATTGGACGATCCAGCCGATCATCTGATCGAAGAATGCGTGAACTTCCGCCATCGATCACCTCCTCGTCAGGGGGCAATGATCGCTGCCAGGCACGGTTCCGCACTGCACAATGGTGCAGCTACTCTCCCGCCACCGCCCTTATTGCATGCCCCGCGGCACCGAGGCGCGGCGCCGGCAACCGGCGGGCCCGAGCCGCGAGCGCTGAAGCGCCAACACAACGGCACGCGGTCCTTCTGCGTGGCAGCACGAGACGTTCGACACCCTGAGCGTTCTTTTAAGTTGCTAACTGCGCGGCTTCTGCCTAGAAAGCCAACCTTAGCGAGATTTATGGTGGCGGGTTCACGTCATGTGAAAAGCGCTGGCACTCATCGATAAAAGTGGCCGATGGCATCAAATATTTCAGGATATCACTTGTGCTCATGCTCTGTTGCTTTGAGCTTTCGGGTGTATCCTCTTCATGGCGAGATGAGCGATTGAGCGATGCATATCGATGCTTCGTTGGAGTGTCGCTTCGGCCGCAACGAGATCAGTCTTGACGTAGCCCCACCCGGTCACCGGTCAGCAGGTGGCGAAGCGACGCCGCAGCGCAGGCGCAACTTTCGGAGACCGTTCGCGCCGAAGACATCCTTGTGGAGACTCGACCGTCGATGAGAAGACTGTTGTCCATCATTGTAAAAAGTGAAGATATCCGACTGCTGGCAAGCAGTGCAGTCTTCAATTCATTTAGCTTGATAAAGAACTTGCCTCACGATGGCAGGCTAAAAGCTGCACGTTCATACCTGCGGTCTGAGCGGCAATCAAAAATCGGCACTGATGGCGTATTCGACCTCGAATTTTACAAAGCACGATTTCCAGCGCACGCCCGACGCCCAGCCAACTATCTCCTGCATTACATCAAGAGAGGGTGGAGGATCGGACTGTGTCCTCATATCATGTTCGATATCGGATACTATATTCATGAGGCGGAAAAGAAGGGATTTTGCATCGATGTCGAGCCATTCGAGCATTATTGCAAAGATGGTTGGAGGGATAATATCTCTCCATCGATGTATTTTGATAACGATTGGTATGTCGGCACATACATGAAGCACACCGATCGAGGGGGCTCTCCTCTCGAGCACTTTTTACAGATTGGCTCGGAGAACGGGTATAGTACGTCGCCCTTTTTCTCGATGCACCGGATCGGCAGCGCGCTTGGCGTAAATTCCGGGCAAACCCTGCCTATTCTCAAAAATTACATGTCTTCGAACGAAAAATGGAGTGCTATCGATACCCACCCCCTTTTCGACACCAAATTCTACAACGCCCGATATCCCGACGTCGCTCAAAACAACGTCAGCCCGCTGGCGCATTTCACCGCCTACGGTCTCGGCGAGCGCCGCGTGACAATGCCCTTGAACGATTCGCCTGCCGGCCACGCGAACGAGATCGATCGATTGCAGTTCAAGTTCGTAAATTATTCCGACTATTTCGGAACAAAGGAGATTTTTAACCGCTACATCTACCTCGATAAGCTGATCTACCGCATCGGCGAAGACAGAGGAAAGGACGCGCGTCGCCCACTTGCCATTATTGCTATGTACAACGATGCTGACTGTATCGAGGCCGTGCTTCGTGCCGCTGTGAGAGAAGGTCTCTCGCTATGGCTGATTGATAACTGGTCGACTGACGCGACCTACGAGATCATCAGTGAGTTGGCTTCAGCATCCGATCTGACGCCCTATATCGACGGAATCGAGAGATTCCCATCCGCCGGGCCGAGCGATCAGTACGACTGGCACGGCATCCTCAGCCGGAAGCAGGTAATCGCCAGCCAATTTCCTGGCCGATGGATCCTTCATCAGGACAGCGACGAGATAACCACCTCGCTTGTCGGCAATTCCACCTGCGCATCGACGCTGCAGGCGATAGCCTCGCTCGGGTATAATGCTGTCAACATGCGCATGTTCGACTTCAGGCCGATCGACCGATCGGAGCCCGGTCCTGATATCGAAGCGCATTTCGACTATTTCGAGTTCAGTGACAAGCCTGGATATGCGAGCCAACTAAAGGCTTGGATTCAGCCCGATACAGTTGTGGATCTCGCCAGTTCAGCCGGACATTGTGTGCAGTTCGGCGGTATCAAAGCTTATCCCCTGCGCCTCCCGCGCAAGCATTATGCACTTCGCTCCGTGAGCCACGCTCGACGTAAGATTACGCTGGAAAGGCTCCCCCGATTCGAGAAAGAGCGAATGGAAAAAGGGTGGCACGTACACTACGAAGCTGATTTCGACGACAGTAAATTCGTCTGGGATCGCGAGCGTCTCCAATTGTACACATCGGTCGGTCACGCCAGTGTCTGGTTTCCAAAAATGTTCAACGATGATTTCGTTGCCTGGAGCTAGTGGGATGGCGATCAACCAGAACTACGAGCGCAGGGTCCTCGTTGTGGGGCACCGACCCTACTTTGAACTTCACATGCCGGAGACGCATGGAAAGACGCTGATCCATAAGCTCGAATTTTATCATGGTGTTGAGAATCGCGCATTCAACGTAATCGAGGCTTTCAAGCCGGACGCGCTGCTTGCGTTTCGGCCCGAGCTCGTGCCGCTATCCGTGCTGCTCTCGTTTTCCGGCGAGAAAATCGGCTTCTCAAGCGAAATCTTCCCGCAAAAAATCGGGGATCGCATCGTCGGAGCAGAGGTTCATAGAAGGAAATTCGATTTTTTCGACAATAGCGCGATCCGGCGGTTCGATCAGCTCTATCATTATGACATCTCTTCAAAAGAATTTTTCGATAGTGTCGGAATGAAATTTGCAGATTTTCCTCCTTATCCTCTGAATCCAATACTTTTCGAACGAAAAAGTTGCCATAAAGATATCGATGTACTTTTCATAGGGCGTGTCTCGCCGCGTAGGTACGAAATGCTCGAACCGTTAAAGCGGCGAAAATTTAGATTGGTCAGCATCGATCACGGGTTGTTCGGTGAAGAACTTGTCAATTTGCTTCGTAGGTCCAAGGTCGTTTTGAACATCCATGCGGAGGATCATGTGTCATTCGAGCCTCGGACCTTGATCGGTGCCGCGGTCGGGGCAGTGGTCGTGTCGGAGCCTATCCCGATCCCGCCCTGGATGACGGCCTGCCCCTTCATCTTCACCAACGACCTAGGCAGCAATCTCATGTCTCGCCTCGACTTGGCTTTGGAGAACTATGACGAGCAGCTGCGGCGCGCTGAAGCATTCCGGCGCGAGCTGGAAACATTGTGCTCCGCAAACCAGTTCATCGATAGGTGCTTGTCGCGGGCAAAATGAAATTGCGATAGTTATTGCGGAGGGGCGTGTGGCCGGAAGATCAATCCGACTGAAGGAATATGGTGCCAACCTTGATTTCGAGGCGATCCCCTCCGCAGATTACGTTGAGGCCCGTGGTCATGCCATCGATGACCGCCCGTGCCGCGTTCGTACCGATGAGAACGGGTTCATTCTGTCCGGCCATTCCTTAACAGGTAAGACGATCATCGGATTGGGGGACAGCGTGCTGGAATGCCTGTTCGTCAAAGAAGATGACCGCTTCTGTGCGCAGCTCCAGAAACGGATACGTCAGGAGACGAGTCAGAGCATCAATGTACTGAATGGCGGCTACAGCGGGAGTACGACGCTCCATGTCCTAAATGCCTTCATCAACAAGGTCGTCCCGCTGAAACCGGATGCGGTCTTCCTCATGACCGGCATCATGGATCTGGAAGCGATGTTCAAGGTCGACAGCTTCTGGAGCAAAGATGCCTATCTGCGCAGCATCATGGACAACGGCGACGCGCCGGGTTTCTGGGACCAGAATTTTCGCGAGGAAATGGACGAGAACAGTCGATCGACCCTCAATCGACTGCTCATCGACGCCGCGCGAGCGTTCGCGATCCCGCTCGTGTTCGTTTCGACCCCGCACCAGACTGTCTTCCAGGGAGCGTATGTACAAGGACATTATACAAGCAAGGACGCGTATTCCGTCAGGGTGCGCAATCGCCGCTCGGCGAACCGGCAGATCGAAGACCTATGCTGCCAGCTCGGTGCTCATTACATCGACATCCAGTCGTTTGCCGACGGCTTGGATGGCATGTTCTATGATGACATCCATTTGACCGGGCTCGGGGCGGGGCGGGCAGCAGAGGCATTGGTCGAGCGCGGATTCGCCCAGGCGCTCCGAGACCAGGGCGTGATCTGAGTATCTCTCACAAGACGCCCGGTCGCTGGGCGCTTTTCCTCCGTGCACGAAGGCGCAGCGGGCGCTTTGTGAAAAATGCTCATCTGCGGTGAAGAGAGTCGAATCGAGATCCGGGACCATCGTTCCAAATCCGATGGTCGGGGGCGATGCTTCGGAGCGCGTTTCGACGCGACGGTCCCCGTCACCGGGGACCGGTCACCCGGCCGCCGGCCCACCCTCCCGCAGCGCGCGGCGTAGCACCTTGCCGACATTGGTCTTCGGCAGGCTGTCCTGGATCACGATCCGGCGGGGCACCTTGTAGCCGGTGAGGCTCGCGCGGGCATGGGCCCGGAGCGCGTCCGGCTCCACGGACGGATCGCGCAGGACCACGTGGGCGACGACCATCTCGCCGCTGTCGCCGCAGGGCGCGCCGACCACGGCGCATTCGAGCACCGCCGGATGAGTGGCGAGCACGTCCTCGACCTCGTTCGGGTAGACGTTGAAGCCGGAGACGAGGATCATGTCCTTCATCCGGTCGACGATGCGGATCTGCCCGTCCGGCGTCATCACCGCCACGTCGCCGGTGCGGAAGAAGCCGTCGACGGTCATCGCCGCCCGCGTCTCCTCCGGGCGGTTCCAGTAGCCGGCCATCACCTGCGGCCCGCGCACGCAGAGTTCGCCCGGTACGCCGAAGGGCAGCACCGTGCCGTCCTCGGCGCGGATCGTCACCTCGGTCGAGGGCAAGGGATAGCCGATCGTCCCGGTCCACTCGGCGAGCCCGAGCGGGTTGACGCTCACCACCGGCGAGGTCTCCGACAGGCCGTAGCCTTCGAGGATGGTCTGGCCGGTGATCGCCTTCCAGCGGGCGGCCACCGCCGATTGCACCGCCATGCCGCCGCCGACGACGTACTCGACCTGCGAGAAGTCGACCGTGCCGATCTTCGGGTGGTTGTTCAGCGCGTTGAACAGCGTGTTCACCCCGGCGAAGTTGGTGAAGCGGGTGCGGCTGAGCGTCTTCACGAAGCCGTCGAGGTCGCGCGGGTTCGGGATCAGGAGGCAGCAGCCGCCGAGCCGGAAGAAGAACAGGAAGCAGGCCGTCAGCGCGAAGATGTGGTAGAGCGGCAGCGCCGTCACCGCCACCTGCCTCTCCCCATCCCCGCCCCCCAACGGGCCGCGGAACCAGACCCGGCTCTGCTCGACATTGGCCATGATGTTGCGGTGGGTCAGCATCGCCGCCTTGGCGATGCCGGTGGTGCCGCCGGTATATTGCAGGAAGGCGACGTCGCCGGGCTCGATCAGGACCGAGGGCCGCTTGAGGCCGCGGCCCGCCCGCACCACCGCCTCGAACCGCTGGGTCCGCCCGGCCGGCAGGGCGTAGGGCGGAACCGCCCGCTTCACCCGCCGCGAGACGAGATCGACGATCCGTCCCTTCAGCCCGAGCCCGTCGCCGGGCCCCGCCACGACGATCCGCTCCAGGCTCGGCATCTGCGGCAGCGCCTGCTCGACCGTGTGGCAGAAATTCTCCAGCACGAAGAGGACGCGGGCGCCGGAATCGTTGATCTGCGCGGCGAGTTCGCGCGGGGTGTAGAGCGGGTTGACGTTGACGACGGTGCAGCCCGCCACCAGCACGCCGAGGAGCGCGACGGGACAGGCCGGGACGTTGGGCATCATCACCGCGACGCGGTCGCCGATGCCGTCGACGCCCGCCTCGCTTCCCCGGCTCGCCTTGCCGTAGCCGTTGGAAGCGAGCCACGCCGCCACCGCCTGCGCCGCGGCGCCGACCTCGCGGTAGCGCAGGCTCGCGCCGAAGCAGGTGATCGCCGGGCGCTCGGCGAAGCGCAGCACGCTGCGGTCGAACAGATCGACCACCGTGCCGACGGAATCGGTGTCGATGTCGGCGGGAATGCCGGGGGGATAGGCGGCCAGCCAGGGACGCTCCGCGCTCCGGTCCTGCGCCATCCTCGTCCCTCCTGCCCTGTGGCATGCGGCTTATGAGGGCCGGCCTCACGCCGGCTCCGCCGCTTCCCGTCGTGGCTTAAGCGTTTCCGGCGCGTTCGATCAAGCCGTGCCCACCCGCGCGGCTTGAGGTGTTGCCCGGGCTGTCCGCTGCGGCCGCAGGCGGGCGGCCACGAGCAGACCGTGCGGCAGGGCGGCGACCGTCAGCAGCCCTGCTGCGACGACAAGGTCGCGGGCGTCGAGCGGGCGGCGCGGCCACGGGCCGAACCCGGCATCGCGGGCGAGCCCGATCAGGGCGGCGGCGAACCACAGGGCCAGGAAGCCCGCGGCCCATCCCAGCAGCGCCCGCCCTGCCCTGCGCCAGCGGCCTCCGCTAAGCGCCGGACCCGGCCGGCCGGCCAGCCGCGCCCCGAGCCCCATGGCCAGCCCGAACAGGCCCGCAGCGGCGCCCGCCCCCATCGTGTAGGCGATCACCATCGGCGTGCCGTTGAGGAAGGCACCGCTGCCGGTGCCGAAGCCCGCCCGCAGCACGAGGCCGCCGAAGGTCGGGTGCAGGCTCACCCCCAGCAGCAGCACGAGGCCGATCCCCCCGCCGACGACCCGCCGGGCGAACGAGGCGGGGCCCGGCACCAGCATCACCGCCAGGATGCGGGTGAGCCCGTAGACCAGCGCGAAGGCGAAGAGCGGGTAGCGGTCGAGGAAGAAGCCGTAGAACCGCGTCGCCACGTCCGGCGGCATCGCGCTGCGACCATCGAAGCCGGTGAGGAAGACGGCGAACAGGGCGGCGAGTGCTGCCAGCAGCGGTGCCGCGGCGATGGCCAAGCGGCCCCGTTCCGATCGCGATGCACGCGTCTCCGCCGGGCCGGCCGCGAGGCCCGCGGAGAGCGCTCCGGTGCGGCTCACCGCTCGTAGTGTTCGCGCACGAGCCGGTCGAGCAGGCGCACGCCCCAGCCCGCGCCCCAGCTCCGGTTGATCTCGGAGGGGGTGGACGACATGCCGACGCCGGCGATGTCGAGATGGGCCCACGGCACGTCGTTGACGTAGCGCTTGAGGAAGGCGGCCGCCGTCGCCGCGCCGCCGTGACGCCCGCCGGTGTTCTTCATGTCGGCGAACTTCGAGTCGATCGCCTTGTCGAAGGCCGGGATCAGCGGCATCCGCCACACCCGCTCGCCCGCTGCCTCGCCGGCCGCGGTGATCTGGCCCGAGAGCGCGTCGTCGTTGGAGAACAGGCCGGCGATGTCCTGGCCGAGCGCGACGATGATCGCCCCGGTGAGCGTGGCCAGATCGATCATCGCCTTGGGCTTGTAGGTCGCCTGGACGTGCCAGAGCACGTCGGCGAGCACGAGGCGCCCTTCCGCGTCGGTGTTGATGACCTCGATGGTCTGCCCCGAGAGCGAGGTGACGATGTCGGAGGGGCGGTAGGCCGCGCCGTCGGGCATGTTCTCGACGATGCCGATGGCGCCGATCACGTTCGCCTTGGCCTTGCGCGAGGCCAGCGCGTGCAGGGTGCCGACGACCGCGGCCGAGCCGCCCATGTCGCCCTTCATGTCCTCCATGCCGCCGGCCGACTTGATCGAGACGCCGCCGGAATCGAACACCACGCCCTTGCCGATCAGCGCCAGCGGCGGCTCGGCGGCGTCGTCCGCCCCGTTCCAGCGCATGATCGCCACCCGCGGCTCGCGGGCCGAACCCTGCGCCACCGCCAGCAGGGCGCCCATGCCGATCTCCTTCATCCGCGCCACGTCGAGGATCTCAACCTCGACGCCGAGCTGCGTCAGCTCGGAGACGCGCCGGGCATATTCCTCCGGGTAGAGGACGTTCGGCGGCTCGTTGACGAGGTTGCGGGCGAGGATCACGCCCTCGGCCACCGCCTCGGCGCTCCGCGCGGCGGCTTGCGCCCCGGACGGGTCGGCGACCAGCAGGGTCAACGCGGCACCCGCCTCGTCCTCGTCCTTCTTCTTGGTCTTGTACTGGTCGAAGCGGTAGCTGCGCAGGCGCGCGCCGAGGGTGAAGTCGGCGACATCCCGGGCGCTGGCGGCGAAACCGGGCCCGTCGAGCACGACGCGGGCGCTGCGTGCGCCGACCTTGCCGGCGGTGAAGCCGCCCAGCACGGTCCAGTCGATCTTGGCCCGGTCCTTCTCCGACCCCAGCCCGATCACCACGAGCCGGTCGGCCTCCACGCCCGCCGGGGCCGGGAGGGCCAGCGCGCTCTGCGCCTTGCCCTTGAAGCGCTCGCTCGCCGCGGCGCGGGCGACCAGCTCGGTGCCGGGCCGCCCCAGGATCTCGGCCGCAGCCCCCGACACGGCGAGGTCGTCGCCCACGAACACCACGAGGTCGCCCCCGGCACCGCGCGACGACAGCGGTTCAAAGGCGATTTCGATCCCACCGGCCATGATGCTCTTCGCTCTCAACCCGTCTTCCGCCGGCTCCTCCGCGGATCCCGCGACAACCGGCGAACCTGTGTACCCGCTGAAACGCAGAACGCAACGCGTGGGCGAGCCGCAGAGGGGGCGCTCAAGCCGGCAGCCCGAGTTCCTGCCGGAGACCGGGGGCCGGGGAAGGCTTCCACCAGCGAAACGTGATGGCCGGCCGGCCTGTCCGCGAGCCCGCTTTGGAGGGCGGCATGCCCGCTTGGGCGTCGTTGCTCATGCACCGGACTATCCGCCGTCGTATCCTGCCGGATCCGAGCTGCGCAAACGCCCTTAAGGAGGTCATGTCGAATCCCGACGCATCGCCAGGAAGGCCGACGAAGCCATTCGACAGCGCGAACGACATCCGCACGCCTGAGGATGCCGCGGCCTACCCGCGGATGACGGTCGCCGCGGTGCGTACCGGGCCCCAGGCCGCCTGAAACCACCCTCGGCCCTTCCCCCGCCACCACTGGCCCGCGCCGCGAAACGGCCTCAATCCGGGCGCCCCGAGACGCTCAAGGCCAAAGGCATCGGCATTCGGGACAGCTTGGCCTGGACGCCGCGACCGGCGAGAATGCGCGGCGCCGGGACCGGCGGCGAGGAAGGGGTGCGAGGGTCGGAAGGCGCGGATGACGCAGATCGAGCGCTACATATTCAGGATCGCGCTCGGGGCCTTCCTCACCTGCCTGATCGGCCTCACCGGCACGATCTGGGTGACGCAGGCCCTGCGCGAACTCGACCTCGTCACGGCCAAGGGGCAGACGCTCCTCGTCTTCCTGTTCATCACCGCCCTGTCGCTGCCGACGCTGATCACGGTGATCGCCCCGGTCGCCCTGTTCATCGCCTGCGTCTACGCGCTCAACAAGCTCAACGGCGATTCCGAGCTGATCGTGATGTCGGCGGCCGGCATGCCGCCGCGCCAGTTGCTGCGGCCCTTCGCGACGCTGGCCCTCGCCATCAGCGTCGTGGTCGCCTTCCTGACGATCCAGGTGATGCCCTCCTCCTTCCAGGAGTTGCGCGACGTGCTGACCCGGGTGCGCGGGGATTTCGTCGCCAACGTCGTCAAGGAGGGCCAGTTCACGGCGCTCGACAACGGCATCACCTTCCATTTCCGCGAGCGCGGTGCCGACGGCTCGCTCCAGGGGCTGTTCATCCAGGACAAGCGCGAGGCCGGCAAGGCGGTGGTCTACCTCGCCGAGCGCGGGCGCGTCAGCGAGGTCGATGGGCAGACCTACCTCGTGCTGGAGAAGGGCAGCATCCACCGCCAGCAGAAGGACAGCCGCGATTCCTCGATCGTGAGCTACGAGCGCTACGCCGTCGATCTCGCCGCCTTCACGCCGCCGGATTCCGAGACGGTCTACAAGCCGCGCGAGCGCTCGACCCTGGCGCTGCTCTTCCCCGATACGGGCGAGGGCTATTACCGCCTGCAGAAGGGCCGCTTCCGGGCCGAGTTGCATGACCGGCTCTCGGCCTGGCTCTACCCGCTGGCGCTGGCCTTCATCGCATTTGCCGCTCTGGGCGATCCGCGCACCACGCGCCAGGGCCGGGGCCTCGCCGTGGCCGGCGCGGTGCTCGGCGTCATCGCGTTGCGCATCGCGGGCTTTGCCGCGAGCAGTGCGGCCGTGCGCAGTCCTGGCGCCGTGGTCGCGATCTACGCCGCGCCGCTCGGTGCGATCGCCCTCTCCTGCCTGCTGATCTTCGGCGGCGCCCGAACCCGCGCGATGAACGAGTGGTTCGGCCGGCTCGGTCGGAGGCTCGCCGGTAGCCTGCGGCGGCGCCCGCTCGCCGGACGGGCCTGAGGGCACCGGCATGCTGATCGGCGCGACCCTCGGCCGCTACTTCGCGTGGCGCTTCGTGCGCACCATCCTCGGCGTGTTCCTCACGGTCTTCGCCCTGGTCTACACCCTCGATTTCGTCGAGCTGCTGCGTCGCGCGGGCGATGCGGAGGGCGCTTCGCCGGGGCTGATGGCGCAGCTCGCGCTCTACCGCACGCCCGCCGTGGCCGAGAGCGTGCTGCCGTTTGCGGTGCTGTTCGGCTCCATGGCCGCCCTGCTGCAGCTCTCGCGCAAGCTCGAACTCGTGGTGGCGCGGGCCGCCGGCATCTCGGCGTGGCAGTTCCTCCAGCCCGGCGCCTTCGTGGCGCTGGCGATCGGTGCGCTCGCCATCGGCGCCTACAATCCCCTCTCGGCGGCGCTCAAGCAGCGTTCCAGCGAGATCGAGGCGAAGATCTTCGCCAAATCCACCAAGGCCGGCACCGGCAAGGACCTGTGGCTGCGCCAGCGCAGCATCGACGGCCAGGCGATCATCCGCGCCGAGACGGCGGTCGAGGGCACGACGACGCTGGCCGGCGTCACCGTGTTCCAGTTCGACGACGCGGGCATCTTCACCGCGCAGCTCGAGGCGGCACGGGCGACCCTGCACGACGGCTGGTGGGAGTTGCGCGATGTGCGGGTTCTCACACGCGATGAACCGCCCGAGAGCCACGAGGTCTACCTCGTCGCCTCGACGCTCGATCCGAGCCAGATCCGCCAGCGCTTCACCCCTCCGGAATCTGTGCCCTTCTGGCAACTTCCGGAGACCATCGCACGCCACGAGCGGGCCGGGCTGGATGCCACGCGCTACCGGCTCCAGTACGATGTGCTGCTGGCAACGCCCCTGCTCTACCTCGCGATGGTCCTCGTGGCGGCAACGGTTTCCTTAAGGTTCTTCCGCTTTGGTGGTGTCGGTAAACTGGTGCTCGGCGGGGTGAGCGCGGGCTTCGTGCTCTACGTCGCGCGGCAGGTCATGGAGGGCCTCGGCGCGTCGGGGATGGTCGCGCCGACAGTGGCGGCGTGGTTCCCCGCCGTGGTAGGGAGCTTGCTCGGTACGCTCACGCTTCTCTACCAGGAGGACGGCTGATGCACGGTTGTCCGGGTGGGGCGGGTGGACGGGGTCGTCGTGCAGGGGGCTGCACAGGAGTTGGGTGGCGCGTTGCGTAAGGTCGCCGACATCGCGATCACGGTCTCCGTGGCCGCACTGCTGACGGCAGCCTACGGGCTCGCCGCGCCGCGCGCCCATGCCCAGGCCGGACTGGAGAAGCTCGCCGGCGCCAAGCCCGGCGAGAAGGGCCAGCGCCTGCTCGTCGAGGCCGACGAACTGATCTACGACAACGACCGCAACACCGTGACCGCGCGCGGCAATGCCGAGCTGCATTACGGCGCGCGCACGCTCCAGGCCGACCGGGTGCGCTACGACCGCGGCACGAGCCGCGTCTTCGCCGAGGGCAATGTCCGCCTCACCGACGAGACCGGGGCGCTGGTCACCGGTGAGCGGATGGAGCTGACCGACGACTTCAAGAACGGCTTCGTCGAGGCCCTGCGCATCCAGCAGACCGTCGTGATGAAGGGCGAGACGGTGCGCACCCGCATCTCCGCCCCGCGGGCGGAGCGGATCGCGGGCGAGCAATCGAGCTTCGACTACGCGACCTACACCGCCTGCGAGCCGTGCAAGGACCATCCGGAGACGCCGCCGCTCTGGCAGATCAAGGCGGCCAAGATCATCCACAACAATGAGACCCACACGATCTCCTACGAGGATTCGAGCCTCGAGATCGGTGGGATCCCGGTCGCCTACCTGCCCTATTTCGAGTCCGCCGACCCGACGGTGAAGCGCAAGACCGGCTTCCTGACGCCGCGCTTCATCACCTCGACCCCGCTCGGCAGCGGCGTCGCGACCCCGTACTTCATCAATCTCGACCCGAGCTACGACCTGACGCTGACGCCGGCCTTCGTCTCGCGCCAGGGCGTGCTGGGCCAGGCCGAGTTCCGCCAGCGCCTCGACAACGGCAGCTACAACCTGCGCCTGTCGGGCATCTTCCAATCGACGCCCTCGGCCTTCCTGCCGGGGCCGCTCGGTGCCGCCGACCGCGAGTTCCGCGGCTCGGTCGAGACGCGCGGGCGCTTCTTCATCAACGAGCACTGGCGCACGGGCTGGGATCTCGTCGGCGTGACCGACAAGTGGTTCCTCGACAACTACCGCATCCGCAACCAGAGCATCACCACCGACTATTTCCGCGAGGCGGTCTCGTCCGCCTACCTGATCGGCCAGGGCGACCGCTCGTGGTTCGAGGCGCGCGGCTACTACTTTAAGGCCCTGTCGAGCTTCGACTGGCAGAAGGAGCAGCCGATCGTCCTGCCGGTGATCGACTACGACAAGCGCATCGACGGGCCGGGCAAGATCGGCGGCGAGGTGCGGTTCGAGGCCAACGTCACGAGCCTCAGCCGCGAGGCGACCGACTTCCAGGGCATCCCGCGCACCGGCAGCTACCTGTTCGCCCCGAGCGTCAACGGGATCAGCTACCCGCTCTACGAGACCTGCACCACCTTCGTGCGCGACCGCTGCATCGTGCGCGGTTTGGGCGGCGTCGACACGCGGCTCTCGGCCCAGGTCTCCTGGCGCCGCAGCTTCATCGACGATTTCGGCCAAGTCTTCACGCCGTTCACCTATCTGCGCACCGACGCCTTCTTCGTGAACCCGAGCCGCTCGGGCTTCCAAAACGCGCTGGTGAACAACATCACCACCGTCGATGACGGCTTCTCCGGCCGGATCATGCCGGCGATCGGCCTCGACTACCGCTATCCCTTCGTCGCCGATTTCGGCGGGCTCGGCGTCCACACCCTGGAGCCGATCGCCCAGGTGATCGCCCGGCCCTCCGAGACCCGGATCGGCCGCCTGCCCAACGAGGATGCGCAGAGCCTCGTCTTCGACGACACCTCGCTGTTCCAGTGGGACAAGTTCTCCGGCTACGACCGGGTCGAGGGCGGCGTGCGGGCCAATCTCGGCGCGCAATACTCCGTCGTGACCCCGTCGGGCTGGTACGCCAACCTGATGTTCGGCGAGTCGATCCAGGTCGCGGGCGTGAACTCGTTCCGCCGCGGGGATCTGGCCAATGTCGGCCTCGATTCCGGCCTGGAGAACCGCCGCTCGGATTTCGTGGGCCGCTTCCAGCTCTCGCCCAACCAGAACATCAGCTTCATCAGCCGCGCCCGCTTCGACCAGCGCGACTTTGCCGTGAACCGGTTCGAGACCGGCGTGACCGCGCGGTTCTCGCCGTTCCTGCCGCTCGAGACCTCGCTGTTCTACTCCTACTACGAGGCGCAGCCGGCGCTCGGCTTCGTTCACCGCCGCGAGGGCGTGACGGCCTCGGCCACCTACCGCATCACCCCGAACTGGTTCGTCACCGGTTCGGCGCTCGTCGACTTCACCCGCTACCTCGACACCCGCGACACCTTCGCCGACCTCTACACCGCCTACCTCGCCAACCCCGTCGGCCTCGCGCCGGTCTACAGCAGCCCCGGCCTGACCTACCTCTCCGGCCTGAGCCTCGGCGGCGGCTATCAGGACGAGTGCACCACGGTCTCGCTGAACTACATCGTCTCGCCCATCGCCACCGCGATCGGCGTGCGCGAGCGCAACCAGACCGTGCTGCTGCGCCTGGAGCTGAAGACGCTGGGCGAGGCGGACCTGCGCCAGAACGTCAGCAGCTCGACCACCGCCGACGGCATCGCCTCGGTGCGCTGAGATGGTCGTCTGCGCCGGAATGCAACGATGCTGAAGGGGGCGGCCGATTCGCTGATCCGCGCCTATGGCGCCCTGGCCACGCTCCCGTTCAGGTTCCGCCGAGACCGCATCGCCCCGCCGAAGGACCTGGCGCACGGCGCCTGGATCGACATCCTGTCGGAGCGCTTCGACAAGCCGGGCCTGCGCGTACTCGAGGTGGGTTCGCGCAACGTCACCGGCGCCAACTTCCGCCACCGCTTTGCCCAGGCGGAGTATGTCGGCTTCGATCTCTACGCGGGCGAGAACGTCGATGTGGTCGGCGATGCCCACCGGCTTTCCCACTATTTCGGGGAAGACGAGCGCTTCGACCTGATCTTCTCCTCGGCGGTGTTCGAGCATCTCGCCGCGCCCTGGGTGGCGGCGGTCGAGATCGCCAAGCTCCTGAAGGTCGGCGGCCACGTCTTCGTCGAGACGCACTTCTCGTTTCGCTCGCATGAGCGGCCGTGGAACTTCTTCCAGTTCTCGGACATGGGCCTGCGCGCCCTGTTCAACGACGCCCTCGGCTTCGAGCTGATCGACAAGGGCATGAGCAGCCCGATCGTCGGCTACTTCACCGACCGGGCGCGGCCGGGCCTGCGCTTCGCGCCGATCACCGAGATGTACGGCCACAGCGAAATCCTGTGCCGCAAGCGCGCCGAGCCGGCGGGCTTCGACTGGACCCGCATCCCCCTCGACGCCATCGTGGACGGCACGCGCTACCCGGCGCAGAGCCGGTAAGGCTGAAACGCTCGGGTTGGGGGTGCCGGCGGCATCGTCCCACGTATGGCCCGCAAAGGACATCGGGAGCGCAACGAACGGCGACGGGCGCGATGCGTTCGCTCGCCAATCCAACGCGGACACCCCGGCGGAGGGTTTCACGGACCCGCCGATCCCACGCCGCTGACGGATCCCAGCAAGACGACGCTCGCCTCGGCGCGCCCAGGACGCGGCTGCACCCTGTGCAGCCGCACCACGGCGAGGCCGGAAATCCTGTGATGGGGCGGGCTTCGGCCCGCTCCGCGCTTGACCCCGTCCCGCACGCCCCCGACGGTGGCGCGCAAAATCGGACGGGAACGGACATGGCCCTCCTTCAGCGGCTTCTCTCCTACGCTTCCTCGGCCTTCGGCCTGCCGGCCCCGGCCGAGACGGTGCCCGACGGCAGCGAGGAGCATCTCGCGGCGACCGCGCTCCTCGTCCACGTCGCCCGCGCCGACGGCGTGCTCGACCCGGCCGAGGGCGAGCGGCTGGTGCGGCTGGTGCGCCGCCGTTACGCGGCCAGCGACGCGGAGGCGCAGAGCCTGATCGAGCGCGCCGCCACCTTCGAGGCGCAGACCCGCGACATGACGAGCTTGGTCGAGCTGATCGGCAGCGACGGCAGCAGCCCGGAAGAGCGGGGGCGGTTGCTCGCCATGGCGTGGTCGGTGGCCGGCGCCGACGGCGAGGTGCACGAGTTCGAGGAGGCCCTGGTCTGGCGCCTCGGCAAGCTGCTCGGCTTCGACGAGCCGGCGATTACCGCCGCCCGCGACCGCGGCTTCCGCGAGCCCGCCGGTGCGTGATGGCCGATCCAGAGCAGAGCCCTGGAGAACCATCGGGGCGCTGGCCCGACACCCCGCCGAGGGGATGATCCCCTTGGGACTCCGGACCTTTCGATGATCGTCAGCCTGACCCTGATCCTGCTCGCCCAGCTTCTGGGCGAGGTGGCGGCCCGCGCCGCCGGCCTGCCGGTGCCGGGGCCGGTGATCGGCATGGCGCTGCTCCTCGGCTTCCTCGTGCTGCGCGACCGGACGCAGCCGGCCTCGACCCGCTGGCTGCCGCCGCCGCTGGTCGATGGCGGGCTGGAGGGCACCGCCAAGGGGCTGCTCGCCCACCTCTCGATCATGTTCGTGCCGGCGGGCGTCGGCATCGTCGGCAAGCTCGACGTGCTGGCGAGCCACGGGCTCGCGCTGGCGGCGGTGCTCACCCTCTCCGTGACCCTGACGCTGGCGGCGACGGTGCTCACCTTCGTCGCGGTCTCCAAGCTTCTGGACCGCCGATGACCGGCGAGTTCGCGCTCTGGGTCTATCTGAGCCGCACTCCGCTGCTGTGGCTCGCGGTGACGCTGCTGGCATACGCGGTGGCCGACCGCCTGTTCCAGGCGGCCGGGCGCCATCCGATCGCCAATCCGGTGATCCACGCGATCTGGATGATCGGCCTCGTGCTGACGCTGACCGGCACGCCCTACCGCGCCTATTTCGAGGGCGCGCAGTTCGTGCACTTCCTGCTCGGACCGGCCACGGTGGCCCTCGCCGTTCCGCTCTACGAGCGGCGGGCGACGGTGACCCGCGCGCTCCTGCCGATGCTCGCCGCCCTGTTGGTCGGCTGCGTCACGGCGATGACCTCGGCGCTGGTCTTCGCCAAGCTCGCCGGCATCCCCTACGACGTGCGCCTCGCCATGGCCCCGAAATCCGTGACCACGGGCGTCGCGATGGGCATCGTCGAGGCGCTCGGGGGCGACCCGACGCTCGCCGCCGTACTGGTGATGCTCACCGGCATGGCCGGCGCGGTGATCGTCACGCCGCTGATGCGGACCCTGCGCGTCGAGGACATGCGCGCCCGCGGCTTCGCAGCGGGGCTGGCCGCCCACGGCCTCGGCACCGCCCGCGCCTTTCAGGTCAGCGAGGTCGCCGGCACGTTTGCCGGCATCGCCATGGGGCTGAACGCATTCCTGACGGCGGTTCTGGTGCCGGTGGCGGTGAGTTTCTTGCGATAAGCCCCGTATTGCGCCGCAGCCCAACGCACCGTACACCTCGGCGCAATCGCTCGGACCCGGTGCAAGCCCGGGTGGCTCTTCCGGCCGCCGATCCGCCGGACCACGCATTCGTGACGCTCGCTCCCTCCCCGCATCAGCTGGCGGAGCCTCGCGTCCCTCTGCGGAATCTTCTGCCATGTCATCGACTGTTTCAACCGCCCGCGGGCGGTTCGGCTCGGCTTGGTTCGCCAACTGGTTCGCCAACCCTTGGGCCGACATCCTCTCCGGCATCGTCGTCGCGCTCGCCCTGATCCCGGAGGCGATCGGCTTCTCGGTGATCGCCGGGGTCGATCCGAAGGTCGGCCTCTACGCTTCCGTCGTGATCGCCTGCGTCATCGCCTTTGCCGGCGGGCGTCCGGCCATGATCTCGGCCGCGACCGCCGCCACGGCGGTGGTGATGGTCGATCTCGTGCGCGACCACGGCGTCCAGTATCTCTTCGCCGCCACCATCCTGATGGGCGTGTTCCAGATCCTGGCGGGGCTCGCCCGGCTCGGGCGGCTGATGCGCTTCGTCTCGCGCTCGGTGATGACCGGCTTCGTCAACGCGCTGGCGATCCTGATCTTTTTGGCGCAGCTCCCCGAACTCACCGGCGTCACGCCGGCCACCTACGGGCTGATCGCGCTGGGGCTCGCCATCATCTACGGCTTTCCCAAAATCACCCGCGCGGTGCCTTCGCCCTTGGTCGCCATCGCCGTGCTCACCGCGCTGACCGCGTATCTCGGGCTCGACGTGCGCACCGTCGCCCATCTCGGCGCGCTGCCGACCGCCCTGCCGAGCTTCGCCCTGCCCGACGTGCCGCTCAACCTAGAGACCCTGCGCATCATCCTGCCCTACTCGGCGACGCTCGCCGCGGTCGGCCTGCTGGAGAGCCTGCTCACGGCGCAGATCGTCGATGACATGACCGACACCGGCAGCTCCAAGAACCGCGAATGCATGGGCCAGGGGCTCGCCAACATGAGTTCGGCGGTGTTCGGCGGCATGGGCGGCTGCGCCATGATCGGCCAATCGGTCATCAACGTGTCGTCCGGCGCCCGCGGCCGGCTCTCGACCCTGGTGGCGGGGGGCTTTCTCCTCGCGCTGCTGGTGCTGTTGCAGGATCTGCTGGCCATCGTCCCCGTCGCGGCGCTGACCGCCGTGATGATCATGGTCTCGCTCAACACCTTCTCCTGGCGCTCGCTCCTGGCGCTGCGCACCAACCCGCTGCCCTCCTCCCTGGTGATGCTCGCCACCGTCGCGGTGGTGGTCGCCACCCGCGATCTCGCCATCGGCGTGCTGGTCGGCGTTCTGCTCTCGGGCGTGTTCTTCGCGGACAAGGTCGCGCGGATGAGCCGGATCACCGCCGAGCTGTCGCCGGACGGGCGCACCCGCACCTACCGGGTGGCGGGCCAGGTGTTCTTCGCCTCCGCCGGCACCTTCGCCGAGGGCATCGACGTCCGCGAGCCGGTGGAGCGGCTCGTCATCGACGTGCACGCGGCGCATTTCTGGGACATCTCGGCGGTCGGCGCCCTCGACCGCGTGGTGATGAAGGCCCGCGCCGCCGGCCGGACCGTCGAGGTCGTGGGCCTCAACGAGGCCAGCACCACCCTGGTCGAGCGCTTCGGCCGGCACGACAAGGCGGACGCTTCGCTGCCGGCGCATTGAGGGGCACGGCGCGTTCCGTTTCCAGCCTTGGTTGTGCAGTGCGGGCGAAACTCGGTAATGTCGGCGCGCGACCCTCCGGAGCGTCGCGGTGTGGTGTCGCCCTGAGGCCGAGCCGGCCCGTTGCCCTGCGAGGCGCCGTGTTTCCCTTCGACCCCCCTCGTCAGACCCGGCGCCGCGCGAGCCGCATCCTCACCCGCACGACACGGAAAGTGACGGGGCAGCTTACGCGCTCCCTCGAGAGCGCCGCCAAGTCCGTCACGAAGGCCGCCACCAAGGCCGTGACCCGCTCGACCGAGACGGCGATCCGGGAGACGCGCAAGGCGACGGTCCGATCCGTGAAGCGGACGGTCCGGGACACCGAGAAGGTGGTCGCGGCCGCCCTCACCGCGAAAGGGTCTGAGACGACCCGCAAGCCGCCCGGCCAGTTCGTGACGGTCGATGGCCTGCCGGTGCACGTCATCGTGCGCGGACGCGGCCGGCCGGTGGTGCTCGTCCACGGCAACGGCACCATGGCCGAGGATTTCGCGATCTGCGGCCTGATCGACCGGCTGGCGGCCCGCTACCGGGTGATCGCGATCGACCGGTCCGGTTTCGGCTACACCGGCCGCCCCCGCCACCGGGTCTGGACCGCTCAAGGGCAGGCCGTGCTGCTGCACCGGGTGCTGGAACAGCTCTCCGTCGAGCGTCCCCTCATCGTCGGGCATTCCTGGGGCACGATCGTCGCCCTGGCGCTCGCCGCCGACGGGCGGCGCCCGCTGCGCGGGCTCGTGCTCTTGTCGGGCTCCTATTTTCCGGGGCATCGCACCGACGCGGCCCTGATCGCACCGCTCGCCGTGCCGGGCTTCGGCGACGCGATGCGGGCCATGGTGCCGGCGAAGGTGAGCGCGTCGCTCACCGGGCAATCGTTCCGGCAGGTCTTCTGGCCCCAACCTGTGCCGGCCCGCTTCACAGCGCGCTTCCCGATCGAGATCGCGGCGGCGGCGACGCAACTGCGCGCGGTCTCGGAGGACGCCGCCTCGATGAATTCCGCCGTCACGGGGCTCCAGCGCCGCTACAGTGGCCTGACGCTGCCGGTGTCGATCCTGGCCGGGGACGCGGACGCGATCGTCAAGGCCGGCGAGCACTCGGTGCGGCTGCACACCACGATCCCCGGAAGCACGCTGCGGCTCCTGCCCGGCCTCGGTCACATGATCCATTACGGCGCGCGGCTGAAGGTGGAGCGCGCGATCGACGCGGTGATGAAGCTCGGATAGCTGCGCCCGCAGGGGCCGAATCCGGCACCGCCGCGCCCCGGATCGCCGGGCATCGAGACGTGTCCTCGTCGAGGGCCACACGGAGGCCGATCGGAGCCTGCTGTCATCGGGCCTCCGCCATCAAGGGGGATATGTTACCGCGCTTGCTGGGAGGTTCGCGTGGGGTGGAGGCTGTGTGAAAACGCTGCTGTTCTGATAGTCTCTGCGGGACGGCGGAGGCGGCTATGGCGCGTTTTGTTTGTGGTGCTGATCGCCATCAAGTCACGCTTCTGCCGAACCGGCTGGACGATTACGTATCCGAGGACAATCCGGTGCGCGTCGTCGATGCATTCGTCGACGAACTCGATCTCGCGGCTCTGGGTTTTGACGGCGTGGTGCCGGCCACGACGGGCCGGCCCGGCTACCATCCCGCGACACTGCTGAAGATCTACCTCTACGGCTATCTCCACCAAGTCGCCTCCAGCCGCCGCCTGGAGCGCGAGGCCGGCCGCAACGTCGAGCTGATGTGGCTGACCGGCCGCCTCGCCCCAGACTTCAAGACCATCGCCGACTTCCGGCGCGACAACGGTCCTGCGATCCAAGCCGCCTGCCGCCAGTTCGTGGTGCTGTGTCGCCAACTCGGCCTCCTGGCCGGTGGTGTCGTGGCGCTGGACGGCAGCCGCTTCAAAGCGGTGAACGCCCGTGATCGCAACTTCACCCCAGCCGCGGTCCGGCGCCGCATCGAGCAGGTCGAGGCGAGCATCGCACGCTATCTCGCCGCCCTCGACACCGCCGACCGCCAGGAAGACGAGGTCGCGCGCGTGCGCAAGGTGCGCATCGCCGAGCGTCTGGACGCCCTGCGGACGCGAATGCGCGAGTTGCAGGCGATGGAGACGCTCGTCGAGGCTGCCCCCGACCGGCAGATCTCGCTGACAGACCCGGACGCGCGGGCGATGGCCACGAGCGGTAAGGGCACGGGGATGGTCGGCTATAACGTGCAGGCGGTCGTCGACACCGAGCATCATCTGATCGTCGCGCATGAGGTGACCAACGTCGGGCACGACCGCACCCAGCTGGCGCACATGAGCCGCCAGGGCCAGGTGGCGACCGGGCATGAAGGGCTCAGCGTGCTGGCCGACCGGGGCTACTTCTCGGGCGAGGAGATCCTGGCCTGCGAGCAGGCCGGCATCGCGGTGACGCTGCCCAAGCCGCTGACCTCGGGCGCCAAGGCGGAGGGGCGCTTCGGCAAACAAGACTTCGTCTACGAGCCAGAGGCGGACGCCTACCGGTGTCCGGCCGGCGAGCGGCTCTCGTACCGTTACACGAACGTGGAGGGCGGACTGACGCTACGCCGCTACTGGACGACGGCCTGCCACGACTGCGCGATCAAGGCACGCTGCACGCCGGCCAAGGAGCGGCGGGTGACGCGGTGGGAGCACGAGGCTGTCTTGGAAGCCGTACAGCGCCGGCTCGACGCGGATCCTCATGCGATGCGCACGCGGCGCCAGACGGTCGAGCACGTGTTCGGGACGCTCAAAGGCTGGATGGGGGCGACGCACTTCCGGATGCGACGGTTGAGAAACGTGGCCACCGAGATGAGCCTGCAGGTCCTGGCCTACAATCTGAAGCGGGTCATGGCGATCCTCGGAACCGGGCCTCTCCTCACCGCCCTGCGGGCGTGAGGGCACGCGGCACCTCGCACCCCGTCACCAATCCGCGCCGACACACCCAACCGCGTTCTCACACAGCCTCGGTGGGTAGCGGACGCTCGTCCCCCGCCCTGGAGCGGACGTTCCGCATCCGACCTGAGCCAGCCGTACGGACAGCCCAAGGCACTTCCCCAAAGCCGTGAATCGACGGTTCGGCAACATGGACTCAGTATGGGAAACGGCTGTTCAGCCAGTCGGCATTAGACGTCCAAAGTAGAACTCGATGAAGACGGTCCAGCAGCTCGACTGAAATATGATAATAAATGGGATTTGGAGCAATGGGGTTAGCATCCCTTCAATATTATGAACGCAAACATTGAATTCCTTCGATTGCGAGATGTGTGAGCTATTGAAACTGCCCTATAAACAATGCCCCATCTCTTGGTTGATTCTTGGTGCAGCCGTATGACCCAGACATTGATTGGTCATGGCTGTTATAAGGCAAGTTGTAATTACATTCATTTCCATCGCTGGCGTTAGACTGTTGTATGCGAATATTGCCGTCTAAGCATATCACGCCAACAGTGGCTGTTTTTAATGCTCCTCCTGGGCCGATGGCCTTCCACTGGCGGCCTTTTACATCTATTTCTACATTCCAGGCATTATCCTCTACTGCAATTATTTTGTTGGTTGGGCAAGCGGCAGAAGCCTGCAAAGGCACGAGCGGGAACAAGCATATCAATAGATAGACCGCTTTGTTTTTCATTTTCAATACTCCTATCTTGCCGTAAGAACTGCATTCCTATTGCATCCGCGAAATTCCTAAAGCTTTCCTGATGTTGACATTCGATTGCGTCTTAGTCAATAAGTTTGAGAGTGGGCGTCGCAAAGTTTCCGGCGCGAATGTTTCACTTGGTGCCTCCCAACCCGATCGATAGATCTATTAAGCTTCCTGGTCTGCTTTGCCGTTAGCTTAGGCCCTGGGGCTATGCCACTGCGAAGGTTTGCGTTGGGTCGGAAATTGACGTGCGGCCAACGCATCTATCGGATCAGTCGGATGTCACAACCCCGATGTGCAGCAGCCTTCAGGTCAAAATAACTATAAATGCATGCTTTGTTGTTGGTTTTCCTAGAGTAATGCCAAATATCCAGAAATAAACGTTGATCGATCAATGCAGGTACGTAATGATTTATTGCGCTTGATCCGAGTGTATAAGGGAGGCTTCAATGCCTGGGCTGCAAAAACTTGAAACCCTTAGGTTTGATGGGCCGCTTGATATCGGTTTTCCGAAAATAAAATCGCTCAAAGTCGAGAACGTGACCTATCAAGGAGAATGGGTAGAGGGCGACATTGTTCTGTCTTATGAGCTTGGCGGCGACCAGGAACTTCGACAGCATATCAAAACCAAACTGAATGAAGAACAAAAATTTGACATCGGGCCTCTCAAACTAACCGCCCACGTTTGGCTGGACGGACCAAAGCTTTGGTTCGGCGCAAAGATATGCGCCGGCCCATTCTGCACCGATGAACTCAAGACGTCGGTGGACCTGCCGCAGGCGTGACCCCCGTCGAACCAGGCGGAGGGGAGCGGGACTCTAACTCTCTTCTGCCTAGTATCGCCTGCGGCCAACCCTACGATGTCCTTTGTCGGTCGTGTGCGGGCACGGCGACGACGTTCGTTTTCATGCATTGCTGCCCAATAGGGGAACGGCGGAAATCTACCCATTCCGATCGTACGTCTCAGCCTAACCGAGTGGCCTGCAAGCGGACGTTCCCAGCTTCGGCAGTGGGTCGAAAGCGGCTTCTCGTCCGATCGCGTTGAAAGCGCGATCGGCGGTCAGGCACCACACGTATGGTTCCGCACCCGAGGGGCTCCTGGCTTCCATCCGTGTTCGGCACAAGGACCAGCCCATGATCGGGCCCCGATGAAAGGCGAGCCCAGAGGCGGCCGCGGACTTGGCCAGAGGCCAGCACAGAGGTCGTGACGGATGGCCATGCCAGAGGATGGCCGCCAACTCTGTCGAAAGACGTCGCCCGGCGCCGGAAGCCCGGTTACACGGCACTCTCACGGGATTCCCCCGCCTCCAGCGCCCGCGCCAGCGCCACGAACCCCGCGACCGGAATCTCCTCCGCCCGCGCCGTCTCCGGCAGCCCGGCGGCGGTGAGCAGGCGGATGGGGTCGGGGGTGGCGGCCTTCAGGCTCTGGCGCAGCATCTTGCGGCGCTGGCCGAAGGCGGCGCGGGTCACCCGTTCGAGGTCGGCGATCCGGCAGGGCAGCGGCTCGGGCCGCGGGCGCAGGTGGACGACGCTGGAAGTGACTTTCGGCGGCGGCACGAAGGCGCTTGGCGCCACATCGAACAGGATGGTCGCCTGCGTGCGCCAGCCGCAGAGCACCCCGAGCCGGCCGTAATTGGCCCGGTCCGACTCGTCGGCGACGATGCGCTCGGCGACCTCGCGCTGGAACATCAGCGTCGCCGAGTCCCACCAAGGCGGCCAGACGTCATCCCGCGTGTCGGCGCCGAGCCAGCCGGTGAGCAGCACGGTGGCGACGTTGTAGGGGAGGTTCGCGACGATCCGCACCGGCCCGTCGCCGACGAGCGGGCGCGGGTCGAAGCCGACGGCGTCGGCATCGATCACGTCGAGCCGGCCGGGGTAATGCGCGGCGATCTCGGCCAAAGCCGGCAGCGCGCGGGGATCGCGCTCGATCGCCACCACGCGTTTCGCCCCCGCCGCCAGCAGCGCCCGCGTCAGCCCGCCGGGGCCGGGGCCGACCTCCACCACCGTCACGCCGTCGAGGGCGCCCGCCGAGCGGGCGATGCGGCCCGTCAGGTTGAGGTCGAACAGGAAGTTCTGGCCGAGCGCCTTCTTCGGCTCCAGCCCGTGCCGCCGCACGACCTCGCGCAGGGGCGGCAGGCCGTCGGTGCTCAACGCGTCAAGGGTCATCGATCGCTTCAGGCGCGGACGGGGAAAGGCAGGACGGTGTCCGCCGGGCGGTGGGCGAGGCGGTGCGCCAGCCGCAGGGCGGCGATCAGGCTGTCGGGCTTGGCGATGCCCTGGCCGGCGATGTCGAAGGCGGTGCCGTGATCGGGCGAGGTGCGCACGAAGGGCAGCCCCAGCGTCACGTTCACGCCCTCGTCGAAGGCCAGGGTCTTGACCGGGATCAGCGCCTGATCGTGGGTGGGGGTGAGCGCCACGTCGTAGGTCGCCCGCGCCCGCTCGTGGAACAGGGTGTCGGCCGGCAGCGGCCCGCGGATGTCGATGCCCTCGCTGCGCAACGCCGCGACGGCGGGCGCCAGCACGTCACGATCCTCGGTGCCCATGGTGCCGGATTCGCCCGCATGCGGGTTGAGGCCCGAGAGGACGAGGCGGGGGGTTGCGAGGCCGAAGCGGGCGCGCAGGTCGGCGTGGACGATGCGGGCGGTGCGCTCGACCAAGTCCTGCGTCAGCAATTCGGGCACGCGGCGCAGGGCGACGTGGATCGTCACCGGCACCACCGCAAGGGTGTCGCTCCAGATCATCATCACCGGCAGCGGCGGCTCACGCCCCTCTCGCGCGGCGAGCGCGGCCAGAAACTCGGTATGGCCCGGATGGGCGAAGCCCACCCGCGTCAGCACGAACTTGGCGATGGGGTTGGTCACCACGGCCGAGGCCGTGCCGGCGCGCACCAGATCGACGGCGGCGGTGATCGACTCGACGATCGCCCCGGCATTGGCCGAATCCGGCGCGCCGGGCGTGGCGGTCACCTTGGCGCCGCTCGGCAGCGCCAGCACCGGCAGGGCGCGGGCAAACACCTCGCAGGCGTCGTCGGGCTCGACCTCGGCCACCGGCACCGAGAGACCGAGCCGGTAGGCGGTGGCTTCCAGGAAGTCGGGATCGCCGATGAGCTGGAACGGCGGCACCCCCCGCTCACCCCGCAGCCGCCACGCCGCCAGCGCGATCTCCGGCCCGATCCCGGAGGGATCGCCGAGGGTGAGGGCGAGCGGTCTGTCGTCGGAGGCCATGGGCGGGCTTATAGCGCGATTTTTTGGATCGCCGAGGTGATTTGGGGGGATCGGCCGGATGGCGGTGGCCGGGCCGGGAGGATGCCAAGCGGGGCGGTTACGACATCGCCCCGGTTGCGGCCCTCGCACGGCTGCGGCGGTTCAATCCGCATCGGGCGCGTAGGCCGCCGTGGCGATGACGTGGATGATGCCGGCCCCATCCTGCGCCTCGGTCCGCTGGCTCAACGTCAGGACGAACTTTCGGTCGGTGCGGTGACGGAAGACGAGCGAGCGCCCTGTGTCCTTCGCCCCCGCGTCGAACGGCTCCCACGAGGCGGTGAATGCCGCGGAAGCGAGGAGGGCTGCGGTCGCCTTGCGGAAGTCGGCAAAGCCCACGCCGACGATATGGCACATGGGACGCTGGTCGGAGACGGTGAGCGCGAAGCCCGCCCGGTCCGTCGCGTTGATACGCCAGAAGCGATTGCCACGTCGAAGCTCTCCCGGCGGCGGCCGGAACGCCTCGGGGATCGTCGCCACGGCGGTGACGCGCGGGCCGAGATCCATCGCGGCGAGGAACGGTTCCGGTCCGTTGACCCAGCTCGCCGGGTTCATCACCCAGGTCTCGCAACCCCGCAGGACGCTCGAGAAGGCTGTCTCCACCGGCTCCTGCTGCGCGAACACCGGATTTGCCTGAAGGGCGACGACGAGGGCCGCAATCGTATCGAACCTCATCGCAAGCCCTCGAACGCCGATCGCCCCCGCTCGCTCCACGGCCGGCCCGATCCCGGAAGGATCGCCGAGGGTGAGGGCAAGCGATCTGTCGTCGGAGGGCATAGCGGACATGTCCAGCGTTTCTTCTACAGTGCCTGCAACCACGCATGTCCGGGATGCAAGCGGTCGAGGCAGTCCCGCAGCCAGAGCCGTTCGGCTCGGGGGAGGTGTGGCAGGGCCCGCACGAAATCCGCCTGGTCCTTATCGCGCCGGTGCTTCGCCTTGAAGAGGAGCACGGCGGCGGGCCTGAGGTAGGGGATACGGTCGGGCGTCACCGCCACCATCTCCGCGCGGGGGCGCCGGATGGCCGGGCACCGCTTGCAGACCCAGAGGTCACGCTCGCCCGGCTCGATCATCAGATCGACCCGCCAGCGGCCGGCGGAGGCGTCGAAGCACCAGATCTGGGCGATGTGGGGCGGCGGCTCCTCATCCTGGGGCAGCCGCTCGAAGCGGCCGTCGTCCACCGTGTAGAACGTCATGTCCGCAAGGGCTTGGCGGAAGAGGCTGAAGTCTTCGCGCAGGATCGTGATTTCGAGGTCATCGTGGTCGCGCGTCTGGCGTCCATGCCAGAGGTCGAGGGCCCAGCCGCCGACGACGCACCAAGGCCGTGAGATCGCGCTCAGCCGCCGCGCCACCTCGCTCGGATGCCATGGTGCCCAATCGTCATCCGGGGGGACGCCGCATTCCGTCATTCCGGGGCGGTCGCGCGCGGCGATGCGGCGCGCCGGATCGGATCGCGAGAAACCCGCTCCTCTCGGGGCGGAGGCGGGATCGGGTGCCCCACGGCCGGCGCGATCCCCGAAGGATCGCCGAGGGTGAGGGCGAGCGGTCTGTCGAAGGCCATGGGCAGGCTTATAGCGCGCTTTCACCGATCGCGGAGGTGATCGGGGGAGCGGCCGAGAGGTGGGCGCCGCCTCACAGCGACCCCGATGAGGAACCGTGGGCGCGCATCGCCGCGGGGGCTGGATGACGCGTGAGGCCGGACCGCTCGGTCTCCGATCCGTGATGCCTGCCGCGGCCCCGTCAGCGCTCGTTCGACACCGTCGTCGAGCCCCAGCCCCTCAACGGATCCAACGTGGCCTCGCGCGCGGCCAACCGAACCTCAGGGCGATACGCCCATGGCGGAAGAGGGCCGAGCGAAGTTGCAATCGTCGCAAAAATTGTCGTTGCCGTCGCTCCGCGCATTCTTAGAAAACGACAATGTATGTTGCGGAGGCAAGATGAATACCCGCCCACAACGCTCCTTTCGCGAGCCGCGCGCCCGTCATGAAGCCTGGATCAATCGGCGCTCGCCGGCCACCGCCAAGGCTATTCTGTCGGCGCGCGAAAAGTCGGCGCAGCGCAATACGGAATCCTACGTTCCGGCCCTGAACGACAACCAGGCGAAATCGACCGACTGAGGGTGTGCATCGTCATCGGTGCCCCGCCCGGCTCGGCTGGGGCGGGTTGTCCGGTTCCGAGGCTGATCATGCGACGAGCATCGGCTCCCGCGCCTCGGCGCGCCCCTCAAATCTCGATCCGCCCGCTCCCCGGCGCACCGCCCGCATCGAGCGCCACGCTCTTCACGATGGCGAAGACCGGGCACCCCACCGCGAGCCCCAGGTCGCGCGCGGAGGCGCGGGTGAGGCGAGCGGCCAGCGTCGCCTCCCCGCAGGTCACCTCGACGAGGCAGGCCGTCCCCTCTTCCCTGAGGGACAGAACATGGCCCGGCAGGACGTTGCGGGCACTCAAGCCGTCCGGCCGGGCGAGCGCCAGCAGCACGTCGCGGGCGGGCACCCGCAGGTTGAGGCGGCGGCCCTGGGGGGCGTCGATCAGTGGCAGGTCGAGCGGGCCGGCGGGGCCGCTCAGCCGTGTCAGGCCGGCTTCCGGATCGTGGCGTTCGACCCGCATGGCGAGCACGCTGCCGGCTTCCGCGCCGTCGGGGATCAGGTCGGGCCGGCGCAGCACGGTATCGACCGGTCCGCTCGCCGCCACGCGGCCCCCTTCCAGCACCACCACGGTCGAGGCGAGCCGCGCCACCTCCGCCACCGAATGGCTGACATAGACGATGGGCAGGCCGGCCTCGTCGCGCAGCCGCTCGATATAGGGCAGGATCTCGCGCTTGCGGGCCTCGTCGAGGGCCGAGAGCGGCTCGTCCATCAGCAGCAGCCGCGGGCGCGCCAGCAGCGCCCGGCCGATCGCCACCCGCTGCCGCTCGCCCCCCGACAGGCCGGCGGGGCGCCGCTCCAGCAGCGGGCGGATGCCGAGCAGGTCCGCCACCGCATCGAGGCTCGGGCCCCCCGCCCCGCGGGAGAAGAGGCGGCCGAAGCGCAGGTTCTGTCGTACGCTGAGATGCGGCATCAGCCGCGCCTCCTGGAACACGCAGCCGATCCGCCGCCGATGCACCGGCACGCGGAGGCCGCGCTCCGTGTCGAGCAGCACCGTGCCGTCGATGGCGATGCGCCCGCGCTGCGGCTGGCTGAGCCCGGCGATCAGGTCGATCACCGTGGTCTTGCCCGAGCCCGAGCGCCCGAACAGCGCGGTGAGGCCGGCGCCTGCGGTGAAGGCGACATCGAGCGCGAAGCCTTCGCGGCGGAGGGAAACATCGACGGCGATGGTCATGCGGCCTCGGTCCGTACGGTCTCCTCGGCATCTCAGAAAAACCGATGCGGAGACAAGTGGCCCGATGCGCGCGCTGCCGCGTTGTCGGCGCAGGACCGAACAAAGGCAGGCGATGATCACCGTCCACCATCTGGAGAACAGCCGCTCGCAGCGGGTGCTGTGGCTGCTCGAAGAGCTGGGGCTCGACTACACCGTGAAGCGCTATGAGCGCGACCCCGCGACGATGCAGGCGCCGCGCGAACTTCGCGCCGTGCATCCGCTCGGCAAGTCGCCGGTGATCGCCGCGGACGGGCATGTGGTGGCGGAGACCGGCGCCATCGTCGAGTTCCTGACCGCCCGCGCCGACGGCGCCCTGGTGCCGCCGGCCGGCACGCCGGAGCGGGCGCGTTACACCTACTTCCTGCACTACGCGGAAGGTTCGGCGATGCCGCCGCTGCTGTTGAAGCTGATCTTCTCGCGGCTCGCGCCCGGCAGTCCCGCCCTGCTGCGCCCGCTGGTGCGGGCCATCGCGGGGAAGGTCACCGGCGGCTTCGTCGATCCGGAGCTGCGCCGCCACGCCGCCTACTGGGAGGCGGAGCTGGCCGAGCGCCCGTATTTCTGCGGCGACGCCTTCACCGCCGCCGACATCATGATGAGTTTCCCCCTCGAAGCCTTTGCCGCCCGCGGGACCGGAGCCGGCCCGCGGCTGACGGACTGGCTGGCCCGCATCCACGCGCGGCCCGCCTACCGGCGGGCGCTGGAGCGGGGCGGGCCGTATGCCTATGCGTGAGGCGGGCGATGCGGGTGGGGTGCGGGCGCGATGGCCGAAGGGGGCCGCCGGTCTCGCGGGTCACCGCTTCGTCCGATGTCGGCAGGGCCACCCGTCGCCATGGAGGCCGGACGGCGCGGGAGCCGCCCATCTGTCGGCCGTGAGGCGGGAATCGGTTCGTCCCGAAGGGACGGTGGAGCCCGGGAAGCGGACCGCTCAACGAATGCGAATGGGAATCGAGACCTCGATCGCCTCCGGTCCGCAGTCTGGCAGGGGGGGAAGACGCAGTCCCACCGGAAAGACAAAAAGGACTTCCCTGTCGAACCAGGGCGACCTCGACCGCCGTTCGGTTTTGGAGGAAACCAGCCGACCACTCTTGTCGATCGTTATGCGGACGACAGTCGCAAGGTCGATGTGAGGGGCATAGACTCTCGATCGAACGAGCCTGACGGCAATTGGATAAAGGACTTTTTTGTAGTCCGATATTCCAGGATCGTCTTCTGTGCGGCAGCGAGACTTGGCATACGCATCGGCTGGGGCCGTCATCCATGCCAAAAGCATGATGGCGACGGCCATTCCTTTTGTCGGTGTCGGGGGGATGAGCATAACCGGTCGTGTCGCGGGGGTGGTTCGATCGGCTCGACACCGCCGTGATCCCCTGGATGGACGCGAACGGCCGAGCTTGAGCAAATTGCTCCAAAAGTTGTGTTTTTGCAATATATAACTCAAGATTGCAGCAGTTGCTGGGCCGTGGCTTGTGGCAACCGTAGATCCGTTCGTGACGGGCGGCGCGCCCCGGATCCGGGAATGGGCGCTTACCGCCCTGCCCCGATCCGCCGGCTCATCCGCCGCGCCAGCCCCTCGGAGGCGACGAGCGCCAGCATCGAGACCGCGACCGAGATCAGGGTGAGGCGCAGCGCCCCCGCCTCCCCGCCCGGCACCTGGGTGAGCGTGTAGATCGCCGAAGGCAGGGTCTGGGTCTCGCCGGGGATGTTGGAGACGAAGGTGATGGTCGCGCCGAACTCGCCCATCGCCTTGGCGAAGGCGAGCACCGCGCCCGCCAGGATGCCGGGCAGGCTGAGCGGTAGAGTCACGCTGAGGAACACCAGGGCCGGCGCGGCGCCGAGCGTCGCCGCCGCCTGTTCCAGCCGGCAGTCCACCGCCTCGATCGACAGGCGCATCGCCCGCACCATCAGCGGCAGGCCCATCACCGCGCAGGCGAGCGCCGCGCCGGTCCAGCGGAACGAGAACACGATACCGATCTCGGCCAGCCACGCGCCGAAAAGCCCTCGCCGGCCGAAGGCGAGCAGCAGCAGGTAGCCTGTCACCACTGGCGGCAGGATCAGCGGCAGGTGGACGAGTCCGTCGAGCAGGGCGTGACCGGGGAAGCGTTTTCGCGCCAGCAGCCACGCCAGTGCCAAGCCGAGCGGGAGGCTCGCCAGTGTCGCGACGAGGGCGACGCGCAGGGACAGGAGGAGGGCCGTCGTCTCGTCGGGGCTGAGGCCGAGCCAGTCCGAGGGTCCGCTCACGGCGCCCTCCCCAGTGAGACGGGAGGGACGAGCGCGGTCATCCGCCGAGCCCCACCTTCACGATCCCGTCCTCAAAGTCCGGCGGCGGCCTTGAGGGCGGCGTTGATGCGGTCCTGCCAGCCGGGGCCGTCCTTCTGGTAGTGCTCCAGCACGGCCCGGTCGATGCGCAAGGACACCGTCTCGCGCGTGCCGGGAATAAGCGGCGCCTTCGGCGGGGCCGGCGCGGCCTCGGGGGCCTTCTTCGTCGTCACCGCCCGGAAAGCGGCCTCGGCCGCTTGGCGCGGGTCGCTCGGGCGGCGGGTGCGGTCGATGGCCATGTGGCTCAGGCCGTCGCTTTCTTGCGGCCGCGCTTGGGCGCGGGCGGGTTGGCGGCCCGCTCGGCGGCCTCCTCCGCCTCCTTGGCGAGCCGCAGGGCCCGCAGGCGCACGGTGCGCTCGTCCACGGCTTTGACCGCGGCCAGATGCTCGGCCATGGCCTGCTGCCCCTCGCGGGCCATGCGCTCGGATCGCTCCGCGCGCTCTGCGGCGCGGGTCTTGGCGTCGATATCGTCGCTCATGAAAGGTCTTTCGACGAGAATTCGCGCCGCGTGAAGTCCCGGCGGCGGC
The DNA here is from genome assembly GCF_024169925.1 of Methylorubrum extorquens. Lineage (NCBI taxonomy): Bacteria > Pseudomonadati > Pseudomonadota > Alphaproteobacteria > Hyphomicrobiales > Methylobacteriaceae > Methylorubrum > Methylorubrum extorquens. Next base: position 2,327,171 of record NZ_JALJXF010000001.1, read on the forward strand.
GCGCGGCGTCCCGACGCGGGAGAGATCGGGCGCGGGATGGCAAAGAACCCCGAGCAGGACCATCGAGGATTTCTCCTCAGGACTTAGCACGAAAGCACCGGCAATGACCAATTCAGCCGGGGTGGGACCGGTTTTCCCCCGCTCATCGCGCCGTTCGTGAGACAGGGGCCGGTCCGCTCGGTCCCGCGCCGTTCAATCCCGGTCCGCGCGCCGCAGGGACCAGTGCAGCACGCCCTGCGCATCGACGAGCCAGAGCGCGTTCGCCCGCTCGTCCTTGGTCGAGAGATCCTGCGTGTTGGCGAGTCGAACCGCTTCGCTCGGGCTGGCCGCCGTGATCGCCTCCTCGAACAGGGGCGGCCCGATCTGGCCGTCGGGTGCGCGGCAGGCGCCTCTGAGAACGAAAACCGGCATGCATCCCCCCATCGATGCGGCTTATCCCCGAACGGGCGGCCGGTCACCCATGCCGGCACTCAGGAGGCGGCCGGTTCGGTGCTCTGCCGGGCACGCAGGCGGGCGAGGGCCACCGTGGCTTGGTGGGCCAGCGCTTCGAGGCGGGACACCGTCGTCGTGTCGAGCCAGACCATGGCGCACCAATACGCGCCGAGTGCGGCCACCGGCTCGGGCCCACCGATCGGGACCATCACGAGGCTTCGGATCGCCTTGTAGGTATAGGCGGCGGCCGGGATGCGGGGATCGCTGCCGACATCCAGGATGACGGCCGTCTCCCGGTTCTGCATCGCCCAGCCGGAGACGCAGAGGTCGAGCGGGAAGCGGCACCCCTTCCACAGCGGCTCGATCGCGTCCTCGGCCACGTAGGCGCAGGCGTCATCCTGCCGCAGCACGACGGCGATGCCATCGGAGCCGGCGATCCGACGGGCCGTTCGAGCCAGGACGTCGACGACGTCCTCCAAGGACTGAGTCGCGGCCATGAGCTCGGCGGTCCGCATCAGATGCGGGTCGGCCTGGGAGCGCTCATCTAACATGGGCTTAGGGTAGGGTGTTTGGGCCGATCCGTACAGGAGGCCTCTCCCCGCAGCGACGCGCGAGGGGCAAAACCGGGAGACGACGGCATGGTGATCACCGCCGCCGCGCCGCAGGAGCCGCTCGCCGCCGCTGCAGGTTACGCTCTGCCATTGCCGCTTCTGCCAGCGCCGCCCCATCGAGGCGGGGCCGGCGCCCGCTCAGCCGCGGATGAAGGCGAGGATGTCGGCATTGAGCCGGTCGGCGTTGACCGTGAGCATGCCGTGCGGAAGGCCCGGATAGGTCTTCAGCGTGCCGTTGCGCAGGAGCGTGATCGATTTGCGCGCCGCCGCGACGATCGGCACGATCTGGTCATCCTCGCCGTGGAGCACCAGCGTCGGCACCGAGATCGCCCGCAGATCCTCGGTCTGGTCGGTCTCCGAGAACGCCTTGATGCCCTCGTAATGCGCCTTGGCCGAACCCATCATGCCTTGCCGCCACCAGTTGCGGATCACGCCCTCCTGGACCGCCGCGCCGTCGCGGTTGAAGCCGTAGAACGGGCCGGCGGCGACATCGAGGAAGAACTGGGCGCGGTTGTCGGCCAGCGCCTTGCGGAACCCGTCGAAGACCGCGATCGGCAGCCCCTCCGGGTTGGCCTCGGTCTTCAGCATCAGCGGCGGCACGGCGCTCACCAGCACCGCCTTGGCCACGCGGCCCTGCGGCTCGCCGTGCCGGGCGACGTAGCGCGCGGCCTCGCCGCCGCCGGTGGAATGGCCGATATGGACGGTGTTCCTGAGATCGAGATGCTCGGCCACCGCCGCGGCGTCGGCGGCGTAATGGTCCATGTTATGGCCTTCGGAGACCTGCGCCGAGCGTCCATGGCCGCGCCGGTCGTGGGCCACGACGCGAAAGCCTTGGCCCACGAAGAACAGCATCTGCGCGTCCCAATCGTCGGACGAGAGCGGCCAGCCGTGATGGAACAGGATCGGCTGCGCGTCCTTCGGCCCCCAGTCCTTGTAGAAGATCTCGGTGCCGTCCCCGGTGGTGATCGTCGCCATGCTCGCCTCTCCTCGCCATGTGGTGATCCGGAGCGGCCTTCGGCTCCGGGGGTGGCTCGACGACGCGAGGATGATCCTGGGACGCGGATTTGAACATGAGAAACGATGGAAACCCATCGTTTCCAGAAGTGGTACTTTGCAGGGGACGCGGATGCCAACCGGCGGAGCCGGCGCGGCGCCGTGCGTCGATCAGGGTCGAACGAAAAAGCCCCGGCCCAGACGGGCCGAGGCTTCGCGTGTCAGCGCATCTCAGCGAAGGATCAGGGCTGAAGCACGCCGTTGATGACGTGGATCACCCCGTTCGACTGCATCACGTTGGCGACGGTGACGGTGGCGGTGTTGCCCTTGGCGTCCGTCACGAACACCTTCTTGCCCCGCGCCTGCACCGTGAGCGGCTCGCCCTGGACGGTCTTCAGGCTGGCTTCGCCGCCGCCCTGCTTGGCCAGCGCCACCAGATCCTTGGCCGTGTAGGTGCCCGGCACGACGTGGTAGGTCAGGATCCCCGTCAGCGTCGCCTTGTTCTGCGGCTGCACCAGGGTCTCGACCGTGCCCGGCGGCAGCTTGGCGAAGGCGGCGTTGGTTGGCGCGAAGACGGTGAAGGGGCCGGGGCCGGAGAGCGTGTCGACGAGGCCCGCCGCCTTCACCGCCGCCACCAGCGTGGTGTGGTCCTTCGAGTTCACCGCGTTCTCGACGATGGTCTTCGAGGCGTACATCGGCGCGCCGCCGACCATCGGGTTCTTGGCGAGCGCCGCCGTCGGCGCGGCGGCGAGGCCGAGGGCGAGCGCAGCGCCCAGGGTCAGCGACTTGGTCAGCGATTTGGCAACCGAATTGCGGATACGGAACATGGTTTCCTCCTGTGCCCGTGCCCCGTCTTCTTCCGGGGATCACGCCGCCCATTACGGAGCCCGCGCGTGATCGGTTTCGCGCGATCGAATTTTTTTCGAACCGAAGCGTGAGAACCGCAGCCCGATGGCGAGACAGCCCTGGACCGTCGCCGACATCCCTTCGCAGGCCGGCCGCTGCGCCGTGGTGACGGGCGCGAGCGCCGGGCTCGGGTTCGAGACGGCGCGGGCGCTGGCCGGGGCGGGGGCTGCGGTGGTGCTGGCGGTGCGCGATCTCGAGAAGGGGGAGCGCGCCGCGGCCGCGATCCGGCGGGCGCATCCCGGCGCCGCGCTGTCGCTGCGCCTCATCGACACCGCCTCGCTCGCCTCCGTGCGCGCCTTTGCGGCGGAATGGCCGGCGGAGTGGGCGATCGACCGGCTCGTGCTCAATGCCGGCATCGCCGCAGTGCCCCGGCGCGAGGCCAGCGTGGACGGGTTCGAGCGGCAGCTCGCCACGAACTATCTCGGGCATTTCGCGCTGACCGGGCTGCTGCGGCCGGCCCTGAGCCCGGCGGCGCGGGTGGTGTCGGTGGCGAGCCTCGCCCATCGCAGTGGACGCATCCGGTTCGACGACCTGCACTGGCGCGAGACCTACGGGGCGCAACGCGCCTACCGGCAGAGCAAGCTCGCGCTGCTGATGTTCGCCCTCGAACTCGACCGGCGTCTGAAGGCGGCGGGATCGGGCATCGCCTCGCTCGCGGCGCATCCGGGGCTCGCCCTCACCGAGGTGTTCCGCCGGGGCGACCGGGCCGGCGCGGTCCAGCAGGCGGCGGGGCGGATCATCTTCTCGCTGATCGGCCAGCCGGCGGCGCAGGGCGCCCTGCCGATCCTCTACGCGGCCACCGCGCCGGAGGCGGAGCGCGGGGGCTATTACGGGCCGGACGGCATCTGGGAGGCCCGCGGCCACCCGAAGCCCGCCGCGATCGCCGCCCACGCCCTCGACCGCGCGGCGGCCGGGCGGCTCTGGGCGGTCTCGGAGACGCTGACGGGGGTGCGGTTCCCGCCGTGAGGGCCGCGTCGGGCTTGCGCCCGCTCGTCTCGCCTGATGCAGGCGGCGCCCGTCTTGGCGCCCGAACTGGCCGGAACGGCCGCGCTCCTGCTGCTCCTTGCGGGCCGCCTGTCGCCACGGAAGTGTCGTTGAGGGGCCCGCCCTGGGTGGGAACCGGCGCTTCGGCAGGCGGAGACTGAACCGCCGCTTCGCGAGACTTGTCGAGGGCGTGCGGACCCGATCGCGACGTGGAGGCACGGATCGTCACCAGCCGGCGCACTCAGCGCTGGCGACCCGGCCCCGGGGCGAGGACCGATCAATGAATGCAGGTGCGGCGGTCGGCTGGAGGCGAGCGTAGTCCGTTGGGGTTACGACCACCCTCCGCAATCGACGTTGCGCGCGTTGGTGGTTCGCCTCAAGCTTTCATCGTCAGCCTTCGTCGTGCCGCCACGGCGGCATCGTCGCGCAGGCTGATCGTCAGCATTCTTGTATCCGTCAAAAGCCGCCTTTGTTGCGATGTGCGCAGGAAAGCTTGCTGGTTCTACGAGTGCGGTAACAAAACTATGCATGAAATCACGGCCCAGGGCCGCATCAGGCCGACGTCTCTCGGTCTTCGATGGAACGCGCATTCTTTCGACGAACCGGTCGCCACTTCGTCGGAGTGCGCTTGAGCTAAATAACCTCGTGTCATGATGCATGAAGCGTCGGACTAAACGGAGAGTCTTGATGCGGATTTCGTGTGTCGGTGCGGGGCCTGCCGGATTGTACTTCGCGATCGTGATGAAGCGGCGCGACCCGAACCATGAGATCGTCGTTCACGAGCGAAACCCGGCGGGAACGACACATGGGTGGGGCGTCGTCTTCTGGGACGATCTTCTTGCCACCCTGCGGGCCAACGATCCGGACAGCGCACAGGCGATCGCGGATGAGGCGGTGCCCTGGTCCGGGCAGGTGGTCGACGTCGAGGGGCAGCCGCCGCTTCACTCCAGAGGCGGGGGCTACGGCATCTGCCGTCGTCGCCTCCTGCAGATCCTCATCGAGCGGGCGCTCGCGCTCGGCGTCGACGTGCGGTTCGAAAGCGAGATCAGCGAGTTGGGTCAGCTCGCCGACGCCGACCTCATCGTGGCGGCAGACGGGGTCGCGAGTCAGCTGCGTCGGCATCGCGCGGATCAGTTCCGGCCGCAGATCGAAGCCGGCCGCAACAAGTACATCTGGCTCGCAACGACACAGCGATTCCCGTCCTTCACCTTCGGATTCGTTCCGAGCCGCGCCGGATGGGTCTGGTTTCACGCCTATTCCTTCAAGGAGGGAATGAGTACCTTCATCGTGGAATGCGCGCCCGAGACGTGGAACGAGCTCGGTCTTGGCACGATGCCCGCGGATGCCGAGCTGCGGGTGCTGGAAAGCCTCTTTGCCCAGCATCTCGACGGCCACGCACTGATCAGCCGCGATGGCCACGGCAACAGACTGCCATGGTTGAGCTTCCGCACGTTGGCCAACCGAACGTGGCACGCGGACAATGTGGTGCTGATCGGCGACGCCGCACACACGACCCATTTCACGATCGGTTCGGGGACACGCCTCGCCATCGACGACGCGACTGCGCTCGCCTCGGCCTTGAGCGAGCACGACAGCCTTCCCCGCGCCCTGGACGCGTACGACCATCGACGCCGCCGCGCCCTCGCCCGCGTGCAACGGGATGCGCGCCTGAGTGCGGAATGGTTCGAGAACCTCCCACGCTACATCCGCTACAACGCACCCACCTTCTTGACGCTCCTGCTCGCAAGGCGCTCTCGCCTGCTGAAGCGGATGCCTGCAAGAACGTATCTGTATTTACGGGGGCGCTATACCAAATTGACCGGCCACGCGGCCTCACCTCTCGCGCGTCTCGGCAGATCCGCGCACCCATTCGGATCGAAAGCCAACCGCGGCATCTCCGGAGCCGAACCGGGAACGCCCCGCCGTTGACGCTGTCAGCGCGGGAGCGGGCCGGGGTCAAGACCCAATCAACTCGGCCGTATGAGGGGCCGCTTTCGACCCCTGGGCCGATCCGAGGCCGGGCCGGTCGGGCGCAGGCCGACGGCCGGGCTAGAGCATCGTCCCGAAAGGTGACCACCGGCTTTCGGACAAGACGACGCCAAAACAAGAACCTAGAGCATCATCCCGAAAGCTTGCTGCCAGCTTTCGGAAGAAGATGATGCAAAAACAATAGGCTAGAGCATCGTCCCGGATCCGATATCCGGGACGATGCTCTAGCTGGACTTTCCGTCCGCTTCCGTCACCCCTCGGTGCTTCAGCGGACGGTCGAGTGGTGATCGGGCGCCCGGGCGGGTCCGGGCGCGAGCGGATTGAGATCAGGCCGCCCGCACGGTGGCGAGGAAGCGGGCGACCTCCGCGCCGAGATGCTCGGACTGGCGCGACAGATCGGAGGCCGCCGACAGAACCTGGGCCGCCGCCGCCCCGGTCTCCTCCGACGCCTGGGCGACGCCGGCGATGTTGCTGGTCACCTCGTTGGTGCCTGTGGACGCCTGGGCGACGTTGCGCACGATCTCCTGCGTGGCCGCACCCTGCTGCTCCACCGCCGCAGAGATCGACGTCGAGACCGCATTGATGTCGCGGATTCGCGTGGCGATGGCGCCGATCGCCGCGACCGCCTGACCGGTCACGCCCTGGATCTCGCCGATCTGGCGGCTGATCTCCTCGGTCGCCTTGCCGGTCTGCTCGGCGAGCGCCTTGACCTCGGTCGCCACCACCGCGAAGCCGCGGCCGGCCGTGCCGGCACGCGCCGCCTCGATGGTGGCGTTGAGTGCGAGCAGGTTGGTCTGGCTGGCGATGTTGGAGATCAGGCCCACCATGTCGCCGATGCGGGACGAGGTGGCCTGCAGCGCCTGCACCAAGTGCACGGTCTGGCTGGCCTCGCCCACCGCGGACTGAGCGAGCTGGGTCGAGCCGGAGACCTGCCGGCCGATCTCCTGCACGGAGGTCCCGAGCTCCTCGGCGGCCGCCGCGACGGTGTTGACGTTGGTGGCGGCCTCCTCGGCGGCGGCGGCGACCGTGGTGGATTGCGAAGCGGTCTCGGTGGCGGTCGCCGTCATCTGCTGGGCGGTCGCCTGCAGCTCGGTGGCGGAGGACGAAACCAGTCTGATGATTCCGCCCACCGCCGCTTCGAAGCCGTCCGCCATCTGGCGCATGCCGGCCTTGCGCTGTTCCTCGGCGGCCATCCGCGCCTGGGCGGTCTCGGCTTCGAGCTGGCTCGTCCGGAGCGACACGTCGCGCGAGGCCTCCAGGGCGACGGCGATCGCACCGATCTCATTGGGCCGATCCGTGTAGGGGACCGGGGCCTGGAGGTCGCCGGCGGCGAGTTCCGTCATCCGGCGGATGAGGCGGTCGATGGGGCGGGTCACGCCGAAAATCAGGTAAAGGATCGCGCCGAGACCGAAAGCGAGCGCGACGGCGGAGAGAATCGTCGTCAGCCAGGTCGACCGCTGATAGGTCTGATCGGCATTGGCCGTGGCGTCGTCTCCACCCGCGATGTTCAGAGCGGTGCCGCGGTTGAGCGAATCCAGGGCCCCTTCGAAGGGCTTACGCGACGCCGTGAAGAGCTCGTTCAGGGCACCTTGATCCTTGGCGTGGGCCGCCGCGATCAGTTTCGTGCGATAGGTCAGGTAGGTATTCCACGCCTGTTCGTACTCGGTCCAGAGCGCCTTCTCCTGCTCGCTGGAGATCAGGGGTTTGTAGCGGGCCGCGTTGGTGACGACCTCGTCGAGCCGCTTGTCCGACACCTTGGTGAGCTCGCCGACAGGCTCGATGGCCGTGACGAAGCGCGCGTCGACGAGGCGCAGGCGGGTGATTTTGTACTTGAGTTCGCCAAGCTCCCGGACACTCGGCATCCAATTGCCCGACAAGTCGAGCGCATTGTTGTTCACCGATCGGAGCTGGACAAGTCCAAGGACCGCTTGGGCCAGGATGGCCAAAACGAGCACAGAAATGAAGCTCGTGAGAGCGTATTTGATCTTGAAGTTCATGGTACTCGTCCAGGTTGGTCCCCAGATCTAATCCCATTAAAATGTAAAATATGTTAAATTGCGCGCCATCCAATCGCATTCGCGCAATGATCATTCTTGCAAGACAATGGGTATCGATGGATGGATGCTTGAAATACATTTTTGAGGAAAAATTTCTGCCTAGCTCTCGATCGAGCGATTTCACGGACAAAATTTCGTATTGATCGGAAATTGGATCTTTGCCGCGATTTGCTACGCTCGGACCAGCAAGGGTGTTCGGAGGGAAGGTCTTGAGCGATGCGATCCTATGACCATTTTCGGGGTGCCAATACGGAGGGCTGAGCGTCTCTGATGGGTCGGAGACGGAACGTCAGCTTACGGTTGCAGCACCAAAGCCCGCTCCCCGCCCTGAGCGGCTATTCCCAAGGTCAGCTGACTGGGTTTTGACCCAAACCTTCGACGCCTCACAATCGGGTCGGCAACGTCTCACCGCCCGACGCCGCCGGTGTCTCGCTTGGGCTCGCGTCTGCTGTTTCGCCCTGATCTGGCCAAGGCGGAAAGGGCATCCAGTCTGTGAAAGCGTCCGACGCGTAGCCGTAGTCGCACGAAGCGACCCGCCAGGGCTCGTTGTCCCCGGAACTGACCGGATCCCAGCGAATGACGGCTCGGCGGTCCGGCTCGCGTCGGTTGATGGCAATGATCCAGCGGCCGTCACGGGGCGCCCGATCCATGATCCGCCAGCTCCACATCGCTCGATCCTCGGATCCTCAGACCTGGGGACCCTTAACGCTGGATCAGGTCAGACCGTTCGATGGGCTCGACTCAAATCCCTTCGTCGCGCGTCAGCCCGGCTGGCGCCGAAGCCGCATCCGACCTGATTGCATCGGGCCGGCGCATCTAGGTCCGTCCCACGGCCCCGTTCTACCGGGCGAGACAGGCCGGTCCGCGCCGCGCTTTTATGGGCACGCTCGTTCCCCGGCCATCGCCGAGACCGGCGCGGAACGCCATCCGCGCCGCCGTTGTTTCTCTCGCCAGCACTTGGGAGGAACGGCATGCGAATTCTTGCGACGGCGTTGGCGCTGACGGTCATGACGGGGCTCGGCGCGGGAGCCGCGGAAGCCAAGGGATGCATCAAGGGCGCGATCATCGGCGGTGTCGCCGGGCACTATCTGGCCGAGCGCGGCGTGGTCGGTGCCGTGGCCGGCTGTCTGGCTGGACGCGCCCTGGCGAACCGGCGGGCGCGGCGGGAGGTCGATTACGGCTCCCGGGTCCAGCCCCGCGGGGCGGGCTATGGCGGCGGGCAGGCCTATTCGGGCCGGAATGACCGGTACTGACGCATGAAAGGGGCGCCGTTCGGCGCCCCTTTCGGTTCCGGCCCTGGTGCGCCGGTATCGGCCGGGCGCGGGAGGCCCGGTTCTCGGGGCTCCTCAACGGGATAAGGGCGCCTTGTGGCGCCCTTTCCTCTGCAGTGACCGTCGCCTGGGCGTCAGGCGCTCTTGCGGCGTCCCTTGCCCTTCGCCTCGCTGGCCTCGGCCTCCTCCTCGGAGCCCTCGGTGTTGATCCGCTCGGCGATCTGCGAGAGCAGCGCGTCGGTCTTCTTCTCTTCCTGAAGGGTCTCGTCGAGCAACTTGGCGGCGTCCGCGTAGCCGAGCTGGGTCGCCCAGGTCTTGAGCGTGCCGTAGCGGGCGATCTCGTAATGCTCCATCGCCTGGGCGCAGGCCGCCAGCACCGCGTCGGCAGCCGGGCTGTCCTCGAAATCCTCCAGATCCTCCTCCATCTCGGAGGTCAGGCCCTGCATCGCCTCGCAGGTCTTGGCCCGGGCCGGCTTGCCGATGATCTCGAACACCTGCTGCAGGCGCTCCACCTGGTTGGCGCTTTCCTCGGCATGGGTCTCGAACGCTTGGCGCAGTTCGTCATGTTCGGCCGCCTTGGCCGACTTCTTCAGCGCACGCACCGATTGCTTTTCCGCGTAATAGACGTCCTTCAACGTCTCGTAGAATGCATCATGCAAGGTCTTTGGCTTGGTGGCCATGAGGTTTCGTCTCCCGATTTCTGAACGAGGGGGCCGGGGGAGTGATCTCACCGTCGGCCGACACCTTAAGAACGTGAGTTCAGGCGACAGGGTCCGAAAATTCTCTTGGGGGGAGGCCGTTAAATTCCGGGAACCGCGGCCGGTGGCGACGGGGTTTCCGGGATTCGTCCGAAGGCCGGGCCCCATGCCCCGGCACAGGGCTCGGCGCGGGCTACAGCCACTTCTTCCAGCGGAAGAACACGTAAGGCAGCACGGCGGCCACCACCATCATGCCGACGGCGGCGGGGTAGCCGAAATGCCAGTCGAGTTCCGGCATGGTCTTGAAGTTCATGCCGTAGATCGAGGCGATCAGGGTGGGGGGCATGAACACCACCGCCATGACCGAGAACAGCTTGATGATGTTGTTCTGCTCCAGGTTCACGAGGCCGAGCGTCGCGTCGAGCAGGAACTGGATCTTGGCCGAGATGAAGGTCGCGTGCTCTTCCAGCGATTGCAGGTCGCGCAGGGTGGAGCGCACGTCCTCGCGCAGCTCGCGGGGCGCTTTCGCCGTGCGGTAGGTCGCCGAGAGCGAGAGCAGGATGCGCTCCATCGAGACGAGGCTCTCGCGCTGCTTCGAGATCAGGTCGCCGTAGCGCCCGAGCGAGCGCAGCGTGTCCTGCAGCGCGTTGTTGCGCGAGGACGGGTCGCCCTTGTCCTCGAAGATCTTTCGCGACAGGCGGTCGATGCGCTCGCCCTGGAGCTGGAGCACGTCCGCCGCGCGGTCGATCACCGCCTCGATCAGCCCGGCCAGGATCGACTCGCCCGAGACCGAGCGCGACGGCCCGTTGCCGGTCGCCCGGCCGGCGCGCTGGGTGTACATCCGGAACGCCTGCGGCTCCTCGTAGCGCACGGTGATGAGCCGGTTGTCGCGCAGGATGAAGGTGATGCCGGCCAGGCCCGGCTCCTCGGAATCGCTGACGCGGGAGAGCACGCGCCCCGTCATGTAGCGGGCGCCGGCCTCGACGTAGAGCAGCTCGGAAGGCTCGATGTCCTTCATCTCCTCGCGGCTCGGCACGGTGATGCCGAGGAAGGATTCGACCTTCACCTCCTCCTCCCGCGTCGGGCGCACGAGGTCGAGCCAGACCGTGTCCTCGGAGATCGGCTCCTGCAGTTCGAGGTAGCGGCGCTCCAGCACCGTCTGGGAGCCGCCCGCGACGGGCTTGTGGGTGAAGATCAACGGATGTGACCTGTGGGATGAGGCTTCAGTCGAGGGCCCCGGGCGGGGCGACGCTTGTGTCCGGCACGAAGAAGTCGGGCGCAAGCGGGACGCCTGCTGTGACGCGGTATTTTGAAAAGTCCGTGACGCCTTCCTCGGCGAGAACCGTGTCGTCGATGAGGAAGTGCCCGGTAAAACCCTTGGCCTCCCGCAGGAACACCGCGTGCGCGGCATCCGCCACGATCTCGGGCCGGCGGCTCGCCTGCATCAGCGCGTCGCCGCCGAGCAGGTTCTGCACGGCCGCCGTGGCGATGGTGGTGCGCGGCCACAGGGCGTTGACGGCGATGCCCCGGCCCCGGAGTTCCCCGGCGAGCCCCAGCACGCAGAGCGACATGCCGAACTTGGCCATCGAGTAGGCCAGATGCGGCGCGAACCACCGCTCCGCCATGTCGAGCGGCGGCGACAGCATCAGGATGTGCGGGTTCTCCGCCCGCTCCAGATGGGGAATCGCGTACTTGCTGACCATGTAGGTGCCGCGCGTGTTGATCTGATGCATCAGGTCGAAGCGCTTCATCTCGGTCTTCGGCGTGTTCGACAGCGAGATCGCGCTCGCGTTGTTGACCACGATGTCGATCCCGCCGAATTTCTGCGCGGTCTGGTCGAGGGCGTCCTTCACCGCCGCCTCGTCGCGCACATCCACCGTCAGCGGCAGCGCCCGCCCCCCGGCCCGCTCGATGGCTTCGGCCGCCGTGAAGATCGTGCCCTCCAGCTTCGGATGCGCCTGCGCGGTCTTGGCGGCGATCGCCACGTTGGCGCCGTCGCGGGCGGCGCGCAGGCCGATGGCAAGCCCGATGCCCCGCGAGGCGCCGGTGATGAACAGCGTCTTTCCGGCCAGGCTCATGCGTCGTCCTCTGCGATCCGGAAGCGCTCCGGCTGGCGGCCGTCGGCATCGGTGAAGCCGTAGGCGCGGGCGAGATCCCCGACATGGACCGTCCGCCCCGCCCGGTCCAGCACCGACGGGTCGGCGGCGAGCGCCGCGAGCGCCCGGCCGGCATAGAGCGGGCTCTCGGTGGCGAGCGCCTCCTGCCCCAGATCGCGCACCCGCTCGGTGGCGACGAAGCCCGGCGAGAGGCCGAGCGCGCAGACGCCGTGGGGGCGCAGCTCGGCGGCGCAGGCGAAGGCGAGCCGGTTCGTCGCCGCCTTGGCCATGTCGTAGTAGATGTCGCCGAGATAGGTCTCGGTGCCGAACGAGACGAAGGCGATCAGCCCGGCACGCGCCGCGACCATGGCCGGCGCCACGGCGCGGGCCAGCAGCAGCCCCGGATACGGCCCCGTCCCCAGAAAGTGCGAGAACGGCTCGGCCGAGCGGCGCCAGAACGGCGTGCCCCAGGCGGCGCCGTCGGGGTAGCGCGCGCCGTCATAGCCCTCGTTGCCGCCCCAGACGCTTGCGGCCGCGACATCGATCCGCCCGAACCGGCGCAAGCACCAGTGCACGAGTTCGTCCACCGCCCGCTCGCTCGTGTGGTCGCACAGGTAATGGTGCCCCTCCCCGCCCGCCGCATCGACTTCGCGGGCGGTGTCCTGGATCGCTTCCGGGCGGGTCTCGGTGCGCCGCCCGGTCTCGGAGGAGCGCGCGGTGACGATCACCGTGGCACCCGCCTCCCCCAACCCGCGGGCGAGCCCGCGCCCGACCCCGCGCGAGGCCCCGGCCACGAGGCAGACCTTTCCCCGCAGATCCGGCGGCACGCTCACGCCTTGCCGGAGAGGAAGCGGGCGAGCCTCCCTTGCGTCTCCGGATCGCGCAGGCCCGCCTCGAACGCCTCCGCCTCGGCCTCGATCGCCGCCTCGACCTGCCCCTGATCGCCGCGCATCAGCGCGCGGGTCGCCTGCACCGCCCGGCGCGGCAGGGCGGCCAGCCGCGCGGCTTGGGCCAGCGCGTGCGCCTCCAGCGCCTCGGAGGGCAGTTCGGCGTTGGCGAGCCCGAGCGCCACGGCGGCCGCGCCGTCGAACGGCTCGCCGAGCAGCAGCAGCGCCGAGGCGCGGGCGAGCCCGATCCGGCGCGGCAGCAGGTGGCTGGCGGCGGCCTCCGGCACCACGCCGAGTTCCACGAACGGCATGCGGAAGCGCGCCTGCGGCCCGACATAGACGAGGTCGCAATGCAGGGTCAGCGTCGTGCCGACGCCGATGGCGAGCCCGTCCACCGCCGCGACCAGCGGCGTGCGGGTGCGGGCGAGCTGCCGGATGAAGCGCAGGGCCGGCATCTCGGAAAACGAATCGCGCGGCGCCGTGCCGGCGGCGAAGAAATCGGCCAGATCGTTGCCGGCGGTGAAGGCGCCGGGCCCCCCGGCAAACACCACCGCCCCGATCTTCTGGGACGCGTCGTCGGCGCCCATGAGCGCCGCGGTGGCGGCGTCGTACATCGCCCCGGTCAGCGCGTTCTTCTTGGCCGGGCGGTTCCAGCGGATCAGGCGGACGCCGCCGGACACGTCCTCGATGGTGATGGCTTCGCTCATCCGCCCTCGCCCCCCGCGTCGATCCCGAGAGCCGCCTCCGACCCGATGGCCTCGGGTCGGCCTCTCCCGGTCTTTGTGTCACCGCGCTGTCTCTCGCCGAACCGGCCGCCGCTTCGTCGAAAGAGCGCTTCTTTGGGGGACGCCGCGTGCCTCACGAAACGCCCGGTCTCCCGCACGGGCCGCTCGGGCGTTTGACCGCGCGGCGGGCATGTCCCGAAAAGCCTTCGGCCCCCGCCCCACCCTTCTCCCTGCGGCGACGCTTTGTCGAGGGGCCATCGGCGCGGTATTTTTGGGGGGTGCGAAGCGGGCGGGCCCGGTGTCGCCCCCGCGAAACTGAGGCGGTCCGCGCATCGGATGGCGGGCGATGGGGTCCCTCCCCGCGCTCACGATCCGCGCCGGTCTCGCCGACGCGATCCCGCCGGGACCGAACGCGGCCGCTGTCGAAGTCGCTCGGCCTGCCGGTGACGGCGGCCCTCCTGACCCGGCTGCTCAGCACCGCCGCCCTGCCCGCGGGCGGCCTCGCCCTGGGCAAACTCGCAATGCCCACCGGCCCGCAACTCGGGCAGGTGCCGGGGTGGGCGTGGCTCGGCGGTTTTTTGCGTGTTCTGCTGATCCTGGCCCAGCTCGACGCCTCCCCCGCCATCGGCGCGGCGACCTTTTTGTGGATCATCGTGACGGTGGGGGTGCTCACCTCACTCGTGCTCGACCACTTTGGCTGGATCGGGTTTCGATTGCACCGGGCGAGCGCTTTTTGTATTGCCGGGGCGGTATTGATGGTAATTAGCATTGGATTTGTTGCAGGGCGTCGATAAAATGCTGCCGAGTATTTTGATTATTAAATTGAAACCACTAACTTTATGCTGCGGTGGTTGTCGTGCGGTTTAATATTGTTGATAGATACAACTATGTTTCTATCTTGGTTGCGAGCCGAGCATTGGCACTTATGCCGTCGAAGAAAAATTTGACGACGTATTTGTCGAATCGGCTGAAATCTTCAATTTCAAGCAAGTTGCCTAACCCTACGGCTCTGAATTTATCTAGAACATCGCGAAATTCGAGCCGACTATCGGAAAGATTTATTATCCCAGACAGATGTATCTTCCTCGATATCATTCTCGGTAAACCGTACTCTTCGAGGTGGTAAACAGTAGAAGGAAGAAAGGCATGACTTAGTTTTCCAATAAAACCGCCAACATCGACGGATGGGCTGACGATTATTTTATGCAATTCATTAACATCACTAAGGAGAGCCGCTAATTTGAAGGTAATTTTCCGCTCAATCTGGAAAAATTTCTCTATATCAATGCCGTGCGTGGATAAATTTGCAAGGATGTGAGGAATGGCGCGGTCCCAGTTATATGACAGTGCCTTTGTTACTAGGACAATATTCGTGTATGTAGTATCCCAGCCAGACGCTTTGAGTTGGACTACTTGGTACAACATATTATTCCAGTCATCCGGATTATTTGAATTAAGGTAGCCAAAACCGCGCCAATCTTGGGGATTAGCCTTCATATTTTTTGCTAACTTCAGAAGAAAGTCGGAGTCGCTATCCTGCAGTGTATTACTGTTTTTCAATTTTGAAAAATTGTCAGACCCAATTATGTTTGACATTTGATTTTTGTATTCGATAACACGTTCGACTTGTTTGTCTGTTAGGCTTGCTCTATCTTGAGTTTCGTCAAGGCTACCCAAAATTTTATCTGGGAGTGAAATTTCAAGCTGTGTTTCCTCCTCCGCCGGAGGTGCATCTAAAAGGTAGATATGGCCAACAAAATGCTTGAACATACGGCCACCGCGCCCAATTATGTTCTTGTATGTGAAATCCTTAAGATTGTTCTGGCCAATTTTGCTTTTCCAAACTACAACATTCTGGGCGCATGTATTCACGCCTTCAATAATTGATGAGGTCGATACTATAGTATCGAAACCTTTTTCAAGCTCAAAAAGGTGCACCTGAAGTTGACTTAAGCAGCGATGCATTCGCCCATTGTGGACACCGATCCCTCGCTCTGCGAGTTCAGCTACCGACCAGTTTTGCTGATAGTTAACGCGCAACCAGTGAGCAAAATGTCTTGTGTGCGGTCTGTCGACCTTGGTCATATGTTTGATAGCAATGCCGGATATCGTATTTATTTCCGAATATGTGCCTGCATAAATGAGAGTCTTTTGCGCTCTGGGTGAAATTATTCCAATAAGCGCCTCGCCCTTCTTTAATGAATCGCCCTTTATGGATTTGTATAGTTCGTATTTTTCAAGAAAAACCGTATTGAAATCAAGTAATTCAATAAATTCCATTCCATTCGTAAAAATATTATCAGCCATTTTCTTTACATTTGGGGCAAGGTAGTATCTTTGTTTGGCAATTCGAGACAGTTTCATAATTGCTTTGATGAGAGACGGCGCCCGCTCCTTGTCATGCGTTATGCTTGCCTTGTAAAACTCGTCTATGACGAGGAGATCGATTTTTGATAGCCGATCCGCGTATCCAAATGCTCGTTCCTGAGGGAATATAAAAATATTACGATTTGATAAAGTGGCATCCGGCGAGGTGATTATGTTATAATCATGCGAAAATTTTTTATAAAGACGACGACGTGTCTCGTCCATTAATGCAATTGTTGGAACTATGATAACAACAGTTGATGGACGTTTTGCTGCGATAAAAGCATCAATAATGAAGCTTTTGCCAAAACTTGTAGGTGCACTTACTGCAATGCTGTTCCCATCAAGCAATTTTGATAGAACAGATGATTGCTCACGGTGAAGAGTTGCCAATCTATCTCCAACATCGACAGCAAATGCTTTGTGGACGAACTTCTGATCCCAGGTTGCTGTCTCAAGTTGTAGATACGGAAAAAGGCCGGTCGATCTGATTAGTTGGTTCAGCACTTGTGGGTAAGGCTCTTTTTCTTTGACAACGTAGTCCAATAATTTGATGAGCATGCTTCGTGCCGCGAGATCATTTTTTGCATTAATCAAGTCGTTTATTTCAGAGCAAGTAGCGAAAACGTCCATCATGCCGCTCCTTTGTAGAATTCAACGGCATTGAGAAAAGTGTCGACGATGAATTTTTTGTTTGGCACGGGGAATAAAATCATGTGAAAATTTATTTTGTCATACAGATATAGAGTGGACGACTTTGTTACTTGTTTCTCAAAGTATGAGCCTGCTCTTTCTATATGCTGGGCGACTATCGCTTTTTTATAGGATGGAGAAAGATCGGAACAGGCGGCCGTCTCCGTGCATTGATGTATTATTAATATTGGAACATGAATCCTTGGTTTTATCTTATCTATTGATACCTGGTTGCTGAGGGCATCTTTGATTTTTCCGCGAAGAACTGGGGGTATGTCTATATAGTCAATGTCGGAGACGTTGGTTATTATAGAATTTTCCTTTTTTAACTTGTCGGTACCGAGGCTTGTATATACAGACTGCACGACGGCATCCAGGCGGGCATCTGCTATCGATTTGTAGAATTTAGCCTCTCCGAACCATAGCGTGAAATCGGTTCGGGTTGCATTGAGGACAATATGTACACTATCTGCGCCTTTTGCGTTATCTTGATTATTTTGTTTATAGAAAATTTTTGGAACTACTGGAAGCGCGTTGTAATGATTTTTCATCAGTCCATAAAGGAATACTTCCGCAATTTCGCTGCCTTGCCCAATTTCGTCTTTATCTGTAAGCCGTAGATTTCGAGCCGCTGCTACTAGGCTTGTATGGCTTTGATCGTGCAGGGCCGCTCTCTCTCGTTCTGATAAAGCTGTTTGAGCGATGTTGTCCCAAAGATAATTTTGGAATCTTTTATATCTCCACTCTCCGTCTTCGAAGTCGTTTGCAAGGCTTAGTATGCGCTTGTTCAAAAGACTCTGAAGCTGAGAGATCGTCGTGATTTTTGCTAGTGATTCATCAATAAATGTGTCGAATGCGACGCTGGCCATAGGGATAAAGATCGCTATTTTTGTATCAAATGATATATTGCTGCGCTTTGCGTGCGGGCGTTTAGCTTACACTGGGCGGCGCGTTCTGCAACGAGTGGTCAGATGGAATCTGCCAGAATCAAAATTTGCAAGCTTATACGATCAAATTGCAGAGATCGATGCAAAAATCGAGCGTATTTTGACCTTTAATTGTGGTTTTGCGCGAATTGTCGGTAATATAAACGTTTAATTTTTGGTGTATATTGCAGATTTATATTCTTAATTTATGTGTTTTATTTAATTTAGTGTCTGGCCTTTTTCAAAATATGTTGCTTTTTATTTTAATATACTGACCTGTCCGCTTTTAGCGAGAACATAGAAGGAACGACCTTGACAGATTAGACAAAAAATCCTACAACCCCTGCCACTCGCCTCCCGGACCAACCGGGGGAGCTTTTCCGGTGACCGGCCGGCGAGGCTCGATGGGAGGTGGGGCGGTTCCCGCGTCGGTGGCCCGGTCGCCATCGCCTCGGGCGCTGTGCGCGACACAACGCCGTCTCGGGATGGGGCCATAGGCCGGTCTCGGGTTGGCGCCCAGGAACAACCGGAGCCGGGCCCAATACGAGGTCCGGTGCGGACGAGTCCGCCCATAGCCGTCTGCCGAGGTACCCTCTCCCCTCGCGGGGAGGCGGGCCGAGGGGTCCACAGCGCCTAGATCCGGGGTCGATGCCGGTGGAGAGACCGTGACGCCAAAACGGAGGGACGGCTTCTCGTGATAAGGAAGCGGCCCCTCCGCGGGACGCCGGGAAACCGGCAAAGTCTCAAACAATCATCCGGAGGTTTCGCGGCGTCCCGCGTCCCCCTCGGGGTTTGTGACCGATGCGTACCCCGCCGGCCGATCGGCCAGCCGTCCTCCGGGCCTCGAGGCCGCGGGGGGACACGTGTTGTGCGGGTGCGCTTCGACCCGTGAGGGCGTGGGTGGGCCGACGGTGCCGAGCGCGGCGTCTCATGCCCAATCCGTTTGATCCCTTCGGGATGGCGGATTTGGGCTTCGGCGGGATCCCATCACGCTCGCGCGATGGGGTACCCTCCTCAGGCGCCGCGCGGGCTGGCTGATCCGGTCCCCGCTTGGATCGAGCGGAAACCGGATCAGGCCACGCCGGTGCGCAGCAGGTCGTGGTAGTGCACGAGGCCGACGGGGCGGCCCTGGTCCACCACCACGAGGGCGGTGATCTTCATCGCCTCCTGGATCTGCAGCGCCTTGGCGAGCAGGGTCTCGGGGGTGATCGTGCGGGGGTTCTTCGTCATCACCGCCTCGACCGGCAGGCGGTCCAGCCCCTCGCGGGAGAAGACGGCGCGGCGCACGTCGCCGTCGGTGAGGATGCCGGCGAGCGCGCCGTCGGCATCGACCACGAGGACCGAGCCGAACCCCTTGGCGTCGATCTCGGCCACGGCGGCCCGCATCGCGGTGCCGATGGCGACCACGGGGAGGTGCGCCCCGCCATGCATGACCTCGCGCACCTGCCGCAGCGAGGCACCGAGCCGGCCGCCGGGATGGAACACGGAGAAGTCGCGGGCGGAGAAGCCGCGGGCCTCCAGCAGCGCCACGGCGAGCGCGTCGCCGAGCGCGAGCTGCATCGCCGTCGAGGTGGTCGGCGCGAGCCCGTTCGGGCAGGCCTCCTTGGCCTTCGGAAGCGCGAGGCAGGTGTCGGCCTCGCGCCCCAGCGTCGAGGCGGCGTTGGAGGTGATCGCCACGAGGCCGACGCGGTAGCGCCGTGTGTAGCCGATGATGTCGGCCAGTTCCGTGGTCTCGCCCGACCACGACAGCGCCAGCACCACGTCGTCGGGCTGGATCATGCCGAGATCGCCGTGGCTCGCCTCGGCCGGGTGGACGTAGAGCGCCGGGGTGCCGGTGGAGGCGAAGGTCGCCGCGATCTTGCGGGCGACGTGGCCGGACTTGCCCATGCCGGTGCAGATCACCCGGCCGCGGGCCGCGCCGATGCGCTCGACGGCCTGCGCGAACGGCGCGCCGAGGCCGTTGTCGATCGCCGCCATCAGGCAGGCCAGGCCCTCGCGCTCGGTCTCGATGGTGCGCAGGGCCGAGGCGATGGCGGGCGGGCGCGCCGCCCCGTCCGTCCGGTTCCGGTCCTCGATCCGCTGTGCCAGGGCCATGACGCTGTCGTTTCCGTCTCGAAGCCCGGCGCCGGGCTCTCGCGATTCCTTGCGCGCCCTCTTCACCCGCGACTGTGGCCGCAAGGGGGCTGCGAAGGGGGCTGCGAAGGGGGCTGGCCACAGCGGGACAGGGCCCGCGGCGCCCCGCAACGGCACGTTAACCATGCCCGGTGTAGCCCCGTTAACCATGGGGCGCCGGCCGGACACGGAACGCCGCCCCGTCCACGGGCCGCCGGCCGTATCCAGGGAAAGAGCCTGCCGGTGTCACGCGAGCGGCCGAACGGGGACAAGCACGGGGGGCGCCGCGGGGCGCTCGCTCTGGCGCTGCTCCCCGCCCTGCTCGGGGCCGTTCCCGGCGCCCCTGCCCTGGCGCAGGAGACGCCCGACCCGTCGCAGGCCGAGCCTGCCCCGAGCGCGGCGTCGAACCCGCTGGCGCGCACCGCCTCCGAACCGGCGACCGCGGGCCGCCCGCGCCGCTCCGGCTTCGACGCGCCGACGGCTTTGCGCGGCGCCGGCGCCTTCTCGTCCCCCGCCCCGCTCGGCAGCGGCACGACCACGAATCAAGCGCCCTCCGCCGCCTCCGAGAGCGAGGAGCCGACGGTGGCCCGCCTGCCGCGCTTCCGCAGCGCGACGAGCCTCCCCGGCTCCGCCGCGACGCGGGGCACCCCGGCCCGGCCCTCTCTCTTGCGCCTGCGCGCGGCGCCCCCGCGCCGGCTCGGCTCGGCGGTCCGCCAGATCACCCAGACGCGCACGCAGCAGACGATCACGGATCTGCGCCTCTCGCCCGTCATCCAGACACCGGTCTCCGGCGTGCCGCTGCCGACGCCGATCCTCGGGCTCGGCCTGCCGAACGCCACCGGGCTCCTGCTCGGCACGGCGCTGCGCCAGCCGATCCCCGCCGACACCGCCTACGCGCCGCTCGGCATCCGGCTCGGCACCTTCACGCTGCTGCCGGCCTTCACGCAGAGCATCGGCTACGATTCGAACCCGGACCAGATCGGCGGCACCCGCCTGCGACCCTCCCTCACGCTCCGCAGCGAGGCGGAGCTGGCGCTGCGCAGCGAGTGGTCGGCCTCCGAACTGACCGCCGAGATGCGCGGCAGCTACCTCGAATATCCGCAGAACCCGGAAGCGAGCCGCCCCAACGCGGTGGGCACCGCGCGGATGCGCATCGACGTCGACCGCGACACCCGCGTCGATCTCGAGACCCGCTTCCTGCTCGACAGCCAGCGCCTCGGCAGCCCGGATCTCGGCGCGGGCGGGGCAACGAGCCGGCCGCTCTTTGCCAGCTACGGCGCGACCGCGGGCGTGCAGGAGAACTTCAACCGGCTGCAACTCTCGCTGCGCGGCTCGATCGACCGCTCGGTCTTCGAGGATGCGCAGCTCGGCAACGGCACCACGATCATCCAGAGCGACCGCGACGCCAACCAGTACGGCCTGCGCCTGCGCGCCGGATACGAGATCTCGCCCGCGATCACGCCCTTCGTCGAGACTTTCCTCGACACCCGTGTCTACGACACGCCGGTGGATCAGTTCGGCCTGCGCCGCGATTCCGACGGCATCGCCTTCACCGCGGGCGCGACGGTGGCGCTCAACAGCACGCTGACGGCGGAGATCTCGGGCGGTCTGCAGCACCGCTCCTACGTCGACCGCACGCTGCAGGACATCAACGCGCCGGTCATCAACGCGGCGCTCGTCTGGTCGGTCTCGCCGCTCACCACGGTGCGGTTCAACCAGCAGACCGGGGTGATCGAGACCGCGGTGCCGGGCTCCAGCGGCGCCTTCACCGACGCCGCCACCCTCGAAGTGCAGCACGACCTCTTGCGCAACCTCTCAATCACGCTGGGCGGCGCCTACCTCTCGACCAACTACGACGGCGTGCGCATCCGCGAGCGGGGGTATTCCGCCACCGCCCGGCTCGACTACCGCTTCAACCGCTGGCTCGCGTTCCGCGGCAGCTACATCTACTCGACGCTGGCCAGCACCATCCCGCTCTCGACCTACGAGGCGCACACGGTGCTGCTCGGGGTGCGCGTGAACCCTTGAGGAGAGTGTTCCTCAGCGCGCCATCGAAAGCTGCGCGCCGGATTTCGAGAGCGCACCTTCGAGACCGCCGCCGGCCTGCCGCAGACGCGCGGTGACGGTGCCGCCCGGCTGGTAGAGGTAGACCTCTCCGTCGCGGAAATCCCAGGCCGAGACCTTGGCGAGATCCTTGTTGCCGCAGCCCGCGGCCGAGGCCTTGTAGAGGTCGAGCGAAGGCGTGCTCGACAGCGACACCTTGCAGCTTCCCGCCGCATCGGTGGCGTTCCACGCGCCCACCACGGAGGAGCGGCCGGTCGCGATAACAGGCGGCGGAGCGGGCGGGGGCGGCGGCTCGATCGCCTGCGAGGGCGCCGCGGCGACGCTCGGGGGCGGCGGCTCGCCCGGCGCGGCGGAGGTGCCCGGCGGGGGCGCAAGCGGCTCGCTCGTCACCGTGCCGGCGGGCAGTGCGGGCGTGGCGGGTTCGAGCGCCGCCTGCGGCCGCGGACGCTCGCGGGGCCCCTCGAAGCGATTGGAGGCGCAGGCGCTGACGCTCGCGGCCAGCGCGAGACAGGCGGCTTTCGACAGGAACCCACGCGTCATCAAAGACCCCTCACCCCAAACACGCAACGGTCGCGCTTGCCCTCAGGGCCAAATGCGCTTGCGGCAAGGCAGGCTGCACGCCGAACTCGGGAAAAGCCGTACACGCCCAGGTTTTTGCGGCGGTGTGGCGGCCCTGCCTCAGTCGATGAGCGCCGCCCGTCGGGGGCCGAAACGACGAGAGCCGCGCCGGGGTCTGGCGCGGCTCTCGAACATCATCTCGGCGGTTGTCCCGCGGCGAGGAAATCAGACCTCGCGCTCGACCATCATCTTCTTGATCTCGGCGATGGCCTTGGCCGGGTTGAGGTTCTTCGGGCAGGTGTTGGCGCAGTTCATGATCGTGTGGCAGCGGTAGAGCCGGAACGGGTCGTGCAGCCCGTCGAGGCGCTCACCGGTGTTCTCGTCTCGGCTGTCGATCAGCCAGCGATAGGCCTGGAGCAGGGCGGCCGGACCGAGGAACTTGTCGCCGTTCCACCAGTAGCTCGGGCAGCTCGTGGTGCAGCAGGCGCACAGGATGCACTCGTAGAGGCCGTCGAGCCGGGCGCGATCCTCGGGCGTCTGCTTCCACTCCTTCTCGGGCGCGGGCGTCTCGGTCTGGAGCCACGGCTCGATCGACGCGTGCTGGGCGTAGAAGTTGGTGAGATCCGGCACGAGGTCCTTCAGGACCGGCATGTGCGGCAGCGGGTAGATCTTCACCGCCCCGTCCTTGTCCTTGCGGGTCAGGAACGGCAGGGCGTTGTCGGGGCTCTTGCACTCGTCGATGCCCATGGTGCAGGCGAGCGCGTTCTGGCCCTCGATGTTCATGGCGCAGGAGCCGCAGATGCCCTCGCGGCAGGAACGGCGGAAGACCAGCGTCGGATCGACCTTGTTCTTGATCCAGAGCAGGGCGTCGAGGACCATCGGCCCGCAATCATCGCGATCGACCTTGTAGGTGTCGATGCGCGGGTTCTTCCCGTCATCCGGGTTCCAGCGGTAGATCCGGAATGTCTGGAGGTTCTTGGCGCCGTCCGGCGCCGGCCAGGTCCGGCCTTCGGTGACCTGGGAGTTCTTGGGAAGATTGAACTGGGCCATGTCCTGTGCCTTGTCCCTGTGCCTTTGGGTGCGGCGGCCTTGCGGCGCGCTCCGAGTTTCGAAGATCCTATTGCCGGTCGAGCCAGCCGGTCATGAACCGCTCGGCCTCCGCCTTCGGAGGCTGCTTCGCGGCCGGGCCGGACAGGCGGAACTTCACGAATCGGCCGCGCAGACCGGTGAGGCAGAGTAGGCTCTCGGTGGGGCCGAGGGCCGGGTGATCGATGGTGAAGGCGCGGCAGGTGAACTTGGCGCCCGCCTCTCCCAGCAGGCGCACCGCGCCGCGATCCTCGCTGCCGCGGTAGATGCCCTGCGCCACCGCCGTCCTGACGTCGCCGGCCGCCTGCGCGAGCTGCCCGGTGACGGCAGGGGAAGACGGCCCGTCGGGGATGTTCGCCACACCGGCATCGTAGACGTAGACGTCCGCCTTCCAGCGCCCGTTCGTGTAGACGACGGAGTAGCCGAGACCCGGCGCGCGGGCCTCGTAATCCGTGCGGGGGCCGCGACTGAAGCCGGCGACTTCGGCCGGGAAGTCGAAGTCCGGTCCCCGCGCCGTTGCCGACACGATCAGCAGCAACCCCACCGCGGCGGACAGGACGGCCTGCACGAGGCGACGGGAGGCCGGGATCATCGCCCCCGCCGCTTCCCGTTCGACCGACTGCGCCGCGGGCTGCATCAGTACACCCGCGCCTTCGGCTCGATGTACTGGATGTCGTTCGACATCGTGTAGGTGTGGACCGGGCGGTAATCGATCTCGACGCCGTGCTTGGATTGGTCGAGCCACGCGAGCGTGTGCTTCATCCACTCCTTGTCGTCGCGATCGGGGAAGTCTTCGCGGGCATGCGCGCCGCGGCTTTCCTTGCGGTTGACCGCCGATTCCATGGTCACGACCGCCTGACCGATCAGGTTGTCGAACTCCAGGGTCTCGAGCAGATCGGTGTTCCACACCAGCGAACGGTCGGTGATCGCGATGTCGGCGACACCGCGCCAGACGTCGTGGATCAGGCCCTTGCCCTCCTCCAGCACCTCGCCGGTACGGAAGACGGCGCAGTTGTTCTGCATCGTCCGCTGCATCCGGTCGCGCAACTGCGCGGTCGGGGTGCCGCCGTCGGCGTAGCGGAAGCGGTCGAGGCGTGAGAGCGCCTTGTCGGCCGAGCCCTTCGGCAGTTCCGGCTGACGGGCGTCGGGCTCGACGATGTCGGCGCAGCGCAGACCCGCGGCCCGCCCGAACACCACGAGGTCGATCAGCGAGTTCGAGCCGAGGCGGTTGGCGCCGTGCACCGAGACGCAGGCCGCCTCGCCCAGCGCCATCAGGCCCGGCACCACCGTGTCGGGGTTGCCGTTCTTCAGGGTCAGCACCTCGCCGTGGAAGTTCGTCGGGATGCCGCCCATGTTGTAGTGGACCGTCGGCAGGACCGGGATCGGCTCCTTGGTCACGTCCACGCCCGCGAAGATCTTCGCGCTCTCCGAAATGCCGGGCAGGCGCTCGTGCAGGATCTTCGGGTCGAGGTGGTCGAGGTGCAGGAAGATGTGGTCGCCTTCCTTGCCGACGCCGCGGCCGTCGCGGATCTCCATCGTCATCGAGCGCGAGACCACGTCGCGGGAGGCGAGGTCCTTGGCCGAGGGGGCGTAGCGCTCCATGAAGCGCTCGCCCTCGGAGTTGGTGAGGTAGCCGCCCTCGCCGCGCGCCCCTTCCGTAATGAGGCAGCCGGCGCCGTAGATGCCGGTGGGGTGGAACTGCACGAACTCCATGTCCTGCAGTGGCAGGCCGGCGCGCAGCACCATGGCGTTGCCGTCACCGGTGCAGGTGTGGGCCGAGGTCGCCGAGAAGTAGGCGCGGCCGTAGCCGCCGGTGGCGAGGATGGTCTGCTGGGCGCGGAAGCGGTGGATCTCGCCGGTGGCCTGATCGATCGCCATCACGCCGCGGCAGCGGCCGTCCTCGTCCATGATCAGGTCGAGGGCGAAGTACTCGATGAAGAACTGGGTCTTGTTCTTCACCGCCTGCCCGTAGAGCGTGTGGAGCATGGCGTGGCCGGTGCGGTCGGCCGCGGCGCAGGTGCGTTGGGCGGTGCCCTTGCCGTAATCGGTGGTCATGCCGCCGAACGGCCGCTGGTAGATTTTTCCTTCGTCGGTCCGCGAGAACGGGACGCCCCAGTGCTCCAGCTCATACACCGCGGCCGGCGCGTTGCGGACGAGGTACTCGATCGCGTCCTGGTCGCCGAGCCAGTCCGAGCCTTTGACGGTGTCGTACATGTGCCAGCGCCAGTCGTCCGGGCCCATATTGCCGAGCGAGGCGGAGATGCCGCCCTGCGCTGCCACGGTGTGCGAGCGCGTCGGGAACACCTTGGTGATGCAGGCGGTGCGCAGGCCGGCCTGGGAGCAGCCGACCGTGGCGCGCAGGCCCGCGCCGCCGGCGCCGACGATCACCACGTCGAAGGTATGGTCGATGATGGCGTAGGCGGGGGCGCCGCCGTTGGTTCCGTTGGAGGCCATGGCGTGAATCCTTGGTTCCGGGACGACGATCAGGCGAGGCCGCCCAGGCTCACGCGGAGGATCGCGTAGAGGCAGGCGGCGGCCACCGCGACCGCGTAGAAGGTGTTGGCGATGAGCGCCGCGAACTTGAGGCCGTGGCTGTGCACGTAGTCCTCGATGACCGTCTGCATGCCCAGACGCATGTGGATCGTCACCGACACCACGGCCAGGATCAGGATGATCGCAACGAGCGGGTGCGACACCAGCGCGACGGCCTGCGGGTAGGTCCGCCCGGCCATCAGCGCGATGATGACGACGAAGGCGAGCATCAGGAGCGCGTTCGAGGCGCCGGTCAGGCGCTGCAGCCAGAAATGGCCGGCGCCGTGGCCCGATGCGCCCAGCCCCTTCACTCGGGCGCGGGGCGTGCGCATGGAGAGCGCGGTGTTCTGGCGGTTGTCGACCTGGGACATGGGCAAGCCTCAGCGAACGAGCAGGGCGACCGCCCAGATCACGACGGTCAGGATGACGGAGCCGATCAGCGTGGCGCGGGCGAGCGCCAGGCGGCGGTCACGGTCGAAGCCGTAGCCGGCATCCCAGATGAAGTGGCGGAGGCCGCCGAGCATGTGGTGCAGCAGCACCCAGGTATAGGCGAACAGGATGGCGCGCCCGGCCCACGAGCCGAAGAACCACGCCACCGTGTCGTAGGCGCGCGGACCGGAGGCGAGCGCCACCAGCCAGACCGCAACGAGGAAGGTGCCGCCGTAGAGCGCCGTGCCGGTGATGCGGTGGAACACCGACATCGCCATGGTCCAGGTCCAGCGGTAGATCTGGAGATGGGGCGAGAGCGGCTGGGCGACCGTAGGTCTGACGGTAGGGTTCATCGCGGCTCACGATCCTCGCGTCGAAGACTGGATAAATTCCAGGGAAGGGTTAGGGCGGCCGGCTCCGGCCGGCAATGCCGGTGCTGCGGTGCAGCATTGGTCAAGCTGACGATCGCGCGGATCTGTCTCACGCCAGTCTCCCGGTCAGCCTGAACCAGAAATAGGCGAGCGGGGTCGCGATCAGCAGCGAGGCGATGCCCGTGGCGAGGGTGAGTTTGGTCGCATCGGCCAGAGACAGGCGGCCGAGATCCATCGTCATGATGATCGGCGGCGCCTGATAGGGCAGGAACAGCGTCGAGTAGCCGACCACCTGCACCATCAGCACGCTCATCAGGTCGAAGCCGCTGGCCCGCGAAAACTCCTCCGCCAGTGCCGTGTAGAGGGCGGGCGCGCCGTTGGCGGTGGCGGTGAACAGGAAGCCGATCGACAGGCCGGTCAGGGTGGCGAAGTTCTTGGCGGGCGCGCCCGGCTCCAGCGGCGCGACCGAGAGCAGCGCGTGGCCGAGATCGGCCCCGAGCCCGGTCTCGTTGACCACCGCCGTCAGCCCGAACAGGGCGGCGACGTAGAAGCAGGTCCGCAGCGGGATCTCGCCGAAGCTCTGGGACGACAGGACGCCGACGCGCGGCAGCAGGCAGATCACCGCGGCCGCGAGCCCGATCCAGGCCGGCGGGATGCCGTGCCAGCCGTCGCTCAACCAAAGCGCCAGCATCACCGAGAGGATCACCGAGAGGCGCCGCTCCGCAGCCGATAACGGGGGCAGCGGCGGCAGTTCGGGCCGCGTCTCGTCGAGGCGATCGGGAAAGATCAGGATCGTGCAGGCGACGAGCAGCGCGCCCTTGACGAGGCCGAGAACCGGAGCGTGCAGAAACAGGTACGGCAGATAGCTCAGATGGATGTCGAACAGCGTCTCGGCGGTGCCGGCCATGACGAGGTTCGGCACGTTGGCCGGCAGGATCGCCGCCGAGAGCATCGGCGTGGCGACACCGAAGGCGAGCAGCGCTCCCGTCCGGCCCGGGCGCCCGGCCTCCAGCCCGAAGGCGTCGCACAGGGCGATGACCACCGGCACCATCAGGGCGATGCGCCCGAGATTGGACGGCATGACGAAGGCCAGTGCGAAGGAGAAGGCGACGAGGCCCGCGACGAATCCCGGATAGGAAGCCGGCAGCCGCGCCGCCAGCATCCGCGCGAGGCGGTCGCCCAGCCCGGTGCGGTTCATGGCGAGCCCGACCACCATGCCGCTCGTCACCAGCCAGAAGGCGGCGGAGGCAAAGCCCGAAAACACCGTCTGCGCCGGGGCGAGCTTGAGCAGCATCGCCAGCGCGAAGAACATCAGCGCGGTGACGATCTCGGCCACGAGCCCGGTCGCCCACAGCCCCATGCACAGCACGAGCAGGTCCCCGGCCGCGACGACCGTGCCTTGTGCTCCGAAAATGCTGGCGGTTGCCGCGCTCATGGGCGCGCTTCAAACGCGAATTGGAAGCGTTCGCAATTCGGCTTTCGTGGTGGGTGCCTTCGCCGCTCGCGAAGGCGGGTGCCAGTCTCACGCTCTCGTGATAGGCTTCATCACCCTTCCTCGCTCCATCCCACGCGAATGCGGGCCTGAGAGCGCCTTGTCGAATTCATCCTGTGATGCGCTTCGATCTCGTCGATCTGAACCTGTTCCGCCACGTCGTCGAGGCCGGTTCGATCACCCATGGGGCCGAGCGGGCGAACCTCGCGCTTGCTGCCGCCTCGGCGCGGGTGCGGGCGATGGAGGCGTCGCTCGGCGCGGCTCTCCTCCTGCGCGGGCGCCAGGGCGTGACGGTGACGCCCGCCGGCCGCACCCTGCTGGCGCATGCCCGCGAGATCATGGGCCAGATCGAGCGGCTGCAAGGCGATCTCTCCGTGTTCGCGGGCGGCGCGGTCGGCCAGATCCGGGTTTTGTCGAACACCAATGCGCTCACCGAATTCCTGCCCGAGGCGCTTTCCGCCTACCTCGCCCTGCACACCCGCGTCAGCGTCGATATCGAGGAGCGGACATCCGACGAGATCGTCGGCATGGTCGCCGACGGGGCGGCCGATCTCGGCATCGTCGCGGGCACCGTCGATACCGGCACGCTCCAGACCTTCCCCTTCCGCCACGACCGCTTCGTGGTGGTGGTCGCCGCCGGCCACCCGCTCGCGGGCCGCGACAGCCTCGGTTTCGCGGAGGTGCTGGAGCACGACCTCGTCGGCCTCGACCGGCCGAGCGCGCTGACCCGTTTCCTCGCGGCCAAGGCCGCCCGCATCGGCCGGCCGATGCGGCTGCGGGTGCAGTTGCGCAGCTTCGATGCGGTCTGCCGCCTCGTGGAATGCGGCGTCGGCCTCGGCATCGTGCCGGAGACCACGGCGCGGCGGGCCAAGCGCACCATGGGCATCGCGCCCGTCCCGCTGGAGGATCCCTGGGCGGCGCGCGACCTCAAGCTCTGCCTGCGGGATCTCGCAGGCCTGCCGCCCTTCGCGCAGGATTTCGTGGCGCATCTGCGTGCCGCCGAGGCGTGAGGCGCCGTCGGATCAGGTGCCGGCGAGCGTGTCGACCAAGAGCTTCACATTCAGCACCACGATGATGCCGGCGATGACCCAGGACAGCCCGTTCAGCCAGCCGGGGATTACGAGAGGGCCCATCAGCCGCCGGTCGGAGACGAAGCGCACCAGCGGGATCACCGCGAACGGCAGTTGCATCGACAGCACCACTTGGCTCAGCACGAGGAGCCGGGCCGTGCCCTGCTCGCCGTAGAGCGCGGTGACGACCACGACGGGAACGATGGCGATGCCACGCGTCACCAGCCGCCGGGCGAAGGGCGGCAGGCGCAGCCGCAGGAAGCCTTCCATCACGATCTGGCCGGCGAGCGTGGCCGTCACCGTCGAGTTGAGGCCGGACGCCAGCAGCGCCACGGCGAACAGCGTCGAGGCGAGGCCGACGCCGAGGAGCGGCGAGAGCAGCTCGTAGGCCTGCTCGATCTCCTCGACATCGGTGCGCCCGCCCGCATGGAACACGGAGGCGGCCATGATCAGGATCGCGGCGTTGACGAACAAAGCGAGCATCAGCGCCACCGTCGAATCGGTGACGGCGAAGCGCAGGGCCTCGCGCCGGCCTTCATCGGTGCGGGGATAGGCGCGCGTCTGCACGATCGAGGAATGGAGGTAGAGGTTGTGCGGCATCACGGTCGCGCCGATGATGCCGATGGCGATGTAGAGCGCGGCTGGGTTGGTCACGATCTCCCGCGAGGGCACGAAGCCGCCGAGCACCGCCTGGATCGGCGGCGCGGCCATCGCGATCTGCAGGCCGAAGCAGACGAAGATGATTGTCAGGAGGCCGATCACGAAGGCCTCCAGCGCTCGAAAGCCCCGGCGCAGCAGCAGCAGCACCACGAACACGTCGAGGGCCGTGATGATCGCGCCCAGCGTCAGCGGGATGCCGAACAGGAGCTTGAGGGCGATGGCCGTGCCGATCACCTCGGCGAGGTCGCAGGCGATGATCGCCGCCTCGCAGATCAGCCACAGGGCGATGGAGACGGGCCGGGAGGTCCGCTCGCGGCAGGCCTGGGCGAGGTCGAGGCCGGTGGCGATGCCGAGCCGCGCGGCCAGCGCCTGCAGCACGATCGCCATCAGGTTCGAGAGCAGGATGACGGAGAGCAGCGTGTAGCCGAACTGGGCGCCGCCGGCGATGTCGGTGGCCCAGTTGCCCGGGTCCATGTAGCCGACCGAGATCATGTAGCCCGGCCCGATGAAGGCGAAGAGACGCCAGAGCCAGGAGCCGCCCGCCCGCACCGGCACGCTGCCGTTGAGCGCGCCGAGGCTCGGTTCCGCAGGGGCTTGCCCGGGCGGTGCCGGCCGAACCTGATCCATCACCGCTTCCATTCGCATCGGGGGCCTGTGTCCCCTGCCCCTCGCTCCGACGGAGCGGGCCGGCAGGAGAGCCGTGCGCGCCATCAGTGTCCGCACGCACGGCATAGCCTTATAGCCTCAGCTATAAAGCTGTGCCGAAGCTGAGATCAAGGGCCTTCCAGCCGGGTTCCCGGCCGTGGGGCGCATAGGTTAAACACGTCGGCACGGTACCTACGAGACACCGGGCGGATCGATCGCGCTTGCCGTCGCATCTGCCGCGGCGCGATCCGTGCGCCGGGTGTTTCGCGAAGCCGTTTGACGACCCTACGAGGCGTGCGCCAATCAGGCCGCGCCCGAAATGGAGGAGCCCGCCGCCTCATGCAGGACGCATCGCGAGATATGGGGCGAGAGATGGGGCAGAAGCCGGCACCCGAGGCGCACCCGGCGGGGGCGGATGCGCCGCTCGTCGATGCGGAGGTCCATGTCGAGAGCTTCCGTCAGGCCCGCGAGGCGCGCCGTCTCGAACTCGTCGAGGATTACGTCGAGCTGATCGCCGACCTGATCGGCGATGGCGGCGAGGCCCGGCAGGTCGATATCGCCGCCCGCCTCGGCGTGGCCCAGCCGACGGTCGCCAAGATGCTCAAGCGGCTCGCCGAGGACGGCCTCGTGCAGCAGCGACCCTATCGCGGCGTGTTCCTTACCCCGGCGGGGCAGGCTTTGGCCGAGCAGTCGCGGGAACGCCACCGCATCGTCGAGCGCTTCCTGCGCGCCGTGGGCGTCAGTGCCGAGACGGCGCGGCGCGACGCGGAGGGGATCGAGCACCATGTCAGCGCCGAGACGCTGGAAGCGTTCCGCCGCTTCGCCGACGCGAAGCTGTAAGCTTCGATCCTGACCGCGCCGCGCGCGTCCCACCCTCCCTCTCGACGTGCTTCCGAGGACCCGATCCGATGGACCAGACCCAGCAACTGACGGCGCTCGCCGCTGTCAGCGCCCGGCACGACGCGGCGGTAACGAACCTCGCCGAAGGGCTCGCCGAACTCGGCGCCAAGCAGGTGGCCCACCAGATGGCGGTGGGCTTCCTGGCCAGCGTGCTGCGTTCGATCGATTCCGATCACTACGACGAGCGCCTCGAAGGCTACCTCGCCATGCTGCGCGACGTGCTGTTCCGCGACGATCCGGATGCGGTGCTCGCAACGACCGTTCTGGAGACGATCGAGCGCTCCTTACGTCCCGCGCAGGATCAGGAAGAGACCTGAGGTCGCCGCCCCGCAGCCTGTGAACGTGAACATTGCCCCGCGTCGCGCCTTGGTCGCTGCCGCAGGGCATGGCACCATGCCCGCATGGCTGACCGGAACGACCATCCCTACTCCATCGATGTGAGGCCCTGCTGGCGGCGTCCGGGCCGCTTCGTCTGCTCCATCGTCGAGAGGGGGGAGCCACGGCGCTACGCCGCCCAGAGCTACGCGACCTTCGACGAGGCCCGCCGCGCCGCTCAGACACGGCTTCGCCAACTCGTCTTCGAATGGCAGCTCGTCGGCTCCTGACCGGCTCTCCTCGGAAGGTGGGCCGTGGGCATTGCCGCCCTCCGCTTCGGCGCTACTCGGCGTCGGCGGTCTGCGCGTACTGAACCAGGGCGGCCATCTGCGCCGGCGCCCGAAACACCCGTCCGTCGCTGGTCTCCACGTAGACCTCCGAGGCGCCCATGCTCGCAAAGGTCATGGCCCGCTCGGCGGCCCTCGCCCCGAGGGCGTGCGGTTCCATGGAAGGACCCGAAGGGGCGGTCCAGTGAACGGTATAGCGCATGACGTTCTCCTGTTCGGTGCACGAAGATAGGGCCGCCGCTCCTGGATCGCGAGCCGTCCCGAAGTCGAACGTGTCGCGGACCGGAGGCTTCGCGAGGCCTCTTCGGCGATCGTGATGTCGGGGGCATCACCGCTGCCCGGCGAGCGGTATATCGAGTCCGGCCGATCAAATCTGCACCATAGTGCCGAAGAGATGGTTCCTTGAGGCTTGCTGCGCGTTCTCCGGCTTGAAGCGCTTCGCGCTGCGAACGGGAGAACGTCATGAGGAAGCCGGAGAAGCCGGGTGCAGACGCCGACAAGACGCACAAGGGCGGCGCACTCGGAAACATCGACGAGCAGACGGGTCACCCCGGCAAAGGCACGTCCGGGGCGACGCTCAAGCCCGAGGACAACCCCGATCCCTCGAAGGATTTCAAGCCGGAGACACCGGACGACCGGAAGTCGAAACGCTGATTGCGGAACGCACGCCTGCGGGTCTAGCGCGGTGTCGATGTCCGCAACGGCTCACGCATAGCGCGGGAAGCAAGTCATTTGTGCTCGGTTCTCTTTGAACCCTCAAGGCGGATAGCCGAAGTGAGGGCGTGAAATGCTGTGATCGCACGATTTGTGCCGGACGTTCTCTCCGTATCCTCGCTCGACGTTTCCTGATGGGATCGATGCTGTGCCACAATAGGAACGGGTTAAACGGCTTTTATCTTGAAGGCTGCCATCCCGACCCTGCCATCGGAAGACATTACTTGCAAAGCAACGGTCTTGGTGGAGGGTAAGGGCGGGCCCACGCCACTCCAAGATGGCCAAGTGAGCAAGGGATTCCGACAAATGAGGGCCGGCATCTCGCCGACCCTCCCAAGCTCATCTCGCCGTGAATCGGTCAGCGACCGCCCGCCGCACCACCGGCACCGCTGGTGCCTGTACCGGTGCCCATGCTGCCGCCGGACGTGCCGCCAGCGGCACCAGGCGCCGCCGGGGCCATGCCGGTCCCGGTCGTGCTGCCGGTCGTCGATCCCGTTGCGCGCTCCATGCTCTTGTCGGAATTGCTCTTCACGCTGCCTGGGTTGTTCATGTTGCCCTCCGCACTTCCGCCGCCGGAAGGGGTTTGGGCCAGAGCGGCTCCCGAAAAGGCGAGTGTCAGCGCTGTGGCAAGCACGATTGTCTTGGTCTGCATGGTCGTTTCCATCCCTGTTCGTCGTTGAGCAGGATCAACGCCGGGGTTGCCCGGTTCGTTCAGGCCATCGCCCGAATCGCCCCGGCGCGATGGGATCCCGCTGACGCCCAAATCCGCCATCCCGAAGGGATCAACCGGGTTCGGTATGAGATCCCCGCCAGTCAGCGAAGCGTCGGAGACTCGTCTGGCTTGAGCGGCCGCTCTTCACCCTCGGAACCACCGGTCGAAACGTGGGAGTTCAGCCGCTCCAAGTGCTCGAAGACGTGTTCGAAAGCGCGTGTCACAGCCGTTTCAAAGGACCCGTCCTGCCTGCCCTGAGCCGCTCTGACGGCACTGAGGAGTTCGTGATGCTTTTGGGTGTCGCTTGACATGGCGTTCCTCGCTTGCGGGTGGGATACGATACCGAGCCAAACCTCGGCGGCAGGCTCGGTTCCGGGGCTGTTCGATCGCCTCTGCGCCTCAGCCGGCCGGCGGAACGAGAATGTACTGACCCACGAAGGGATCGCTCTGGCTGTTCACGCCCGTGCATCCGTAGGGATGTTCGCCCGCCGCCATCGTCCTGAACTTGAGCGTTGCTTTGCCGTTCAGCTTGATGGTGTACCCCTTCTCGCTCGCGGAGTGGCCCTGGTTACCGTCCACATGCTGCACGAGGCCGTTCTCGAACTGGCCATCCATGGTCAGGGTCACGGGCTGGTCGGCTTTGTTGATCACCCGTAGCTCGGCATTCGTATTCGCGGGCAAGCGAAGCTCGGCGGGCGAGCAGACGATCTTGCCATCCTTTTTCTCCATCGTCAGTTCCATGACGGGCTGCCCGTCAGAGGCTGGCGGGGGCAGCGGCTTTCCTTCCGCATGGGCGAGGTTGGCGGACAGCATGAGGCACAGGGTGCCCAGCGTTCTTACGGCGTATCGTCTCACATCGATCTCCCTGGGAGTTGGAGGGGCAAGGCGAACGCCGACTGCCTGTTCCTGGACGTGACGCCGCAGGCTGCCCCAGGGCGGGGCAGGTTCGTGGCATCCGTCGACTGGCAGGGCACGAAGCCGGGAGGGCAACCGCGGGATTTCTGCCTATCTCACGATGAAGGCGCTGCCAGACTTGGTGCGTGCCAGGGTCCGTTTACCGCCCTCGGCGGACAGCTCAGGCCTCCGGCGCGCGTAGGCTCATCCATCTAACGCCGAGATAGGTCAGAATCGCGCTGGCTGCGGCGAACGGCATGGCCACGATCACCGCCGCCAGCGCCTCGTTGCCGATCAGCGCGGCCACTGCGTCCCGCAGGGAGATTAGAAACAGGACCAGCGCGGTGAGGACCAGCAGCAGCGCCCCGCCGAACAGTAGAACAAGCAGGGCAAGCACACGGAGGTTGCCGCGGACTTCCGTTCGCGCCAGCCGGAGCAGCTTGCCAAGGTGGGTGCCGGCCTCGCGTATCGCGACGAGGATCAGGACGGCGGTGGTGCGAGGATCTTCGTCCGGCTGACCTTTTTGACTGGTCTGTTCGTTCAAGGGTGTGTCCTCACCGTTCCCCGAGCCTCTCGTCCTTCGCAGGCACGAGAGTCCGCGCGGTCCTCAAAGCGGCCCGCGGCCTACAGCTAGCGCGAAGCTTCCTTAGGGCGACATCCGCACCGGCAGCGCTCGCTACAAAGGTTCGCCGCCGGTGCGCCGCGCGACAGTCGTCGCGCATCGAGCCGCGCGAACCGGGCGCTTACCGGCCGTTCGCGTTTCGGAGCCGAGCGGCCGGCCGCGTTGCCGAGGCAGCGAGCGCCGCACTTGCCAGGCGGCCCGAGTCGCCGCACTCTCAGCTTGGCCTTACGATGACCGGGTGTATGCCGATGCATCGCCCATCGGGCCGCAGGATATGGAAAGCCCTAAAAGCATGACGATGGATGGTGCGCCCGCCGACGCCGGCGGTTCGGACGAGATGGCTTTGCTCGGATGCCGGTCCCGCCGTCTTGGCCGCCGCTCGTTTCTGGTCGGCTCGGCCGCCACCCTCGGCGCATTCGGGCTCGGCGGTTGCGTGACGTCCGACGGCACGATGCTCGCCGATGCGGCGAAGGTCTACGGGCCGATGCCGGACGAGAAATTCCCGATCCCGGCGGTCGATATCAGCAAGGTCAATCCGAAGTATTATCGCCGGACGGTTCGCTACGAAACCAAGGAAGCGGCCGGGACGATCATCGTCGACCCGCGCAACTACTACGTCTACCGCGTCGAGGGCGACGGTTCCGCCACCCGCTACGGCGCCAATGTTGGACGCGAGGGGTTCTTGTGGAGCGGCGACGCGTATGTCGGTCGCAAGTCCGAATGGGCCACTTGGACGCCGCCTAAAGAGATGATCCGGCGCCAGCCCGAGGCCGCTCAATACGCCCGTGGGATGCCGGGCGGCCTCGACAACCCGCTCGGTGCCCGCACCCTGCACCTCTATCAGGGCGGCGCCTACACGCTCTACACGATCTACGCCAGCAGCGACCCCGAATCGATCGGAAGTGGCATCACGAGCGGCTGTGTCGGCTTGCTCAGTCAGGATATGATCCACCTCTACGCGCGAACTCCGGTGAAGACGAAAGTCGTGGTCCTGCCGGCATAGCGGCATGCATCGGCGCTGGTTGGGCTCCGATTGATTGGAAGAGACTTGGCTTATTTGTCGATCGCCTTGAAAATTGTCGCGCTACTGCTGGTTGTCGCGACGTTGCTACCCTTGATCCCGACGAACTTTGGTATCATCCGCAGCCTGGACTTTCCCCGGCTTCAGATCGCGGTTGCGCTGGCTGTCAGCAGCGTCGGGCTTCTCGCGATCTCCCGGGACGGCACGGCTCTGACTCTGGCCGTCGCCATGGTCGCAGCTCTTGCCCTGCAAGCCAGCTACATCCTGCCGTTCACGCGCGTGGCGGCGCCCCAGGCAAAGGCAGCCGGTTCGTGCCACGCGGGTGACCGTGTCAGCCTCCTCGTCCTCAACGTCCTCCAATCGAACCGCGCGTACGGTTCGGCCCTCGATCTTATCGCTGCCAAGACGCCCGATCTGGTGTTGTTGCTCGAAACCGATGCGGGATGGCACGCTGCGATGGCTCCGCTGCGCGCGCATTATCCGCATCGCGTCGAACATCCGCAGGACAATACCTACGGGCTGCTGTTCTACTCCCGCCTTCCCTTGCGCGATCCGACGATCCGCTTCCTGCTGCAGGAGGACGTTCCGTCGTTACGCACAACGGTGGTTCTGCCCAGCGGCGAGCCGGTCACGTTCTACGGGCTGCACCCACGGCCACCCCATCCGGGCCATAGCAGCGCGCCGCGCGATGCCGAGCTCGTCGTGGTC
This sequence comes from Methylorubrum extorquens, assembly GCF_024169925.1. Lineage (NCBI taxonomy): Bacteria > Pseudomonadati > Pseudomonadota > Alphaproteobacteria > Hyphomicrobiales > Methylobacteriaceae > Methylorubrum > Methylorubrum extorquens. The sequence goes on from NZ_JALJXF010000001.1 coordinate 2,364,058, forward strand.
GCCCGAGAGGTCGCGAAAACCAAGGGGTCGACCATCGTCGCCGGCGACCTCAACGACGTGGCCTGGTCACACACGAATCGACTGTTCCAGAACATCAGCGGCCTTCTCGATCCCCGTCAGGGGCGCGGCCTGTTCTCGACCTTCCATGCGCAATATCCGTTTGCACGCTGGCCCCTCGACCACATCTTCTTCAGCGAGCATTTTCTCTTGAGCGACATGCAGCGCCTGAACGATGTCGGGTCCGATCATTTCCCGATCTGGGTCGATCTATGCCGGGCGCCGCAGGCACCGGCGCAACAAGACGCACCCGAAGCCTCCGAGCAGGACCATCGGGATGCCCAGAAGGCGATCGAGGCGGTGCAGTGATGGAGGGAGCAATCGACGGCGCCACCTTCGAGGGGGCCGAAGGCCAGCACGCGGGATGTCTTCAAGGCTGCGGGACCGCGCTTCCCTGAACCTTGCGTAGCGGAGCCGACACGGCGTTTTCGTTGACCCCGCAGCGCCTCAGGCAGAGGCCGGCCCGCTGCCTTGCTCGACGATTTCCAGCGCGCGCAGAACCGCCATGGCGGCCATATCGGCATCGATGCGTCCTTCGTCCGTGGCGGGCGTCGCGGCGACGGTCTCGAACACGTTTCCGCCGACGGAGCCGGTGACGACCTTGAGGCATCGCCCTTCGGGCCCGTGTGCGTCCTCCAGCAGAGCCACGAGATAGCCCGCCGCGCTCCCGTAGACGTGGATCGGCTCGTACGCCTCGACGGCGTCCGCCGTGGATGGCTCAGCTTGGCGGTCGCGGCCACCGAAGTTGGGGCGGATGATGTTCGTCATAGCCATCGCTCGTCGATGTCGGTCGCGTTGTAGTCCGCCAATGGCTGGTGCTCATCGCCTTCGGCGAAGATCGCCACGTCGTCCGAGCCGATGTCGTGCTTGGCAATGCGGTCCCAGCGCCGATGGATCATCGTGGGGCCGCCCCAGATCCGGAAGGCGTTCCAGTAGCGGTCGTCCTTGAAGCCGATGTAGTGGATGCAGCGGGCAGCGAGCATTCCGCAACCTACGTTCGGGGATCAGGCGATGCGAGCGGTTCTTGTCCCCGCCACCCCGGCTGCGACGAAGAGGACGCTTCGCGGGTCGCGTTGCCGCCTCAACCTTGCTCCAGACGCACCTCGCCCAAGCCGGGCCGAGGGGGAAAGCATGTTCGGGGCCGAGGTTTTTGTCGTGCTTGCAGGTGTTGTCGGCGCGATCGCATTCATGGTGGCCGGGCGACCGGCTTCCGATCGCTTCCTGCCCTGGTGAGGCGGCGCTCCCCGACGGATCAGCCTTAACGGATAGCTAACCACATCCGAACAGGGCGCGGAAACCATCGCGGACAAAGGCGTTAGCCGGACACGTCGATCCCGCCACATTCACGAGCATCCGCGATGACTCTCACCGTCTTCGATCCGATCAGCGGCCAGATGGTCACGATTCGCATGCCCGCGCCGCAGCCGCGCTGATCCCGCCATTCTCGTCCCCGCCCGAGCCACGACGATGATCGGTCTCCCTCTGTACCGCCTGCTCGTTGCGGTCGTTCTCGTGCTGTCGAGTGCGGCGGCGACGACACGCCTCGGTCACGCCGAACCGAAGACGGCCTGCGAAACGGGAGCGCAGGCCGGTGCCTGCCCCGATCCGGCCGAGCCGGGTGCGCCTTCGAAGCTTCGCTCCTCGAAGCCGCCCGCATCCTCCGGAGCGCCCGCACGATAGAGCATCGTCCTGGATATCGGATCCAAGACGATGCTCTCGCCTTTTGTTTTTGCATCCTCATCTTCCGAAAGCCGGCAACCACCTTTCGGGATGATGCTCCAGCCGGCCGCCGTTCCATTGATGTGGGGCGGCGTGCTCACCGGCGGTCGCGATCTCGGGCTCGACGAGAGCCGTATCCGACCTGATGGCATCAGGCCGGCGTCTCTCGGTCTTTGTTGTCGCGCGCATTCTTTCGACGAACCTGTGGCCACTTCGTCGGAATGTCCTCCAAGAGCGTCTGGTGCGTCGTCGGTCACTTCCCCCCGCGACGGGCCGCGAACTCCCAGATCGGCAGGCCGGTCGGTACGCCGGGCGTGTTGCGGTAGCCGCTCACATTGCCGAACAGAATCCGGCTCGGCTCGATGCCGATCGCCTTGTGTCCTCCCGTGATCATCACCCCGCACCAATCGACGCGCAGCGTACCGTGCTCGGGATGGACGCCGAAAATCTGCGGCGCGGTCCAGCCCAGGCGCACGGCCTCGGCGCCGAAGCGCTCGATGAAGTCGGTGCAGGCCTCGTGAATGTTCGCCCAGGCCGTGGTGCCGAGATGCCGGCAGGGTGGTGCAGTCGGACGGAGTGCGCCGAAGGCTTTGCGCCATTCGGCTGCTTGGGGCGGGAGCGGGTCGGGCGCAAGTTCGGGAAGGAGCATCGGTGCTGCCGGCTGCGACGGGGCCGGCCGACATAGATTCCGTTGCTTACCTCAGCCTTGCCGATCGCAGGCGAAAAGAGCTGCACCCGCCCTGCACGCACAGAGTACGGCCCATGCCGGCACCGAAGGTTTCGAGGGCGCTCATTCACCAACGGAGATTGGCGTCACTCCTCACGTCGGATGCGAAGCCGATCGACCGTGAGTTCGCCGATCTCCAGGCGGCCAAACCGGGCTCGCTCGACCGAAAGCTGCCCGATCGCAAAAGCGCCGACGCCCAGCGCACCAACGGCGAGGCTCCGACCGCACCTCGCCTGATCGCTGCCGCTCGGGCCGCTACGGAAGTCCGCAGATCGGTCGATCGCTTTCTGATCATCGCGTTGCAGACCTTTTGCTCAGATTGGATCCTGGCACACTGCGCGGGGTTGGCGAGGGGCTGGGATCGCCCATGGCGCAAGCCTATCCCGCGTTGCACAGCGCGGCCAGCGCAGCGTGCGGGAGACTTGCCGGAAGCTCTCTCCCCGGCTACTCACACCCAGGGCTTCTATGGGGATTTCGGTAGAGCAATCTGTCGCCGGAGCCCGGAGGCAAGTCCAAGTATCTGATCGGAAACGGTTAGGGCCTGTAGCTCAATGGTTAGAGCCGACCGCTCATAACGGTCTGGCCCCATCCACGCCGCCCTAGGGGAAACGCCTCTTCCAGCCATTCGCGGGACCGATTGCGGGACCGGATGACGTGTTTAGGCCCCACTCGGACGGGGTCCGGCGGGGTGGTCGGCGATGCGGGATGCCGGCTCGCAGCCGGCCCTTGGGGCATCACGGGACCAGCCTGCCACCGCACCCGTGTCCCGTTCCAGGCCACGCGGGCCACCCGGAATTTTTCGGGAGTCATCCACTCACTTGATCGCACCGGCCCGGCCGAGGTGGCATCCTCCGGGGCGGAGGTATCCAATGTCAGACTCGATCTCGCCCCTTCGCCAGGCCGTCCTCACGGCCTACGCGTTCCACCTCGGCTACACGGTCGAGCCGGTTTCCTGGGAGGGCACCTGGGAGGACGAGCTTGCCGAGGGATGGGTCTGGCGCGCCTCGGATGGGTTCAGCCATCATGACACCGTGGAGGCCCTCGTCAGCGGTTTTCCCGTGCTGCCCGACGACCTGTTTCGGGAGCTCGATGCGACCTGCCCGTGGGGTGATCCCGTCCGATAGGCGCGATCCGCTTAACCGTTCGGAAACGCGGGCGCGTCAGACTCAACGGATGCGCCCGACGAACACTCCCGAGAGCCACCTCCGCGGGCTCAACGACCTCCTCCTAGTGGTCGAAATCTGACGCTTGGTACCCGCCGCGAGGGGCTGCTTCCGACCCAACTACGCCGTAAGAGCAAGCCAACGTATCTCTTGAAAGCAGACGTTGCAGTCGATCTCGCCGTGCGAGGGCATGATCTCGGATCTCCGCCTTTCAGAGTGGTGACGCCGCCGCATCATTCCTCTGACTGCTCCTGGGTGACGGCCGTATGCCGTGGTTGAGGACGAGTCGGCGGTCACGCTGACGTCACCAATCTTTTTCGTGTGTCAGTGGAATAGACGCGCCCGTTCGGCATCTCTCCCGATGCGGTCATGGTCGACCGCCGGAGACCTCACTCATGCACACCATGCTGATCCGCGCTGCCTTTGCGGCCTTCGCCTTCTCCGCCGTCGCCGCCCAGGCCGCTGCGCCTGCGATGACGGCCGAGACTGCCAAGGGGCCGGCGCTCGTCGATTCCAAGAGCATGACCCTCTACACCTTCGACAAGGACATGGGCGGCAAGTCGATGTGCAACGGCCCCTGCGCCGCCAACTGGCCGGCACTGATGGCCGCCTCCGGCTCGGCTGCTAGTGGCGACTGGACGATGGTGACGCGGGACGACGGGACGATGCAGTGGGCCTACAAGGGCAAGCCGCTCTACACCTTCGCCAAGGATACGAAGCCCGGCGACATCACCGGCGACGGATTCCTCAACGGCGCGTGGCACATCGCCAAGCCCTGATCGGTAAAGCCTCGTGGACGAGATCGCCGCCCTCATCGAACCGCAGATCCCAGCGTTGCGGCGCTACGCAGTCGCACTGTTGCGGGACCGCGAAGCGGCGGATGACCTCGTCCAGGACACCCTGGAGCGGGCGTTGTCCGGCTGGTCCGGACGTCGCCGCGACGGCGACCTGCGAGCCTGGCTGTTCACGATCGAGCGCAACCTGTTCCTCGGCACTGTTCGACGCCGGGGCCGGCGCGGCATCGATGTCGGCGCTGAGGCTTTGGAGCAGGTGCCCGATCCGGGTGCCGACCCCGAGGCCGTTATGGGGGCACGCGACGTGCTCGCCGGACTCGACGCCCTGCCCGAGGAGCAGCGCTCAGTGCTACTGCTCGTCGCGGTCGAGGATCTGTCTTATGCGGAAGCGGCGCAGGTGCTCGGAGTACCGCTGGGCACGGTGATGTCGCGGTTAAGCCGAGCGCGGGAGCGGATGCGAAGTTTTCTGGAAACGGGCCGAACCGGCTTGTTGAGGAGGGTGAAATGAGCGGGGATCCGCGCCCGGTCGGCGAGGACGACCTGCACGGCCTGATCGACGGTCATCTTGAACCGGAGCGGCAGGCGCTGGTCGAGGCATGGCTCAGGGGAAACCCCGCGCGGGCGGCCGAGGTCTCGGCGGATCGCGCCCTGCGCGAGCGCTTGCGTACCCGCCTCGCGCCGATTGCCGAGGAGGCGATCCCGGCGCGGCTCCGGGTGGCCAACATCCGCTCGCGACATAGCCCAATAACCGGGCGCTGGCTTCCGGTCGCGGCTGCGGCCGTGTTCTGCCTCGCGGTCGGCGGTGCCGCCGGCTGGTTCGGCCATGCCGCGCGGCAGGTACCCACGGTCACGCTCGCGCGAACCGAGCCGGCGACCGACGACGCAGTGGCGGCCTTCCGCACCTACGTGGTCGAGGCGGTGCATCCTGTGGAGGTGCGCGCCGACGAGAAGCCGCACCTTGTGACGTGGCTCTCGAAGCGCCTCGGCCGGGCGGTGACCACCCCCGACCTCACGGCCTACGGCTTCCGCCTGATGGGCGGGCGGTTGTTGCCCGCTGGGTCCGAATCCGCAGCGATGCTGATGTACGACGACGACCACGGCACCCGGCTGACGCTCTACAGCCGCGTGGGCGATGCGGATGGCCGCACAGTGTTCCGCTTCGCCCGCGAGGGCGACGTCGCCGCTTTCTCCTGGGTCGATGGCGGCATGTCCTACGTCGTCACCGGTCGGACCGACGAGGCCCGGCTGTTGACCGTCGCGCAGGCGGTTGATGCGCAGGTCCGCGGCCTCGCGCCGGATAGGCTGCAGCCGTGACCCTCGACCAGCTTCGCATCTTCGTGGCGGTGGCCGAGCGGCAGCACGTGACCCGAGCCGCCGAGGCGCTGAACCTCGTCCAATCGGCGGTCAGCACGGCGATCGCCAATATCGAGGGGCGTCACGCCACCAAGTTGTTCCACCGGGTCGGCCGCGGGATCGAGCTGACCGAGGCGGGGCGCACGTTCCTTGTCGAGGCCCGTGCCGTGCTCGCCCGGGCGGAGGCCGCCGAACTGGTGCTCGCAGACCTCAGCGGCATGCGACGAGGGACGTTGGCGCTTTACGCCAGCCAGACCATCGCCAGCGACTGGCTGCCGCGCCATCTCGTTGCCTTTCGCCGGGCCTACCCCGAGATCGCTATCCGGCTGGCGGTGGGCAACACCACCGACGCCGCCGACGCGGTGCGCGCGGGGCAGGCCGAACTCGGCTTTGTCGAGGGGGCGCTGGACGACCCGACGCTCGCGAGCACGACCATCGCGCGAGACCAGCTTGTCCTCGTAGTCGCTCCTGGCCATCCCTTCGCCGGGGCTACTGCCCTCGAACCCAAGGAGCTCGCAACGGCCAATTGGGTGCTGCGCGAGGCGGGATCGGGAACCCGCTCGGCTTTCGAGGCGGCGCTGACGGACGCCGGCCTCGCTGCGGCTCAACTCCAAGTCACACTCGAATTGCCCTCGAACGAGGCGGTCCGCGCCGCCGTCGAGGCCGGGGGCGGGGCCGCCGTGCTGTCCGAGACCGTGGTCGCCGCAGCGCTTCGAGCCGGGACCCTGGTACGGGCGGCGTTCGACTTACCGAGCCGGCCGTTCCGGGTACTGCGCCACAAGGAGCGCTACCGCAGCCGGGCCGCCGACGCGCTGCTCGATTTGATCGCAACGGCGGATGCCGAATGAGCGAGCCCGCGAAACCCGTTCCCCCCGACGACCCGCGGGTCAGGCTCGCCGAGGACCGCACGGTGCTGGCAGCCGAGCGCACCTTCGTGGCGTGGCTTCGCACCGGGCTCGCCTTCCTCGGCGTCGGCCTAGCCGCGCAGCGCTTCCTGCGAGAGGTGCTGGCGGTCTGGCCACTGAAGGTGCTGTCGCTCACGCTGATCGCCTGTGCGCTCGCCTCGTTCGCCGGCGCCGCATGGCGGGACCGAGCGATCCGGGCGCGACTCGCCCATGCCGAGATCCCGATGATGCCGCGCCTCCTCACCGTCGGGATCGCGGCCCTGCTGATTGCGATCTCGGGCCTCGCTGCCACCGCCCTGCTCTGGGCGTGACGGTCAGGCCACCGTGACCCGCACCCGGTGCCAGGCGGCGCTGAGGTAGCCCTTGTAGTTCCAGGTGTCGTCCGGCGCCGCAGGCTGGGTCTGGCCGGCGGAATCCCAGGCCCGTACCGCGAGTTCGTGCTCGCCGGTCGTCAGCTCGCGCTCGATCTCCCAGAACGTCCAGGCGTAGGGTGCGTCGGCGTCGCGGTCGATCCGGGCCTGCGCCCAGCTGCGACCGCCATCCGTCGAGACATCGACGCGGGCGACCGCGCGGTCACTGGCGATGGCGTAGCCGCGGATCGCGTGCCGGCCGGCCTTCAACGCCGCGCCGCGGGCGGGCTCGCAGATCGCGCTGTTGAGCGGCATCGCCTCGATGGTGATGCCGTGGGCGGGGTCCGCGGTCTCGGCGGTCACGTCGGGCGGAAACAGCTTGTAGTCGTCGGCCTGCATCGGGTTGTTGGAGGGGTGATCCTGCACCGTGATGCGGGCGAGCCACTTCGGGCTGCGGATGCCGGCAAAGCCCGGCACCACAACACGCAGCGGGTGACCGTGCTCGGGGGCGAGAGGCTCGCCGTTCATCGCGAAGGCGAGCAGCGTCTCGGGGGCGAGAGCCTTGGCGAGCGGGATCGAGGCGCCGAAGCGCGTGTCCGTATGGGCGATCCGGTCGTGGCTCTCGAAGGCGACGTGACGTGCGCCCCCCGCGTCGAGGCCGGCCGCGCGCAGCACCTCGGCGAGGCGCACCCCGGTCCATTCCGCGTTGCCGATGGCGCCGGGCGCCCACGGGTCGCCGGAGACCGGCGCCACTGCCAGCATGTCGGCCCGGCGGTTGCCGGCGCATTGCATCACCGCCGTGACGGTGACGGGCGCGAAGCGTTCCTTGAGATCGGCGAGCGAGAGGTCGAGCGACGTCGCGACCATCCCGTCGATAATCAGGCGGTAGCTGTCGGCGTCGAGGTCCGGGATGTCACCGTGGCTGCGGACGTAGAAGTCGGCCTGATCAGTCAGGAAGGCCGCGCGCAGGCGATCGAGCGGCGGCTCGGCGTTGTAGGGCGCCTTTCCGTGGACGATGAGGCGGTCCTTGCGCTGGAACAGGCCGAGCATGGGGTCTTTGTCCTGCGTTCGTGACGTGTCGACGACGAGAACGCGCCGGGAGCCGAGAAGGCACCCGGCGCGCGTTGCCTCAGGGCTTCATGGTCGAGATGACCGCGTTCTTCGCCCGGTCCACCACGGCGACGCTAAGGTCGCGGTTGAGGACGTAGGCGTGGGCGTTGTCGGCCGAGAACGCGATCGCTTGGCGCGGCTCGTTCAGGCCGGTCACCGTGGCGACGACCTTGAGGGTGCCGGTGTCGATCACCGAGAGCGAGTTGTCCTTGAGGTTGCCCGAATAGACGAAGTGCCCGTCCGGGGTCAGCGCGGCGCCGTAGGGGTCCTTGCCCACTGCCACCTCGGAGGTGACCTTACGAGCGGCGACATCGACCACGCCGATGGTGTTGCGGCCGCTGTTGGCGGCAAACAGCGTCTTACCGTCCTTGGTGATCGAGATGGCGCGCAGCTTGTCGAACCCGGCGATCTCGCCGGTGATCTTGTTGGTGGCGGTATCGACCAACGTGATCTTGTCGCCGAGGAAGTTCGTCACGAACACGGTCTTGCCGTCCGGCGACAACTTCACGCCCTGGCGCGGCTGCGCGAAGCCGGGGATCACAGCCTCGGCGAGCATGGTCTTGGTGTCGAACACGGTCAGCGTGCTCGCGGCCTCGTTATTGACGTAGAGCTTGGTCCCGTCGGCCGAGAGCACCGTGCCGAACGCGCCGGGGCCCGCGGCGAGAACGCCGGCTTCCTTGCCGGTGGCGGTCTCGTAGACCGTGATCCGGCCGGTGCCGCTGTCGGAGACGTAGAAGCGGGCGCCGTCCGGCGCGAACACGATGTTGCGCGGGGTCACGAAGCCGTCGAGGCGGCGCAGCACCGTGCCCTTGGCGACGTCGTAGACGATGACGGCGCTCTCTTCGCTGTTCGACACAGCGGCGACCGTACCGGCGGCGTTCAGCGCCAGCGCGTTGTTCTTGATCGCCCCGTCGAAACCGGCGGCGAACCCGGGCTGGCCCTGGGCGAGGAGCAAGGCGGCTCCGGCGACGAGGGCGCGCAGGCTGGTGCGGATATGGGTCATGAAGCGTGTCTCTCGGGCATGCGCGCTCGTTCGGCGGCCAGGGGCCGGCCGTGAGGGCTGGTTCGAAATCGGATTGCGTGATGCGAGACCGGTTTGGCCGTGCATCGCCCTGGGGAGATGCCGGAGGGCGCGGTCTATTCCCCGAGGCCGGCGAAAAAAACGCGGCGGCCTCGGGATACAGGGGTTCAGGGCGCCGGCTTCAACGCCGTGAGGTAGTCGACGATGGTCTGCACGTCGGCCTGATCGACGGGCGCCTTGTAGACGTGGACCATCTTGTTCACGGTCTCGGTCCACTGCGCCTTCGAGAGCTTGGGTTGGGTCAGCACCATCCCGGCCGAGTGGCAGGCGAGGCAGTTGTTGTTGACCACCTCAACCCCCTGCCCGTCCGGGAAGATCCGGTCGGAGGTTGGCATCGCGATGGATTGTGAGGTGAAGCGCATCGGCTCTGGTGCAGGCGCCGCGAGCGCCACCAGGGGAGACAGGGCGAGCGCGGCAATCAGGGCCGCCGGATGGATCGGGTTCATGGCTGGTCTCCTCAAGCGGCCTGGAAGGATACGGTCTCGATGCCGTTCTGCATGAAGCCGTTGGCGTTCCAGACCTGGTCCATGCCCTGGGCGACGCCGTTGGTATTGGTGCAGCGGACCTTGACCGCATGGGTGCCGGCGGCCAGCGCCGGCAGGCTGCCGTCGAAGCGGCGGAAGCTGTAGGGGCCCTCGTCGGCGCCGAGTTGCGCCGGAAACCACGTCGCCCCGCCGTCTCCGGAGAACTCGACCGCCTTTACCCCGCAATCGCCGCCGAAAGCGATGCCGCGGATGGCCACCGGCGTTCCAGCCGCCACCTTTGCACCTTCGGTCAAATTGGTGACGAAGGAGCGTGGCACCATCCTGTTGATCGGCACCGTCTTGAAGCCGGTCTGGCCGGGCTTGATGTTGGCGCCCGGCACGTCCGGGATGCGGTAGGCGGTCTTCATCCAGTACCCGTCGTCGGGCTTGTCCAGCACCTCGATGTCGGACAGCATCTTGACCCAGTAGGTCGAGTACCAGCCCGGCACCACGAGGCGGAGGGGGAAACCGTTGAGCAACGGGAGCTGCTCGCCGTTCATCGCGTAGGCGATCATCACCTCACCATTGTTGGCGTGGTCGAGATCGAGCGACTTCTTGAAGTCGGGCGCGTCGTCGACGACCGGCTCGTCGAGGCCGTTGAAGCGCACCTGCACGGCACCGGCCTTCACCCCGGCCTTTTCGAGCACGTCCTTCAGGCGCACCCCGGTCCAGCGGGCGTTGCCCATCGAGCCGTTGGCCCATTGCGCGCCGGGCACCCGCGGCTCGAACAGCCCGCGCGAATTGCCCGAGCACTGGTTCACCGCGGCGATCTCGAAGCGCGGCAGGCCGGCGATGGCGTCGAGCGAGAGCGAGAGTTCCTTCTCGACGTGGCCGTGGACCTTGAGCCGGAAGGTGCCGGCATCGACTTCGGTCGGGATCGAGGCCCAGTGCCAACGGACGTAGAAGCGGTCGTTGGGCGTGAACACGCCCTCGTCGAACACCGAGAACGGCGTCTCCAGCAGCGGCGGATGGGTGCGCTGAAGGATCATCTCGGCCTTGCCCGGAAAGGCGGTGGTTAGCGCCCGCTCGTCCGGGCCGCCGGGCAGCGGAAGCTTCACCGAGCCCGCGGCCCAGGCCGGCATCGCGGCGGCGAGGCTGCCGACCCCTAGGCCACCCAGGACGAGGCGGCGGTTCAACGGTTCGTGCAGATGGCGCATGATGTCTCCCTGGAATCGTTTGTTGGGCCGCGTCGGCCGGTCGCTAGATCTCGGTGTCGCCGTCGGCGGACGGCATTGGCGTCGGTCGGGACGGTTCGGTCTCGCCGCCGGAAACTCTGGTCATCGATCCATGTCATCCCGGCAAAGAGGCGTCTTCCCCGTAAAGGAGATGCTACAGCGAGACGATTATTCCATCCAATGATTGTTTGAGATTTCAACGATCTCCGATTGCGATCATCCGAAGATTTCCGATCTCCGATCAATGGCGGGCGGGCGGGTCAGATGATCGTCAGCCAGACGGTGCCCACGGCGGCGACGGTCAGGGCGACCGTCCAGAACAGGACCCAGCGCATGTGACCGCTGGTCTCGCCCTGCCGGGCCTCGTCGGTGGTCTCGAAGGTGGGTCGGGTCATGATGGATCTCCCTGCCATTCGGGTGGTCGAAGGCTTCACGCGCCGCCGGACGGATGCCCGGCGGCCAAGGGGGCGCTGTCAGCGTCCGATCAGTTCCCGCGCCGGGCCGCCGGTCTCCTGGCCGCGGCCACGGGCGTAGGCCGGGAGCGCCGGGTTCTTGGCGTTGGCGCCATCGGCGTCGCCGTAGATCGGTGCGGATGGGCTGGTGATGGAGCGGGCCTGCGGAGCGCGGAGGCCCTGGGCCTGCGAGAGGCCCGTCATGCCGAAAAGGGCGGAGGCGGCGAGGGCGACGGCAGCGATCGTACGGGTCATGGTCGATATCCTTCTGGTGGGGTCGTCACGTCGGTTCGTGATGACAAGAAGGTAGCGGCCGACAACCATTCATACTAATGGTTTGATTAGCTAGTTTTAATCTATTGTTTCGATGATTAAGCACCACTTGCGAGCTGCTGTCTATCGCGGCGGCGCGCGATGCGGGGTCGTGCTAGAGCCGGTGCGTTGACCCTCCGAGCCCTGAGAGCGCCCCGTGTCCGAATCCAGTCTGCTGGCGATCAGCACAGGCCTAAAGCCGCTCTCGCGCCTCCAGCATCCGCGGGACGTGATCCGACAATTCACGCCGAACTGGTTCACCGTGGTGATGGGCACTGGCGTGGTCGCCTTGGCCCTCGACCGTCTGCCGGAGACGCATGCCCTGCTGGCCCCTGTGCCGCTCGGGCTCTGGCTCGCCTCCGTCGTGCTTTTCGCCACCTTCTGCCTAGTCTACGGCGCGCGCTGGATCTTCTACTTCGACGGCGCCCGACGGATCTTCGGACACTCGACGGTGTCGATGTTCTTCGGGGCGATCCCGATGGCACTGGCGACGCTTCTGAACGGGCTGCTGATATTCGGTCCGCCCTATCTCGGCGCAGAGACCGTCCGAATCGCACTGCCGCTGTGGTGGTTCGACGTGGCGCTCGCTCTGATCTGTGCTGTCGCGATCCCCTACCTGATGTTCACCCGTCAGGAGCACCGCATCGACCAGATGACGGCCGTATGGCTGCTGCCAGTGGTGACAGCCGAGGTCGTCGCCGTCTCCGGTGGCCTGCTCGCTCCAGCCTTGAGCGGCGAGAGCCAACAACTCGCCGTCATCGTCACGAGCTTCGTACTCTGGGGCGTCTCGGTCCCGCTGGCGCTGAGCATCCTGGCGATCCTGGTGCTGCGCATGGCGCTGCACAACTTGCCACCGCGTGAGATGGCCGCATCGAGCTGGCTCTCCCTCGGTCCGCTCGGAACCGGGGCGCTCGGCCTGCTCGTGCTGGGGCAGGCCGGTGGCCCGATCCTCGCGGCAGGCGGTTTTGCCGGCGCGCCCGAGATCCTCAGGATCACGGGCCTGATCGGCGCGCTGATCCTCTGGGGCTACGGCGCCTGGTGGTTTCTGCTCTCGCTCGCCGTCACCGTGCGCTACCTACGCGCCGGCGTTCCGTTCAACCTCGGCTGGTGGGGCTACATCTTCCCGCTCGGCGTCTATGCCCTGGCCACCCTGCGGATCGGCGAAGCGACGGCACTCAGCGGGTTCGCCTGGCTCGGAGCGGGCCTCGTCGGCCTGCTGACCCTACTCTGGCTGATCGTGTCCGTGCGCACGTTGCGCGGGGCCTATCGCGGGGAGCTCTTCGTCTCGCCCTGCCTCGCCGGGGCCTGACCCGGCCTCGGGCGCATCCGATCGGTTCAAGCGAGGCCCAGCACGCGGATCAGACCGAGGCTGACGGCGCCGAGTGCGACGAGCGAGGCGACCACCGCCAGGGTCACCCGTGCTCCGGCCTTAGCGACGCTGCGCACATCGACCCCGAGACCGAGCGCCGCCATCGAAACCACGGTCATCACGTTGGCAGTCTCCGACATCGGCGCGAGCGCGACCTGCGGGACCAGCCCGGCCGAGCGAAGGCCCGCGAGCGCCAGGAAGGCGAGGATGAACCACGGCACCAGGCGGTGGATCGCGAGGCCGGCGCGAGCAGGGCGGTCGCCGGCGGTGACGCCGGGGGCGGCCTCGTCGGTCTCCTCGCGCAGCCGGCTTGCGCCGAGCGAGAGCATCAGGACGACCGGGCCTAGCATCAGCACCCGGACGAGCTTCACCAGGGTTCCGACCTGGACGCTGAGCGCCGCGACCGGCGCGGTGGCGGCGAGGACCTGCGGAACAGCGTAGACGGTGAGGCCGGCGAGCACGCCGTACTGCATCGGCGACAGACCGAGCAGCGGCACCAGCAGCGGCAGGCCGAGCACCACCAGCACGCCCAGCACCGCGGTGAAGGCGATGGAGGCGGCGACGTCCTCGCCATCGGCGCCGATCACCGGTGCCGTGGCCGCGATCGCCGAGTTGCCGCAGATCGAGTTCCCGCAGGCCACGAGGATCGCCATGCGCGGATGCAGCCCGAGCGCTCGGCCGATGCCGTAACTCGACAGGATCGCCACGACGACGACGCCCGCGATGCCGAAGAGCAGGCCCGGTCCGGCGGCGAGGATCGTCGCGAGGCTGAGCGACGCGCCGAGCAGTACGACCGCGATCTCCAGCACGGTCTTGGCCCCGAAGGCGATGCCGGGAAAGAAACGCTGCGACGGGGTCCAGGCGGTGCGGATCGCGCTCCCGAGCAGGATCGCCAGCACCAAGGCTTCGAGCCAAGCGCGACCGAACAGGTGCGTCTCGACGGCTTCGAAGCCGATCGCTGCGGCGGTGACCGCCACACAGAGGCCCAGTCCCGGAAGGATGGCTCTCGTGCCGGCCAAGGCACGCGTCGAACGAGAGTGGGAGAAAAGTCTGGGCGCGGACATGGATGGCTCCGAAGTGATGCCGGAGGATCCCAGGTCCCGTTCATTCACTCCAACGGAATGATTGGATGCTTTTCATCACTGAAATAGATGATCAGGCCCCCTTCAGAGTTTGCGGAGACGCATTGTGGGGGGCCGACAGGCGGATTCATCCGTCGATCCAGCGGGCCGTGATCGTCGTGTCCGCAGCAAGCTCATAGATCCTGACGGAGCCCGTCGCGAGTTCGAGGTACTCGACCTCCGCGGGGCTCAGGTCTTCAAGCGCCATGACAAGCGCCCGCAGGCAATTGCCGTGGGCAACGACGAGCACGTCTCCGCCCATGACCGCCGGCAGGATGGTTCGGAGGTAGCATGGGACGATGCGGGCGACGGTATCGCGCAGGCTCTCACCGTTCGGCGGCGCCTCGGCGTAGGAGCGGCGCCAGGTCTCGATCCGCTCCGCCCCCCAGCGCGCATCGGCGGCGATCTTGTCGAGCCCGCTGAGGTCGCCGTAGTCTCGCTCGTCGAGCGCGGCGAAGCGTTGGGGGACCAATCCGGGTTGCCCGAGCGCATCGAGAATAAGCCGGCCGCTCACGACGGCCCGCGTCAGCGTCGAGGTGAAGGCAGCGGAAAAGCGCCAGCTGCGCTCGGCCAAACGCCGCCCGGCTGCCTCGGCTTCCATCCGGCCCTGCTCGGTCAAGGGCGAGTCCAGCAATCCCGTGAACAGGCCGGATCGGTTGGCTACGCTCTGGCCATGCCGGACCAGCACGAGATGTCGCGTGACCGGGGCTTTGCAATCGTGAATCACGCTGTCTCCCGAGGCAGAGCGCTTTCGTGCCGGTCGCATCGCCTCTGATGATGTCGGCATCCGACTTCAACGAACTTCGACCCTGCGATGGGTTGGACCGTCCATCCGGAGTCGGCAGGTCATCTTAGGTCCGCTTAAGAACGTCTTGCGACCGAAAGCAGCCAAGCTGCTTCCCACCCAACGCGGTCATTCGGCTACCGACCCGTTGCGGACTTCGCAGGTGGGTACCAAGCGTCAGATTAGGACCACTAGACGCGCTGGAGATGCCCGGCATCGACGAGGCCCGTAAGGCCTTGCTCCTTCAGATGCGGAGATGGACCGCCGACGTCACGGTGCCGTACACCGGAGCGAACCGGCAACTGAACGCCCTGGAGGCCGAGATCAGGGCGATCCGGGCATTCGTCGACGTGGACCGCCGCATCCGCCAGTCCAATCCCGTCGCGCTGCAGGAGCGGTTCCCAGGCACCGGCATGTACCGCACGTCAGCGCAGGCGCCCGAGATCCCGGACGCCTGAGTTCGATCAGGCCGCGGCCCGCTTGTCGTCGCCGTGGACCTCGCACATGGCCTGAGCCTCGGCTTGGGACGTGCACCGGACGTACGTCGACCTGGCGTCAATCGTCCGCCCCGTGTCCCGGGATTGAGCGAGCACCGCCTTCCCGTTCACGACGGCGACGCCGACCTGGAACTTGGCCCGCGAATCCGGCCAGACCGCGTACGTCATGTCCGCGTCCGAGAATGCGGACTTCAGCCACTTCGTCGGATCGGCCTTGGCCGCCATGGCCTTGTCCATGCTGGCGTTGGCGCGGTCTATGTATTCCTTGGTCTCCGCGGCGGTGAGCTTGTCGTCGATCCGGATCATGGTGGCTCCTCCCATTCTGATGATTGGGGCAGGATGCCGGGCGGGGATTACCGAGAGGCGAACGGCCAAGCTCGACCCGCCGGCGTGGTCACCGACCGATGAGCAGGACCGCTCGAATGCGACGGGACGGGCCAGGACCTCCCCCTGTCGGCTCCGCACGGCCTCTCGATTGGGGGGTCATACGACGGGCCGTCGCTATTCCCCGCAACGGCTACGCCGTCGTCCACTCCGTTCCCGCCTTCGGTGCGGGTCGCTCCCGGCCGTCTCCAGGCCTCCCCACGAGGCCGCGCTGGGCGGCCAACGGGAGAGCACCATGGCCTTCGACGTCCACCACGCAGTCACCGACAAGATTATCGCGACCATGGAGGCCGGCGAGGCCGGACAGTGGACCTGCCCCTGGCACCGCACCGGCGGAGGCCTCCCCCGCAACGCCCTGACCGGGAAGGCCTACCGCGGGATCAACACCCTCAGCCTCTGGGTCGGCGCGCAGGCCGCCGGTTATTCGGACGACCGCTGGGCCACCTACAAGCAATGGGCGGAGCTCGGGACCCAGGTGAAGCGAGGCGAGCGCAGCACCCTGGTGGTCTTCTTCAAGGAGTACGAGGCCGCCGACGGCGAGGACCGGAAGCGGTTCGTGGCCCGGGCCAGCTACGCCTTCAACGCCTCCCAGGTGGAGGGCGCGCCCGAGGCCGGAGAGCCCCACCCGGCGAGCGAGTGGACCATCCCGGACGTGTTCGACGGGTTCGTCCAGCGCACCGGCGCACGGATCACGCACGGCGGGGACGCCGCCTTCTACCAGCCCTCCGAGGACCGGATCGTCCTCCCCCGCCGGGAACGGTTCGCCACCTCGCAGGGGTACGCGAGCACCGCCGCCCACGAGCTCGTCCACTGGTCCGGGGCCAAGGGCCGCCTCGACCGGGACCTGACCGGAAGGTTTAAGACGCAGGCCTACGCCGCCGAGGAACTCATCGCCGAACTCGGAAGCGCGTTCCTGCTGGCCGAGATGGGCCTGGAGGCCGAGCCGCACCCGACCCACGCCAGCTACCTGGCATCCTGGCTCAAGCTTCTCCGGAGCGACCCGAAGGCGATCTTCACCGCGGCGAGCGCGGCCTCCCGGGCGGCGGGGTTCCTGACCTCCCTCCAGGCCGAGATGGCGGAGGCGGCCTAGCCGTCTCCCGAAATCCGCGGGGCGCCCGATTCGCGCCCCGCGAAGACCTGGTACCGATCATCAATTGGAGACCGCCATGCGCAGCGCCATCATCCTCATCCTCCTCGCGACGCCGGCCGCGGCCGCGCCCGAGTACCCCGTCCAACACACGACCGCCGAATATCTGGCGGCCTACGGGAAGGCGCGCGCCTACGCCCAGGCGCACTCGCCGCTGAAGGCCCGGCCCATCTGTCGGAAGGCGATCGGGCGGCGTTCGTCCATGGTCGTGGAGCAGCGGTGCCGGGACGTCGCCGCGGGAACGCGGACGAACTGCACGACGCGCGACTGGTGCGTGGCCATGCTCGACAACTTGGCGAGGCACTGCCATTTCTGGCGGGGCGACGTCCCGTGCGTCCACCCCGAGGACGGCGGGTCGATCAGGAACCCGCCGCCTACGCCCCGTCCCTGACGTCCGTGATCGCGGACGCCGCTTTGGCGATCAGGCGCAGCCGCATCGAGTCTGCCCGCCTGGCGACGCGCTCGACGTCCGACATCATGGCCTCGATGGCCGCCCGGGCCCGCGCATCGTCCGCCAGATCGAGGGCGGCCGCCAGGTTCCGACGGGCCGCCCGGCTCTGAGACGCGGCCTTGCCCAGGGCGAGGCCGGCCTCGGAGGTATCCTCGCCCCGGCGCCTCATGCTGGGTTCAGGCGGTCGCGCAGGTGAAAGCAGTGGGCCTCCGATCCCGTCGGGACCCTGCGCCGGTTCGGGCCCGGAGCGTGCCGAACGGTCTTCGCGGGCACCCGCAGCAGGGGTGTCTGATCCACCTTCGCGCCGGTGCGGAGCGCTTCGAGACGGGCCAGCATCCTCAGCTTGTTCGCGGCTCGGATGGCTTCGAGCGTCATCCTCCCCCTCATCGGGCAAGCTCCTTCAGGATCGATGCACGCTCTCCCCGGTGCCGACGGCGCGCCCGGCGGGACAGCCCCGGGGGGCGCTTGGCGAGTTCGACGAACCGCGCGAAGAGTTCAACCGGCATGGGCTGGAGCGTTACCGCGGGGACGATCATCGCCTGTCGGGACGGCGTGAGGCGGAAGCGCGTCTCGGTGTAGATCCGGATGCCGGGACCTTCCGATACGCCCGGGTAGAGGTCGCGGAACAAGGGCGGCAGGTAGACATCCCCGTCCAGGATCGGGTTGTAGGGGCGTTCGATCATGCCCGCCTCCGCCTTCATGACGCGCCTCCAACCAGACTCGCGATGTTGGCCCGCATCCGGTCCGGGTCGACGTCGGTTCGGAAGATCCCCTCGACCGGGGCCGCGTCGAACCCGGCCTGGTAGATCGCCTCCAGGTCGGCGCCCCTGGCAAAACCGGCATCGCGTAGCACCTGCAGGGCCGGCGCCGGAGGCCAGGAGTTTCTGACCTGGTTTGCCTCGAAAGCTGCCTCGACCACCTGGAGGTCGGTCATCGAGCGCAGGTCGGCTAGCCGATCCTCCGCCTTCATGATGCCGTCCCCGCCCTGAGAGCTATGTGTCGGATGCGGGCCGGTCCGTCCGTCGCGGCGAGGACGACACCATGCTCGTCCTTCGCCTCCCAGGGCAGGTAGGCCCGGTACTTTGCCATCCTCAACGCGCGGGCCGTGACGGCGCCGACGTCGTCGGCATATCTCCAGGAAACTTGGAAGGGCTGCCCGTTGACGATGAGATCGATGGTGCGCTCGTCCGCCGGGATGCGGTCCGTCAGGGCGACGTCGCCGTTGGCCAGCGCCAGCGCCGCGTCGGCGATCCTCGCCCCGAGGTCGGACTGGGCGAAGGTCGCGATGACCTCATCCATGTCCTCGTCGTCCGAATGCACCAAGTGCCGGACGACGGCGTCCTGATCCTTCAACTGCTCCCAGTCCGTAAGCCGGTAATCCATGACCGAATCGATCCCCTGTTGAACACCTGGAGATCGTCCCGCCCGGAGACGCGAGCCACCAGGGCCGCGGCCCTTCCGTGCATTGATAATCGAGGATTTCGTGATCCCCGACAGGGCGTTGAGCGCGTCCCGCGAGGATGTCAGCACCTGTGCGCACGACGTCAGCACGCGTTTCGAGAGGGGCAAGCTTGGCTGTGGCGAAATGAATCAGGCGGTGCGGTCGATTTAGGACGCTGCGACCAGGCGAGCGGGAAGGCCGAGTGCTTTCATCCTAATGGCGGCGCAACGACCCCCCGCTCGCCATGGAGATCGACACCGTGTTCCAGAGCCTGCTCGTCTCCCTCCTCGCGCTCTTCGGCTTCGCGCCGGCGACGTCCCATCCCGCCCGTGTCGGCCCCGGCCCGACCGGGCGCCGTCATGCCGTTCTGCCAGCCCCCAAGGTGACCAGTGCGACAGCGACTGGTCCCGGTCCCGGCGGACGGAGGCATGCGATCCACCGCACCCCGTCTCCCCGCGTTGCGCAGCCCGTTGTGCAGCCCGTTGCGCAGGCTACCCGGCTCGTTGTGCAGCCCGGGGCGGCACGCGAGACGGCGCATCAGATGGGCGTCAGGACGACTGGCCTGGTCCGCAAGATCCCCGCGGGTCGCGCCGTGCGCTACTTGCAGCACGAGGCCTGTTGCGCACCGTCCGATGTCGGCCTGCCCGGCGTCACCCGCGCCGAAGTCGAGCTCGCCCTCGGGCCAGATCTCCATTCGTACGTCGCACTGTGCCTCCGGGAGCGGCAGCCCCTCCCAAGCATCAGCCCGGCGCTCGAACACCAGAACGACGCCGTTTACCGCGTCCGCCTGAGACGGGCGATGCTGGATGACGTCGAACTCTGGGAATCGACCGCTATTGCCCGAGACCGCCAGCGTGCCGAGGCTCAGGAGGCTGGGATCGCCCCGCCGGACGCGTTGCGCATCCCCGCCGAAGTCGAAGCCGTCATCGCCCGGAAGGCCGCCGCCGCCGCCGCCCTGCTCAAGAGGCGGTCGGAGAGTGCGGGGGGCGCCACCGGGAAAGGAGGCGCGAACGTGGTTCGCCTCCCCTCGGCCGAGGTCGCAAAGGCGGAGGAAGCCCCGTCCGTCCCCGCTGGCCCCAAGTGAAGAAGTATTCCGCCATGACCACTATCGACGTTGCGCACGACACGTTGTGCAGTCAGACGGAAAGTAGAGTTGAGCCAGCCATGGGTGCACAACAGTGTGCCCCCAGCACCCCCGTCCCGGCGGTGGCTTCCCAGTGGCTCCGCCCCGTGGACCCCTCAGCCAAGAGGCCTCCGGCAAGGCGGCTTCCTCCGACGCCGACGGTGCGGACCGCCCTTGGGCAGGTGTTGGGCATCCGCCTGACGCCAGACCTGAGAGCCCGCGTCGCCGAGGCGGCCACGGCGTCCGGTTCCTCGGACAGCGCATGGCTCCGGCAAGTCGCCCTCGATGCCCTCGGCGTCGAGAGCCCCGAGGATGCAGCCTCAGGCCGGCGCGTCCGGGTCGCACCGGAGGACCAGGCGGCCCTGGCAGGGGTCATCCGCGAGATCGGCGAGGCCACGCTGTCGGCGCAAGCCGGGAGAACCTCCGAGGCCGTCGAGGCCTTGGAGCGGGCGCGGCAGGTCCTCGTTCCGGTCGTGATCGGCTTCGAGCGGAGGGCGCCATGAGCGTGCGCAACACGCTGGACCGGGAGCTTCGCCATGGCGGTCGCCTTCCGGCTCACGTCCGCCGTCGCGAGGCCCGGCGTCTCGCGGCCGCCCTTGCAGCCGCCGGATACGGTCGCCCGTCATTCGAGCTCCCTGGCGACTCACAGGCAACTCGTGCGGCTTTTCAGGGCGCGTCCATCGCCGTCGCCGTCCTGAACACCGGACGCGAGATCGGTCGGGCCATCGACAGCCTCTTCGGGAGGCGCGCGTGATCAGCGGCGCCATGCGCGGCAAGGGGCTCGGAGACGCCCTCGCCAAGCACCTGCTCAAGGCCGAGAACGACGAGGTCATCTTCCTCGCCCCGCGGGGCCTTGGTTCGCCCGACTTGATCGGCCAGATCAGAGAGCTCGTCGCTTTAAGCTTGGGGGGCCGCACCGACCAGCCGATCTATCACGCGCACGTGGACCCCGAGATCGAAATCTCGGACAACGCGGGCGCGCGCCGGAGGTGGTGGGCTCTCTTCGAGAGGGAATTCCGCCTCGCGTCGCAGCCCTATTGCGGGGCCGTCCATGTCAAATACGGAAGGGAGCACGAACACCGCGTGTACGGCCTCGTCCGCCGGGACGGGGGCGTCGTCGACCTGGCATGGGACTACGCGAGGAGGGAGAAGGTCTCTCGAATCGTCGAGTACGAGTACGGGCTGGCGCCCGTTCCCTCCAAGCATGCCCGCGCAATCGCCCGGGCCCTCCGCGAGGAGGGACGCGCCGACGTCGCCGACTGGCTTGAGGCCGCCGGAATGCTCGACATCGAGCGCCCTGTGGCGCCCCTCAGCCCGCAGGAGCGCCTCATTGAGGAGCGCACCGGCATCGCGCTGGCGTCTGTCCGGGCGGCCGCCCTTTCCGCCTGGCACGCATCGGAGGATGGCGAAGGCCTCCGGGACGCGCTGCGCGAGCGGGGCCTCCGGCTCCATGCCGGGAGATCCGGGCCTGTCGTCTTCGACGAGGCTGGCCAGGCGCGCTTGCTCACCCGGCTGATCGGAGCGGCGAGCAAGGCTGCCGACGGCCAAAGAGTTCCGGCGGCCGCCGTCCGGGCGCGCCTCGAAGACGTGTCCCTCACGCAGGCAGGAGAACAGGCCGATGGACGAGATCATGGAAAGGCTGTCCGCGCAGGAGCGACTGCTGCAGGCGATCCTGTCGGCTTTGGCTCCGTCGGGGGAGCCGGAGGGGCCGGGTCTGGAGGATCTGATCGAGGCCCTGCAATCCCTGACGACGGCGGTCGAAATGCAGGGCGAGGAGATCCGCTGCCTGCGATCCGTCGTCTCCAGGGCCTAGGGCTCGTCGACTTGCGGGCCCTTGCGCGTCGCCTTCGAGCGTTCGATCAGCGCCGCCTGGCGCTCCTTGATATGGAGCGCAAGCGCCTCGGCAATGGCCTGGCCACGACGGACATGTGGGGCGTTGGGCGCCTTTAGGGGCTCCTTCGCCGGTGGCAGGCGCCCCGCGATCCGCAGGGCGTCCGACATCTCGGACTCATGCGCTTCGGCGGCGTCGCGCATGTATTCGAGATGGTCCGGCGACGGCCGAGGCTTGTCCTCCGGGTTCCCGAGCGCACGCCACCGCAGGAGAGTGCGCTCGGAAACACCCAAGGCGTCAGCGGCGCGTACGATCCAGTTCTGGCCGAAGGTCACTTTGGCGAGCAGCACGATCTGCGCGATGACGGGCATCTTCGGCCGCCATCGGGCGCCCGACGTCCGAGGTGCCGGACGCTGGGGGATCTCATGCTCCGGCACGTCATCGATATTGAGGGACGGCCGGAGCGCCCTCAGTCCGGCCGGTGGGGGCGCCGCGGCCGGCGGATGCGCCTCCAAGTACGCGACCAGGTCGACCTGCCGGGGGTCGACTTTGCGCTCGCGAGGCGGTCCGAAGAGCGGCGGAAGGCGCTTGCGCTTGGGAATGGGGAGCCACCTGGGGATGATCACGGCGTCACATCCCCATCGAGGGGGCGTTGTTTTCCTCGGGCTCAGGCTCCGCATCCGGCACGAGCTCGGCATCCGCCGCGATGCGCGCAGCGGCCCGCCTTTCGAGGCCGTTGGCGACCTTCCGAAGCTCGCCGGCATTGGCGAGGAGCTCCGAGATACGCGCATTGAGGACAGTCAGCAGGGCGGCCTCGACCCATTCAGGGACCGGGCGGATCTCGGCGATCCAGTGCGATATCTGAGGCCCTCGGACCGAGCGGCCCGTGGCCTGTGACAGGGCCGCCGCCAAGGGGGCGATCCACCTCTCGCCGTATGCGCGCGGCCCCACGTAGGACACGAGCCACCGGCGCGCTTGCTGTTCTCTAGTTGAGGACATCGGTCGATCCCTTCGGTGTTGCGAGGCCGATCTGGAGTCTGGCGCGGCGTAGCTGCACGAGGGCGCGCTCGCGGTTGAGGAGCGCGCCGTTCTCAGTGACGGATGGGTCGTCGAGGGGCACTAGAATGGCGCCCTCGGGAAGAGGCTGCTGAGCAGGCGGGGTGGAGCGGCGGTAGACGATGGGCACCGCGGGCTCCTGATCAGGCGGCTCGACGGGCGTCGACGAGGGGGTAGGCGTTGACCATGGCGCCGTTGGCGACGGTCGCCGCGCTGCCGTATCGGGTACCGTCCTCGCTCGCCGCCAGCACCTCGCAGGTGCCCCGGTAGCGGGACAGAAGCTCGATGCAGTGGGCCGCGTCGCCCAGGTGCAGATCGGAGCCATCGGCGAGCGCCTTGATGCAGGCCTTGGTGGCCTTAGACAGTTCCGCGGCGTCGAACGGCAGGCCGGGGGTCAGCATCTCCAGTTCGCCGAGGTTGGCGATCAGGTTCTCGCGCAGGGCGGCGACGTTGTAGGTCTTGGCGGACATGGCGGTGGTCCTGGTAGTGCCCGCAGGGATCGGGCGGGTGTGGCGGCCCTCATCGAGACGTCCCTCGGGGCGTCCGGAGGAGGGCCGAGGCGCGTGGCCCCGGCGTTCCGCTCAGCGCTTGACGTGCGCGGCAAGGGCCTCGCGATGCATGGCGATGTGCACGCCGGCGTCGATGATAAGCGGGCGGTCGCGCATGAACAGGGCGACGTCGTAGGCCTCGCGAATGCTGTCCGCGAAGTATGCGGTCCCCTCGTCACCGAGGACACGGCGGGGATCGTTGCTGCGATAGTCGAGCCGGTACTGGTCCATGCCGAGCGGAGCGCACGTGATGTCCATCTGGCGGATCTGGGCGATGGCCTCGGCCCTGGTGAGGTACTCGTCCGCGGCGGGGATGAAAGTCTTAGTGGCCATGTCGGGTGCCTCTAATGGTGGGAATCAAATGATATGCGGACGGGAACGATCAGAACATAATTTCAGCCCCAATCCGGTGCAAGAGAGTGGGATCGATTTAATTACCATGCCTCGAAGAAAGTCGGTGCGTCGAGGCCGGCGTGGGGTTCGCGTTCAGGCGGTCCGAGTTAGGATGCGGGGTATTTAGAACGCGCGCGAGGAGGCCGACATGCTGCAGGGACGGGGGCTCGACTACGAGTCGATGGGGATGGCCATGGGCTACGCCCGGGACGTCCGGCTGATCAAGGCTCAAGCGACCGGGACCATCGAGGAGTGCAACCGGCAGATCTGCATCGGGAACGCCGCGTTGCGCGGCCGGACGGCCCAGGTCCATGCGCTCGTCGCGGCGCTGGAGAAGGCCTGCCCCGGGCATCCCCTCGTCGCCGAGACGGGGCGCATCTTCAGAGACGGGACGGCCGAGGTCGGCATCCGGCGGGTCTACTACGAGGCACATGACGAGAAGGCCCGGCGGGAGGGCGTGCCCCTGTGCGAACGCGCCCTGACGCGGGAGGAGTATGCGGTTCGGGCGGAGGCGGAGGTCCTGAGGACGCCCGTCGAGATCCGCGGCTGGTTTTTCAGCCGGTGGTACTGGCGGGGCGAGCAACACAGGACGAAGGCCGGCGCCGAGCGTGCCCGGGCGGCCGAGGCGGCCCAGGCACGGGCGGAGGTCCTGGCAGCATGAGACGGGTCGTCATCCTCGCGGCCGCGCTGGCGGTCTTCTCAGCGGCATCAGCCCAGACAGGTCCGAGATCCGCCCCGCCTCCCTACTCGACGGGCGACCAGTGGCCCCGCGCCGGGGACCGCTTCTACTATGCCGTACAGACTCCCGCGGGGCCGGGTCGGACGCGTTACACCTACGTCGACGCCGTCCCGGACGGGCATGCCGGCTGGACGGTGACGGTGGCCTGCGGGGAGCACGACGCCCGGACGGGACGGGAGACGTCGCGCCACGTCGCAAGGGGAACCGCTGGGCGGGGGCGGATGCCGGCCATCGGCGGGGCGGCCGCCTTCCCGGACGGGACGAGGCTGTCCTTCCTGATCGGCCAGGAACCGGGGTCCGACGCCCTCGACCTCACGTCCGAGTTCACGGACGCCCGCTGCGCCTCGGGCCTGGGGCAGATCTCAACCGGGGACTGAGGCCGCGCCCCGGGCGGCCATTGCGGCCGCGAATGCCACCTTGCCTTGCTCGGCGGCCCGGTGGCGGATCGCCTGATGGCGGGCGCGGACGCCGTCGGCGAGATCCTGCTCGCCGGCCGCGGCCAGGACGTCGGCCGCCGTGCGCAGCGCCATCTCCCTCGCCCACGCCATCGTCCCGGCGCTGGGCGCGCCCTCGCCGATGCGCCAGCGTGAAAGTTTACGCGGGTTCTCGCCGATGCGGTCGGCGATCTTGCCTTCCCAATGTTGGCCGTGGATCGCCCGGCCGATGCGGGCAAGGGCGGCGTAGGAAGGCGCCTCATCGAGGACGGGGCCGCCATTCCCGCCGGACGGCTGGGACTGGGCGGGGATGAGGTCGGTGTCGGTGTCGGTGGTGACTTCGGCCACGGCGGGCCTCCTGGATCGAGGGGCACGGGGCCGGCCGCGCTGGGGGCGGGCCGGCCTATCGGAAGCGGGGGAGAATTAGGTTCGCTTTACTTGCACGGCCTCAGAGGCCGGGGAACGAGCCCTGCTTGGCGGCGACGGCGGCCTGGAGGGCGATGGTCTTACCGGGACCGATGGCCCACCGCTGGCGGAGCCAAGCCAGCCCGCTCCGGGTCACCATCGTCTGGGGGCTCGTGCCATGGTAGCCGTTGGGCTTCAGCTTGACCTTGAGGTGCCCGTCTTTCCTGAGGTCCGCCCGGGGCTGTAAGAATCCGTCGGCGTCGAAGCAGTACCGCTTGTCGCGGAGCCAGGCGAAGAAGAGCTTCTCCGGCGCCCCGATCACGCGAGCCGCCGTCGAGAGGTGGCAGAGGCCGTCGTCGTCGAGGAAGGCGAGGTAGGCGTCGATCATCGGCTTGGCCGCCTCGATCTCGCCCTTGGCGACTACGAGCTCGGCCGCCCGCTCCTGGGTCAACTGGAGCAGCTGCAGGGCGATGGTCTGC
Source organism: Methylorubrum extorquens (assembly GCF_024169925.1). Lineage (NCBI taxonomy): Bacteria > Pseudomonadati > Pseudomonadota > Alphaproteobacteria > Hyphomicrobiales > Methylobacteriaceae > Methylorubrum > Methylorubrum extorquens. The sequence continues at coordinate 2,389,982 of NZ_JALJXF010000001.1, forward strand.
ATCTGACCGATGTCCCGGACGTCGATCTGCACCGGCGCCGAGGCGGAGCGGCGGCTGAGCTCCTTCTCCATGGCGTTGAATGCGGCGATGTAGTCGCGCTTCCACTGGTGCGCCCGCTCGCCGGTGAACCCGAAGACGACGAGGGCGAATGCGTCCCGGTCGAGACGGTAGGACATGACGTCCCGCTTGGCGCCGTTGCCCGTTGCGACCGCCTCGAACGTCGGCACGATTTCGTGCCCAAGCATTTCGGGGCTGCGGGCCAGGGCGGTGCGAACCGCGACCAGTACCGACTTGTGGGCCTTGGAGAAGTAGGCCGCGATGTCGTGGGTGTCCGCCCTCGCCGTGCCGTCGATGATGGCGACCACGGGACGGGGGGGCTGGCTCGTGTTAACTCTCGTGACGGCGTTGGACACGGTGTGCTCCGGTCTGACGTTAGGCCGCCGTCGGGTGTTTCCCGCACTCGCCGGTGGCCAACCCTTCAGCGGGTCACACCCCAAAGTACCGATTCGTTTACCAACGAATAGGGAATTCGCCGAAAAATCGGCGGCGGGGATTGACGCCAAGGGTGTCGCCTCAACCGCCCCTCCTCACAATCTGAGTACCTCCAAGGCTACGCGCCGTGCGCGTCCCCTTCCGCCGGGTCGGGAACGCATCCCTGCCCGAGGGCGGCCGCGGCGAGGATCACGTAAACGGCGAGGTAGGCGGTCCCCTCGCGAGTGTCCGGTTTCCCGGACATTACGGCGTGCGCGGCCCGCAGCGCGTCCCCGGCGAACAGGTTGGCCTCCTCGACGGGAGTCAGGGCCCGGCGGCAGGGGTCAGCCTCGGGCACGGTCGGCCTCCTCGGCGTCGAGGGCACGCACGGCCCGGTCGAGGGTGTCCTCCAGGCGGGCAGGCAGGGGCCGGTCCGGCGGGAGGTCAAGGAACCAGCGCCGGGTTCGGACGAGCTCGCGGGCGGCCTCGACGACTGCGAGGGCGGCCGGGGTCATGCCGCTCTCCACGGCGGCCGACGGGGCGGGTCGGCCAGGCACAGCCCGATCAGCATGCCCACGACGAATGCCACGGTCACGCTCACAGGTGCCTCCGGGGATGGCGGGACGCGGCGCCACGGACGGCGGCGGCGACGGCCTGGGGCGGGACGGCCCCGGGGACGGGTTCGCCCCTCAGGGCCCGGTGGACGTCGGAACCGACGAGGGGCGCCGGGGCGGCGGGGACCGTCATCGCTTCCCCCCGCGGACGATGCCCCTGACCTCGCCGAGCTTGCCGGCGCAGTCGGCGTGGGCGTCGCCTAGATCCTCGACGAACCCGGCGACGTCGCGCTGGGTGCCGCCCTTCCAACGGGGCGCGCCCGAGCATGTGAGCAACGAGTCCGGGAAGCCGGACATGTTCGGCTTCCCGGCATGGCATCCGGAGAGCGAGGCGGCGATCAACACGAGGAGGACGAGGCGGGTCATCGGAACCTCTGCAGCGTCTGCCCGAGGACCGGTGCCACGGGCCCGTCGTCCGAGGCCGGAGCGTTCCCGATCCGGACACGGGCGGCCGCGTTGGCCTTGGCCCGCGTCGCCGCGGCGGCCGAGGTCCGCTCCAGCGCGGCGATGGAGAGCTTCTGCGTCTCGACGGTGGCCTTCGCCGTCGCCAGGTCCCGGCGGGCGGTGTCGATCTCGTCCCGAATTCGGGACACGAAGGCGACGCCGTAGAGGATGACCGCGAGGCAGATGAGGGGCACCGCCAGGCGCGGCAGGTAGGCGAACGCCAGGGCGGCCGCCCCCATGGAGACAAGCGCCGCGATGCCGGGGACCGTCCACACCAGGGCGAGCGCGAGGCCGATCATCGGACAACGCCCGATTCGGACGCGACCGGGACGGCCTGGCGCGCCCAGTCACCGCCCGGGACGTCCTGGATCTCGATGGAGAGGACCTCGGGCAGCCGGCCAGCGATCTCGACGGTCCGGAGCCGGATTGTGCGCCCGGTCGGCCAGGGCTCGCCCAGCGTCCCGTCGCCGCCGAGGATGAAGCGGACGCGCTCCTCGGTCAGGGTCTCTCGGACGGTGGCGGGAGTCTGGGACACGGTCAGTGCCCCTTCTTCGGGTTCAGGCTGGAGGCGACATCCGCGAATGCCTTCCTGACCTCAACGGTGCCCTCGGTGGAGAACATGTAGGTGAAGTTCGGATTGCCTGAGACCTGGATCGGCACTTCGGTGATGGACACGCCCCTGCGGTCGGCATCGGTCCCCGACGAGAGCACCGTCCCGGCCGGGAGCTCGAAGGTCGAACCCGGGGTCAGCGTCAGGGAGTGGATGTCCCGGCACGGGCAGGCCGCGGCCTTCGCCCGGATGGCGAGCGCCTCCTTCGCGGCTTCGAGGAGGGCAAGCTATGCCATTAGGGCGAGGGCGGCGAGCAGGACAATTGCGAACGTCGACATGATCAGATCCCCTTCAGGCAGAGGGCGCGCTCGGCTTCGCGCCGGCGGGTCAGGCCGGGGAGACGACGCCGCCGGCGCGGTTGAAGCGGAGGATGGCGTCGCAGGCGGCGCGAGGCTGGCCGGCGTTCGCGAGGCGGGCGACCGAGCTCTTGCAGAACCCGTTCGTGCCGATGTTGTAGGCGAGGCTCACGTAGGCGGCGTACGCGCCGTCCGTGATCGCGGACGTGACGCACCCCTCGACGGCCACGGCGTACTTCTCCAGCGACGTCGCCAGCATCGCCTTGCACTCGGCCACCGAGTAGCTGTCGCCCGGCTTCACCCCGGCCGTCTCGCCGTAGCAGACGGTCCAAGGCTTCCCGCGCGTGGCCGGATCGGGATAGGCCGTCTGGCGCAGGCCCTCGAAGGTGCCGACCACGCTGATGCAGGCGGCGCCGAGGGTGGCGTTCCGCTTCGTGCGGGACGGTCCGCGTCCGGGCTTGCGGACGTCGGCGCGGACGTCCGGGATCGCGGACGCGCCGGCGATGGCCGGCTTGCGGTTGAGCCAGGCGAACATCAGGCGTCCTCTCCGGAGAGGCAGGTCTGGGCGACCAGCCGGGCGGCCATGCCGCCGAGGTTGACGGCGGCGTAGACGGTCGCGAATACCGCCGGCGTGATCGGGGGGGCTTGCCGAGAATACGGACATGCCGAGCTCCACCGCCCCGAGGACGGCCCTGACGGCGTTGAGCCGGAAGGACCAGGACCGCTTGGCAACGGTCTTGGCGTTGGAGACGAGCTTGGGCTTCCTCACGGCGAGGACCTCCGGATGCGGGTTCGGGTCGGCGCCGGGGGAGGCGCCGGGGGGAGCGGGAATGCCGCGCGCAGGATCTCGCCGTGGTCGTGGAGCGCCCGGGTCAGGTCGGTGCCGGTCCGGATCAGGCTGAAGCCGAGGTCCCGGTCGACCGGGTCGAGGGCGATGCGCGGAAGGCCGGGAACCTGATCGACCGGCCGGCGCGCCTCCTTGATGCGGCTGACGACGTACGTTCCGCCCGCGAGGAGGCCGCCTACGGCGATGGTCCCGATGGCCTTGAGGGCGTTGGCCGGCAGGCCGATGAACGTGGTGAGCCACTCAGTCACGGGCAGCCCTCGAAATGATGCGCGCGCGCGTCGTTGCGGCCCTGGTCCCAGATGGCCCGGAGCGCGCAGTAGGTGTCGACGAGGGCGAGGATGCCGTAGGCTCCGCAGCCCGTGTTCCAGCCGGGGTACCCGTCACGGGCCAGGAGGAATGCCATCCCGGACCAGACGCAGGCGCCGACGGTGGCGGTGACGAACTGGAGCGAGGGTGAGTGGCGCTTCGACCCGTTCACCCAGAGGCCGATCATCCGGATAAGGGCGACGCCGAGGAGCGTGGCGCCCCAGGTGCCCTCGGGGGCGATGGCGGACCAGGCGTCGAACGTCGGACGCAAGAACGTGGCGCCCGGCAGCAGCAGGGCGACCGCGACGCCGAAGAGGACGAGGGCGCCGACCCACTCGGCCTCGCGCCGCTCGTGGTGCCCCTGGAAAGGCAAGCCGTACCGGGTCATCGACCGCTCCCCTTGCCGGAAGCCCGGGGTGCCTCGGCCTCGGCCACAGACTCGGTCTCGGGCTCGGAAGGCGCCTCGACCTCGGGGGCGGGCTCGGGCGCCGGGACGGGCACATGGTCGGCATGCACGACGATGCCGGTCTTGCCGCACCGGCCGCAGTGGACCTCGCTCCATGTCATCCCCGGGGCGATCAGGGGCGCCATGCCGGCCCTGCAGGCCGGGAGATCCTTGCAGGCATCGAAGGGGAAGGGCTGGTTGGTCATGGCGCGTACTCCGCGTCGAGGCACGTCCGCTGGCGGCGCGGGACGGGCGAGGAGGGACCGGCCGGCGCCATGTCGACGCGCACCTTCGTCGCGAGGACGGTGACGACGGCCCCGTCCACGAGGACCAGCTTGAGCCCCTCGGCGACGACGGCCCCGGCCGCGTTGGCGACCCCCAGGCCGCCGAGGATGGCGAGGTGCCGGCGGATGCGGCCGACGTTGACGGAGCGCGTCCGCAGCGCCGTCATGGCCGCCCCGTCGTCGTCGCCCGCGACGGTCACGCCCAGGGCGCGCTCGGCATACCGGCGGACGGCGTGGTCGGTGACGCGAGCCAAGATGCCGGTAGGATTGCGGCGTTGCTCCATGGCGTCACGCGGCCCAGATGCGGCGGACGCGGGGCAGGTAGATGAACAGTGAGCGGTAGTTCAATGACACGGTGACGGTCCCTGGTGGCAGGGAGAGCGTCAGGCAGCGGGCCCTATTCGGATAGGGACCGGGCGGCAGGTCATTGGCCCGATGGTCCCTGATCGAGGGAACCAGAACGACGAAGCCCCGCCAAACCTTTCGGTCGGGCGGGGCTCCCCTGAGATGTGCTGCATCTAGGACCTGTCGGCGAGGGCGATTATACTCCCGTTATCCCTGGCGTTTCAAGCGGATACGAGGGCGACGGTGGAGGTTCCGGCATCCAGGAGACGGGCCAGGAAGTCGGGTAGCGGGACCGGGATGGACGAGGCGCGCGGGGCGGAACGGAGCCCAGGGAAGGCCGCCACGGCACCTCCGCTGCGAGGTCCGCTACCCGCGTCCATCCCTGTCCCGGATGCCATTCTCGGGCTTCCCTGGGGATCGAGGGTCTGGGACAGGATCGAGATGGCAGCGGGACGGGCCGGAATGGCGTCGAGGGGGGGGTCCGAGGCGGTCGGTTCGCCCGAGGGGGGCAAGGGCCCCGGCACTGCCACTATAGAAGTGGTCGAACCGTGAGGAGAGGAGACGGACCCGTCCTCCGAGGTCTCGCAAGCGGTTTCGACGGCGGCCTCCGTCACGGTCTCGGCCACGGTCTCGGCGGGAACCTCGGCGGCCTCGGCCATGGCCCGGCGCAGGCTTGTCTCGCCCCGGCGCCCGACGAACGCCTGGACGATCTCGCGCATGGACCTGCCGGCCGCCTGCAGGGCGAGGGCCTCGCGACCGTCGGCGAGTCTGGCGGATACCGTGACGGCGAGGGGCGTGGCGCCGGCCTCGGCCCGGCGATCCGCCGAACGCTGCCTCTCCGACCGCACCACGCCACCCAGGAGAAGGGCCCCGGCACCGGCTGCGCGCAGGACGTCATCGGAGACGTCGGACAGGCCGAGCAGGCTCAGCATCTTCGACTTGGAGTATTCGTACATGACCGGACGCTCGACACCCTCGTGGTCACGGGTCTCGCCGTTCTCATGGCGCCGCAGAACCCGCTCCAGGGCGCCGAGGCTGGTCCGGAGCTCGCCCTCGGGCAGGCCCGCGGGACCGGCCAGACGCTCCGCCCACGAGGCGGCGGTCCCGCCCTCGGCCTGGGCGAGGGCGCAGGCGCTCAGGAACGCCCACAGGTCTCGCTTCCCGACATCCGGGGTCCCGCCCCACATGATGCGCACGGCGTCGAGGGCCTGGACGATGCCCGGCCAGTATCCGCCGGAAATCCGGCGGGTCGGCTGCCGATCCTCGTCGACGGGAAGGCCGGCGGCCTCGGCCTCGGCGCGGCGGGCCTGGCGACCGGCCTCGCGGATCTCGTACTCCGCCTGGCGCTCGGCCTGGAGGGCGGCCATCTCATCGCGGGTGAAGGGGAGGAACGCCGAGGCGAGATCCTCGAAGTCGTGCCGCTCGACGTCCGCCCAACTCGCCGGCCAGACCAGCCGGGCGACCTTGCCGCTCTTGCCATTGTAGCTCCCGGCCAGGCGCAGGACGCGGGCCGTGTCCGTCGCGGCGCGGTCGAGGCCGGTCCCGCGCCAGACCGCCGCCATCTGCTCCTCGTGGGCCACGACCTCGGGGTCCTGCCGACGGGTTCCGCCGGATGTCCGTACGACCTCAGCCGCCTTGCCGCCGGCGGGACCGAGCATCCACCGCTGGACCGCCCGATGCCGTCCGGTGACCCCCTTTGCCGCCATGAGCGGCTGATGAAGCCACACGAGATGCAGGCCTCGTCCGCTGAACAAGATGTAGCTGGGAAGCGGCTTCCCGGCGGCGCGCAGGCGCTCGATCAGGATGCCTGCCATCTCCTCCGGGTCGAGCCCACGGAACTCGGCCTGGTCGTGGCAGTCGCAGTCCGCGATCAGTGACTGCAACTGGACGAGCGAGGTCGAACCCCGGGCGCCATGGAACCTCTGCATCGAAAGATGCGTCGCCCAAAGCAGGGCGTCCGAGGTGGCGAGCTCGGAGACGGTGACGACACGCGTCTCCCACCGATGCTCACCGTCGCTGCCCTGGGACACCCGCATGAGGCTGACCTTACCCTTGACGCCGGGCAGGTCGGGGTGGAGCACGCGGGCGTGGGCTGCGCGGGGGGAGGCGTTGACTCGGGTCTGGTACTCGCCGCGCATGGCAACGAGCTCGGCCTCTGGACGCAGCATCGGTGCGAACGGATCGAGGCGTGCGGGAGCGATGGTAGGGAAGTGGAACAAGGCGGCGACGGTCCAGTGACGTCGCAGCGGGGCAGCACGACCCGACGCGACCCAGGAATGATCCCACCGACTCCGGAAATCTGCCAGACCTAAGCTTTGACGGGCCCCGGAAAGGCCTCTTCGCCCCAGGAGACAGACCTAGGTGATGGGATGCACTCAACAATGGACAGCCATCGCCAGGGGGCCTGTCGGTTCGTTCGTCGATGACGACGGCAAATACCTATTCGGCATCCGGAATAGCGTCCCGAGCCTCCCCAGCGGCCCATCCCAGAAAATCCGTTCGATATAACGAACTGCATGAATATTAGGCAACCTCGCACTTGGCCGCCTCATTCGCGGGCAATCATGCCCAGGAGTCACGGATGGGCTTTATCAATCCTTTCGCCAAGCCTCCCGGGAAGCGCAGGAAGCGCCATTCTGACCCGCCAGCCCGTCACCTAGATCGGGCCATGCACGGCCCGGCATGGCTGCGGACTTCGCCGTTTCCGCTGGCGTGGTGCTCGCCGGCCTGGTGATCCTCTACACCGGCTGGACCTGGCTCGACCCCGTCGTGAGCCTCGGCATCGCCGCAGTCATCGTGTGGAGCACCTAGGGACTCCGGCACGAGAGCCTCGCGATGTCTCTGGCCGCGGTGCCCACCGGCATCGATCCCTCGGCGGTACGAAGCCACCTCGAAGCCCTGCCAGGGGTCACAAAGCTGCACGGCCTCCATATCTGGCAGATGAGCACCACGGAGGTCTGCGTCACCGCGCACCTCGTCACGGCCGGCGAGCATCCCGGCGACGCCTTCCTGATGGAAGCCGCCAACGGGATGCTGGAGCGCTTCGGGATCGGACCCATCACCCTTCAGGTCGAGACCGGCTCGGGAACGTCCTGCTCCCTGGCCCCCGCCGAAGTGGTCTGAGAGTCCGTCCGATAAGTCATGAGGCGCGTCCCAGCCGTCGAACGAGGATCATGACGGCAGCGGCGTAGAGGAAGGCTTGGGCCGAGGCGAGGGTCGCCTCCGGGTCTTTTCAAAGGCGGCGGTTGCGGCTGATCCAGCCAAAGAAGCGTTCGACCACCCATCTGCGCGGGTGCACGGCAAAGCCGACTTGATCCTTGGGTTTGCGCACGATGTGGACGGTGATGATCGTTGCAGTCGCGGGCCTGTCGCCCGCATAGCCTGCATCGGCGAAGGCCTTGGCGATGAACGGGAAGGTCCGCCGCGACAGGCGCAGCACCGGTCCGGCCCCATCGCGATCCTGTACGTCGGCGGCCTGCGGATCGAGCACGAGCGCGCGCCCGTCCGTGTCGACCAGGGCCTGACGCTTGCGGCCTTTGATCTTCTTTCCGGCGTCGTAGCCCCGGGGGCCACCGCTCTCGGTGGTCTTCACGCTCTGGCTGTCGAGTACCGCGGCGGTGGGTGAGGCATGCCGACCAGCCCGCTCGCGGTCGGCCATGACGAGCGTGTGGTTGATCCGGCCGAACAACCCGTCGTCGCGCCAGCGCGCGAAGTAGCCGAACGTCGTGCTGCGTGGAGGCAGGTCCTTCGGGATCAGCCGCCAGGCGATACCGCCTCGCAGCACGTAGAAGATGGCGTTCAGGACCTCCCGCGTCGTCCAGACTGGCGGGCGGCCACATGGCGCCGGCTCCGGCATCAGAGGTGCGATCACCGCCCACTCGGCATCTGTCAGGTCGGTTTCATAGCGCAGGCCCGCACGGCTATGCTGCCGCCGGGTGGTCGGGGTCCACATGGCAGATCCAGGTCAGGTTTCAGCACCCTCTTGGAATCACTGCCATCCCGGCCACTCAACCCTGCCTCAGCCCCTTATCGGACGGGCTCTGAGACGTTCCATAGATACCAGCCGGATTACGAACCATCGGCCGGAAGGTTCGTTTGCAGGTCCTGGTTCACGGGAGGAGAGCGGGCATGGTCGAGCCGACGGACATCACGGCGCACATGGAGGTCCTGTCCGCGGACGGGCTCCATGTTGGAACGGTCGACCACATGGAGGGCGACCAGCTCATCAAGCTGACGCGGACGGACCCGGCCGCCCATGGTCGGCACCACCTGCTTCCCCTGGCCTGGGTCGACCATGTCGACGAGCGCGTTCACCTCACGGCCACGGCCGCCGATGTCAGGGCCCAGTGGGAAGATGACGGCGGCACGCCGGGCAAGTAGCCGTCCGGCCCCGTTCGTCCGCCAAACTAGATACCGGACGCCTTCGCTATGATGAACACCAGCTTAACGCTACAATGACCCCCCCAATTCCATTGGGCCCAACATAGTCCCGACAGGTCGATACGTTTGTGGTCATGAAATCATCTCGGATCGGTTTTCGAGGGAGATGCGTTGCTGCCCATACAATGTTTCTGGGAGCACCAAGATGAAGCGCAAACTGTTCGCATTCGCGGCCATCGCGACCCTGGCCCTCACGCCGGCCGTTGCCGTGGCACAGCACATCGATGTCGGTCCGGGCGGCGTCCGCGTCCATGGCGACAGCCATGGGGAGCGTCACGGCGACGGCCACCACGGCGACCGCCATGAGCACCGAGAGGTCGTGCGCGAGCATCATCACCACGACGACCATCACGACGACCACCACGGCGGTGAGCGCCGCACCACGGTCATCGAGCGCCACTGACCATGGACGAGCCCGGGCATTACGGGGACATCCCCTTGATACCCGGGCTTCCCTGTCCCGTCCGCCTGATGGGTGAACGGAGACTTCAGGTCTCGTTCAAGTCGCCGACGACATGCTGCTGGCATCACCTGCAGAGGAAAGAGCCATGCGAGCCCGCGTTTTAGCCCTACTCGCCGCGACCCTGATCCTCGCCCCCGCCGCGGCGTCCGCCCAGTATTACGGCGGCGACTTCGACAGGCGCGGCCGCGACGTCCATGTCGACCGCTACCACCACGGAGACCATGACGACATCGTCGTGCATCGCCATCGCCGCCACTACGAGGAGCGGCCAGTCTACTACGAGCGTCGTTACCACCACCACCACCATCACGACTATTGAGGCTTGCCCCCTTTCGCGGGCCATCCGGCATGTACGGGTGGCCCGGAATGGTTCATAAGGCGGCCATGAGCGCAGTATCCCCGATCAGGGCCTACGAGGCGATGCGCGGCTGGTGGGTGACCGCCGTCCGCGCGCTGTCGTTCGTCCTGGTCCTGGCGCTCGTCGTCCCCGGAGCCGTCCCGTCCGCCGAGGCCCAGCGCCTTCCCGGCACGGAAGCCTCGCTGTCGGCCTACACGGCACAGGCAACGTCGGGCCAGCCCGACGGCTGCCCAGCCTGCCACGCCACCTGCGGCTGCCACCTCGCGGTCACCCCGGAAGGTTCTGCCTGGCTCCCGTCCGCCGCGACCGGGCGTCCATCCTACGCCACTGTGGACGTGGCCCTCGCCTCCATTTCGTCCGGCAGGCTTCCAAGGCCCCCTCGCGCCTGAGGCGGGACCGCCACGCCCGTGGCGCGTGCCCGGCCGGCCCTCCCAGCGGAGGCCGGTCTGCAGACCAAGCGTGACAAGCAACGGACCTACCAGATCGCCCGACGCGGCGTCCGGGTCCCAGGTGAACGGCCCTCCTTCCCATGCGTGCATTCCTGTCCGTGGCCTTCCTGGCCCTCGGCATCGCCATCGGCGGTGCTTTCCCCCGCGTGTCCGAGACCGTGCAGGGGGCGCTGGCCGCAGCCGGCCTCTCGACCGCGGGCAAGACGCCGGCGACCCATGTGGCTTTGACCAGGCCACCGGCCTCCAAGGCGGATGATGACGACGACCAAGAGCACGCCAAGGGCGAGCCCAAGCCTGCCGGCGAGCCCAAGCCTGCCGGCGAGCCCAAGCCTGCCGGCGAGCGGAAGCATTCGGACGACGAAGGCAATCCCGAGCCCGGAGGCCACAAACACGCCGAGGGCGGGGCGCACGGCCACGACGAGGAGGGCGAGGGCAAGATCAGGATGACCGCCGAGCAGGCCGAGCGGCAGGACATCAAGCTGGCCAAGGTCGAGGGCGGCGTCCTCTCGCGTCACCTTCTCGTGCCCGGCACCATCGCCCAGGACGCCGACCGCATCGCCCGCGTGCCTGCGCGGGTCGCCGGCACCGTTGCGGAGATGCGCAAGCGCCTCGGCGAGGACGTCGCCAAGGGCGAGGTCGTCGCCGTCCTCGACAGCCGCGAGGTCGCCGAGGCAAAAAGCGACTTCCTCACCGCGACGGTCAAGGCGGACTTGGAGAAGACCAACTTCGACCGCCAGAAGGCTCTCTGGGACAAGCGGATCTCGGCGGAATCGGCGTTCCTGAACGCGAGGGCCGCCTACTCCGAGGCAACCCTGCGCATCGACCTCTCCCGCCAGAAGCTGTCGGCCTTGGGGCTGAACGCGACCGAGGTCGCCGCCGCGGCCAAGAAGGACGAGACCACCCCGAACCTGTCGACCCTGCGCCGTTACGAACTGCGCTCGCCCCTCGCCGGTCGGATCGTGGAACGCAAGGTCGACGTCGGCACGAAGGTGGGCAGCGAGGGCGACCCGGCCGACGTCTACACGGTCGCCGACCTCTCCTCGCTGTGGATCGAGATTTCCGTTCCCACCACCGAGCTATCGAAGGTCCGCGAGGGAGCCAGGGTGACCATCGTCGGCGGCGAGGAGACCCCACGCCCCGAGGGCAAGGTCGTCTTCGTCAGCCCGATCCTCAACCCCGAGACGCGCTCGGCCCGGGTCATCGTCGCCCTGCCCAACAAGGACATGGCCTGGCGCCCGGGCACCTTCGTCACGACCGAGATCGAGATCGCACAGGACAAGGTCGAGGTTCGCCTGCCGAAGTCAGCCATCCAGAACATTGGGGCTGAGAAGGTCGTGTTCGTCCGGACCGAGGAGGGCTTCTCGAAGCGGGAGGTGACCATCGGGAAGGCGGACGACGACGCCTACGAGATCCTGTCCGGGCTGGAGCCCGGCGACGAGGTGGCGGTGGCCAACTCCTTCGTCCTCAAGGCCGAGCTCGGCAAGGCCGAAGCCGGCGACGACGATTGAGCGGAAGAAACGGTCATGATTTCCTCCGTACTCAACTTCTCCGTCCGGCAACGTTACCTCGTGGTGCTCCTGTCGCTCCTGGCGGCCGGTTTCGGCGCGTTCTCGCTGACCAAACTGCCCATCGACGCCGTTCCCGACATCACCAACAACCAAGTTCAGATCAACACGACGGCGCCGTCCCTGAGCCCCTCGGACATCGAGCGGCAGGTCACGTTCGCCATCGAGACCTCGCTCGCGGGCATCAAGGGCCTGGAATACACCCGCTCGCTCTCCCGGAACGGGTTCTCCCAGGTCACCGCCGTCTTCTCGGAGGCGACCGACGTCTACTTCGCTCGCCAGCAGGTCGCCGAGCGCCTGCGGGAGGCCGAGGCCGCGATGCCGTCCGGGACCGAGCCGCGCATGGGGCCGATCTCCACGGGCCTCGGCGAGATCTACATGTGGTCGGTGCATTACGCGAAGCCCGGGGAGCGCAAGCTCGCCCGCGTGGGCAAGCCCGGTTGGCAATCCGACGGGAGCTACCTGACCCCCGAGGGCCAGAGGCTCTCAACGGAGCTCGAACGCACGGCCTACCTGCGAACGGTCCAGGATTGGATCATCCGTCCCCAGGTGAGGACCGTCCCTGGTGTGGCCGGCGTCGACGGCATCGGCGGCTTCGAGAAGCAGTACCACGTCCAGCCGGACCCGATGCGACTGACGGCCCTTGACCTGTCGTTTGTCGACATCGGCCGGGCACTGGAGGCCAACAACGCAAATCAGGGCGCGCGCTACCTGGAGGACAACGGCGAGGGCTACGTCGTACGCGCCGCGGGGCGCCTTGAGAGCATGGAGGACATCGGTTCGGTTGTCGTGACCACGCGCGGCGGCGTGCCCGTGCGCATCTCCGACATCGCCGAGGTCCGCATCGGACGCGACCTACGAACCGGTTCGGGCAGCGAGGACGGGCAGGAGGTCGTCATCGGCACCGCCCTGATGCTCATCGGCGAGAACAGCCGTACCGTGGCCGCCGCCGTCGACGCCCGCATGGGCGAGATACGGCGTACGCTACCGCCCGGCGTCGAGGTCCGGACCGTCCTTAACCGCACCGTCCTCGTCGAGGCCACCATCCGGACGGTGGCGAAGAACCTGGCCGAGGGCGCCGCCCTCGTCATCGTCGTACTGTTCCTGCTGCTCGGCAACATCCGCGCGGCCATCGTCACGGCCCTGGTCATCCCGGTGGCGATGCTGATGACCATGACCGGCATGGTCCAGGGGCGCATCAGCGCCAACCTGATGAGCCTCGGCGCCCTCGACTTCGGCCTCATCGTCGACGGCGCCGTCATTATCGCGGAGAACGCCTTGAGGCACGTAGCCGAGAGGCAGGCCCAACTCGGGCGCAAGCTCGACCTGAATGAGCGCCTCGCCACCGTCCGGGCCTCGGCCGAGGAAATGATCAAGCCGTCCCTGTACGGGCAGGCCATCATCATCCTCGTCTACGTGCCGCTCCTGACCTTCACAGGGGTCGAGGGTAAGATGTTCGAGCCGATGGCGCTCACCGTCATCATCGCCCTGATCGCGGCCTTCGTCCTGTCGCTGACCTTCGTACCGGCGATGATCGCCATCGTCATCACCGGCAAGGTCACTGAGACCGACAACCTCTTCGTCCGTGCGATCAAGGCCGCTTACCGCCCGGTCCTCGGGGCCGCCCTGCGCGTGCCCATGCTGTTCGTTGCGGTCGCGCTCGTCCTGCTCGTGGGCGCCGGGTTCCTGTTCAAGGGGCTGGGCCAAGAGTTCATCCCGCAGCTCGACGAGAAGAGCATCGCGCTCAACGCCCAGCGCATCCCCTCGACCTCGCTGAGCCAGTCCCAGGCGATGCAGTTGAAGATCGAGCAAGCCATCGGACGATTCCCCCAGGTCGCCTACGTCTTCTCCAAAACCGGCACCGCGGAGGTCGCCTCGGACCCGATGCCGCCGAGCTCGTCGGACACCTTCGTCATCCTCAAGCCGCAGGCCGAATGGCCAGACCCCGGCCTGCCGAAGGCCGAGCTGCAGGAGGAGATCGAGAAGGAATTGGGGGGCCTTGCAGGCAACGTCTACGAGTTCTCCCAGCCGATCCAGCTTCGTTTCAACGAACTCTTGGCCGGTACGCGAGGCGACCTCGCCGTGAAGGTCTTCGGCGACGAGCTTGGCCCGATGACCGCGGCCGCGAACCAAGTCGCCGCGATCCTGCGGGGTGTCGAGGGTGCCGATGACGTGAAGGTCGAGCAGACGGCAGGACTGCCGTTCCTGGACATCAAGATCAACAAGCGGGAAGCCGCGCGCCTCGGCTTGAGCACCTCGGCCATCCAGGAGGTCATTGGGGCGGCCATCGGCGGCCGCGAGTCCGGCGCCGTCTTCGAGGGCGACCGGCGCTTCCCCATCGTAGTGCGCCTGAACGACAAGGTGCGCGAGGACCGCGAGGCCCTGGAGAACATCCCGGTCCCGTTGCCTCCCGGGCCGAACGGGCGCACCGCGTCCGTTCTCCTGAAGCAGGTGGCGAGCTTCTCGGTGACGGAGGGCCCGAACCAAATCTCGCGGGAGAACGGGCGGCGTCGGGTCGTGGTCACCGCCAACGTGCGCGGTCGCGATATCGGCTCGCTCGTCGCCGAGGCACAGGCCAAGGTCGCGTCCGATATATCGCTACCCACCGGGTATTACGTGACCTGGGGCGGGCAGTTCGAGAACCTTGCTTCCGCCCGACAGCGCCTGATGGTGGTCGTTCCCGTATGCTTCTTCCTGATCTTCCTGCTGCTGTTCTCGGCCCTGAACTCGGCCCGCGACGCCCTGCTGGTGTTCAGCGCCGTGCCCCTGGCGCTGACCGGCGGCATCGCGGCCCTGTGGCTGCGCGGGATGCCGTTCTCCGTGCCAGCTGCCGTCGGGTTCATCGCCCTGTCCGGGGTGGCAGTGCTTAACGGCCTGGTGATGCTGACGTACGTCAAGCAACTCATCGCCGAGGGTCGTCCGCGGCGCGAGGCCATCATGGAGGGCGCCATGACCCGGCTACGTCCGGTGGCGATGACCGCCCTGGTGGCGTCCCTCGGGTTCGTGCCGATGGCTTTGGCGACCGAAACCGGTGCCGAGATCCAGCGTCCCCTGGCGACCGTAGTCATCGGCGGCCTTATCTCGGCGACCCTGCTGACCCTCGTCGTCCTGCCGGCCCTCTATGCCAGGTTCGCCGGTGCGGTCGCCCCCGAAAGAAAGGATCAGCCCATGTCGGTCCAACCACATCTCCGCGCCGCCGAGTAGGAGGGTCGGAATGAGTAAGAAAGTCGCCCGAACCATCCCCGACTGGGGCGGGGGCGCACGTCGCCGACGGCGCGTCAGGCCCCATGTCCGGCGGGCGGCCAGCCGGACTTTCGGACTGGCCCTCATCGCAATCCCGGCCTGCGTCTATCTGCTCTACTGCCTCTGCAACATCGGCGGGAAGACGCACTTCCACCTGATGCCGATGGCGCCGACCCATCCTCAGGACGGCTCGCCATGGGGGGACAAGGCTTCGATGATGCGACAGTCGGCGACCGAGCCACACCCGCACTGACCGATGACGTCGCGCAATTCCTGGGCGAGCCGGGTCAGGTCGGAGAGCTTGCGCTCGACCTGGGCGAGATGAGAGCGGGCGATGGTGTCGACCTCGGCGCAGGATCGGTCTCTGTCATCGGCAAGGGCAAGGAGCTCCCGGATCTGATCGACCGTGAAGCCCAGATCCCGCCCACGCCGGATGAAGCTCAGGCGGCGTAGGTGCTCACGACCGTAAAGACGGTAGTTGCCCGCCGACCGGGCCGGGGCCGGCAGGAGCTTGACCTTCTCGTACCAGCGAACCGTCTCGACGCTTGTATCGGTCGCCGCAGCGAGGTCGCCGATGGTCATGGGGGATGCGTTCGCCACGGCCTTGACCCTGTAGTTGCTACAGGGTGCATATAGGGCGTCCCACCGCCTGGCGCGACGCCCGGGCCAACGGAGCGTGCCATGCCTGGGACAGGAACCATCGAGGATATCCCCACAGCCGCCCTGCGCTACCGCGTGAAGGGCATGGATTGCCCAAGCTGCGCGTCCAAGATCGAGACGGCCGTGACCCGGCTGCCGGGCGTCGGGGACGTACGCGTGAACTACACGGCCCAGGTCCTCGACCTCACCCTCAACGAGGCCGCCACGCCCCGGGCGGTCCTGGAGGAGAGGATCACCGGGCTTGGTTACGGCGTCGCCACCCTACCCACGGCCGCGGACCTTGCACGCGCGCACGCGACCGGGGCCGAGATCCCCGCCATTGAGGACGAGAAGGCGGAGCCGCCGGTCTGGCGAAGTCGCAAGGGGCTGCTCGCCCTGGCCATCGCAATCCTGTTCGCCTTGGGCTTCCTGATCGACCGGGTCCGTCCGGAGTTGGTCGGCGAGTACGCCTACTGGCCCGGCGCGCTCCTTGGGCTCGCCTTCTACGGACGCCGGGCCATCGCCGCGGCGCGCAACGGCTCGCCGTTCTCCATCGAGATGCTGATGTCGGTTGCGACCGTAGGAGCTCTGGCCATCCATGCCGCGGAGGAAGCCGCTGTCGTGGTCCTCCTCTTCACCGTTGGCGAGATGCTCGAAGGCTTCGCGGCTGGCCGGTCCCGGGCCGGCATCAAGGCGCTGGTTGGACTGGTGCCGAAGACGGCGCGCCTCATCGAGGAGGACGGCGTCGTGCGCGAGGTACCGGCCGCCGCCTTGCTGATCGGCCAGACCGTGCTGGTCCGTCCCGGCGACCGGGTCCCCGCCGACGGCGAGGTCACGGACGGCTCATCGAGCCTCGACGAGTCCCCCATCACGGGTGAATCCGTGCCTCGGCCGAAGGAGGTCGGTGACGCGGTCTACGCCGGCAGCGTCAACGCTGACGGTGCCCTGCAGGTCAGGGTCACCCGGATGCCGTCCGACAACACCGTCGCCCGCATCCTCCACATGGTCGAGGAGGCGCAGGCGTCGAAGTCGCCAACCGCCCGGTTCATCGACCGCTTCAGCGCCGTATACACCCCGGTCGCCTTTGCCATCGCCGCCCTGGCGGCGCTCGGTCCGCCGCTGCTGCTTGGAGCCGACTGGGGCACCTGGATCTATCGCGGGCTGGCGCTGCTTCTCATCGCCTGCCCCTGCGCCCTGGTGCTCTCGACCCCCGCCGCCATCGCCTCGGGGCTGGCCGCCGGTGCGCGCCGCGGACTCCTGGTGAAGGGCGGCGCTGCCCTGGAGACCATCGGTCGGGTGCGTACGGTCGCCTTCGACAAGACGGGGACGCTGACGGTCGGTCAGCCGCTCGTCACGGATGTCCTGCCGTTCGCCCCCGACATGACGGACCGCGCCATGCTTGGTCTGGCGGCGGCTGTGGAGGCTGGGTCGAGCCACCCCATCGCTCGTGCGATCCTCGAACGTACGGAGGCGGACGGCATCCCTCTGCGCCCAGTGCGCGATGCCCGCGCGGTTCCCGGCAAGGCCGTCCAGGCCACGGTCGCCGGTCGCACGGTCGTGGTGGCATCCCCGCGCCACGCCGCGACGCTGGCCAGCCTCTCGCCGGAAGCGGAAGCGACGGTGCAGGCCCTGGAGGAGGCGGGCAAGACCGCCGTCATCGTGGTCAGGGACGGCGAGGCCCTCGGTGCCATCGCGGTCCGGGACGAGCCCCGTAAGGACGCGGCCGTCGGCATCGCGTCCCTGCGCGGGCTCGGCGTCGAATGCGTGATGCTGACGGGCGACAACAGGCGCACGGGCGAGGCCATCGCCAAGGGCCTGGGGCTATCGGTCCGGGCGGATCTCCTCCCTGCGGACAAGCTCGCCGAGATTGGGGCCCTGAAGGAGCTTGGCACCGTCGCCATGGTCGGCGACGGCATCAACGACGCCCCCGCGCTTGCAGCTGCCAACGTCGGCATCGCCATGGGCGGCGGCACCGACGCGGCGCTGGAGACGGCTGATGCCGCTGTCCTCAACGACCGGGTGGCCGACGTGGCGGCGCTCGTCGCGCTATCCCGGGCGACGCTCGGCAACATCCACCAGAACGTGGCCATCTCGCTTGGGCTGAAGGCGGTGTTCCTCGTCACCACACTTGCGGGCGTCACCGGGCTTTGGCCTGCCATCCTGGCGGATACCGGCGCGACCGTCCTGGTGACGGCCAACGCGCTCCGCCTCCTAAGGGCATGATGGGGTCCCGACCGCACGGACGAGCCCGCCGTATCGCAGTGGTGGGAGCCGTCATGGTGGCCGCCGCTGCCATCGACCTTGCCGCGAAGGCGGCGGCCGAGGCTTGGCTGGACGAGGGTAGTGTCCGGGGCTTCCTGCCCTTCGTCGACCTGACCATGTCGTTCAACCACGGCATCAGCTTCAGCCTGTTCCCGGCACGCGATCCATCGTCCCTGACCCTTCTCCTCGGCATCCAGGGCACGCTCACCTGCCTCATTGCCGTCTGGGCGGTGGCGGCGGGAAGCGGGCTCGAACGCCTCGGGCTCGCCATGATGGCCGGCGGCGCCGCGGGAAATCTCATCGACCGGTTCGTGGACGGGGCCGTCACCGACTACCTCGACTTGCACACGGGCGGCATGCGCTGGTTCACCTTCAACCTGGCGGATGCCTGGATCTCCCTGGGCGTCGTCCTGCTGCTCGTCGACGGCTTCCGAGCGCGCCGGCGGCATTCAGATGCCGGAGGATTGACCTCATGATAGCCCCGATCCCGCCGAACCGTGGCCACGGCAACCCGTCATGCCCCTCCCGGGCCCAGGCTCGGACACCGATACCGTCGAGGCCGACATGCTGAAGAAGATCATGCTTGGGTTGGCGCTCCTGCTGGCGCTGTCCGTCTGCCAGGATGGACGGTACGCGGGCTCCACACGCCACTTCGCGCCGATCCCGCCGGCGACCCTGGCGCTGATGTCGACGGTGGGGGTGTCTCCCAGCGACCCGATCCTGATGCGAGCCTACAAGAAGGAGTCCGAGATCGAGCTCTGGAAGCGTGGCGCAGACGGCAGGTACATCTTGCTGAAGACGTATCCGATGTGCCGGTGGTCAGGTCAGCTCGGGCCCAAGACACGTGAGGGCGACCGACAGGCCCCGGAGGGCTTCTACGCGATCACGCCGGAATCCATGAACCCGAATTCCAGCCTCTACCTCTCGTTCAACCTCGGCTACCCGAACGCGTACGACCGCTCCCTGGGACGCACCGGTACGCACCTGATGGTCCACGGCTCCTGCTCGTCCCAGGGCTGCTTCGCGATGACGGACGAGGCGATCTCGGAGCTCTATGCCGTGGTTCGCGAGGCGTTCGCTGGCGGCCAGCGTGCCGTCCAGTTCCAGTCCTACCCGTTCCGCATGACCCCGGAGAACCTGGCCCGACACCGGGTGGACCCGAACATGGCCTTCTGGAAGAACATCAAGGAAGGCGCCGACCGGTTCGAGGTCACGAAGGCCGAACCGGTCGTCGAGGTATCGGGCGGGCGCTACGTCTTCGATGCGAACGGCGACGGCCCCACCGCCGACGCGGTCGCACGGAAGCAGGCGGACGACGAGCGGCAGGTCGCTGCCCTGGTGGCGAACGGAACGCCGGCCGTCCGCCTGGTGTACGAGGACGGCGGTCAGCACCGGGCATTCCGCGAGACCATGATGGCGGCCGGATACGGTCTTGGCGAGGTTAGCCGCCCCGAAGCCCTGGCGGCAGGGCCGCGCGAAGTCGCGATGCCCGCTCAGGGGCCGGGCGCCACCGTCGGAAAGCGTGAGCCAGTGCGGAGCACGGCGGCACCCAAGCTTCCGGGGACCGGCGTGACGGAGGCGGAACGTCGGCGCCTGCTTGAGACCTTCGCCGCGGCTGGGGACGGGCGGAAGTGATGCAACGTCGGGGACAGGCGACGACATGACCGAGGGGCCTCGCTGATGCCCCGCGTTCGTCAGGCCGCGGCGACCTCGTCCGCCCATCCCAGGCGCGCCTTGAGGTCGTTCATGTGGCTGAAGGGAACGACGCGACGATGCTGCAGCATCCCGAGCACGATGCCCGGATGAAGCCCGACCTCGTCGGCGAAGGCCACCACCTCCTGTTTCGTCCGCGGGCACGTGGTGGCGAAAGCGTCGATCCGCTCGCGCCCGACCAGCATCTCCTCGGCCCAGGCATCCGCCTCGGCCTCGACGTCGTTGTCTTCGCCGTTCTTGTCGTCGACGAAATTCATTCCTCGATGCAGGCTGATGTGCGCTGCCTCGTGGAAAAAGGTCCACCAGAAATGGTCGTTGCTCTTCATGCGCAGCGACATCTGGATCAGGGGACGCTCGTCGTTCAGCCACCGCGCCGACCCGAAGACGCAGGTCTTGCTTAGGGGCTTCTGGAACACCAGGGCGACGCCGGACGCATGGCAGATTTCGAGCATGCGCGGCTCGAAGGTCTCAGGCCTTGCCACGGTCAGCGAACGGATCTCTGCGCATCCCTGCTTGAACCGCCCCGGATCGTAGGCAGGCAGGCTGAGCCGGCGCGCCTTCTCCTCGCCCAGCATCAGCCAGCACAGCATGTGGTGAGGCGAGGTGGTGCCGGTCCTCGCCTTGCGGTGGTGCACGGCCAGGGAACCGAGCTTCGCCTCGTAGGCGTGGGGTCCCCCGATCCCGAGGAGGCTCAGCAGCCCGTCCATGATCCTGCCGAGGTCGTTGGTCTGGGGAAGGCGACCGCAGGCCTTCAGTTCCCGGATAGGGAACCCCTTGAGCCATTCGGCCTCTCGCACGGCCGCCTCCTGCTCCCGCAGCCGTGCCTGAAACAGGTCCCAGTTCGCCTGGAGGCCGGTCCAGATGTAGGCCTTGAGGCCGAGCACGTGCTCCAGCTTCAGTGCAGTCTCGGGAGTGACCGGGTTGGAGCCGTTAATGATCGTGCTGACGAGCTTGGGCGTCATGTCGGCAATGCGGGCGAACTCGGCCTGGGACCAGCCGCGCTCCTGGATGTACTCTTCGAGGTGTTCGCCGGGATGGGTCGCCCATTGCGGCGTCCAGGCTTCCTGCGTCGTCATCCCCTTGGTCTCCGCCGTTCAGTTGCCATGGTAGTCGACGATTTCGATGATCTCGACCGCCGTGACCTGACCCGTGTCGAGGCCGCCGTCAGGCAGGCAGGGCAACGGGTCGTGGTCGGGCACGAAGACGATACGCCAGTTGTCCTTGATCGTGACCGAGAGTTGGCCGTCCCGGTTACCGCCGAGTTGATGCCGGCGGTCGGGTGGCTCCGTCGGGACGTCCGAGAGGCAGGCTGCCTGCCCCAAAACGTCCAACCGCCTCCGTATCGGTTTCGCTCTGTCCCCGTAGGCCTTCGCCATTTCCTTCGGGTCCGACAGCGCCTTCCCGAGGCGCTTAGACCGGAAACGGATCTGCATCGCACCAATCCGTTACCTGCAAGGTAATGCTCCGCACTCCGTTACCCAATAGGTAACACGGTCGCATGCGCATGGCGACTCCTTCCAAACCCGGGCCGCCTTGAGGATGAACACCGTTGATTTGGCGGTTAGCGGGACAAGCCTTCCTTATCCATGCCCATCGGGAGACTGCGCATCCTCGGAACCCTCTTCGAAGCGGAGCCGTTCCTCGTCGCTCCCGATCGGCCGGGCCGTTCGCCGGTCCGGCTCGGCGCCAGGACGAGCCACCAACAACCAACGAGGAAGCCCCCATGAGGAAGTCCCTGTTCGCCGTCGCCGCCCTGGCCGCGCTCGGCGCCATCGGCATCGCCGCCCCCGCCTCCGCCGCCCCCGGCATGGTCGGTGCCGTCGATGCCCAGACCAACATCGTCGACGTCCGCATGCACGACAGCCACGGCCACCGCGGCCATGGCATGCGCCATCACCACCATCGCGGTCACGGCATGCGCCATCACCACCATCACCGCGGCCACATGATGCGCCACGGTCACGGCCATCGCCACCACCGCATGTGATCTTCCAGGGGCCCTTCGGGGCCCCTTCTCGTTTCCGGCAACCTTACGCCGATGCAGGGTCGCCCCGCTCGACCGACGCGGTCATCGTGGGTGCATCGGTGTGCTTGGCGGGCCCTCCCGACTGCCAGGCGTGAGGCCTACTTCGAGAAGCGTGCCTGCAGGCTGTGGCCATGGACCTTGGTCGACAGCACCACCTTGGCGCCCGCTCCTAACGGGGCGCTCAGGGGCCCGACCAGCTTGTTGGGCGCTGAGGCGTTAAGCGTGACGGTCTCGGTCTTGCCCCCGGACTGGATGACTGCACGGGCGCTAACCCCCTTGGTGTCGAGGGGCTTACCTTCCTCGTCCTTCAGGAAGAACACCATCTCCTTATCCGTGCCGACGAACTCGATGGGGTGGCCGTCGGCCACGGTGATTTGACCGCCGTTGGGACCGACCTTTGCCGCCGAGGGTACCTGGGCGGCCGCGGCGGTCGCCAGGGTCGAGGACATCAGGAGGGCGGCGAGGATCGGAAAGGTCTTGCGCATGGGACGTCTCCTTGAGGGTTCAGATAAGCAGTCGTGCCAGGTGACTAGAACGCCTCGACCGGACGGGGCTCGATACCGGCCGGGGCGGCGGGGCTGCGGACGGAGGCGGTTCGCAACCGCTCCAAGGCTTTCCGTCCGAAGGTGAGGAACAGGAGCGGCGTCAGCACCGTGTCGAGCAGGGTGGCGCTGACCAAGCCGCCGAAGATCGTCACCGCCACGGGGTGCAGGATCTCCTTGCCCGGCTCCTCGGCCCCGATCATCAGCGGGACCAGGGCCACGCCCGCCGAGAGCGCCGTCATCAGTACCGGCGTCAGGCGCTCCAGGGTACCCCGGATGACCAGGTCGCGCCCGAACGGCAGCCCCTCGTGCAGGGCGAGGTTGAGGTAGTGGCTGATCTTCAGGATGCCGTTGCGCGTGGCGATGCCCGTCAGCGTGATGAACCCGATCATCGACGCGACCGACAAGGGCTGACCCGCCAGCCAAAGGGCCAGCACCGAACCGATGAGCGCCAGGGGGATGCTGCCGAGGATGATCAGCGTGAACACGACCGACCGGTACCGGCTGTAGAGCAAGGCGAAGATCATCCCCAGCGACAGGAGCGAGAGCGTGCCGATGGTTCGGCTCGCCTCGGACTGCGCCTGGAACGACCCTTCCAGGTTCGTCGTGTAGCCGTTGGGTAGCTTGGTCGCCGCCATCTCCCGCTGGATGGCCGCCACGATCCCGGTCATGTCGGTCTTGCCGTCGGTGTTGGCCTGGACCACGATCCGGCGGCGGGCATTCTCGCGCAGGATCTGGTTCGGTCCGTCAGTCTCGCGGATATCGGCGATCTGGCGGGCGGGGACCCATCCCGAGGGCGTCTCGATCAGGAGGTCGCCCAGGCGCTGCGTAGTGCGCATGGTGTCGGGCAGCCGCATCACCACGTCGAAGCGGCGGTAGCCGTCCACCACGCGGGACACGACCTGGCCATTGGACAGGCGGCTGAGTTGCTCGACGAGCGCCGCCGGCTGGACGCCGTAGAGGGCCGCCCGGGTGTAGTCGACCCGGATTTCCAATTGCGGGATTCGGACCAGCTTCTCGACCTGGAGGTCGGCGATGCCCGGGATATTGGCCATGCGCCGCCGCAAATCCTCGGCGAGGCTGCGCAGGGTGTCGAGGTCCTCGCCGAACACTTTTAGGGCAATCTCGGCGCGGACGCCCGAGAGCATGTGGTCGAGGCGGTGCGAGATCGGCTGGCCGACGTTGATGGAGACCGGCAGCACCTTCAGGCGCTCCCGGATGTCGGCCACCAGTTCGGCCTTGGGCCGGCCGCCGGGCTTAAGGTCGATCTCCAGGTCGGAGGAATGCACCCCCTCGGCATGTTCGTCGAGCTCGGCCCGGCCGGTGCGGCGGCCGACGGAGCGGACCTCCGGGATCTCAAGGACCAGCTTCTCGGCGATGAGGCCGACCCGGTCGCTCTCGGAGAGCGATATCCCGGGGCTGAAGGCGGCGGTGACCGTGAACGAGCCCTCGTTGAAGGGCGGCAGGAAGGCGCGTGGCAGGAACACCGCGGCCGTGCCGGCGAGGATCACGGCGGCGGCGACCGTGGCCATCACGAGCCGCCCATGGGCGAAGGCACGCAGCAGGAGCCAGCCGTTGAAGCGCTTGAGCACGCGCACCAGGCCGCTCTCGTGCTCGTCCAACCGCTTGAGGCCGGGCAGCAGGTAGTAGGCCATCACCGGCGTGAGGGTGATGGAGACGACGAGGCTTGCCAGGATCGAGATGATGTAGGCCTGACCCAGCGGCGCGAAGAGGCGGCCCTCGATGCCCGACAGGGCGAACAGCGGCACGAACACCAGGACGATGACCATCGTGGCGTAGACGATGCCCGAGCGCACCTCCTGCGAGGCCGACACAACCACGTCGAACACGGAACGCGGGTTCCCCACTGCCCGGTTCTCGCGAAGCCTGCGGAAGATGTTCTCGACGTCCACCACGGCGTCGTCGACGAGCTCGCCGATGGCGATGGCAAGGCCGCCGAGCGTCATCGTGTTGATGGACAGCCCGAGGAAGTGGAAGATCACCGCCGTGGTCAGGATGGAGACTGGGATCGCGGTCAGCGAGATCACCGTGGTGCGCACGTTGAGGAGGAAGGCGAAGAGCACCACCGCCACCACGGCGACGGCCTCCAGCAGCACCTTCTCGACGTTATGGATCGAGGTCTCGATGAAGTTGGCCTGCCGGAAGATGAGCCGGTCCGCCTGGACGCCCTTGGGCAGGCTCGTGCCGATCTCCTTGAGCGCGGCCTCGATGGTCTCGGTCAGGCGGACGGTGTCGACGCCGGGCTGCTTCTCCACCGAGACAACCACGGCCGGAGCGCCCATGTAGCCGCTGTCGCCGCGCTTGGTCTTGGCCCCGAAGGAGACGTCCGCGACCTGGCGAAGATAGACCGGGCGCTTGTCGACGGTCGCCACGACCATGTTGCGAAGGTCGTCGAGGTTCATGGTCCGGGCGACGTTCCGGATCAGGTACTCGCGGGCGTACTGGTCGGTGAAGCCGCCGCCGGTGTTGGTCCCGAACTGCTGGAGGGCCTTCTCCACCTGCTCGTAGGTGACGCCCAGCGCCCGCATGGCGGTGGGCTGGGGTGCGATCCGGAACTGTCGGACCTCGCCGCCCATCGGGATGACCTGCGCCACGCCGGGAATCGAGAGGAGGCGCGGGCGGATCGTGAAGTCCGCGATCTCGCGCAGCTCCATGGCCGAAACGGTGTCGCCGGTGACGGCCACCATCACGATCTGCCCCATGATGGAGGAGATCGGGCCCATCATCGGGCTGACATTGGCCGGAAGCTGGGGCCGCACCATCGCGAGGCGCTCGCCCACCTGCTGGCGGTTGCGATAGATGTCGGTGCCCCAGTCGAACTCGACGTAGATCACCGACAGGCCGACGCCCGAGACCGAGCGCACGCGGCTCACCCCAGGAAGGCCGTTCATCTGGGTCTCGATGGGGAAGGAGACGAGTTGCTCCACCTCCTGCGGGGCGAGGCCCTCGGCCTCCGTCATGACCGTGACGGTGGGCCTGTTCAGGTCGGGGAAGACGTCGACCGGCAGCTTGGTGACGGTGAAGGCGCCGTAGAGCACCAGCACCGCCGCGATGGCGAGGACCAGAGTGCGGTTCCCGAGGGACCGCGAGACGAGGAACGTGAACATACGCCTGCCCTCACCGAACCTGGTTGATGAGTTCGGCGCCTTGGGTCACGACCCGCTTGCCGTTCCCAATGCCGGAGACCACCAGCACCCGGGCGGCATCGAGGGGCTCGACCTGCACCTCGCGCGGCTCGAAACGTTCCGCCTGCGTGTGTTCGTAGACGAGGGCCTGCCCGTTGGCGGAGCGCACGACGCTTGCCCGAGGGAGCGCGAGACCTTGCAGGGGGGCGCTGCTGCTGGCGTGCACCGTCACGAACTGGCCGGTGCGCAGGTCGGGTTGCTCGCCCTCGATGGCGAATTGAACGGGTACGGCCTGGCTGCGGTCGGCCAATCCGGCGCCGCGGTAGTTCAGAGTCAGGGTGCGTCCGTCGGCCAACCGAGCCGAGGCGTTCTGGGCCGGCGCCAGGGCCTCGAAGCTGAGGGCCTCGACCCATAGCTTCGCAGGGTCGGTGATCTGGAAGACCATCGTACCCGGGCTCGCCATCTGGCCGGCCATGGCGTTGGCCTCGGCGATGACGCCGGAGACGGGTGCGATCAACGGTTCGGGCTGAAGGCGGATCTTGTCGAGGGCGGTGCGCCTGTCCTTAAGCCCGGACAGTTCGGCGTTGGCCTCGTCGAGCTGGACCTGCGAGACCGCACCGCCCGGGGCCAACTTCTGGAAGCGTTCGACGCGCCGCTGCACGATGGCGATCTGCTGGTCGAGCTCGCCCTGACGCTGGCGCATGTCCGAGGCGTCCACCGCCTGGATTGGAGGGGTGACGAAGGCGAGCACGTCGCCCTTGGCGACAGGTGTGCCCAGCCGCGGGAACACCCCCGAGGGCGGCGGCGACAGGCGCCCGCCGACGGAAGACTGCACGACTCCGCTCGCATTCGGGTCGGTGATGACCCGGCCCGGCATCTCGGTGGTGCGGGCCAAGGCGCTCGTGGCCGTCACCACCGTGCGGATGGTCAGGAGGCGCTGGGTCGGCTTGGGCATGAATACGCTGCCGTCCGGCAGGCGCTGGGCCACGTCCCGGCTGGCGCCGTTCGGCGCCGCCATCAGGGTCTTGGGCTCGTTCCCGTGGTCGTGGCCCTCGTGGGCGTTGGCCCTCGGCGCCAACACGACGCCCGCCGCCAGAACCAGGACCGCCACGGCCGGTGCCGAGCGGCGTCGTCCGAGCAGGAGCGTGAGGCCGACGCCGAGCACGAAGCCGGTACCGCCGATGACGAACGCCATCGGATCAGCCTGGGTCAGGTGGTGCTGGAAATCGTGGGCGATGGCGAGGCCGCTCGTCCAGGCGGTGGGCGGACCTGCCGTGGCGGCGGGAGGCTCGGGCACCTCAAGCTCCACGGGAAAAACATCGCTCGTGCCGTCGGCCAGGGTCACGGTGAAGGTCAGGTCGTAGGCGCCCGGCTTCTCGCTCCAATGGGCGTCGACCAGGTAGGCCCCGTCCGGCGTCGCGGTCGCGGTTACGGCGCCCTCGGGCGTTTCCGCCTGGACGGTGGCCCCGGTCACGGGCTCGTTGCTGCCGGTGCGGTCGACGTAGACCATCAGCGCGCCGTTGCGGGCCACGACCACGACCTCGAAGGCGTCCGAACTCGATACGCCGCGGGGAGCGGTGACCGCGGGAGCGGACTTCGCCTCCTCTCCATGGTCGTGGCCCTCATGGGCAGGGGCGGCTCCGCCCCATAGGCAAAGCAGCAGCGCCGCCGCGCTCAGGGCAGCGGCCAACGGATTACGACGCATCATCAGGAATTCCTTCGCACCAAAACACCGGCCGCCGTCCCTCAAGACGGCATGCCGCTACAGGCGCGCCTCAGCGCGCCAGGTTCAGGCGAAGGATCGAGGGGGCTCGGGCAGCGCCTCTGGCGCTCGGCTCGGGGGTGCGAGATCCGCGGGTCCGAGCGCCAGGCGCAGCGAGCGCCAGACGCGCCCGACCGCGGCGGCTTCCGTAACCGTCAACCCGCCATGGCAGGCACACGCCGCACAGCAGGCCGCATGCGCCTTGGACTTGTTGGTGTCCCCGGCATGATCGTGGCCGACCTGCGAGCCCTCGGAGACCGCCGTTTGGCCATCGTCGACTGCCGCCACCAGCGTCGGGCCGTGCGTATGGCCGACGTGAGCGTGGACCACCGACGGCATGACGAAGGCCACGATCATCAGGATCGCGGCCAGACAGCGCCATGTTTGTCGGGTCAGGGTCATCACGTCGCGAACTCTATCACACGCGGCCGAAGCCAACATCCAGTTTGTGACGGCGGGGGCGGTTTGCAAGGCCGACGGTTACCGGCTCACTTTGGACGCGGCTCACCCGGGTGTGTCTGTTCTGTATTCGTCGGCCAAGTTTGGTCGCAACGCAATGACGGACCGAGATTTCACCCTGACCTGAAGGTCCGGTCGCCCTTCGTCACTGTACATTCAGCTTGCGACGCCTAGCATCCTGAATACGGAGACATTTCCGTGATCCAGGAGGCGACAATGGTTGGACGTCTTTTTGCGATGATCGGCGCTGTGATCTTGGCAGTGACCCTTCAGCTCACCCCGGCGAAGGCAGCCCCCCTTGCGACGAGCCCCGGCCTCGTCGACCCCATCGGAAGTCCGGTGCAGACCGTGCAGCACTGGGGCCACCATCACCATGGGGGCCACCACCATCACCATGGGGGCCACCACCATCACCGGCGCCACCATCATCACCATGGCTGGGGACACCACCATCATGGCTGGGGGCACCATCATCACTACCGGCGGCATCAGCACCACTGGGGCCACCATCATCACCACCATCGTCGGCACAATCACCACTTCTGAGGCGTAGATCCGAGATGCGGCAGGACTGCCCGCCGGGGCGGCCGTGCCGGTTCCGTAGCGTCAGGCTGCGCTCACCGTACCGTTCAGTGCGATCCTGGCCGCATCGGTTCGCCGGTAGCCGTCATGGCGCGGTCGTCCGAGCGGGTCGGCATGCACGCGCCGTATCCAGCCTCGCCGGACGAGGACCTCCAGCGAGCGCGCGTCGAGGCGCGTGGCCTCGATCCAGCCGTCGTCCGGGACCTTGAGAAGCTGGGCGCGATGGCGTTCGGTCAGGCGCCACGGCGATGGGGCCGGGACGGGCACCTGCCAAGGGGCCTCGGCGTGCGGGATCGGATGCCCGAGCGCCTGCAGGATGGCGTCCAGGCCATCCGTAAGGGCCGCAGGTCCGGGCTGCAGGATCAGGGGCGACTTGATCTCGACGATGCGACCCTGCGCGACGGCGGGGATTGCGGCCCAGCCCGGCCGGCCGGCGATGCGGGAGGGCACGACCTTCTTCCCGCACCAGGACGCCAGGATGACTTCGGGCGCAGCCGAGATCACCGCTTCCGGCGCCACGATGCGATCCTTGGCGGCCCCCTGCCGGGAAAGCTCCGGGAAGATGTCGTCGCCGCCGGCGATTGCCACGAGCTCGGAGACCCAGCCGATGCCCGAGATCAGGGGCTCGTCCCATTCCTCGAAATAGACCCGCGGCCGCGGCCGTTCGTTGGCCTGCTCCGCTACGCGCGCGAGTCTGGCCTCGTAGCCACGGACCAGTGCCTCCGCCTTGTCGCGGACGTCGACCAGGGCGCCCACCGTGCGGATCATGGCGAGGATGCCGGCGACGTCGCGGTGGTTGAACGCGTGCACGGCAACGCCGGCCCTGACGAGGTCGGCGACGATGCCGGCCTGAAGGTCCGAAAAGGTGAGCACCAGGTCGGGGGCGAGGGCGAGAACCTTCGGAATGTCGGCGCTGGTGAAGGCGGAAACCCGCGGCTTCTCGCGGCGGACCTGCGGCGGACGGACGGCATAGCCGGAGACTCCGACGATGCGGTCCTCCACGCCGAGGAGATAGAGGGTCTCGACGGTCTCCTCCGTCAGACACACGATGCGTTCGGGCGGGAAGCGGCGCATGACCCTGCATATCCTCATGGGCGGGTTTCGGAAGCGGCGTCCCAACGGAAGGGCTGCGTTCGCACCTAGCCCTTGTGGTGGCAGGCACCTGGGGATGCGTCACATGCTGGAGGGCGGTCAGGGGCACGAAATCCTGTCACATCCGCTCCTTGATCCCGGTGGAGACGAGCCACCAGTTCACCGGGTAGCTGGTCAGGAACCCTGCCACCATGGCCACCTGCATGGCGAACCAGAACTCGACCGAGTTCACCGGCGCTGGCTGCCCCGCGAGGTGCGGGAACACGGCGAATTGGGCGAACGCCATGAAGCCGTACATGCCGACCTGCCAGGCGATCAGCGACAGGGTGTCGGCCTTGAGGGCTGCGACGATGCCCTGGCCCGGGGAGAGCCCGCGCATCGGCACGATGGCGTAATACTGGAACACGATCCCAAGCCCGAAGGCGAACACGAAGTCCAGCACCCAGACCGCGTACATCTTCTCCTCGAAGAGCGAGTGCCAGCCGAACCAGACCGCCACCGCCGGCACGAGGAAGGCGAGCCACTCGGCGGCGACGTCGCCGAGCATGCAGCCGCTGCCGCAGTGGAGCGCGCCCTTGCCCACCATCACCGGAAACGGCGTTTGCGTCATGTTCGGAGGCTTCTCGTCCCGCTCCATCGCGCGGTGATGCGCCTCCATGGTCGCGAGGCGGCCATAGCGAAAGTAGGCCCAGACCACGACCACCGTGCCGAACAGGGCGCTGACCGGCCAGACCACGTTCATCACGGTCATGTGCTGCGGATGCCGGATCACCTGCACCGACAGAAGGATCGAGCAGGCGGCCCCGAGCAGCAGGGCCAGGATGGAGAGCGCATGGAGCCAGGCGGGGAACATCGTGGCCATGCCGCTCAATGCCCCATCGCCAGCATCCAGATCGCCATGGCGACCATCATCACGTTCTCGGTCAGCGAGACGAAGCCGAGCGGCACCTTGCTCGACCCGCCGACGCAGGCGCACTTGATCTCGCGTTTGTCGACGTAGACCGCCTTGAACACCGAGACCGCGCCGACGGTGCCGATGAACAGGGCCACGGGGATCGACAGCCAGTTCAGGGCGCCGGCCACCATCAGGACGCCGGCGATGCCCTCCAGGAGCGGGTAGGCGTAGGCGTAACGCACCCAGCGCTTGGCCAGCAGGTCGTACCCGAGGAACATTGAGGAAAAGGTCTCGACGTCCTGCAGCTTGAGGAGGGCCAACACGCACATGCTGAAGGCGATGAACCACTCGGCCGCCCGGACGGTCAGCGGCGTGCCGTACACGGCGTAGCTCGCCGCGAGCGCCATCAGCGCCGTCATCGAGAACACCGCCACGACCGGCGTATAGGTCGTCGCGTTCGGGTCGTTGGCGGCCCGTCCGAAATGCCGCCTGAGATCGTCGAAGCCCCCGACGCGCTCGCCGTTGATGAAGGTCTGGGGCGTCGACTTGACCCCGTGCTCGGCCTTGAAGCGGTCGGTCTCCTCGCGGGTGGTCAGCCAGTGGTCTTCCACCTGGAAGCCCTGGCGTTCGAGGAGATCCTTCGCCTTGAGGCCGTACGGACACGTGTGCTGCGGCATCATCATGCGGTACAGGACCGCCTTGCGGGACGCGGTGGCTTGCATCGGAAACTCCGTGGGTTGTCTGGCCGGGATGCCGTCCGGGCTTCGAAGTGGAAGCAGGGTGCGGGCAGCGGCCGATTGGGCTTGCGGACCTTCCTGCACCTTCCCATTATGGGAAGGTCAACTGAGGGGCTCCTACGATGAATATCGGCGAGGCGAGCCGGGCCTCCGGGGTCTCGGCCAAGATGATCCGGCACTACGAAAGCATCGGGCTCGTGCCCCCGGCGGACCGGCGCGACAGCGGCTATCGCGATTACGGAACCGCCGACCTGCACCGGCTCGGCTTCGTCCGGCACGCCCGGGACCTGGGCTTCTCGCTGGACCGCATCCGGGTGCTGCTAGGACTCTGGAGCGATCCCGACCGCAGCAACGCCGACGTGAAGGCCATCGCGAGGGCCCACGTGAAGGAACTCGAACAGCGGGCCCGCCAATTAAACGAGATGGCCGACGCCCTGCGGTCCCTGGCCGACGCCTGCGACGGCGACGGTCGGCCGGATTGTCCGATCATCGCCAGCCTGGAGACCGGGGCCGACGTCTCAGCCAGCCGTCCGGGCGCGTCCCCGGGGCCGGCGCGGCCTCCCACACCTCGCAGGAAGGCCGTCGCCAAGCGCTGAAGCGAACGGATCGGTCGCTCCCGACGCCCGGCGCGCCGCATCACATGGCCACCTTCTTGCCCATGCCGTCGCAGCAGCAGCCCTTCTTCCCGCTTTTCATCGACATCGAGGCCATCGGCTTGGCGCACATTCCTTTGGCGCCCTTTCCGCAGCACCCGGCCGCCAGGGCCGGGGTCAGCGAGAGGGCGAGCATCGCGGCCGCGGCCAACATCATCTGCTTCATCGTTTTCTCCTGGGTGGTTCGGAAACGTGAGGAACGGCCCCGGAGGCCGTCCCCGGGGCTCAGGCCGCCATCTTGCGGCAGCTCTCGGCGCAGCGGCGGCACTGCTCGACGCAGTCCTGCATGTCGCCCACCTGCTCGCAACTCTTCGCGCAGGCCTCGCAGACCTCCGCGCAGGCCCGGCAGGTGTGCCTGTGCTCGGGGGTCCCGAGCAGCATGAAGTGGGCGGAGGTCCGACAGATCTCCGCGCAGGCCAGCATCAGGCGAAGATGCTCCGGCTCAACGTGCTTGCCCCCGGCCGGCAGGCAGTGGTTTGAGGCCATCCCGAGGCAGGTTTGATAACAGCGTAGGCACTCATCGATGCACGACTGCATCTCGCTCGACATGTTGTGCATGATATCCACTCCATCAATTGGCAAAATGATGTCATTGACTAACAATATCAAGCACATTAGACACCTGATCTTGTTAGTATCACAACCAAGCACTCCGACTAAGGTTCAATTATTCCGTCGAAATAGAACTCAACGATAATTGATCCCTATTTTTGCATGCGGTCACTTGGCATTCTTCTTCAGCCATGCCTCCATATCTGCAACCTCCTTCTTCTGGTCATCGATGATTTTCTGGGCCATCGCCTTGGTCGCCGGGTCCTTGGCGTGCCTCAGCGCCACCTCGGCCATGGCCATCGCACCCTTGTGGTGCGGGATCATGTGCGTGCGGAAGTCGACGTCCGTGTCGCCCGTGTAGGCCACGTCCATGTCCTTCATCATCGTCATGTCGGCAGCCTTGAATTCCTTGGTCGAGGCGTTGTCCTTCGGGTCGGGCTTCATCGAGTCCCCGGCACCCATGCCCGGCATGGAACCGTGGTCGTGCGTGGCTTGGGCGATGGCCGGACCGGCGAGCCCGAGGGAGACGAGGGCGGCGAACAGGGTCGTGGTGGTCGAGGTGGCCATGGTGCGTTTCCTTCTTGGGTCGGGATCGAACGGGTGGATCAGTTGAACTTGCCGCTGGCGGTCGCGCCGTCGGGGGCGGTGAGCTGGACGGCGCCCTTCGGGCTGTCGCCGAGCGCCACGGACGCCTTGCCCGAGAGGCGGTTGCCGTCTGTCGGCTCCAGCGGCACGCGGGCCGGCTTGCCGCCGACGACGAGGATGGCGGTGCCCTTGAAACCGGTCGCCGGGACCGGTTTCTGGCTTCCGTCCGACACGAACACGTCGACCGTCTCGCCCTTGGCGACGAGCTCGACGTGGTACTTGCCGGCATCCGTGACGCGGCCGCCGTGCTGGCCGGCCGTCTCGTGCGCGCAGGCCGGCATCGCGACCAGCGCCCCGGCCATCAGGGCCATTCTCCAGGGGATCATCGGTACTCTCCTTCGTGGGGTGGATCAGAACGCCTCGACCGGACGCGGTTTCGCGCCGTCCGGACGGGGGGCATCGGGGGTTTCGGCCTGCGCGGCGCGCAGGCGCTCCAACGGCGCCCGCCCGAAGCGCAGGAACAGGACCGGCGTCAGCACCGTGTCGAGGAGGGTCGCGCTGATCAGGCCGCCGAAGATGGTCACCGCGACCGGGTGCAGGATCTCCTTGCCCGGGGTCGCGGCGTCGTAGAGCAGCGGCACCAGGGCCACGCCGGCCGACAGGGCGGTCATCAGCACCGGCGTCAGGCGCTCCAGGCTGCCCCGCACCACGAGGTCGCGCCCGAACGGCATGCCTTCGTGCAGCGACAGGTTCAGGTAGTGGCTGATCTTCAGGATGCCGTTGCGGGCGCTGATGCCCGTCAGGGTGATGAACCCGATCATCGACGCCACCGAGAGCGGCTGCCCCACCAGCCACAGCGCGAGCACGCTGCCGATGAGGGCGAGCGGCACGTTGCCCATGATGATCAGCGCCAGCACGGCCGAGCGGTAGCGGCTGTAGAGGATGGCGAAGACCAGGGCGAGGGACAGGGTGGACAGGGCCGCGATGGTCCGGCTCGCCTCCTCCTGTGCCTGGAACGTCCCCTCCAGGCTTGCAAAGAAGCCCGGGGGGAGCTTGGCCTCGGACACCTGATGCCGGATGGCCGCCACGATGGTGGCCATGTCGCTCGTACCGTCGGTGTTGGCCTGGACGACGAGGCGGCGCCGGCTGTTCTCCCGCAGGATCTGGTTCGGCCCGTCCGTCTCGCGGATGTCGGCGACCTGGCGTGCCGGCACCCACCCCGACGGGGTCTCGATCAGCAGGTCCTTCAGCCCCTGCGTCGTGCGCTGGCGCTCCGGCAGGCGAAGGAGCACGTCGAAGCGCTTGTAGCCGTCGGCCACGGTCGAGACGACGCGCCCGTTGGAGAGGCGGCTGAGTTGCTCGACCACCGCCGAGGGCTGGACCCCGTAGAGGGCCGCCCGGGTGTAGTCGACCCGGATCTCCAATTGCGGGATTCGGACCTGCTTCTCGACCTGCAGGTCGGCCAGACCCGGGATTTTTGCCATGCGGTCGCGCAGGTCGTTGGCCACGCTGCGCAGGGCGTCGAGGTCCTCGCCGAAGATCTTCAGGGCGAGCTCCGCCCGGACCCCGGACAGCATGTGGTCGAGGCGGTGCGAGATCGGCTGGCCGACGTTCACCGAGAGCGGCAGCCGGGACAGGCGCTGCCGGATGTCGGCCACCACGGCGTCCTTCGGCCGGCCACCGCCCTTGAGCTCCACCTCGATCTCGGAGGAATGGACGCCCTCGGCGTGCTCGTCGAGCTCGGCCCGGCCGGTGCGGCGTCCGACCGAGGCGACCTCCGGGATGTCGAGGAGCAGCTTCTCGGCGATCAACCCGACGCGATTGCTCTCGGCGAGCGAGATGCCCGGATTGAACGTCGTGTTGACGGTGAACGAGCCCTCGTTGAAGGGCGGCAGGAAGGCCCGCGGCAGGTTCCAGGCGGCGATGCCGGCCGCGACGACCGCGATGGCCACCGTGGCAACGAGCACCCGCTGGTGCCGGAAGGCGATCCCGAGCAGCCGGGCGTTGCCACGCTTCAACCATCGCAGGAGGGCGCTGTCGTGCTCGGCAAGGCTCTTGAGCCCCGGCAGCAGGTAATAGGCCAGCACTGGCGTCAAGGTGACCGACACCAGCAGACTCGCCAGGATCGAGATGATGTAGGCCTGCCCCAGGGGCGCGAACAGCCGCCCCTCGATCCCGGACAGGGCGAACAGGGGCACGAACACGAGGACGATGATCATCGTCGCGTAGACGATGCCGGAACGCACCTCCGAGGACGCAGCGACCACGACCTCGAAGGTCGAGCGCGGCGAGCCGGCCGCCCGGTTCTCGCCGAGCCGTCGAAAAATGTTCTCGACGTCGACCACGGCGTCGTCGACGAGCTCGCCGATGGCGATGGCCAGCCCGCCCAGCGTCATCGTGTTGATCGACAGGCCGGCGAGGTGGAAGGCGATGGCGGTCGCCAGGATCGAGACCGGGATGGCGGTCAGCGAGATGACCGTGGTGCGCACGTTCAGCAGGAACGCGAACAGCACGATGGCCACCACCACGATGGCCTCGACGAGCACGCGCTCGACGTTGGCAATGGAGGTCTCGATGAAGTTCGCCTGGCGGAACAGGATCTGGTCGGCCTTGATGCCGTTCGGCAGGGTCGCGGTGACCTCCTTCAGGGCCGCCTCGATCTCGCGCGTGAGCTTGACGGTGTCGACGTCGGGCTGCTTCTCGACAGAGACGATGACCGCGGGCTTGCCCATGTAGCCGCCGTCGCCGCGCTTGACCCTGGGGGCGAAGGAGACGTCCGCCACCTGGCGCAGGTAGACCGGCGCGTCGCCGACGTTGGCGACCACGACGCTGCGCAAATCGTCGAGGCTCATCGTCCGGCCGATGTTCCGGATGAGGTACTCGCGGGCGTACTGGTCGGTGAACCCTCCGCCGGCGTTGGTGCCGAACTGGGTCAGCGACGCCTCAAGCTGGGCGTTCGTGACGCCCAGCGCCCGCATGGCCGCGACGTTGGGACTGACGCGGAACTGGCGCACCTCCCCGCCGATGGGAATGACCTGGGCGACGCCCGGGATCGTGAGGAGGCGCGGCCGCAGGATGAAGTCGGCGGCCTCGCGCACCTCCATCGGGGTGGCGTTGTCGCCGGTCACCGCCACCAGAAGGATCTGGCCCATGATGGAGGAGATCGGACCCATCTGCGGAGTCACGTTCGGGGGAAGCTGGTCGCGGACCAGGGTCAGGCGCTCGGCGATCTGCTGCCGATTCCGGTAGATGTCGGTGCCCCAGTCGAACTCGACGTAGACGATGGACAGCCCGACGCCGGAGACCGAGCGCACCCGGCTGACGCCGGGCAGGCCGTTCATCCGGGTCTCGATGGGGTAGGTGACGAGCTGCTCGACCTCGGGCGGCGCGAGCCCCTCGGCCTCGGTCATGATGGTGACCGTGGGCTTGTTCAGGTCGGGAAACACGTCCACCGGCAGCTTGGTGGCGGTGAAGGCGCCGTACAGGATCAGGACGGCGGCGACCGCGAGGACGAGCAGGCGGTTGCGCAGGGACTGCGTGACGAGGACGTTGAACATGGCGGCGCCCCCTCACCGGACCTGATCGAGGAGCTCGGCGCCCTCAATGACGATGCGCTTGCCCGCACCCACCCCCTCGGCGACCAGCACGTTGGTCCCGTCGAGGGGCTCGACGCGGACCTGCCGGGCTTCGAAGCGCTCGGCGGCGACGTGCTCGTAGACGATGGCCTGCCCGTTGCCGGAGCGGACCACGGCCGCACGCGGCAAGGCGAGGCCGGACTGCTCGGCGTCCGTGCCGGCGAGCACGGTGAGGAACTGCCCGACCCGCAGGCCGGAAGTGTTGCCCTTGACCGCGAACTGGACCGGGATGGCCTGGTTGCGGTCGGCGAGGCCAGTGCCCTGGTAGACGAGGGACAGGGTGCGCCCGTCGGCGAAGCGCGCCGTGGCGTTCCCGGCCGGCGTGAGGGCATCGAAGCTCA
Organism: Methylorubrum extorquens; assembly: GCF_024169925.1. NCBI lineage: Bacteria > Pseudomonadati > Pseudomonadota > Alphaproteobacteria > Hyphomicrobiales > Methylobacteriaceae > Methylorubrum > Methylorubrum extorquens. The sequence continues at coordinate 2,426,783 of NZ_JALJXF010000001.1, forward strand.
GGGCCTCGACCCAGAGTCGGGCCGGGTCGACGATCTGGAAGACCATGCCGCCGGCCGTGGCCATCTGGCCCGCCACCGCGGACGCCTGCGCGATCACGCCGTCCACGGGTGCGACCAGGGCTTCCGGCTGCTGGCGGACCTTGTCGAGGGCTGCGCGGCGGTCCTGCAGGCCCTTCAGCTCCGAGAGGGCGTCGTCGAGCTGCGTCTGGGCGACGGCGCCGGTGGTCGCGAGCTTGCGGTAGCGGTCCACCCGACGCTCGAAGACGTCGATCTGCTGGTCGAGCTCGCCCTGGCGCTGGCGCATGTCGGAGACGTCGACCGCCTGCACCGGCGGCGTCACGTAGGCCAGCACGTCACCCTTCCTCACCGTCGTCCCAAGGCGCGGGAACAGGCCCGAGGACGGCGGCGAGAGCCGGCCGCCGACGGAGGATTGCACGACGCCGCTGGCGTTCGGGTCCGGGATCACGCGCCCAGGCAACTCGACCGTCCGATGGAACGTCGCCTGCTCCGTCATCGTGGTGCGCAGGACCAGGAGGCGCTGGGTCGGCTTGGGCACGAACACCGAACCGTCGGGCAGGCGCTGGGCGAGGTCGGACGACGGCTGCGCGGGGTCGAGCAGGGCCGCGCCTTGAACCGGTTCGCCCTTGGCCGGGGCGCCGTGGTCCTCGTCGCCATGGGCAAAGGCCACGCTCCCGAGCGCCAGCGTCACGACGACCGCCATGATGGCCACGGCGGGAAGGCTGCGCCGGCCCCGCGTGAGCACGGTGAGCAGCATGCCGAGGAGGAAGGCGGCCGCCGCGGTCAGCATCAGGACGGGGTCCTTGGCCACGAGGCGGGCCTTCAGGTCGGCGACGGCGGCGGACGCCTTGGCCATGGCGGTGCCGGCCGGCGCTGCGGCCGGGGCGGCGACGGGCGCCTGGGTCTGCGGGATGGACAGCGGGACGGTGAGGACGTCGACCGCTTCTCCGGCGGTGACGGTCACCAGGAGGTCGTGCGATCCCGCCTGCGCGAGCCAGGGCGCGGGAAGCACGTAGGCCGCCTCGGCGGTCTCGGTGGCGGTCCTCTGCCCCTCGGGCGTCTCCACCTCCAGGACTGCACCCCGGACGGGTTCGTTGGTCCGGAAGTGGTCGAGGTAGAACGTGACCTTCCCGTCCCGTGGGATGGCGGTCAGCTCGAACGCGTCCGACGCGGCCTCGCCGCGCGGGGCGATGGACTTCGAGACGGGCGGGGGCGGTGCGCCGTGGTCGTGCCCCTCATGGGCACGTGCGGGACCCGCCAGCGAAGCGACGGCCAGCCACGCCGCGCCAAGGGCGGCGGCAATACGAAAAGACATGGAAGAGGCATCCTCGCGTTCGAACACCGGACGCACATCCGCGGCTTGCGGACGGAATCCGACCGTTGCGCGCCCTTGGCGCGCCGTTCGTTACGCGAGGGTTCGTGGGGGCCTGGGCAGGGCCTCGGGGCCGAGGCCGGAGCGGCCGTCGACGTCGTGCGTGACCAGGACGACGTGCCCGAAGGCAAGGGTCGGCATGGTCATTGGAGCTGAGAGGATGCCGGGAACGCAGCAGGACATCGTCCCGCAGCATGTGCCCTTGCAGGGACCGGGGCAGCAACCCCGACCCGCGTCCTCGGACTGGAGGATGGCGACCCGGGCGGGAACCGCGGCCTTGAGCAGCACGGGCGTGGCATCGACGGCAGCCGCCGACCGACCGACGTCGCGCGGTGCGGGGGCCGCCAGCGGCGCGACCGACGCCTTGGCCGCCCGCGTCATGGCGGCATGGTCATGGCCACCGTGATGATGGCCTTCGTGAGCCTGGACGGCAGACGGCGCGACGTAGGCGATGATCATCACGATCATCGCCGCCATCAGGCGCACGAGTTGCCGGTCGGGTCTCATCAAGATTGCTTACACCGTTTCGATGGGCCGAGGAATACTCGCCCCGGGACACAAATGGCCGAGCGCCGATATTGTTTCCACTTGTCCTTCGTTCAAGCCGCGGCGTTCAGCGGCTCGGCGCCATAGCCCGCGGAACGGACAGCGTCGGCGAACCGCGTCGCATCCGAGGCCGACGCGATGGAGACGATGCCGCCGCCCAGGTCGATGTCGACGGTGGCATTCGGGTCGACGCCCAGGACCGCTCGCGTGACGGACCTGGCGCAGCCGCCGCAGTTCATTCGAGTGACCTTGAGCCGGATCATGACGGTTCCCCTCTTTGGAGTGACGTCACGCCGATATGGGGCTTCCCATGGTGGGAAGGTCAAGGGGACGATGTCAGGGCCGAGGGGTCCGTAAGAGAGACTGCAGCCGGGGGGCACCCCGGAGCTTCCCACCGCATGAAGCGGGATGGCGACGGCACCTACGATCATGACCGTTCCAGCCTCGGAACCTGGTCCGCCGGAGCGGTCACGCGCCAGATAAAAACAGGTTCCATGAGAGGCGAAGGAACCATAGAAAGACATCGGGAACAAAGAAGCCCACAGGTTGGAACCTGTGGGCTTCACACGGGCCGGAGCCCGTGGGTTGCTGGCGGCGCACCGTTCAGCGTTGACGGATCGGATATGAGTGCATGGGGTCGGATAGTCAAGCCGAAAAATCCAAGATCCGGGCCGCACTCTACATCGATGGTTTCAATTTATACCACTCCGTCAATGACTTAGGAGAGCCGTTCCTGAAGTGGTGCAACTTCTGGAAGTTGGGGGAAACCATCCTGCCGCGCCAGACCGAGACGCTCGTCCGCGTCGTGTTCTGCACGGCCTACTACCCCGGGGACCACAGCAAGAAGGTCCGCCACGAACGCCTGGTCAAGGCCCTGAAACTCGTCGGCGTCGAGACCATCCTCGGACACTTCAGCCGTGAGGACGCCAGGTGCAGGGACTGCGGCTCCACCTGGCAGAAGCCGACCGAGAAGGCGACGGACATCAACCTGGCCCTGAGCGTCTACGACGATGCGGTCCACGACGTCATGGATACCGCCTACCTGCTGACCGCGGATACGGACCAGGCTGCGACCGCCCAGCTCTTCGCCAGGCGTTTCCCGGGAAAGAGGCTCGTCAGCGTGAGCCCTCCGGGCCGGACGCACTCACAGCACATCCTCTCGCACACGGCGCACAAGATCGCGCTTAACCGGGACCACATCGAGCGGGCGCTGTTTCCCGGGTTGGTCTCCGTCGAGGGGCAGGCCGCCGTCCTGCGCCCGCACGAGTACGACCCACCGCCCGGCTACGTCATGTGGGACGAGCGACCGAAGTCGCCCGCGAAGTCGAACGGGCAAGCGGCGCCGAGGCTTGGCGTGTCGCTTGGGCGGTGAATCCCCTCATGTGACTACCAGGGATCCTCCCGGGCCCCTCATCGTTTCAGATGAAGCGATGTGTTAGGACCTTGCTGGAGCTTGGCGAACCGGCATGGGCCTTTGCGGATTGATATACCGGCCGTTGAGGCGCATCTTACGAACGCAGCAGGGAGCGTGAGCGGCAATGCGCGCCGAGGGCATCAAACTCGTTCAGCGGAAGGTCGGGACGGAGTTCGTGATCACCTCTCCCGACGTGCCGGAACTGCATGTCTCGCACCCCGACCCGGACAGGGCCCTGGCCGGCGTCCCCGACGCCCTCGACATGATCGAGCGAATGAAGGACCGGCGGGCAAGCATGCGCGTGGTCAAGGAACGCCTCGCCCACTGCTGATGGCCTCCTACCGCGAGACCGATCTCGTCGCCTTCCTCATGTCCGTCGGCTGCGAGTTCGCGGGCGACACCTACGTGAACGGCTCCGGGTGGTTCACCAGCGACGGTCAGGTGTTCATGCTGCCGCTCGTCGACGCGGTGGGTGGCGTGATGGTCGTCGATGCGGACGTGGTCGACGACATCTTCGTAAATCGTTGGCTCGGCATCAGGCCGCCCCTTCCCATTCAGAGGCTGTAGCCGCGTCTCAGATGGCAGTGCCGCCGCTGTACCGCGCGAAGGTGCTGCGTGCTGCCGGCCCGAACAGCACCACCTCGTAGGTATCGGGCTCCATGCCCTCGACCTCCATCCCAGGGGAGCCGACAGGCATGCCGGGAACGGCCAGTCCCGTGCCCTGGGGCCTCTCCGCCAGGAGCCGCTTGATCGCCCCGGCCGGGACGTGCCCCTCCACGACATAGCCGCCGACCTGGGCGGTGTGGCAGGAAGCGAGGTCCCGTGGCACCCCGAGGCGGACCTTGAGCGGGTTCACCGGTCCTTCCGTGACGGTCACCGTGAAACCGTTCTCGCGAAGGTGGGCGACCCACTTCTCGCAACAGCCGCAGGTCGGGTCCTTGGTCACGGCCACGGTCGGAAGGTCCTGCGCCGTGGCGTGGCGCCCGAAGACTACCGACGCCGCCAGGCCCAGCACCAGGGCGCGTCGCGATGTTATCGTCGTCCCGTTCATCATTTGGATTTCCCCTCTCATTCGGCGGCCAGGAACATCGTGTGCCCTTCGACGGATTCCGGCCGCATGTCGGATCTCGGCAGTCCCCATCCCTTCACCAGCCCGTAGACCGCCGGGATCACCAGGAGGGTCAGGATGGTCGACGATACCATGCCGCCGATCATGGGAACCGCGATCCGCTGCATCACCTCCGAGCCGGAGCCGATGCTCCACAGGATGGGCAGGAGGCCGGCCATGATGGCCACCACCGTCATCATCTTCGGGCGCACCCGCTCGACCGCGCCGACCATGATCGCCCGCCGCAGGTCGTCGCGGGTGAACGTCCGCCCGTCGCGTTCGCAATCGGCGCGCACCTCGGCGAGCGCGTGGTCGAGGTAGACCAGCATGATCACGCCGGTCTCCGCGGCGACGCCGGCCAGCGCGATGAAACCCACCGCCACCGCCACCGACAGGTTGAAGCCCATCCACCACATCAGCCAGACCCCGCCGACGAGGGCGAAGGGCAACGACAGCATGACGATGAGCGTCTCGGTGAGCCGACGGAAGTTGAGGTAGAGCAGCAGGAACACGATTAGCAGCGTCAGCGGCACCACGACCTTGAGCCGGGCCGTCGCTCGGTCGAGGTACTCGACCTGACCGCTCCACTGCACCAGGGTGCCTTGGGGGAGCCTGACCTCGTTGGCCACCGCCGCCCGCGCCTCGGCGACGTAGCCCCCGAGATCGCGACCGGCGACGTCCACGTAGATGAAGACCGCGAGTTGCCCGTTCTCGGTTCGGATCTGCGTCGGGCCGCGGTTCAACTGCACCTTGGCGACCTCGCCGAGGGGCACCGTCCCCCCGCTCGGGATCGACACCTGAACCTCGGAGGCGATGGACCGCGGGTCGGAGCGGAAGGCGCGCGGGTAGCGCACGTTGACGGTGTAGCGCTCACGTCCCTCGACCGTGTTGGTCACGCTCTCGCCGCCGAGCGCCATCCCGATCACGTCCTGCACGTCGCCGACGGTCAGGCCGTACCGGCCCAGCGCCTCGCGGTCGGGGGTGATGTCGAGGAAGTAGCCGCCCTGGACGCGCTCGGCGTAGGCGCTCGACGTGCCCGGGACCGCCTTCACCACCGCCTCGACTTGGCGGGCGACCTTCTCCATCTCGGTGAGGTCCGTCCCCAGCACCTTGATCCCGACCGGCGTACGGATGCCGGTCGAGAGCATGTCGATGCGGGCGCGGATGGGCTGGGTCCAGGCATTCGAGACCCCGGGAAATTGGAGCGCGGCGTCCATCTCGGCCTTCAGGCTCACCGTCGTGACGCCGGGTCGCCACTCCGCCTTCGGCTTCAGGTTGACGATGGTCTCGAACATCTCGGACGGCGCCGGGTCGGTCGCGGTGTTGGCCCGACCGGCCTTGCCGTAGACCGAGGCCACCTCGGGGAAGGACTTGATGATGCGGCCCTGGGTGGCGAGCAGGTCACCGGCCTTGGTCACCGAGATGCCCGGCAGCGTGGTGGGCATGTACATCAAGGTGCCCTCGTCGAGGTCGGGCATGAACTCGGAGCCGAGCCGGCTCGCCGGCCACGCCGTCGCCGCCAGGACGACCACGGCCAGCAGGATGGTGAGCACCCGTGCCCGCAGGACGCCTGCGATGAGGGGCCGGTAGAGCCAGATCAGGAGCCTGTTCACCGGGTTGCGGCGCTCGGGGATGATCCGGCCGCGGACGAACAGGACCATCAGCGCCGGGACGAGGGTCAGGGACAGCACCGCCGCCGCCGCCATCGCGAACGTCTTGGTGAAGGCCAGCGGCCCGAACAGGCGCCCCTCCTGGCTCTCCAGGGTGAAGATCGGCAGGAAGCTCACCGTGATGATGAGGAGACTAAAGAACAGCGACGGCCCCACCTCGCCCGCGGCCTCGATCAGGATCTCGACCCGGGGCTTGTCCGGCGGCGCCCGCTCCAGGTGCTTGTGGGCGTTCTCGATCATCACGATGGCGGCGTCGATCATGGCGCCGACCGCGATGGCGATGCCGCCCAGGCTCATGATGTTGGCCCCGAGCCCCAGGGCCTTCATGCCCGCGAACGCCATTAGGATGCCGACCGGCAGCATCAGGATCGCAACCAGCGCGCTGCGGACGTGGAGCAGGAACACGACGCAGACGAGGGCGACGATGACGCTCTCCTCGATCAGCGTGCCCTTTAGGGTCTCGATGGCCGCCTCGATCAGGTGCGAGCGGTCGTAGACCGGCAGGATCTCCGTGCCCTTGGGCAGGCTGGCGGCGACTTCGGAAAGGCGCGCCTTCACGTTCTCGATGACGTTCAGAGCGTTGGCCCCGAACCGCTGCAGGACGATCCCGCCGGCGACCTCGCCGTCGCCGTTCATCTCGGTGATGCCGCGGCGCTCGTCGGGACCGAGCTCGACCCGAGCCACGTCCTTCACCCGCAGCGGGGTGCCCGCCTCGGTCTTCAGGACGATGCTCTCGATGTCGGCGACGGTCTTGAGATACCCGCGGCCACGGACAACGAACTCGAACTCGGAGAGCTCGACGGTGCGGCCGCCGACGTCGGCGTTGCTCGACCGGATCGCGTCCCGGAGCTTCGACAGGGTGATGCCCTGCGCCCGGAGCCGGCTCGGGTCCACGACGACGTTGTACTGTTTCACGAAGCCGCCGACGCCCGCGACCTCCGCCACGCCCTCGGCACGCGACGCCCCGAAGCGCACGACCCAGTCCTGGAGCGAGCGGAGCTCGGCCAGCGTCCGTTCCTTAGCCACCACGACGTACTGGTAGACCCAGCCGACCCCAGTCGCGTCCGGTCCCAGGGTCGGGGTCACGCCGGCCGGAAGGCGCTTGGCCACGGTGTTCAGGTATTCGAGCACCCGGCTGCGGGCCCAGTACGGGTCGGTGCCGTCCTCGAAAATGACGTAGACGAACGACACCCCGAAGAACGAGAAGCCGCGCACGACCTTCGACCGGGGCACCGTCAGCATGGCGGTGGTCAGCGGGTAGGTGACCTGGTCCTCAATGACCTGGGGCGCCTGCCCGGGGTACTCGGTGTAGACGATGGTCTGGACGTCCGAGAGGTCCGGGATCGCGTCGAGCGGCAGGGTTTTCAGGGCGTAGAGCCCCGCTCCGACGGCAAAAACGGTCCCGATCAGGACGAGCACCAGATTCCTCGCCGACCAGGCGATGAGACGGGCGATCATGGCGCCTTCCCCTCGGCGGCGGCTTGCGGCCCGGGATCGGGCTTCGGCTCGGAAAGACCTTGGAGGGCCGCCTTCAGGTTGCTCTCGGCATCAATGAGGAAGTTGGCCGACGTCACCACCCGCTCGCCCGCGGCGATGCCGTCGCGGATCTCGACGTAGCCGTCGCCACGGGTGCCGAGCCTGACCGGTCTCGGCTCGAAGCGGCCCTCGCCCCTGTCGAGCAGGACGACTTGTTTCGTGCCGGTGTCGATGACCGCGTCGTCGGGCACCGCCACCACCGGCTTGTCGCTGCCCGTGGCGATCGTCACATCGGCGAACATGCCCGGGCGCAGGTCGCCGTTCGGGTTGGGCAGCTCGATGCGCAGGCGGGCGGTCCGGGTCCCCATGGCGAGGTGCGGGTAGATCCGGGTCACCGCGCCGGTGAAGACGCGATCCGGAAACGTCCGGGCGCGCACGGTCGCCGTCTGGCCCTCCGCCACGGCCGCCAGGTCGCGTTCGGTCACGTCGGCCAGGACCCAGACCCGGGAATGGTCGACGAGCTTGAACAGTGTGTCGCCGGACTTGGCGCGCATCCCGTCCGAGACGTTGCGCTCGACCACGACGCCGTCGCGGGGCGCCGACCACGTGATAGTCGAGGGCACTTTTCGGGATCGCTCGATCTCGTCGATGACCTCGGGCGGGATGCCGAGGTTCTCCAGGCGCCGACGGGCGCCCTCGTAGCCGATGCCGGTGAGGTACTGCGCGGCGGCCGCGTTCATCTCCGGCGAGAACAGGCGCAGGAGCGGCTGGCCCTTGCGGACGTGGTCGCCCGTGGTGACGGCCTCGACCTTCTCGATGAAGGCGTCGGTGCGCATCGCGATCACCGAGATCCGGCGCTCGTCCTCCTCGATGGCGCCGGGCGCGCGCACCGGCATCGACAGGACGCGTCGCTCGGCGACCGCCGTCCGGACCCCGGTGCGCTGGAGCTTACCGGGCGAGATTTTCACGGTGCCGTCGTCGGTGTCCTCCTCCTCGTAGACGGGGAGGTAGTCCATTCCCATCGAGTCCTTCTTCGGAATCGGCGAGGTGTCCGGAAGGCCCATCGGGTTCCGGTAGAAGCGCACCTTGCGGGCGCTTGCAGGGGGCGTGGCCTGAGCCATGGCCATGTCGCCGTGCCCGGCGTCGGGCATTGCCTCCGCCTCGTCGGGTTCGTCGAAGCGCACGTCCTCGCTGGCGTGGACGGCGCGATAGTCTCGACCGTCCGCCGTGCGCTTGGGCTCCGCGGCGTAGTCCGGCTTCCCGTCCGGGTCCTGGTAGTAGACGACTGGTCCCGTCGCCCTGGCCGGGACCCGAGCGGGCACCGAAGAGGGCTGCCGGGTTCCCGGCAGCCAATGGGCGAACCCGGTCCGCGCCTGCTGGACGAGCGCCGGCACGGGACTGCCCTCATGCCCCGCGCCATACCCCAAAACCCCCGCCGCGAGCGCGGCGAGGGTCCCGGCTGCCCAAGCCGACCGGCTCACTTGGTGGCCTTGAACACCAGCTTGTTCTCGACGGTGCCGGTCTCGCCCTGAACCTTGGCTCCGAGCGAGAGACGCCAGCCGCCGGCCATCGTCAGCTTCGCCTTGAACCGGTAGATGCCGGGCTCCGGCGAGGGGAGCTGCTCGATCTTGGAGGTCATCTCCTCCATGCTGTCGGGCGCCATGTCGATGCGCTTGGCGAAGATGACGGCGTTCGGCACGGGCTTGGACGTGCGCTTGTCGACGAGGCGGACGTCGAGGATGGCCTCACCCTGCTTCGCCTCGTCCTTCACGAGTTGGAACTCGTAGTCCTGGGTGTCGGCCCGGGCGGCGGCGGTGAGGGCGAGGCCGAGCAGCGCAGCCGTGAGGGCGCGCGAAAACGATGTCTTGGACACGGTGGATGATCTCCTGAAAACGATGGGACCCGGGCCTTCAGGCGCGCGGGATCTGCCGGCGCAGGCGCCGGCGGCATCGGGTTCAGGCTCGGGGAGGCTCGGTGGGCGGCCCTTGCGACAGGCTGTCGAAGGAGGCAGTGACGCCCCAGGTCGGCCCCTCGACGCCGGCAACGCGGCCCGGAAGTCCGACGGCGACCGGCAGCCCGGTGGCGACCTTCGCCAGGCAGAGCGCCATCAGGGGGCAGCCCTTGGAGCAATCGGGCATGTTTAACCGCTCCTTGGGACAGCACGGCATCTCGTCCATGGCCTCGTCGGGCATCGCCATGGCGTGACGCTGATCGGCCTTCGGAGCGCGCATGCCCGCGGCGGCCGCAGATGCGGTCACCGGCGCAAGGGCGAGGCCGAGTACCGCCAGGAGCGGTAGCAACCGCCGAAGGGCGAGCCAAAAGGTCACGAACGGACGATGCCACATCGCGTGTCGGCGCGGAAGGGACAGGGACTACCTGACGAAAGCCCCACCCGCGGAGGGACCAAACCCGCGACGAGGAAGCCGAGGGACAGGCCCCCGATGACCCATCTCAGAGGCCACCGCGTGTCCTCCGATATCAGGTTGGCGAGCACGCACAGCAGGTAGAACGAGGCCCCCCAGGTCAGGAATTGGATCGAGCCAAGGGCCGAGATCACCACGAGACGGTGGCGATGTGGGATCACGGGTACGCTCCGCCGTCTCATCGGGGTCGACCTAGACGGCCGGGACCGGCGACGCCGCCGTTGGGCCGAGCCTGGGCATCAGGCGGACGTAGGCGAGTTCGCTGAGGAGTTCGACCAGCGTCTGCGTGACGATGACGGCGGGCAGGAGTGGCACGGCACCCGGAACCGCAAACGCCAGCGGCAGGACCACCAGGGAGTTTCGGGTGGCGGCGCTGAAGGCCAGCGTGCGGACGGTGGGGGCATCCAGGCGGAACGCGCGCCCGACAGCCCAACCCAGCAGCGGGGCAGCCACGGCGAAGGCGACGTAGACGGGGACCACTCGTAGGGCATCGTCGAGGGCGGGTCCGAGCTGGGGCAGGACGGACGCGATCACCACGAACAGGACCAGCGCGGTCGCCGGCACCGGCAGGAGTCCGAGGCCCGTAGCCATCCGTTGCCCGGCAGGGCTGCGTCCGGCCCAGAGCTGCACGGCGGCGGCGAGCCCAAGAGGGACGGCGATCAACCAGAAGAAGGCATGCACGAACGGACCGACCTGGACGAACCTGGCGGCGTCCTCGCCGAGGAAGACATTCAGGTAGACCGGCAGCAGCAGCATCTGCGCGATCAGCAACGCCGGGGTGGAGGCCAGCAGCACCTTGGCGTCGGCCCGACCAAGATGGGCGAAGGTCACGACGTAGTCGATGCACGGCGTGAGGAGGACCATGAGCACGCCCAGCCGCAGCATGGGGGCTTCGGGCAGGAACCGGATCAGGCCGGCCACCAGCAAGGGCACCACGATGAAGTTCGTGGCGAGGAGCGCCGCCAGGAAACGGACTCGCGCAAAAGCCTTTCCGAGTTCAGGCAACGGCACCTGAAGGAAGGTGACGAACAGCATCAGCGCCAGCGCCGGGTTGATCCCGACCTCAAGGGCCGTGGTGCCGGGCAGCGTCAGGGCGATCAGCGCAGCGGCGCCGATGGCCGCGAAGTAGATCCCGATCTGGTTGCCTTCGAGGGTATCACGCAGGTTGCTCATGGTTCCTCGCAAGCGATCCTGGGGGACCCGGACATCGTTTGCGGCCGGCCCGTGCACCGGGCGAACAGGGCGATGGCTCGGTCGCAGACCTCGCAGTGTCCCTCGCAGCAATCGCGCATCAGGAAGGCCACCAGGTCGGACAGGGCCGTGAACACCGCGCTGTAGATGATCGACCGCCCCTCCCGTCGGCCGACCACGAGGCCGGCGTTCTCAAGGTGGCTGAGATGGAACGAGATGCGCGGCGCCGAGGCGCCCGCGATGGCCTCGGTGATGGCACCGGCCGCCATGCCGTCCGCGCCGGCGGTGACCAACAGGCGGATGATGCGTAGGCGGGTCTCCTGCGCGATGGCGGCGAAGCCATCGAGCGCTTGCTTCTCTTGCACGACACTTAAACCTTTGTGGAATCGTTTAAGCGTCGATAGGCATGAACCGGTTCGAAGGCAAGGATTTGATCGGGGACTGGGTCACGGCAACCGTCGGCTTGCTAGGTTCGGGGCCGGACGCGCCAGAGGGATAGGGCAAGCGCGACGTTCGCTACGGCGAGGACGCTGAGCAGGGCGTAGGTGGCGTTCGCGCCACCTTGGGCCAGGACCACGGCTCCGACGGAGGGTGCCAGCGCCTGCGCCACCAGCCCTGGACGGGCGAGCCGGCCGACGAGCGCGGCGTAGCGCTCGGGACCGAACAGGGCCAGGGGGACCGTACCCCGTGCAATCGAATAGATCCCGTTGCCGGCCCCGTAGAGGACCAGCGCCAGCCCGACCAAGGGTAGGCCGGCCGTCAGCATCGCGACCCCCAAGACCACCAGGATCATGGCGGCGGTCAGGGTCCAGAGGGGATGGTGCCGGCCCTTGCCAGCCATCTCGACGATGCGCGCGCCTACCTGTGCCGGTCCGATCAGGGCGCCGTAGGCAACGGCCGAGGTGAGAGCCACACCACGGGCCTGGAGCAGGGTGATGAGGTGCACCGAGACCATGGCCATCACCGTGCCCCCGAGGGTCAGCACCCCTGCCATGAGGAGGAATGCACGACGCTCCCGTCCCTCAAGCCGGATGGCGGGGTTCGCGCCTGCCAGTCGTGTGACGATACGTATGGGCGGCTTGGGGATCACGAGCAGAACGAGGGGCAACGTGACCGAGAGGTGCAGCCCGGCATAGGCGAGGCAGGTCCCCCGCCAACCCACCTGCTCGATCAGGAACGCCGAGAGCGGCCAGCATACCGTACTGGCGAAACCGCCCCACAGGGTAAGCGTGGTGATGGCTGGCCTGGCCTCGGCACCGTAGAGACGCCCGAGGGTGGCGAAGGCCGGATCGTAGAGTCCGGTGCCCATGCCCAGACCGACGAGAAGCCAAGCCGCCAGGTAAGCCGCAACGTTCGGGGCCAGTGCAAGGCCCGTCAGGCCCAGCGCCAGGGCAATGGCGGCGAAGGCCAGCACCGGCCGGCCGCCGTGCTCCCCGATGAACGCTCCGACCCGTGGCGAGACCAAGCCCGCGACGAGGAGCCCAAGGGACAGGCCGCCGATGACCCATCCAAAGGGCCATCCCGTGTCCTGCGTCATCGGAGCGGCCAGCACCGAAAGCAGGTAGAACGAAGAGCCCCAGGTCAGGATCTGGACGACGCCCAGAGCCGAGATCACGGGCCAGCGGCGAGCCGAGGCCATCGGCGCGCTACCGAGCCCCGAGCATGGGGAGCCAGAGCGCCAGGGCGGCCAGTGTGACGAGTAGCACCGGTGGCGTGATGACCAGACCCACCCGCATGTACTGGCCCCAGGTGATGTGCTGGCCCTTGGTGTCGAGCACGTGCAGCCAGAGCAGGGTCGCCAGACTCCCGATGGGGGTGAACTTCGGGCCGAGGTCGCAGCCAATGACGTTGGCGTAGACCATGAGCTCGCGCATCAGGGGCGAGAGATCTGGAGCCTGCTGGATGGAGAGCGCACCCACGAGCACGCTCGGCATGTTGTTCATCACTGAGGATAGGATGGCGGCGGCGAACCCGGTCCCGATGGTGGCGACGAATGGGCCAAAGCCCGAGAGCCAGACAAGCCCCTGCGCCAGGTAGTCGGTCAGCCCGGCATTCTTCAGGCCGTAGACCACGAGGTACATGCCGAGGCTGAACAGGACGATCTGCCAGGGGGCCCCGGTCAGGACCTTGCGGATGGGGATGACCCGGCTGCGGTTGGCCAGCGCCAGGAGGACGAGCGCCCCCGCGCAGGTGACGACCGAGACCGGCACGCCGAACGGTGCCGTCACGAAGTAGGCGACCAGAAGCAGACCAAGGAGCGGGAAGGCCGCTCGGAAGACCAGTGGGTCCTTGATCGCGTGGCGCGGCGCTTCGAGCTCGGCCACCGGGTAGGTGGCTGGAAGGTCGCGCCGGTAGAACAGCCACAGCACCACCAGGGTCGCGGCGAGCGAGACCAGGTTCACAGGCACCATCACGGCCGCATAACGGCTGAAGGTGATGTCGAAGAAGTTTGCCGAGACGATGTTGACGAGGTTCGAGATCACCAACGGTAGGCTTGTCGAGTCTGCCACGAACCCGCAGGCGACGATGAAGGCCAGCGCCGCCGCCGGCTTGAAGTCCAGCCGGAGCAGGATCGCGAGCACGATGGGGGTGAGCAAGAGGGCCGCCCCGTCATTGGCGAACACCGCCGCGATGGCCGCCCCGAGCAGGATGACCAGTGGGAACAGCAGGCGTCCCCGGCCGCCGCCCCAGCGGGCGATGTGGAGCGCCGCCCAATGGAAGAAGCCGGCTTCGTCGAGGAGCAGCGAGATGATGATCAGCGCCACGAAGGTGAAGGTGGCGTCCCAGACGATGTGCCAGACCACAGGGATGTCACCGGGGCTGATGACCCCGGTGGCGAGCGCCACAGCGGCCCCGATGAGGGCGCTCCATCCGATCCCGAAACCCTTCGGCTGCCAGATGACGAAGACGAGGGTGACCACGAAGATGGCGAGCGCGAGCATCGGGACCGTTTCTTGTTCTTGGGTACGTGGAGCGGATCAGGCGGTGGCGACGCGGCGCCCGTGCGCGTCGACGACGCGCTCGCCGTCCTCCTTGACGAACTCGCCCTGCTGGGCCGGCAGGAGGTCGAGGACCTTCTCCGAGGGCCGGCACAGGGCGACGCCCTTCTGGCTCACCACCAGGGGGCGGTTCAGCAGGATCGGGTGCTCGGCGATGGCGTCGAGAAGCTGATCGTCCGTCAGGCTCGGGTCCGAGAGCCCGAGATCGGCGTAGGGCGTTCCCTTCTCGCGGAGGAGATCGCGGACCGTGACGCCGGCGCGTTCGGCAAGCTGTCGCACCAGGAGCCGGTTCGGCGGCGTCTTCAGGTACTCGACCACGTGCGGCTCGATGCCGGCGTTGCGGATGAAGGCCAGGGTGTTGCGGGACGTGCCGCAATCCGGGTTGTGGTAGATGACGACGTCCATCACGCGACCTCCGCGCGGGGCGAGGTGGCGCCGGCCTGCTGGCCGATCTCGCGCACCTTAGCGGACAGGGCGACCCCATCGAGGCTGGCCAGCGGCAACGCCACGAAAGCCGAGATGCGGTTCTTGAGGTAGCGCTGCGCGGTCACGAAGGCCGTCTTGCGCTCCAGGTCCGTACCCTCGACCGAGGCGGGGTCTTCGATGCCCCAGTGAGCCGTCACCGGCTGGCCGGGCCAGTAGGGGCAGGCCTCGCCGGCGGCGTTGTCACAGACCGTAAAGACGAAATCCATGACCGGCGCATCGGGGCCGGCGAACTCGTCCCAGGACTTCGAGCGCAGCCCCTCGGTCGGGTATTCCGTCTCGCTCAGAACCTGAACGGCGAGCGGGTTCACGTCCGCCTTGGGCTGGCTGCCAGCGGAGAAGGCCCGGAAGCGTCCCTGGCCCTCCTTGTTGAGCATGGACTCCGCCAGGATCGAGCGAGCGGAGTTGCCGGTGCAGAGAAACAGGACGTTGTAGACGTGGTCAGGCATGGGCGGTGTCTCCGGTAGGCAGGCAACAGGCGGCGAGGGCCGCGACGGCGGGGGCGCAGACCTCGGGTCGGCCCTGGCAGCAATCGCGCATCAGGAATTGGATGAGCTCGGACAGGTCCGGGTAGGCCGCGCTGTAGATGATCGAGCGACCCTCGCGCCGGGACGTGACCAGCCCGGAATGCGAGAGCTCCTTGAGGTGGAACGACAGGTTGGTCCCTGACACGCCGACCGCCTCGGCCAGCGCGCCGGCCGCCATGCCTTCGGGGCCGGCGGTCACGAGTTGGCGTACGACGCGCAGGCGGTGCTCCTGGCCGAGGGCTGCAAAGGCGGCGACGGCTTGCCGTTCGTCCATCATGATGTCAATATCTCAACCATCATTGAAATGTAGAGGAACGAAACGTCTTGGACAAGCCGCAACAGCTCTTCGCCGACGGAATGCCCAACATCAGCGAGGGGCACTTCGTAGTGCCGACGGCGACCGACCTGCAGGTGCAGGCACCGTTCACCCACGCCCCACGCTTCCTGATCCTGTATGGCTCGCTCCGGGAGCGGTCGTTCAGCCGCTTCCTAGCCTACGAGGCCGCACGCCTCCTGGAGGCGATGGGCGGCGAGGTGCGGATCTACGACGCGCACGGCCTGCCGTTGCCGGACGACGCGACCGCTGACCACCCCAAGGTCCAGGAACTGCGCGACCTCTCGATCTGGTCCGAGGGGCATGTCTGGGTCAGTCCCGAGCGTCACGGCAACATGACCGGGGTGATCAAGAGCCAGATCGACTGGCTCCCCCTGTCGGAGGGCTCGGTGCGCCCGACACAAGGCCGGACCCTAGCGGTGATGCAGGTCTCCGGCGGTTCGCAGTCGTTCAACGCCGTCAACGGCCTACGCATCCTCGGGCGCTGGATGCGGATGATCACCATCCCCAACCAGTCCTCGGTGCCCATGGCCTACAAGGAGTTCGATGACGCCGGTCGGATGAAGCCGGGGCCGCTCTACGACCGGGTGGTCGACGTCTGTGAGGAACTGGTCAGGTTCACGCTCCTGACCCGCGAGCGTTCCTCCTATCTCGTCGACCGCTACTCCGAACGGAAAGAGCGCGAGCCTGAGCGCCTCAAGGCCGTGGCGGTCGACATCGGGTTCGTAAAACGACCTTCGTGACCGGGTTGGACGGATGGGCCGCCTATCTCGTGCGTGACATCAGCCTGACGGGCGGGATGCCGGGGCTTCCGCCATCCTTTCCATGATCCGGATCAACGTGACCGGAGCCAACTCCCAGCAATCGACGCCGACGTCGAGGCTTGTCCGGGTGGCCGGAATGGCACCGTGGGAATGGCCGTAGACGTGAAGGTCGCCGTGCCAGGCATGGGGCCACGTCACGTGCGAATAGTGGCTGACCCACAGGGCGACCCGCCGGGGCATGCCCGGGTCCTGGACGAAGACCCTTTGGACGTCGACGACGGGTCCCGCCCATTCGAGACGTTCGCCCAGGCCGTGGTCGTGGTTGCCCCGAACGAGGTGGATGCGTCCGTTCAGTCGCGCCTGGATGGATGCGGCGTAGTCGAGGCTGCACTTGTAGGCGAAGTCCCCGAGGAGCCAGACGATGTCGTCAGGTCGAACGGCCTTGTTCCAGGCGGCGACCAGGGCCTCGTCGTGCGCCTCGATGGTCTCGAACGGACGCGGTCGGGCCATCCGTGGACCGAGAATCCCGCGGTGTCCGAAATGGGTGTCCGCGCAGAAGAGCGTCCTTGGCATTCTTTGCCTCCGAAATGACGGAGGCCTCGTACGGGACGCAGCGCTCCGAAGTTAGCGGGAAGGGTGGACGTCCCTGGTTTTCATCGGCTCGGCGCTCCTGTTGCGCAGTGTCGATCGCACCGCTTGCGTCCCCTCGCAAGGGTTCGCCCAACGGGATCCACGGGAATGACCGTCATCCCGCCCGTCGGTGTTTCTGGCGCTCGCGGGTTTCAACGCCGGCTGCTACGCTTGACCCCCAACGAATCCGCCCGTGATTGTACGAACGCAGCCATGCCGATCCCTCCTGAGCAACGGCTCGCCCTCTCGGACATGCTGGAGCTCACGCTGCGGCGCCTGACCGGCAACCACTTCCAGGAGTTCTTCTGTCGAATGATGGAACTCCGTCACCCCGACGCCTTCATGAGGCCCGCGCTTGAGGGCTCGCTCGGTGATCGGAAGTGCGATGGTTACCTTCGCCCCGGGCACGAGATCTTCCAGTGCTACGGGGCTGAGAACGGCGGTGCGAAGGTCAAGGCCGTGAATGCCCGACTGGCGGCCAAGATCGACGAGGACTACGTCGGAGCGGCAGGGCACTGGCCCGACATGAAGGTCTGGCACATCGTCAACAACTTCATCCTCGGGATGGGCACGACGCCGCTTGCCCGGATCGACGCGCTGCAGGCCGCCAACCCGCATCACCGTATCGCAGTCTTCGGCTGGGCGACCTTCGAGGCCCACATCATGTCCTTGGAGTCCTACCAGGTGACCGGCCTGCTCGGACGCGAGGTTACGGCCGAGGACTTCCGCAATATCCAGGCTCCTGAAGTGGTAGCCGTCATCGATGCCATCGCCCAGGGTACCCTTGAGGAACTGCCGGAAGACGACGAGCGACGCGACGTACCGGTAGGCAAGCTCCGGACGAACGGCTTGTCGGGAGCCATCCAGCGTAAGATCGCCATGGGCGGCCTGAACGAGCGCATCGTAAAGAGGGAGATCGAGGGCCACCCGGTCCCGCTTATGGCGATGACCATCGCCAACGAGTTCAGGCGACAGTACGTCGATCTCGACCTCCAGGGCCTCGAACCCGATGACATCATGATGAAGCTTTACAGCAACATCGTCGGCCACGGTCCGGTCGCGGTCGAGATGGACGTGGCCGCCTGGAGCTTGCTCTCCTACCTCTTCGTCCGGTGCACCATCTTCAAAGACAAAGTTGCCGACGAAGGGGTGTTCGGATGATCCTGCCGAGCAAACACCTCAGCCAGGATCGGGCCCTCATCGGCGTCGGCGCGGACATCCTCGAAATCCTTACCCGACCGATGACCGTTTCCGAGGCGTGGGACGGGGTACGGAAGAACCGCGCGTCGCGCCCCGACAGCGCCGTGCTGCCGTTCGACTGGTTCGTGCTGGCCATGTGCCTGCTCAGGGCCCTTGGCGCCCTCGACCTGAACGACGAGGGCCTGCTCGTGCGGGCCGAGCGCAAGCCATGATCCTATCCCTCACCAGCGACCTGCCGGGCTTCAAGGGGCTCACCTTCCACGAAGGTCTCAACGTCGTCCTCGCCGACCGTACCGACGCGTCCACGGAAAGGCAGACCCGCAACAGCGCCGGCAAGACCAGCGTGATCGAGGTCATGCACTTCCTGCTTGGCTCGGCCGCCGGAAAGTCGTCGATCTTCCAGTCGCCCGCCCTGTTCGCGTTCACATTCCACGCCAGACTCCGGCTCGGTCCTCACGAGATCACCGTGTCGCGCAGCGGTGCCGACGCAAACCGGATGCTTCTCCTGGAGGAGGATGCCGCCAAGATCGCCGCCCCGCTGACGCGGGACAAGTCGGAGGCGGCCTACCTTACCGTTGAGCGGTGGCGCGAGATCCTCGGCCACTACTGGTTTGGCCTGCCCAGGGACCCTAAGGGCACCGAGTTCGAGCAATCCTTTGTGCCGGGCTTCCGCTCGCTCGTAAGCTACTTCATCCGACGCAACGCCGGAGGCGCGTTCGCTGTGCCGGTACGCCAGCACGAGAAGCAGAACGCCTACGACTGGCAAGTCAACCTGTCCTACCTCATCGGCCTGGACTGGCGCATCCCGCGGGCCATCGAACAGCTCAAGGTTTCCACCGCCGCCCTGGCCGACCTACGGAAGGCGATCAAGGAAGGCGCCTTCGGCAAGCTGTTTGGAAGCGTCGGGGAGATCCGGCCCGAGATCCAGAGGATCGAGGCCAGGATCGAACGCCTCAGGGCCGCCATCGCCGCGTTCGAGGTCGCCGAGAATTACCGGGAACGCGCCGCGGAAGCCGCGACCGCCCGACGCCGCATCCAGTCGCTCGGCTTCGAGCGTATGCGCGCACTTCAGACCATCGCCCACCTTGAGGCGGCGGTCGCCGAGGAAAGGGCCCCGGAATACGCCGCCCTCGAACGCCTCTACCGCGCCGCCGACGTCCAGTTGCCCGGCATCGTCCTGGCCAAGATGGACGACGTCGCCAGCTTCCAGAGGTCGGTTTCCGAGAATCGACGCGTCCATCTCGGGGGGCAGATCTCGGAAACCCGCGCGAGCTTGGCCTTGGTCGACGCCGAGATGACCGCCCTGGACGAGAGCCAGAGCGCGATCATGGCCGAAATAGCCGGCAAGGGCGCTCTGGAAGATTTCACGATGATGGCCGAGGAGATCGGCACCCTCGGCAGCGAGGTCGAGCTCCTGCGCGAAAAGCTCAGGAACGCGGAAATCCTCGAAGGCAAAAAGTCCCTCTTGCTGCAGGAGCGCGCATCCCTCCTGCAACGTCTTCAGGCCGATCATCGGGAGCGGGGCGATGCCCTTCGTTCGGCCACCCTCATGATCGACCGCTCGATCACCGAGCTCTACGACGACCGGTACGGCAACCTCATCGTCGAGGCGACGCCCAAGGGGCCTGAGTTCCGCATCAGCATCCAGGGCGACGGGAACCGGGGCGGGATCGACCGCATGGAGATCTTCTGCTTCGACCTGATGCTCTACGAGACCGCCGCGGAACGGTTCAACGGAGGCCCTGGGCTCCTCGTCCACGACAGCCACCTTTTCGACGGCGTTGACCCCCGCCAGGTTCGCACCGCCATCGCCCTCGGCCACCGAACGACCGTGTCTCGGGGCGGGCAATACATCATCGCCCTGAACTCGGAGGTGCTCGACGTCCTCGACCTGGGAAGCGAGATCGACCTTGACGCGGCCGTGCTCCGGCCGCGCCTGTCTGACGACGAGACCGGCGGCCTGTTCGGCATCCGCTTCGACACGAGGTGACGTCGTGACAGCGCAGTCCCCGTGCCCCAGAAAAGCGGTACGGGGACTGCGATGACCTCCGGGCTTCTCGCGCCCCTACCTCAGGGTTCCCGTCTCACGCGGCTCCGGTGGCGGTCCTCCCCGTTTGGGCCACCGACGGATGCGTGGGAACTGAGCGGCTCCAGGTACTCGAAGACGTGTTCGAATGCGCTGGTGACGGCCTGCTCGAAGAAGCCGTTCGCCTTGTCCAAGGAGGCCTTGAGTGTGGCGCCGCTGCCGGTTTTGCGTGTCTAGCGTGGGGGAACAGGCGGCCAGCGGAATTTAAATATCGCGTGTACGGATTTGCATTTGCTCGTAAACATTTGCGCAATGCTCACGGATATGCGTGTCATCGTCTCCGCACAGCACTTGCTCAACGTACTCCAGCAAAGCCATGCTCTGAGTTTGATCGAGCGACTTTACTAGATTTACAACAGAATTGAGATGCTCGCGCTCAATGTTTAACTTGTCGATAAAAGCTGATCGACTTTCTTGAGAGTCGTCACGAAAGAAACCGGGCGGCTTAGCGTCAAGGGTACGACGGAAATCATTCTGATCGGCAAGCTTCTGATAAGCACCCGCGAGTAAAGTCCCGCGCGGCTCAACCATTTTTGTCGTAATCAGACCCCCATTGATCTGGCACAACATGACGAAGGCATCAAACGAGACGCTCGAAAGATCGGCCTCTTGAGTGAGGTAGGTGTATCGGCCGACGATGCAATCTGCTGCCTCGCTCCGATTGCCGAGATGCTTGCTGGCATAAGCGTCGAGCATTGTGAGGGTTCTTTCGTTCAGAGTGAGGGAAATAGTGGGACGGGCTCGTTTTCTGGCAGCCATCATCCTCCTATACACGAATGTGCACGACACACAAACTTTTGTCGTGCACGAGCGGAAATGGACTTGGGCTTGTGGAAAAGCCGAAGGCGATGTCGAGGCGTAAGCGCTTGAGTTATGTGTTGGCGCTACAAGCGGCCCGACGCGAGATAAACTCCGCACAGACGGGTGCGCCTCGGCCACGCAGGCACTCGCAAGTCAGTAGGCGTAGGACACAGCCTCGCTTACGGGGTCTCAATGCGGAGATCCGCTTCGTTCCCGTCGCGGGGTCTGCCCCTTCCGTCGTGTAGCGTTCAGGGCTCCGTCGCGGCGAACAAGCACCGCGCGCGACCGAGCCTGGTCACCTTCGGGAAGGTGGACCGGTCGGCCTTCCCCGGCACGACCCAGCCGTCCTCGACGGCATGAGCGGCTGTCCATGCCGTCGAGGACACCAACTCGTCGGGCGCCTCTCCCGCCGCCGCCTTCATCCGGGCGAGCACCTCCCTGTTCCGGCCCTCGGGCTCCCAGCACCCGGTGCCGTCCAGGACTTTGCGGGCGTTCGACGCCGAGATTATCCCCCACAGGATATGGTGCCGCAGGACCCTCTCGACCGCCACGACGGACGTGTGCGGCAGGAGTTCGTCGAGGCGTTCCCAGTGCGTGTCCGTCGCAAGATCAACGGCGATGCTGCGCGCGACCGAATCGCGTGTGACCGCGCTCGCCCGGGCTCGGAGGCCAGTGACGGCCTCGACCCTCCGGACGAATGGCAAGTCGGCACATGCCGGTGTCGTCAGCCGTAGACTGTAGCTGTACGCCGTCGCGATAGTGCCTCGGCGTAGGCGGACCGGATGATGTAGCGCGACAGGCAGGTCGGGCGCGTCCGGATCGCGGATGACGACCCGGGTGCCGGAAGCGTCCCAAGTCGCCAGCCCGGCCTCGACAAGGGCGGTCTCGCAGTCGATCTCGACGGCCCGGGCCGCGACCTGGCGGGCACGGAGGTCGGCCAGGAAGGCCTCCTGCGTCGGCATCTCCGGCGCAAGAGTTATCGGGACCCAGTCCTGTGCCTCCTCGTCCCAGCGTTCCTTGGCCGGGAGGCGCGTCCAAGTTCCGGTGCCCTCGTCATACTCCAGGGCCCCCGCTCCGGGCGTGTCCTCCCACTCCAAGACCCCATCCCGAAGCATCACAAACGACAGGCCGCCGTCATGCACGGCCTCCAGGCATCCCCACGCAGCCCCGTCCGGGAGCCGCTTCGTCTCTACAAACCCGTAGAACGGGAACGGGATCGCAGGGGTCTCCAGGGGGAGGCTCGCATAGACGGCCTCCCAGATATCCGAGGCGACCTGCCCGTCGTACTCTGGTCCGTGGACCCAGCGCCGCCACGGCACCCCATCGTCGACCGGGGGCGAAATTCCTGGGGGGATGACGTCACCGGGGCGCCACGTCTCCGTCCAGCGCACGTGAGGGGGCCGGATGCAGTCCGGGTGCGGACCCGCGGCGTCGATCAGGTGCCAGAAAAACAGTTGGGTCACGCTTATGCCTCCGCCGAGCCGAAGCACGCCTGGCGCAACTGCGCGGGTACTTGCCTCCTGTGCCTCCAGACGGCGGACAGGGCCGAGCTCGCCTGGATGACGGAGAGCTCCGGCAGGGCTGCCAAGATGTGCCCTGTGTGCGTGTGGCTCTTGCCCCACCCGATGCCATTTTGAACGCTTGCCCGATCCACGTCGTGCGAGGTGATCAATCGGACGGCGTCGTGGACGGCCGCCGGGACGCCGGGCAACTGCGCCCGTGCGACCCAATCGTGTGCCGGGTCCCGGGCCAGCCGCTCGCGGACCTTCTCGACGGATTCCTTGACTTGCCGGAAGAGGGCCCATGCCACCTGGGAGACTTCGGCGGTGGGGTAACCGTTGGAGCCCAGCGGCGCCGCCAGCAGCGCCTCGGCGATGACCTTTTTCTTCGGGGGCCACGCCCAGTACAGCGTGTCGAGGCTCACTCGCAGCCTGTCGAGGCAGGCCGCGTGCTCGATGCCGAGCGCCTCAACCTCAGCCGCGTCGCGCACGAGGGCGGCCTCGGCGACGACGACAGCGGCCTCGGCGGCCGCCTCGTCGGCCGGGACGGGCGCCCAGCAGCACGGCGTCCGGCCGACAGCCCGCCCGTCAATGATGCCGTCCGTCCACGAGTAGCCCGCAGCGCCCATCGCCTCGCGCGACAGTTCAAATGCCCGGCGGTATGCGGCCGGATCTCCGAGGCCAAACCAGAGGCTTCGAGGGCCCCGCCTCGTCACGACGTCTTTCTCCCTGCGCCACGTCAAGCCCAGCGCGGAGAGGGGGATCGCCTCGGCGACCGGGAGCGGCCTCCCGGCCGAGGCGTAGGCCTGCGCCGCCACGATGGCGAGGCCGAGGAGGAGGAGGGCGAGCGTGATCATGTCGTCGAGCCTGCAGCTTGTCGGCGGATAAGCAGATAATACCCCCCGACCAAAATAGGCTGCAAGACTAATTCGGCATGATGCAGCGCAAAATGATGCGTACCTAACAGTAGTTCACTACGCTTGGACAATTCTCGTGCCAGAACACGCCTTACAAGCCGAAAAAATGTCTCTTGCGTTCGGATGGTGACTTCCCATCATGTTCTGAGGCGGATCGGCAGATTCGTTTTACTGTGGTGCGACAGGAGCGATACATGACCGGGCATGCTGAGCTGACAGAATGCGAGGTGTTGGAGCACCTGCGCGCCGCCATAAAAGAGAGTGGGAACGCGAAGGTGTGGGCCGGCCGCGCCGGGGTATCACCGCAATATGTGTCGGACGTCGTCCGAGGCCGACGCGCTCTAGGAGAGAGCGTCCTCGACGCGATCGGGTTCAGAAAGAGGGTTACTTACGAGCGGACGCCACCCCATCAAACACTCATGCTCACGGATGAGCCGAGGACGCGGCAGTGATCGCTTTCGCTGACTGGCGGGAGGAGACCCGCGTCGTCGACGCCCAGGCGGACGCCCTCATCGCCGGTGACGGGCCCGCCGCGGCCCGGGCCGTCGAGGGGGTCACCGACCAGGCCGCGTGCGCGCGGATTTGGGGGCGCGCCAAACTCATCGTGTTGTGGCACTCGATTGGAGAGAAGGATTGGGATGGCACGTCGCTGGAACAAGTTCAAATCTCGGCCCGAGTATGGGCATCTCTACGGTACATCGCCCGATTTGATCCTGAATTGCGCGATCCGGTCTCGGCCTTACGGCCAGGGTCTGCGCCTGTATCCCTTCGAGGCTAACCGCTCACTCCTCGACCTGTACGGCAGCCGCGCGAGCCTCTCCATGGCAGACCTGCGCGCAGGGATAGACGTCGCCCGAGGCGCCCGGAGATGGAGCACCGAGTTCACCCTCGACTTCATCGGCAACCTGATCGGTTGGGGGGTACACCTCGGCATCCTCCTGGAAACCCAGGACCCAGCGGGGTCACCCGTATGGACGCTGCGCAGCCGCGAGATGCGGTACGGCGTCCTCGGGGGCCGCGCCGTTCAAGTCCGGGACCTGGAGCCGGAGGCGCAGGCACGCATCGAGAGGAAGTTGCGGGCCCAGGCCAAGTTGAACGCGACGCTTGATGCGCGGCATTCCGAAAAGGTCGCGCCGGAAATCCGGCAACTCCTCGCCGACATCGTCCTCGCCGACACCGGCGCACGCATCCCGGAGGGGTGGGGCGTGTACGTCCCCGCCGACATCCGGGAGCAGTGGCCCCGCATCGGGGACGCCATGGGCATCCTCGTGGATCTGCACCGGGACTGGGACCGGGGCCTGCAGGCGCGCTGGGTCGAGCGCGTAAGGGAGGAGCGCCGGGATGCCTTAGTCCGCGCCGCCGTCCGGAAGGAAGAGACCGAGGCGCTGGAGGCCCAAATCCTCGCCGACGACGATGCGTTCGCAACCTTGGGAGACCTGTGATGACTCGGACCGAGACCAACGCCGCCATCGCCGAGCAGACCGCCTCGGACGCCCGGCCAGACCACGTGCGCACCCTCGTCCACGCCCTCCGCATCGGCGGCGAGGATTTTGCCATCGAGGCGCTCGGCGACATGCACGACGTCTCATCGGATGCCGAGCGTGAGGCCCTCCTAGATCGGGCGCGGGCCATCGCCGACGGCATGGCCCCCATCGACCCGGTGACGCCTGGGTCGCTGCCGCTGCAGGAGATCGCCGAGATCCTCGGCCCGCCGGCGACGTACTGGACCGTCCGAGCATGGACGATGACGGGGTGCCCCCACGAGGGTTACGGCTCTGCGCTTCGGTGCGACCCGGCGGCGCTGGCAGCATGGTGCGAGGGCAAGGCGGCGGCCACCGAGCAGGAGCCAGGCGCCGCACGGCTTCGGACCTTCGCCCAGCGTCTCGACGCCGCCGTCCCGTAGGCCGTTTGATCGGGGCGTCCCGGGACCGACAGGACCACGACATTAACCCTAGACGGTCAACGTGCGCGGTCGGCCGTTGACCGGTCCCGCGAGAGCCTGGACTGTAGATCATGACCGCGTTCCAACTCCTCGTCAGCGTCGACATTTTCGAAGGACGCCAGGCAACCGCCGCGGCGGCCCTCGACGATACGCCGCTCGACGTCGAGACGGCCGTGTGGCTGCCCGAGCTCCTCGTCCCCTGGCACGTGCGGGGAATCGAGGGGACTGGCTGGTGGCCGGCGCTCACCGTGCGCCAGATGCGCGAGGCCATTGACCGGGGCGATCTCCGGCCGGAGCGGCACGGGCGGCGGATCGTGGTCACTCGAAGGATCATCCAGGAGTGGCGCGAACGATGCCGGCACGCAGACAAGGACCGAGGCTCTGGCTCAAGCCGGCCGAGAAGCCCAGCAAAACAAGGACAGGCAAAGCCGCCGTCTGGGTCATCAAGGACGACGGCGGCGTCCGCATCGTCACTGGATGCGCTCAGGCGGATCGCGCGGGCGCCGAGGTCCAGCTAGCCGAGTACATCGCGGCCAAGCACCAGCCCGGCCGTGACCAGGACCAGGACCCGCGCCACATCCTCGTCACCGACGTCCTGGCGATCTACGCCGCCGACAAGGCGGCCAAGCACGCCCGCGCCGACAAGACCATGCAGCGCCTCCTCCAACTCGGGGAGTGGTGGGAGGGCAAGGCCCTCGCGGAGATCAATGGCCGGTCCTGCCGGGCCTACACGAAGTGGCGCTGCGGCCAGGCGTGGAAGTCCGCAAGGCCGGACGTCACCGGCGTGCCCCCCCGCATGGTTTCCGAGCAGGGCGTCCGGCGCGAGCTTGAGGACCTGCGGGCGGCCGTGAACTATCACCGCCATGAGGGCTACTGTCGGCAGGTCATCGAGGTCCCCTTGCCGGACAAGGGGGCGTCTAAGGATCGGTACTTGGAGCGCGTCGAGGCGGCTCAGATGATCTGGACGGCGTGGCGCTATCGCGAGATGCAGCGCCGGCACCGGGGCGCCGCCGCCGGGGAGGTCCTGCCCACGGGCAAGATGTCCCACAGGCACCTCGCCCGCTTCACGCTCGTGGGGATCTACACCGGAACCCGCGCGGCGGCGATCTGCGGCGCGGCGTTCCAACCGACACCGGGACACGGGTGGATAGACCTGAAGCGCGGCGTGTTCCACCGGCGCGCCATCGGGGCCGCGGAGACGAAGAAGCGCCAGCCCCCCGTCCGCCTCCCGGACAGGCTCGTCGCCCACATCCGCCGATGGGCCTCCATCCCGCGCCCGGACGGGACGATGCCCGAGTTCGTCGTCGAGTGGCGCAACCAGCCGGTTAAGGAGGTCAACAAGGGATTCGCCACCGCCGCCCGCAACGCCGGCCTCGGTCCGGACGTCACGCCGCACGTCCTCCGGCACACCTGCGCGACATGGCTGATGCAGCGCGGGGCGAACGCATGGGACGCGGCGCACTACCTCGGCATGACCGAGGCGATGCTCCAGCGCGTCTACGGTCACCATGCCCAGGACTACCAGGCGGGCATCGCCGGCGGCCGGGCGAAGGCGCGCGCCGCACCGGGCCTGCACGACATCTTCTCGCTCCACTACCACAAGGACCACGACGTGGAGGGCGCCCACGCCCGGCAGGTCGAGAGGCTCGCCCGGCTCGGCCTGCCGCTGCGGTCGCTGCGGTCGCGGGAGAACGTCGCCAGGATCGGGCGGGCGGCTTAGAACGGGTCCCGAACGCGCCGGGAACGCGGGACCGATGCGGGACCGGAGTGGGCGGAAACGGGCGGAAATCGGGGGGAATGGCCCTCGACGGGGCTGGACGGACTAGGGCGTTTCCCTCTACGGAAATGGGCGTGGGGCCTGTAGCTCAATGGTTAGAGCCGACCGCTCATAACGGTCTGGTTGCAGGTTCGAGTCCTGCCGGGCCCACCAAACCCAACACATTCATATAGATAATTAAATTGTCGATCGCGGTAAGTCTGCGTTTCGGCTTGGTTCTCTTCAATCAATGTTCTGATCAGAGGTCGCGGTCTTCGGCGCTGGTTTTTGAATACTGCGGCCGCCTCGTTCTAGGAATCGAGATGGTGATGGCCGTAGACTTTCTGCAGCATTTCATCCTCTCCGCCCTTCGGCACGACATCAGCCACGAGCGCTCAACGGGCTAATTCGGCAAGCGCGTAGCGCAGAATGTCACGTCTGTTTCGAGGGATGTCCAAATCAGTTGGAGCGAATAACTCAATGATTTTTTGTTGAGGCCACGTTCGGTTTCGAAGATTATTTATCCTGCGTATTTAAGATATTTACTTGGAGTGTGCGATCGCACAGACCGGTTTGTGCGAGTTTCATAAAATAGTCCTACCCTGAAATGCCAGATAGAGGCGCCCGCGGCCTTCCATAGATCTTCGTGCCCTCGTTGAATACGGTTGAGCTTCGCAGGGATGCCTCGCCAGCCGTGGAATTATGGATCTCAAATCAGCAACAGAAACAATTATAATTTTCGCCGACTTGGATCTTCTCGTTGAGCGGGTGCTTGCGCTCATCAGGGTGCATAATGCATTGAGGCAAGACGATTTTTACCTCATACCCGATGACGACTTGATCGAAATCTACCGGTTGCTCACGGAGCTACATGAGGTAGCGATTGACGGTGTTGATCCGGAGTTGATCGCGCCGGTTATTCTTCGACTGCGCCTGAAAATCACCGTGTTGGAAGTGACGATCAGTACATACCTCGGCGCGCCAAGTCCTCATCGCTTGCATTGAGGTCGTGTTGGAGCCGGCCGGATAATCGCCTCATGAGTAGGAATTTGTGTTGGGAGTCGAGCGGTCCTTATTAAAATCTTAATCTCGGCTGGGCATCACCTGGGTCGTCGAATTGCAGCCTGGCTTGCCTAACTATGATCTCTATATCCCGTCTCGGGGTCCGTTTGCCTGCGACAACCATTGGTCTTGCCCTCTTGAGCGCTGCGGCGATGGGCGGTTTCAGCTGGTCGTCGGCCAAGTCAGGTCTCATCGAGGCGGCTGGGGCTCGTCTCGAACTCGCGGCGGCCGCGCGACGCGATGGTATCGAGCTTGTGGCAGACCGAATGCAGGCAGACTTTCTGACAGCCGCCGGTCACCCGCAGATCGTCTCGAACTTCCCCGATCTCGTCGAGAACCTCGACCCGTCGAAGCCCGATTTTGCCGGCATCGTCGAGGCGTTCCAGAGCCCCCAGACGGTCGAGGCACGCGTTGCTTTGGACAGCACGCCCGCGACCGCGATGTACGGTCGACGGCACGTGAAGGTGCAGGAAGTGGCCCGGCGAATCGTCGCCGAACCGGGATATGCCGATCTGATCTTTCTCGATGAGAGCGGACGCATCGTTTACACGACGACCAAAGGCAAGGACTTCGCCAAGTCGCTGCACGATCCGGACCTCAAGGAAACCGGGCTCGCGCGCCTCGTCGAGCGCCTGAAGAGCCAGGATCCGGCGGCGATGGTGTTCGAGGATTTCGCGGCCTATCCCGTCGGCGGCGGACCCTCGGCCTTCATCGGCCGGGCAATGACCAAGCGAGCCAACGTCGCCATGGGCACCGCGCAGGCGGTGGAGCGGATCGGCTTCGTCGTCCTTCGTGTGACGCCTGCTCTGTTCGACCGGACGCTCGCCAAAAGGGCAGGTCTGGGCGAGACCGGGCAAATCCTGGCAGCGGGCGCCGATGGCCGCCTCCGCTCGAATCCTCCCCTCAACCCGCTCGTGAAGGCCGGCGCGCCGATCTCGGATCTCGGCTTCTCTGCCTCGCAACTGTCGGGCGGAAGCTTCGCCTATCCGGCTGCGGACGGACGCCACATGGCGGCGAGCACCACGGTTTCGGTGCTGGGCGCGCCCTGGACGGTGGTGGCGGAGCAGACGGAGGCGGAAGCCGTGGGTGCCGCGCAGTCCCTCTCGCGCACGCTCGCCCTCACCGCGCTCGTCGTACTCCTGGGAACGGCCATCCTCGGGCTGCTCCTCGCCCGCTCGATCGTCCGGCCGCTCAGCGCGCTCACCCGGGCCCTGACCGCGCTCGCCGCTCGCGAGACGCTGGCTGAGGTGCCGGGCAGTCGACGCCGGGACGAGATCGGCGACATCGCCCGTGCCGTGGTGACCATCCGCGACATGTCTTTGGAAGAGGCTGCTCAGCAGCTCAAGACGACGGAAGCCGCACGGCTGCGCGAAGAGCAGGCGCGCCGCACCCTTCTGCGCGACCTTGCCGACCGCTTCGAGCACTCCGTGGGTGGCATCGTCGCCGGGGTGGCGCACGCCGTCGCGGGGCTGCAGAACTCGGCCGCTACGATGCAAAATGCGGTATCGGGGACCGCGCAACGCTCGACCAGCGTGGCCGGCGCCGCTCAGCAGACGGCCAGCAACGTCAATGCCGTGGCGGCGGCGGCGGAAGAACTCGGCGCGACCGTCGAGGAGATCGGCCGGCAAGTGGAGCAGGCCACCGGCATGTCCGCCGCCGCCGTACAGGCGGCTTCCCGCACCGAGCAGACGATGGCCGCGCTCGCCCAAGCCGCGACCCGTATCGGGGACGTGGTCGGTTTGGTCTCGACCATCGCCAGCCAGACCAACCTCCTGGCGCTCAACGCCACCATCGAGGCGGCACGTGCGGGCGAAGCCGGGCGCGGCTTCGCGGTCGTCGCGGCCGAGGTGAAGGAACTCGCCAGCCAGACGGCGCGGGCCACCGACGAGATCGGCCAGCAGATCACCGCAATCCAGGGGGCAACCGAGGGCGCTTCGCAGGCGATCCAAGACATCGCACGGCAGATTCAGGCGATGCGCAGCGTCACGACGAACATCGCGACGGCGATCGAGGAGCAGGGTGCGACCACCCAGGAGATCGTGCGCAGCATGTCCCAGGCCTCGACGGGAACCGTCGAGGTGACGACCAACATCGCCGAGGTCGCACAAGAGGCCGAAGGCGCCGGACAGGCCGCCCGAGCGGTCGCAACCGCCGCCGATGGCCTCGCGGACCAGTCGGCCGTCCTGCGATCCGAGGTCGAGAACTTCCTGGCCAATGTGCGTGCCGCATAAGGCGGCACGCATTCATAAACCGTCGCGCTGGGAAGGCGGCGCGGCGCTTCGCGGACACCCCGGACTGTTCCTGCCCTGATCCGCACCTCCGAAGGCGTCCGCCCCTTAGACTAGAGCGCAGCCCGAACAGGATGCCGGTGCGGGCGGCACGGTTCTCGATCGGACGGTGTCCGACGTTCGGGCGTGGCCGCGACACCGGCGGAAGTGGGGTAACGCCGGTTCAAGGATCGTCGGGCTGAGCCGGTCCGACCATACTTACCGGCGTCTCAACCGCCCCGACGTGCCGCCGTTCGAAGCTCCTGAACGGCAGAAGGGGCGAAGCAGGTCGGGGTCTCATTTGATCGGTTTGCACAATTCTCCTGCCCGCATTCACGGAGCGTAAAGACGCCCCATCTTATCGTTGTCAGACGAGCGTAACCTCTGCCCAAATGTTTCACCACGCAGTCGGGGCTGTACAGGGGCGACAGTAGCGAAGACGAAGTTATTGGAACCCTCTTGCCCTGCCCCGCCCAATCGAACCCGCCAGACGCCGGGCACATTGAGGTCGCGGTTCCTCGGCGACGTGAGTGGTATCGCTGCGGTCGAGCTATCGCTCTTGATCTTACCGCTCTTCATCTTGGTGATGGTGATCGCGGAGGCGTCGATCTTCGTCTTCGCCCAGCAGCAGTTCGATATCGCGGTTCAGCGGGCGGCACGCCTCCTCCGCACCGGGGCGTTCCAAGAGGAGGCGAACGGCGCCGACCCGGCGCGGTACCTGCGTGGTTTGCTCTGTGGCTCGGGCGTCCGGCTCTACCAATGCGATGAGATGCGGGTCGATCTCATGCGCACCGCCGCCTTCGCCATCAAGCAGATCACGCCGGCCTACGATGCCGGCCGCGGCGACTGGGCAGCCGGGTTCGGTACTCAGTTCACCTGTCCAACGGGCGGCGGCATCCATGTCCTGCGTGCTGCCGTGCCGATCTTGCGGCCCTTCAGCTTTCTCGACTTCACCGGCCAGCGCATGCCCGGCGGCAAGCAACTCCTCACGGCGACGGCTGTCTTCCGCACGGAGGATTACGCGGAAAAGCCGTGTGCATGAGGCCACGGCGTCACCCTTGGACAGGAAGGCGCGCCGCAGCGACCGCGCATGCGTTCGCTCGGGCCGAAGGCGGCGTGAGCGCCGTCGAATTTGCGTTCATCGCACCGGTTCTCGTGCTCCTGTTCATTGCGACGATCGAGATTCCGCGGGCGATCGCGACCAACAACCGTCTGGCCCAAGCAACCATCGCGATGGCCGACCTTGCCTCCAAGAGCGATTACGCTGACATCAACGATGTGTTTGCGGCCGCTCAAGTCGTGGCCGCCCCCTACAGCTTGGCCGGAACCGGCATCGTGCTGACCGCGGGCGGCGTCTACAAGGTGGGCAACGACTTCGTGGCCAGGGTCTGCTCCAGCGTCCAACTGGGGGACAAGGCGCGCATCGTCGGTTCCGATATCGGGCCGCCGCCGGCGGGGACGGCCTCGAAAGGCGACCGCTTCGTCATGGCCGAAACGCGGCTGTCCTACCGACCGCTGTTTTCCTTCTTTCCGTTTCTCAACAACTTGACCTTCACGGGCAGGACCGCCTGGCCGGTGCGCGACGGGGTCGCCACCAATGGACAGGCTGAGGTTGTCTTGCCGGGCGGAAAGCCATGCCCGCCTTGATCCGGACCGCATCATCCGATCGCGTTGTTGGGCCGACCGGTCGAGCCCGCTTTCCGTGACGCGGAAGCAGGGGCTTCTCGTCGTGAAGGGTGCGTAAACCGTACGAGCATCGCTCCGTCTTTGCGCAGCAGGTCCTATTAACGCGGGAGAATTATCCCTTCGAACAAGGACGCAGTCGGTCACAGGGCAACAGTCACGATGGTGGCGCGAGACGCAAACCGAGGGTCGACGCGCACGATCCGGTGGGTGCAGCCCTTCGCGCGCCTGGGCCGGCAGAGCGACGGCTCGGTCGCGGTGATCTTCGGGCTGGCGGCTTCCACCCTGGTCGGGCTGGTCGTAGGGGCGATCGATTACGCCAGGTTCGCCTCTGCGCGCACCAATCTGCAAAGCGCGGTCGATGCCGGCGTGCTGGCCGGCGGCAATGCCCTCAAGCTGGTCGTGTCGAGCAGCGAGTCCATCGTCGGCCTGACGACGCAGACGATCCAGGCCGAGGCGAAAGCCGGTCCCGACACCCCGGTCTCCATCCAAGTCACCGTCGCCTCCGACAAGACGAGCGTCGAGGCGCGCGCCCAACAGGTCATCAAGCTCACGTTCGGGGCCTTCGTCGGCATGGCTTCGATTCCGATCGCGGCGCGCGCCCGGGCGAGCGTCGTGGGGCGGATGCGCCTGTGCATGCTGGCGCTCGATCCCGCGGCGGCGGGTGCGTTCAACTTGGAGCGCAATGCTCAGGTCACGGCCTACGATTGCGCCCTCTACTCGAACTCCGTCAGCCGCTCGGGAATGGTCGGTCGCGACGGCGCGCTCGCCCGGGCGCAGACGATCTGCTCCGCGGGAGGCTTCAAGGACGACCGGGCGAACTTCACGCCCAACCCGCAGACGAGCTGTCCCGTCATCGAGGATCCGCTCCGCAACCGGCCGGCCCCGCCGGTCGGGAGTTGTATAAACCTGCCGGATATCCTCCGCCTTGCCGATGTGCTGACCGGCAAGAGCAAGGGCAGCAACGCCATCGCGGAGACGACCACCCTCGATCCCGGCACCTATTGCGGCGGCTTGCACATCACGAAGAATGCCGTCGTCACACTGCGGCCGGGCATCTACGTCATGAAGGACGGCCCGCTCATCGTCGACAAGAAGGCGACGATGACGGGCAAGGATGTCGGCTTCTACTTCATCGGAAACAACAGCGGCCTTCTCTTCGACAAGAAGACGACCGTCGATCTGTCGGCGCCGACGACGGGTGCGATGGCGGGCCTCCTGATGGCGGAGGATCCCTCCGTTACCCTGTCGATCGATCCGGTGCGGGCCGCCGAGACGCTTCTCGGCGACATCATCGCGCCGACCCCCCCTCCGCTCGGCGCAAGCAAGCCGATGCGGACCTACCGCATCATCAGCGACAACACCCGCACCATGCTCGGGACCATCTACCTGCCGGCCGGCCGCCTCGTGATCGACTCGCAGCGGCCCGTGGCGGATCTCTCCGCCTATACCGTCGTCGTGGCCCAGCAGATCAATCTCTACGAGGGTCCGAACCTCTTCCTCAACGCGGACTACAACCGTTCGAGCGTCCCGATCCCCAAGGGGGTCGGCCCGATCTCGGGGCGGCTCGTCATCAGCCAGTAACCATCGCGATCCGTGCCGGGGTACCGATCCGCCCCGTCGCGCGACCTTTGCCGCGAGATATAGCCCGTGCGTGCGCCCCTCTCGAACCCGATCCGCTCGCTGTCCGGGCGGCTGGCCATGGCGGTGGCCAGTGCGGTCGCCATCGCGCTGCTGCTCCTGACCGGTCTATCGACCTGGCGCGAGGTCGAGCGCTACGCCGCGGCCAAGCGGGACCTTCTTCGGATGACGGCGCAAATCCTGGCCGCGAGCGCCGCGCAGGCGACCGCCCAGGGCGACGAGGCGGCGGCACAGAGCACCCTGCGGGCGATCGCCCACGGGGAGGCCCTGGTCTACGCGTCGGTCGAGCGGGGTGACGGGGACATCCTCGCCGAGCAGGGCATCGGATTGCGCCTCTCGAACGACATCGATCTCGATGGGGGCTCCGTCTCGCCTCTCGATCTCATGACGACGCGGACGCTGCGCGTCTCGGTTCCGATCCTGGAGAACGCCCGCCCCATCGGCCGCGTCGTCCTGGTCTCGGACAACCGCGATTTGGCCGAGCGCGTCACGGAGGTCGGCCTCACCGCGGGGTTCGCCGGGCTGCTCGCCCTGGCGCTCGGGCTTGCGGTCTCGATGGGCCTGCAGCGCAGCGTCACCCGGCCGCTGGCGGCTCTGGCCCGGACCATGGACGGGGTGCGCCTCGGCCACGACTATTCCCGGCGCGCGGAGGCCGGCAGCGGCGAGGTCGGCGCGCTGGCCGAGAGCTTCAACGACCTCTTGCGGGCGGTGAACGAGCGCGACCGGGCGATCGCGCGCTACAATGCGGGCCTGGAAGAAGAGATCCGGCTGCGGACCCACGACCTGATCGAGGCCAAGCAATCCGCCGACGAGGCCAACGCGGCCAAGTCCGTGTTCCTCGCCACCATGAGCCACGAGATCCGCACGCCGATGAACGGCATGCTGGTGATGGCGGAACTCCTGGCCTCGGCCGATCTGCCGCCGCGCCAGCAACGCTACGCCAAGGTCATCGCGCGCTCCGGCCAATCCCTGCTGGCCATCATCAACGACATCCTCGATTTCGCGAAGGTGGAGGCCGGCCGCCTGGAGGTGGAACGGATCCCGC
Organism: Methylorubrum extorquens; assembly: GCF_024169925.1. Taxonomy (NCBI): domain Bacteria; kingdom Pseudomonadati; phylum Pseudomonadota; class Alphaproteobacteria; order Hyphomicrobiales; family Methylobacteriaceae; genus Methylorubrum; species Methylorubrum extorquens. The sequence continues at coordinate 2,461,637 of NZ_JALJXF010000001.1, forward strand.
TGAGCCCGCGCGACGTCGCCGACACCGTCGTCACCCTGTTCGCCGAGCGGGCCCGGTCGGCGGGGCTCGATCTGGCGGCGCAGATCGACGGCGACGTGCCGCGCGCCTTCCTCGGCGATCCGGTGCGCCTCGGTCAGGTGCTCGGCAACTTCGTCTCGAACGCGCTCAAATTTACTGCCGCCGGCCATGTCCTGGTGCGGATGGAAATGGAGCAGGAGGCGTCCGGGCCGGTCCTGCGCATCGCCGTGTCCGACACCGGCATCGGCATCCCGCAGGACCGGCTGTCGGGGATCTTCACCGCCTTCACCCAGGCCGACCAGTCGATCGCGCGCCGGTTCGGCGGCACCGGGCTCGGGCTGTCGATCGCCGAGCGCCTGATCGTCGCCATGGGCGGCCGCGTCGGCGTCGAGAGCCGCATCGGCGAGGGCTCGACGTTCTGGGCGCGCATCCCAGTCGAGGGCGCGGAGGGCGCCGAGCCTGCCCTCCGCCGCGCACCCGCTTTGCCCACCGCTGTCCGCCTCGGTGCGCTCGGCGGTGCGACGCGCGCGGCGCTCACGGCCGATCTTCAGGCCGCGGGCTTCCACCCCGTCGAATCCGGGGAGGGTCACTGGATCGTCGATGCGGCCGAGCTTCTGGCGAGCGGTCGCCGCCCGGAAGGTGCCGGCCGGGTCATCGCCCTGGTGCCGATCGGCGACGCCTCCGGGCCCGAACTCATGCGAGCGGGCTTTGCCGACGCCGTGCTGCGCCGTCCCCTCGCCCAGGCCGAGTGGCGCCCGCTGCTGGCCGCCCTCACAGAGGGCACGACCCTCGCTATCGAGGCCCCGTCAGCCGACGAGAGCGCTGCGGCCGCCCTGCCCTCCTTTCCCGGCGCGCGGGTGCTGCTCGCCGACGACAGCGCCGTCAACCGCGAGGTTGCGTCCGAAGCGCTCGGCCGCTTCGGCATCCACGACATCGTCTGCGTCGAGGATGGCGGGGCCGCGGTGGAGGCGGCCGCCGCGAACCGCTTCGATCTCGTGCTGATGGATGGCAGCATGCCCGTGCTGGACGGGTTCAGCGCGGCCGTCGCCATTCGCGCCCGGGAGGTGCGGGACGGGGCGGACCGCGTGCCGATCGTGGCCCTGACCGCGCATGTCGTCGGCGACGGCGCCGAATCCTGGCAGGCGGCGGGGATGGACGGCATGCTCGCCAAGCCGTTCACGCTGGCGCAGCTCGGCGGCCTGCTGGCGCGGCATCTCGCGGCCGCCCCCTGCCGCGATCCGGCTGAGATCGTGACGTCGGAGGCGCAGGCGCCGAGGATTTCGGACGATGTGCTGCTCGACGAACAGACGATCGCCAATTTGGAAGAGCTCGGCGACCGCGACTTCCTCGCGCGCATCCTCCGGCTCTACATCGCCCAGGCGCCTCAGGCGCTCTTGGAGCTCGAAACCGCCCTCGCCCGCGGCGACGCCCCGGCCGTGTCCCGCGCCGCCCACGGCCTCAAGTCGATGAGCGCCAATATCGGTGCGGCGCAGGTGAAGGATCGCGCGGGCGCCATCGAGCGCATGGCGCGCGACGGCGACCTGACCCGCCTCGCCGACACGGCGTCCGGCCTGGACGGACTGCTCACCCGCACCGTCAGCGCACTCCACCTCCGTCTCGACGTGCCCACCGGGAGCGCCGAGGGCGAACAGAGCGAGATGGCTCACGCGATCGGCGGGCGGCGCGAAGCTGGCTGAGGGGCGGATGAGCCGGCGACGGACGAGGGCATCGTCCCGAAAGGTCGCCACCGGCTTTCGGAAAGGATGATGCAAGAACACAGGCCTCGAGCATCGTCATGGATGTCGGATCCAGGACGATGCTCACGGCGTCACGCCGATGCCGTGTCCGGTCCCCGGCGGGCCGGACGCCGCCGCGACGGGCCGGGCTGGCGAAGCGCCGTATCAGGCGGCCGCGGATGCGGTGTCGCGGCCGAGATCGAGGAAGGTCTGGACTCCCGCCCAGCGGCTCAGGAATGCCTCGACGATGGCCGGGTCGAAGTGGGAGCCGGCGTTCTCTTGCAGAAAGTCCCGCGCACGCTCCGGTGACCAGGCCTGCTTGTAGGGACGCTGGGTCGTCAGCGCGTCGAAGACGTCGGCCACTGCGACGATGCGGCCGGACAGGGGGATGGCCTCGCCCTTTAGGCGATACGGGTAGCCGGTCCCGTCCCAGCGCTCGTGGTGGCTTCCCGCGATTTCGGCGGCAAGCCGCATGACCGGCGAGTCGCTGCCGCCCAGGATGCGCCGTCCCCGGTCGGCGTGCTGCTCCATCTCCCGGCGCTCCTCGGGAGAGAGCGCACCCGGCTTGAGCAGGATCGCGTCCGGCACGGCGATCTTGCCGACGTCGTGCATGGTCGCGGCCAGACAGAGCTGCCGGGCATCGGAGGGGGACATCCGCATCGCCTCGGCGATCAGCCCGACATAGGCGGAGACGCGGGCGATGTGATCGCCGGTGTCGGAATCGCGGTGCTCGGCGGCGCGCATGAGGGTCGAGACGATCTCGCGCTCGCGCTCCTCGACCATCGCCACCGCCGCCGCGACCTCGCGGGCGAGCTGCGCGGCGTGATCGCGCTGCGCCCGGTGTGCCTCGGAGAGGGCGAGCAGGTTCGTGACGCGGGCACGGATCTCGACCGCGTCGGCGGGCTTGGTGAGGAAGTCGGTCGCCCCCGCCTCCAGCGCCTCGCGGCGCAGGCTCCGTTGGTCGTGGCTCGTCACCATGACCGTGGGGACGTTGGTGAGGCCGGGAATGCGCCGCACCGCCCGGATGAACTCGACGCCGTTCATGCCCGGCATCTCGTAGTCGGTGATGACGACGCCGATCTCGGACGCCCGCGTCTCCGCGAAGGCGAGCGCCTCGGCCGGCACGGTGAAGGCCTGCGGCGTGCAGCCGGCAAGCGGCCGCAACGAGGCGACCATCACCAAGTTGTTCATCTCGGCATCGTCGAGGACGAGAGCGAGCATCGAGCTTTGTCCCAGGCCTGTCGGCACCCCTCGCCCAACTGGGCGCTTGGACGGCAACCCTATGGTGGACGCGCCCACTAACACCCCCGTCCGTTGCTGAAAGGTGAAGCCGGCTCCGGTTCCCCGCCGATGCGGTCGCCCCTCGTGCGTGAGCGTTAGCGAAAGCTTGGCGGAATACTCGAAACCTGGCCGCCCGACGAGTTCGTTGACGAACCCCCAGCCCGACCCGCATTCGCGTTGATCCAGCGCAAGAACCCCAGGTCGATCCTATGGGGGGGATCCGGTTCCGGCGCTCCCGCGAGGCAATGATGCCGGGGCCCGTGGGACGACGCCTTGAGTTGAATCAAGGCGTCGTGCGGCCGGCGCGGCAGGATGGCGCCCGTCGGACGAAGACGGGAGCAGGCGATGAGTGTGGTGCTTCGATCCATCGAAATCGAGACGGTGCGCTACGTGCGGGCGACGGCCGGGCCCGTGCCGCACGCCGAGACGGCGGCCGGAGCCGGCATGCCGGTGGTCGCAGGCGTCGTCAGGGACATCGCCCGCTACCGGACCATCGGCAGCCTGCAGGCGCTGGGCTTGGCCGCTACCGCCTCGGTGGCGACGATCGCGCTGTTCTGGCTGGCCTTCTGAACGCCTGATCCGGTTTCCGCTTGATCCGAGCGGGGACCGTATCAGCCAGCCCGCGCGGCGCTTGAGGCGGGAGATGGACGACATCACCGGGCGCCGACATGTGCTTGCGGCGCTGGGGCTCGCACCCATGTTCTTCCATGCGGCCGGTCAGCCGGTCGGGAGAGACTGCCGCCCGGGCGCAGGCTCGGCGTTGAGATGGATCAAGCGAGCGGCGGCCATGTTGGCGGCCTGCTCATCCCTGCCGTCGAGAGCATCGCCCCGAGACCCGGCTGCCATCCGTCGGAGCGCTCCAATAGGATCGCTCGGCGATGACGGCGACCCGTCACCGACGGGATCTTACGCTGCGAGTTCCTTGAGCCACGATTGGAGAACCGGCTGCGCCTCGGCCGTCCGGCCCCAGACGCTGGAGCCGATCTCGGTTTCCCGCGGCAGGAAGCCGAATCGGCGCTTGAAGGCACGGCTGAAGGTCTTCTCGTCGGAGAAGCCGGTGGCATAGGCGACCGTGGAGATCCGCGGGCGCCCCGCCGGACCGGCCTGCGTCAGCATCTTGATCGCCCGCAGCAGGCGCCGTTCGCGGATGAAGCGTTGCACCCCGCCCTCCGAGGCGAATTGCCGGTATAGGGTCGCACGGGAGAGGCCAAACCGGTGCGCGAGCGTCTCGGCATCGAGGCTCGGCGAGGCCAGTTCCTTCTCGATGTATTGCCGGATCGTGATGCTGAGTTGCACTTCGCTCGCCGGCCGGTCCGCCACCTGCCCGCGCAGGCAGGCGCTGCCGAGCATCGCCACGGCTTGGCTCACATGCGGAAGCTGGTGGACGTCGAGAACATCGACGCAGTCGACGAGTTCGCGCACGCAGGTGAAGAACAGCCGGCTGATGCGATCCGTCGCGTAATCGAAGGCGCGGCCGTGCAGTGCCTCGATATTCGGCACCTTCTCGGCAATGAGGGCGCGCGGAAGGAGGAGATTGGTCGCGTGGATCGGCTCGGCGACCACGGTCACCGGCTGGGCGAGGTCGAACACCACGCAGGCGTTCCGGGCGACATCGGTTTCGCCCCAAGCCACTTCGACCCGGCTGGTGCCGGAATGGTAGAACTGAAGCAACAGATGGTCGAGGCCCTGTTGCGCCACCATGCGCGGCGTCCGCTCCAGGATCTGAGCCGGCGCCCGAACCTCGCCGACGAGCAGATCGCCGAGATGATAGTTGTCCATCGTGATCGGACCGGACAGCAGGCGTCCGCTCGGCAGGGTGGCCTGGAAGATCGGCGACATGGCTGCAGTCCAGGCCTCGCGTAAAGCGACGGGATCCGTCGGCGGATCGAAACAGCTTCGAAGAATCGTCGACATATCCAAATGGTCTCTGAGAAAGGAGGTTGCGGCTTGTCGCAAGCCTAAGCTTGTCTGCTGATCACATGTTCGGTGGCATTGTCGGAGTGGGACTCGATACGCATGTCGAAGGTGAACATGCTTATCGAGTTCCTAATCTATCTGGGTATTGCGATCTATAATGCAACAATGATCGCTTATACTGATTTTCAGGTCATTCCATTCGCCTTCGTCCAATCATTCAAGAGGTACCGCTTGTCCCGAAATTGGACAATCGTGCCGCCGTGTCAAATTTTGCGACGATCTTCGGACGCTTCGGCTTTCGGCTCTGGAAGACACCGGTTGTCGCGATCGGCCCGCATATCGGGTCAAACCCCCAACCACCCTTTGGATGTGCAAGAGCGCGGCACGGCCGGCAAATGCCGGATGGCGGCGTCGGCGCCGCATTTGAGACGGAGTGCGACTTTTGAGATATGCTTTGATACACGATATAACTTTGAGACTATACTCTACTATCCTGAGACATATTGAGACATAATCGGCGGTATCTGGCAAAAATACTTAGATCCTCATCAATTGCGTCGGGCGCTTCATCCCCTCACCGCCGACACGTCGGCTCCCCGAGGATCGAGTCGCCCCATGTCTTCCAGCATCACGCTCTCGGCCGCGACGCGGCAGAACCTGCTCTCGCTTCAGGACACGGCGAGCCTGCTCGCGACGACGCAGAGCCGGCTCTCGACGGGCAAGAAGGTCAACTCGGCCCTCGACAACCCGATCAACTTCTTCACTGCCAGCAACCTGTCGTCGCGCTCGACCGAGCTGTCGTCTCTGCTCGACGGCATCTCGAACGGCGTCCAGACCATCCAGGCGGCCAATACGGGTCTTTCCAAGCTCCAGAATCTCACGAGCCAGCTCAAGTCGACGGCGCAGCAGGCGCTGGCCGCCACCAGTGCCTTTACCTCCAAGGCCGCCTCGGTCTCGACGGGGCTCTCGGGGGCGACCGCCGCCAATCTGTTGTCCACCGGCCCGACCGCGGCGCTCTCCGACAAGGCGATCGGCACGCTCACCAACGGTCAGCCGAGCGCCGCGGTGCCGGCGACGGTGACCGGCAGCGTCGATTACAAGCCGACCGCCGCCCCGGCGACGATGCGCGGCGCGACCTTCGCCGCGACCACGCCGAGCCTCGCCAAGGCGACGGGCACCTCGACCTTCTCGACACCGGCCAACGCCGTCGCCGGTACGGCGACGGGCACCGCTTTCACGACGCTCACCTCGGCCGCAACGATCGAGGTGACGTACGCCACCAGCCCCACGAGCACCACCACCACCAGTATCAGCCTGGCGGTCGGCGACACCGTCGACGCCGCCGTGACCAAGCTCAATGGCCAGCTTGGCAGCCTCGGGATCACGGCCAAGAACGATAGCGGCAAGCTCTCGTTCACCGGCAAGGCCGACGGCTCCGCCTTCTCGGTCAAGACCACGGCGCAGGGAACCTCGGAGACCGGCTTCACCACGGGCACGAGCGCTGCGTCGAGCGGCAACGTCGCGGCGGCGAGCCAGAAGCTGACGATCAACGGCGAGCTGATCACCATCGCGGGGGGGAGTGCCGGCGCGACGGCTGCCGACGTGACGAAGGCCGCCGTCGACGCGATCAATGCCAAAACCACCGCAACCGGCGTCACCGCCAGCATCGAGACGGTGGGCGGCACCTCACGGTTGGCGCTGACGGGCAAGGCTGACGGCTCGAACTTCACGGTGACCGGCGAGGCCGGCAACAGCCTCGGCTTCGCTTCGAGTCCGACGACGACCGGCAACGGCGCCGCGGCGGCGAGCCAGACGCTGACAATCGGCGGTACGCAGATCACCATCGCGGGCGGCGGCTCCATCGACGATGCCGTCACGGCGATCAACCGCCAGACCGGCACCACCGGCGTGAGTGCTGCCAAGGATCCCGCCGACGCCACCCGCCTGCTGCTCACCGGCAAGTCCGACGGCTCGGCCTTCACCGTCGCCTCCTCCAACCCGGCCTCCAGCGGCTTCTCGGCGACGCCGACGAGCACGAGCCTCGCGGCGACGGTGAGCGGCGCCTATACGCCGACGGGAACGCCCGCCGCGGCGAGCGGCGCCAGCGCCTTCACCGGCCCGGCCAACGCGGTCGCCGGCACGGTGACGGGCGGCGCCTACACGCCGACGAGCGCCGCCGTGACGATCGCGATCGCATCCACGGGCAGCACGACGACGAACATCTCGGTCAGCCTCGCCGCGAACGACACGCTCGAGACGGCGATCTCGAAGATCAACACCGCGGGTAGCGCGGCCGGGATCACGGCCGCGATCGACTCGACGAACAAGATCAAGATCACCGGCAAGAGCAACGGCGATGCGCTGAGCATCACCGGTGACGGTGCAGGCTTCTCGGCGACGGCGCTGACCGCGGCCCGGACTGAGGCGAAGACCCAGACGCTGACCATCGGAAGCCCCAGCACCACCAGTACGACCAGCATCACCATCAGCGGCGGGAATGCCGGCGACAGTGCGGCCTCGGTCCTGGCCGGCGCCCTCAAGGCGATCAACGATCAGTCGTCCACCACCGGCGTCACCGCCTCGAGCTCGGCGGACGGCAAGATCGTGCTCAAGGGTGCGAACTCGGGTGCGGCCTTTACGGTCCAGGGCGGTGCGAACAACACGCTCGGCTTCTCGACCAGCAAGCAGACCGTGGAAAACGGCGTGGCGCCCACCGCCCAGACGCTGACGATCAACGGCAAGGACATCACCATCGCGGCCGGTGCGAGCCAGGCGGCGGTGATCACCGCCATCAATGACGCCAATACCGGCGCCACGGCCACGGGCGTCGGCGCCGGCATCGATCCCGACAATGCCGGCAGGATTAAGCTCACCGGCAAGTCCGACGGCGCGGCCTTCACCGTGCAGTCGAGCAACGCCGCCTCCTCCGGGTTCTCGGGCATCACGCAGCAGGTCAACAACAACCAGGGCGCGGCTCAGACCGTGACGGTGAACGGCACCGCCATCGAGATTGCGGCCTCCGCCACGCTCGATCAGGCAATCGCCACCATCAACGCGAAAAGTTCGGTCACCGGCGTCACTGCGGACAAGGACACCGCCGGTACCAAGCTGACGTTCAAGGGGAGTGCCGACGGCTACGCCTTCACGATCAAGGGCTCGGAGCACAACACGCTGGGGCTCGCCAGCACCGAAGCCTCGGTTGCCGGCACCTTCGATCCGGGCCAGACCACGCTGATCTCGACCCTGGGCTTCCAGGGCGGCGACAGCTTCTCGGTCAACGGCCAGACCGTGAACCTGACGGCGACCGACACGATCGGCTCGCTCGTCCAGAAGGTCGGCGCGGCGACCAACGGCTCGGTGACCGCGAGCTACGACGCGGCGGCCAACAAGTTCAGCTTCACCGCCGCCGACTCGAACACCGCGGTGCAGCTCGGTGACGGTTCGACCGCCACGTCGAAGGTCGCCAATCTCGGCTTCACGGCGACGAACTTCGCGGCGGGCGGCGGCAAGCCGGGCTCGCAGAGTGCGCTCGCGGGCAAGTCGCTGACCGTTCAGGTCGGCAGCGGCACGGCCATGAACACGGCCACCATCACGTTTGGAAACGCGCCGGGGCAGGTCTCGACGCTGGCCCAACTCAACGAGGCGCTGGCCCCCGCCAACGCCCAGGCGACGATCGACTCGCTGACCGGCAAGATCTCGATCACCACCTCCAACGACGTCGGCGCCCAGAACCTGTCGATCATCGCCAATGGCGCCGGCAACCCGTTCACCACCGGTACGGCGGCGGCCAATCTCGGCGGCGACGGCCTCAACGCCCGCAACAACCTCGTGCAGACCTACAACGACCTGCTCAAGCAAATGGACCAGCTCGCCTCGGATGCCGGGTTCAACGGCGTGAACCTGCTGTCGGGCGACAACCTCACGATCAACTTCAACGAGAAGGGCTCGTCCTCGCTCAAGGTCCAGGGCAGCGCCACCAACGCGGCCAGCCTCGGCCTCTCGGCGGTGGGCCAGACCAACTTCCAGGAGAGTAGCGCCATCAAGAAGATCGTCGATCAGATCAACAGCGCCGGTAGCCAACTCCAGTCGCGCGCGGCCGCGCTCGGCTCGAACCTCGCGGTGGTGCAGAACCGGCAGGACTTCACCAAGCAGATCATTAACGTGCTCGATACGGGGGCTGCCAACCTGACCAGCGCCGACCTCAACGAGGAGGCGGCCAACTCCCAGGCGCTCTCGACCCGCAACTCGCTGGCGATCTCGGCGCTGTCGCTGGCCAACCAGTCGCAGCAGGGCATCCTGCAGCTCCTGCGGTAACGCGATCCGCGCCCGGCGCGCATCGAGACGACAGGGACGGGCCGGCTTCCTCGGGGAGCCGGCCCGTTTCGTCTCGACCGGTGCAAGCGGCGAGCGGGAGGCGCCATCGGATCAGGAGGCTGTTCCCGCTGGCCGGGCCGGTTCCGCCTCCCGGCTCGCCAGCGCCATGCGATAGGTCATGTCGTGGGAGGACAGGGTGTCGGCGATGAAGCGGTCCACGGCCGCCAAGCCGCGGGCTGTTGGGGCGAGATGTTTCAGGCTCCGGCCGGCCGAGGTGAGGAGGCCGCCGGTCTCCGCTGCCGCCAGGATGTTGCGGACATGCGACCGGGACACCCCGAACCGCGCGACGATGTCGGAAAAGTCGCTCTCGCGGATGGCGGCCTGCGCGTCCGCCTCCTTCAGCAGGATCACCCGCGCCAGGACATGGAAGCCTTGATACATCTGGAGGAACGGGAGGATGTCGCCGTTCTGTGCGAGGAACCGACCGATGACGTCGAACATGCCGACCGAGACGCGGCGGTGAGCCAGATGGAAGGCCGGGTCGCGGGACACGGCGAGACCGTATCCGGGTTCCGGATAGAGCTCCTGCAGCACGCTGTAATAGGAGGACAGCAAGGCCCGATCCCAGGCCAGGAGTTTGTCCGTCGGCACCAGCAGCCGCAGCCGGCCGTCGGCAGTGGGACGCTCCAGAACGACGTGATCGGTCTCGACGAGGCGGGCGATGAGATCATCGATTTGCCGAGGACTCGAGAGTCCGAAGGACGCTCCCGCCTCCTTGAGCCGCGCGAGCGTCGGCCACGTCGCCCGGTCCGCCGGATCCCAGGCCGCATGGAGGCAGACGATCGCGCTGATCGTGGCGACCCGATAGGCCGCGCTCTGCCATCCCCCGGGGAAGTTCGCGATCTCGTAGCACGCCATCGTGATGGCGACGTAACGCGGTCGCATCCGCGCGAAATCGGGATGGATCAGGATCTCACCGCTCGTGCGATGCGCGATGTCGGGGAGGAAGCGCCGGAATTGCGACGGCTCCGGCGGAAGTGGATCGAGGGTGCCGTGGCCGGCCGCTCTCTCGTCCGTTCCTTCGCTCGGCGCGGAACCACCCGTCTTCGACATGTATTCTGTGCGTCTCGGCTTCAGTGCGAGGGCCGGACGCCGGAGCCGCGGCGGCTTGCCGGCCCAGGCTCGATCCGGCGCAAAACCCTCTCCGGCATACCCACGACCACCGACTTTGACCCGGTGAGGTTGCGGTGGGTTAGAGTCAGTGCGGAGGCTTTTGCAAGCTCCGGCCGACCGCGTAGGGCTCACTTCCTCGCGACGCTGCCGGAGCGCGAGCACCACTCCCGGCCAGGGCCCCAGCCACGCTCTCAGCCGCGGCTCTCCGGCACGCGCCCGATCTTCCACTGGAACGGCGGCTCGGTGCCGTTGACGGCGTAATCGCCGACGACGCGGTCCTTGAAGATGCGCGGATTGTGCGAGGCGATCGTGCGGGCGTTGCGCCAGTGGCGGTCGAGCGCGAGGCCGCGGCGCGTGGCCGAGGCGCCGAGCGCGTCGAACAGGATCGTGCCGGCATCCAGCACGAGGCCGGTCAGCACGCTCTGGGCCTGGGCCAGCTCGATCTCCGCGGCGACGTTGATCGCGTGCGCCTCTTCCTCGGGCAGGTCGGCGACGCGCGCCTCGTAGGCGCGCTGCACGGCCTGCGCCGCCTGCCCGTTGATCGCACCGGCGGCATAGGCGAGGCCGTGCACCCGGCCCACGACCTGAAGCACCTGCGGGTCGGCGCTGGGGCGCGCCCCGGCGGCGTGGGAATAGGTGCGCGCGCGCTCGCGCACGGCGCGAGCGACCTCGCCCGCCGCCGCCCGGGCGATGCCGGTGAGGGTGGCCAGATGCACCGCCTGGAAGAAGGCCGGGCCGTAGGGGAAGCGATCCGCGGTCGGCAGCGGATCGCCGACGGCGGGGGCGTCCTCGAACAGGGCGGTGCCGCTGGCCGTGAGCCGCTGGCCGAACCCGTCCCAATCGTCGAGGATCTCGACACCCGGCGCCTTGGCCGGCACCACCACCGAGGTCTCCTCCCCCGCCTCGCCGGTGCCGACGACGTCGATCCAGTCGGCGAAGAGCGAGCCCGTGGTGTAGTATTTCTTGCCCGTCAGCCCCCACCCCGCGCCGCTGCGATGGATGCGGGTCTCGAAAGTGCCGACCGTGGCGGTCCCGGTCTCGGACCACGCCCCGCCGAACAGGTCGCCGGCCGCGAGGCGTTCGATCCAGTGCGCCCGGCGCTCCCCCGCTGGACTGCCGACGGTGTCCTCGGCAAAGCCGAAATGGTTGCGTAGGGCCTGCGGCAGGTTGGAATCGGCCTCCGCCAGTTCGGTCAGCAGCCCGAACAGGTCGGGCAGGCTCGCGCCGAAGCCACCCTCCTCCTCCGGCACCCGCAGGGCGCCGAAGCGGGCTTCGCGCAGCCACCCGATCGCCGTGTAGGGCAGATCGCGCTTACCTTCACGCGCAAGCGCCCCCTCGCGGATGCGGGCAAAGATCGGCCGGAAGCGCGCGGCGAGGCCCTCGTAGCGCGGGCTCGGGGGCGTGCCCCAGGCAGCCCAAGGAGAGGTCCATGAGGTGGCTTCGGGTTCGCTCATCGGCTGTCTCGTTCGGTGCGGGTGCAAAACATCAGTGCCGGGTCCCGGCCTCGCCGCCGCCGAGGTAGAGCGCGCCGAGCCGCCCGCTCGCGGCGAGTTCCGCGCTGGAGCCGGAGGCCACCACGCGCCCGCTCTCGAGCACGACGGCGCGGTGGGCGACCTCGAGCACGAGGTTGGCGTTCTGCTCGGCGACGAGGACGCTCACGCCCTCCTCGCGGTTGAGCCGGGCGACGATCTCGAAGATCTCGGCGACGATGATCGGCGCGAGCCCCATGGAGGGCTCGTCGAGGAGCAGCAGGGTCGGGTGGGTCATCAGGGCGCGCCCGATCGCCACCATCTGCTGCTCGCCGCCGGAGGTGAGGCCGGCTTTCGCCCCGCGCCGCTGCTTCAGGCGCGGGAACCACGCGTAGATCCGCTCCAGATCTTCAGCGAGTTGCCGCCGGCTCGGGCGGCGGAGGTAGCCGCCCGTCAGCAGGTTCTCTTCCACCGTGAGCTGGCCGAAGACGTGGCGGCCCTCCAGCACCTGCACGATGCCGCGGGCGACGAGGTCGGCCGGGTCGAGCCGCCCGGTCGCCTCGCCCTGCCAGCGGATGGCGCCGCGCCGCACATGGCCGCGTTGTGCGCCGAGCAGGTTCGAGATCGCCCGCAGGGTCGTGGTCTTGCCGGCGCCGTTGGGGCCGATCAGCGCGACGATCTCCCCCTTGGCGACGCTGAGCGACACGTCGCGCAAGCCCAGGATCGAGGCGCCGTAAACCGCCTCGATGGATTCGACGTCGAGGAAGGGCGCGCTCATTTCGCGCTCGCCTCCGCCGTGTCCTCGGAGCGGGGCGTGATGCCCTTCTCCCGGGCATAGGCCGCCGCGCGCTCGTAGATGACGGGCAGGAGCAGTTCACGGTCGGACTTGACCCAGCCGTTGCTGACGATGTTCCACTTCGCGCCGTCCCATTGCAGCACCTTGCCGGCACCGCCGCCCTCGTGGTCCTTGATCGAGAGGCGGAGCGGCTGGACGAGGCCGTCCGCGCCGAGTTCCTTCAGGCGGGCCTCGTCGAGCACGAGGTGTTCGAGGCCCCACTGCGTCTCCTCGCCGTTGAGGGGGCGCTTGCCGAAGCGTGCTTGCGCCGTGCGGATTGCCTCGACGGCGATGATCGTCTCGATCACACCGGAATTGTAGTAGACCGAACCGAAGCTCTTGAGATCCTTCAGGTCGCTCTTGCCCTGATCGATGATCGCCACCTTGATTTTCTTCAGGATGCCGAACTCGGCCCCGGCGGGGAACGGGGTGATGGCGAGATAGCCCTTGCCGACGCTGCCGGCCGGCCGCACGTCCTCCTCGGAGCCCGACCAGATGCCGCCGATGATGTGATCGACGGGGAAACCCGTCTTGGCCGCCGTCTTGATCGCCACCGGGGTCATCACGCCCCAGCCGCGCAGAAACACCCAGTCCGGCTTGATCTGGCGGATGCGGGCCCATTGCGCCGACTGGTCGTTGCCGGGATGCGGCACCGCGATCTGGATGTTCTCGAAGCCGTAGGTCTTGGCCAGTAGGTCGAGCGGGACTTGCGTCTCCTTGCCGTAGGGAGAGTCGTGGTAGACGGTCGCGATCTTGAGACCCTTGAGCTTGTCCTTACCCCCGACCTGCTCGGCGATGTAGTTCACTGCCGAGGACGCCTCGCTCCAGAAACTGAACAAAGCGGTGAAGCTGTAGGGGAAGACGCGCCCGTCGATCGCCTCGGTGCGGCCGTAGCCGGTGGTGAGCAGCGGGATCTTGTCGGCGGCGGACTTTTCCGTGAGCGCCTTGGTGATCGGGTCGCCGTGCGGCAGGAACAGCGGCACCGGCGAGCCGTCACGGCCGCCCTTCAGCCGCTCGTAGCACTCGACGCCCTTCTCGACCGCCCACTCGGTCTCGCACTCCTCCCAGGTCAGCTTGACGCCGTTGATCCCGCCCTCGACCTCGTTGAGGTAGCGCAGGTAGTCGATGGTCCCGCCCCAGACCGGCGTCCCGGACGAAGCGTAGGCGCCGACCCGGTAGGTGGCGAGGGGGATGTACTGCTTGGCCGCTTGAGCACCGGATTCTTGCGCGGAGGCGGTGGGCACGAGGTTGGGCGCGGCGGTCAGGCTCGCGGCGAGGGCAACGGCGCGCAGGGCGCGGGACAGGCGGGACATCGTTCGGTTCTCCGGGAGAGCTTCGAGGGAGGGAATCAGCGGGCGGGGCGGCGCAGCCGGCCGAGCAGCGCGGCCAGCCCGTTCGGCTCCTTGATCAGGAAGCCGATGATGAGCGCGCCGAAGAGGATGCGTTGGAGGTTCGAGACCTGCCCGCCATCGAGGCTGCCGCCGAGCACGGCGTTCGACAGATGGGTCAGCAGGATCGGGGTCAGGACGATGAAGGCCGCGCCGATGAAGCTGCCCGACAGGCTGCTCAAGCCCCCGATGATGATGATGAACATCGCCTGGAACGAGCGGTCGAGATCGAAGCTGCGGGCATCGACCGTGCCGAGATAGGCGAACGCCCACAGAGCGCCGGCGACACCGCTCACCGCGGCGCCGACGAAGAAGGCCGAGAGCTTGGCCCGCGCCACCGGCACGCCGATGACGGCCGCCGCGGTCTCGCCGTCGCGCACTGCGCGCCAGTTGCGGCCGGTCTGGCTTCCGACGAGACGCCACGCCAGCACCGTGACGACGGTGACGCTGGTCAGCGTGAGGGCGTAGCGTCCGGCCGGGCTCGACAGGTCGTGGCCGAGGAACACGAGCCGGGGCGCCGAGATCGCGCTGGACGAGGCGTAGTTCGAGAACCAGCCGACCTGATTGAAGACCCACTCGATCAGGAACTGCGCCGCCAGCGTCGGCGCGATCAGGTAGAATCCCTTGATGCGGAGTGACGGCAGGCCGACGACGAGCCCGACCGATCCGGCGATGAGCCCACCGCCGACAAGGCTGACCGGCAGCGGCAGCTCGGGCAGGCGCAGCAGCAGGTTGTAAGTGGCGTAGGCCCCCACCGCCATGAAGGCGCCGGTGCCGAGCGAGGCTTGGCCCGCATAGCCCATGGTCAGGTTCAGGCCGAGCCCGGCGAGCGCCATGATCAGGAACGGGATCAGGATCGCGTTGTACCAGTAATCGGTGGCGGTGAGCGGGATCGCCACGAAGGCGAGGCCGAGGAGGAGAGCAAGGCCGGCGCCGCGCAGGGGCAGAGAGGGCAGCGTGAGGCGCCGGCCCGGCGCGAGGGCGGCAGCGAGGGCGGGGGGCATGGCGTCAGACTCTCTCGATGGCGCGTTCGCCGAACAATCCGGCCGGGCGCACCAGCAGGAAGGCGACGGCGAGCCCGTAGGCGAACCAGGTGGAGACGGAGCCGCCGAGCAGCGGCCCGAGATAGATCTCGGCGAGCGCGTCGGCCGCGCCGACGATGAGGCCGCCGACGACGGCGCCGGTGATCGAGGTGAAGCCGCCGATGATGAGCACTGGGAGCGCCTTGAGCACCACGAAGGTGAGGGAGAACTGCACGCCCTGGCGCGCGCCCCAGAGCAGGCCTGCCACCAGCGCCACGAAGCCGGCGACCGCCCAGACCGCGGCCCAGAGCACGGGCAGCCGGATGCCGATGGAGAGCGCGGCCTGCGGGTCGTCGGCCACCGCCCGCAGCGAGACGCCGATCCGGGTGCGCTCGAAGAACAGCCACAGGGCGAGCACCAGTGCGCCCGCGGTCAGGGCCGCCACGAGATCGAAGGAGCTGAGCTGGACCGGGCCGATCGCCACCGGCAGGTCGCTGATGCCGAGGTCGAGCTCGTGGACGCTGGCGCCCATCACGAGCTGCGAGCCGCCCTCGATCACGTAGGACAGGCCGAGCGTCGCCATGAACAGCGTGATCTGCGAGCGGTTCACGAGGGGCCGCAGCACCACCCGCTCGACGGCGACCGCCAGCGTCACCATGATCGCCAGCGTGATCAGGCCGGCGAGCCAGAACGGCACGTCGCGTTCGGTGAGCGTCACGAAGGTGAGCGCGGCGCAGAGCACCATCGCCCCTTGCGCGAAGTTGAACACGCCGGACGCCTTGTAGATCAGCACGAAGCCGATCGCGACGAGGGCGTACATCACGCCGGCGAGCAGGCCGCCCGCGAGCGTTTCCAGAAAGAAGCTCATGGATCGGCCCTCAATGCGGCTTGCCGAGATAGGCCGCGATCACGGCCGGGTCGTTGCGGATCGCCTCGGGTGGGCCGTCGCCGACCTTGCGGCCGTAATCGAGCACCACGACGTGGTCCGACAGGCTCATGACGACGCCGATATCGTGCTCGATCAGCACGACGGTGGTGCCGAGGCTGTCGCGCGCCGCCGCGATGAAGCGGGCGATCGTGCGCTTCTCCTCGCCGTTCATGCCGGCCATCGGTTCGTCGAGCAGCAGCAGCGTGGGCCGCGCCACCAGCGCGCGGGCGAGATCGACCCGCTTCTGGATGCCGTAGGGGAGCGTGGCGACGATGCGGTCGCGGTAGGCGCTGAGTTCGAGGAAACTCAGCGTCTCCTCCGCCGCCTCCCGGAAGCGGCGCATCTCGGCTGCATCGCGGGGCAAGCCCAGCGCGTGCTCGATCAGGGTGGTGCGGCTGTGGCGCGCGAGCCCTGCCAGCACGTTGTCGAGGACGCTGAGGCCCGAGAACAGGGCCGCATGCTGGAAGGTGCGCCCGATCCCGCGCCGCGCCGCAGCCCCCGGCCGGATCGAGCGCAGACGCTTCCCCTCGAAGGCGACATGGCCGGAATCGGCCCGGTAGACGCCGTTGAGGATGTTGAGCGCCGAGGACTTGCCCGCCCCGTTGGGGCCGATGAGGGCGCAGATCTCGCCGCGCTCGACCGAGAAACTCAGGGCGTTGATCGCCTTGAGCCCCTTGAACGAGAGCGAGACGTCGGAGAGTTCGAGGATCGGGTCGGCCATCGCTCTCACTCCGCCGCTTCGAGGCGGTTTGCCTCGCGGGCCTTCACCGCCTCGATGTCGCGGTAGCCGTGGGCCGGGTGCGTCTCCGGCAGGAGGGGCCCGCGCCCGAACAGTTTTTCGCGCAAGGTTCCGGGGCGGTAGGCCTTCGGGTAGACGCCGCGGCGCTGGAGTTCGGGCACCAGCAGGTTGACCGCATCCTCGAAGGTCTCCGGCGTCACCGCGTAGGCGAGGTTGAAGCCGTCGACGTCGGTCTCCTCGACCCATTGCTGGAGGATGTCGGCCACCGTCGAGGGCGAGCCGACGAAGACCGGCCCGATCCCGCCGATGCCGCCCCAGCGGGCGAGCTCCGCGATCGACCAGGGCTTCTCGGCCGAGGAGAAGCTCTCGACCATCGAGACGATGGCGTTGGTCTCGACCTTCTTCACCAGATCGGTCGGCGCGTACTGGCCGAAATCGATCCCGCTCCAGCCCGACATGAACACCAGCGCGCCGTCATACGACGTATAGGTTTGGTATTCCTCGAACTTCTTCTGCGCGGCCTCGTCGGTTTCGGCGACGATGATTGTGGTGAGGTTGTAGATCAGCACGTCGCGGGCGGAGCGGCCGGCGGCGACGGCTTTTGCCCGGACATCCGCGACATAGGCCTTGAGCATGGATTTGAGCGGCGCGCCGACGAACACGCACTCGGCATGGCCCGCCGCAAAAGCCTTGCCGGGCCCGGAGGCGCCGGCTTGGTAGAGCACTGGGGTGCGCTGGGGCGACGGCTCGCAGAGATGGTAGCCCGGTACGGTGAAGTGCCGGCCGCGATGGTCGATCTCGTGCACCTTCGACGGATCGGTGAAGATCCGCCGCTCGCGGTCGCGCAGGACGGCGCCAGGTTCCCAGCTGCCCTCGAACAGCTTGTAGAGCACTTCGACGTATTCGGCGGCGACCTCGTAGCGGTTGTCGTGGTGCGCGAGCCCCGACTGGCCGACGTTCTTGGCGCCGCTCTCGAGATACGAGGTGACGATGTTCCAGCCGACGCGGCCCTTGGTATGGTGATCCGCAGTCGAGAGGCGGCGGGCGAAGGTGTAGGGGTGCTCGAACGAGGTCGAGGCGGTGATGCCGATGCCGAGATGTTCTGTGGCCAGCGCGATCGGAGCGGCGAGCTGGAGCGGATCGTTGACCGGGATCTGCGCCGCCTGATGCAGGGCGTGCCAGTTCGAACCCTTGTAGACATCATAGTAGCCGACGACGTCGGCGATGAAGATCCCGTCGAAGATCCCGCGTTCGAGGGTGCGGGCGAGATCCTGCCAGTATTCGAGGTCCTTGTACTGCCACGAGCGGTCGCGCGGATGGGCCCACAGACCCGGCGACTGGTGCCCGACACAGTTCATGTCGAAGGCGTTGAAGCGAATTTGGCGCGTCATGAGGCTTCGTCCGTTGAGGGGGCGGCGCGGCAGGAAGGCTCGGCGGGGGCTCAGCCCGGCGCGAGGCCGAGCAACTGGCCGAGCGGCACGATCAGGGTGGCGCCGACGTAGAAGCCGTCCTTGGTGCGGTTGGGGGTGAAGGGGTTCCAGTAGGAATTGCCGTTGACGAGGTACTGGACCACCGGCTCGAAGAAGATGCCCTTGCCGAGCGCCAGATGCGCGTTGGCTTCGAAGATCAGCTTGTCGCGGGAATAGAGTTCACCGCTGCCGCCGGAGATGAAGTTCGCATCGGAGAGGAACTGCGCGTAGTCGGCGGAGATGCGCTGCCAGTTGACCTTGACGCCGTAGCGGTCGAGCGGCCGGCTCTGGTCGGGCGCTTGCAGCGTGAGGCCGGCAAACGCGCTCCAGCGGATCGGCACCGTCGGGTCGGGCGCGTAGGCGAGGCTGGTATAGGCCTGGATCGAGGTCGGGTTGAGGTTGCCCGCCTCCGCCCCGCCGTCGGCGCGCCACACGACCTGCGAGCCGGTGAGGATCACGCCGGAGGTGCCGGAGCGCAGCCGCACCGGATCGCCGGGATTGAGCCCCTTCGAGGTGCCGAAGACCGTCCTGAGGTTATCCTCGTGGTCGGCTGTATTGTAGAAGCCGGTCAGCGCCACGCGACTCGGATAGGGATCGGTGACGAAGGTGGTGGCGTGGCCGATCTCCGCGAGCGTGACGACGCCGTTGAGCGGTTCGTGGCCGAAATCCCAGCCGGAGGTGAAGTTGGCGCGGCCCGTCACCGCGAAGGCGCCGGCCTGGATGTAGTCGTTCGGAGAGGTCTTGTAGGCGACGTTGGCGCCCCAGACACCGTAGAGCGGCGAGCTGAGCCCGGCATTGATCTGCAAGATGTCCTGGAAGCAGCTCACGCTCGATTGGCAGGGTGGCAGCGCGTAGTAGCGGTTCGGATGGGTGCGCCCGATCTCGATGGCGAGGCGGTCGTCGAGCAGCCGCTGCTCGTAGGTGAGGATCGAGAGGCGGGCGAAATCGCGGTTGAAGGTCGGCTGGTAACCGATCGTGGTATCGCCGATGTCGGCGCCCATGTTGCGGTTGTTCCAGCGCAGGCCGAAGAAGGTCTGGGTGATGTGGAACCAGCCGCCGGGTATACCCGCCAACTTGTCGAGATCCGCATCGAGGCTCAGCAGGTAATAGGCCGAATTCGAGAGTTGTCCGGGCCGCAGGCCCGCGCTCGGGTTCGAAAAGAAGAAGTCGTAGACGTTGACATCGAAGCTCAATCCAGCGAGCGCCAGCGAGGCGGCGTAGGGCGCCAGCGGCCCGTGCCACTTCACCTTTCCGTCCGGCGCGACGCCGATCGCCTCCGGGTTGGTGCGGGGACCGGCCTCCCCGGTGAAGCTCTCCACCGCGCTCGGCGATTGCGCCAGGGCGGGCGTCTCGATGAGCGGCAGGGCACAGGCGAGGCCGGCGCCTAGGAGCAGGAGGCGGGCCGGCGGGGACAGGACGTTCGGCATCGGACTCGTCTTCAGGCAGTCGCGCAGGGGGCATCGGACCAGCGCGGACGCAGGCACGTGAGGCGGATCGGGAGGAGAAGCGTCGGCCCGCGGAATGCGGGACCTCGGCGGGGCAGCCGGTCCGGGCAGGATGTCGATCCGCCCGCCTGACCGGCGCGTCATCGAGAGCCCGACGAAGATCTGCTTGTCTTCGTTTGATGCTCGCCGAATGTGAGGCGATATTCGACAATGAACACTAGCGCGTCAATAAAAGCGATTGCCATTTTTGAGCGCGATGCTGGGACAACATTTCCCCCTTTGCGCCGAAAAGGGGGACGGAGACGTATCGGTACCGTTGAAGGCACGTGTGGATCGTCGGGCGGCGAAGAAAAACGCTTCCACGTTGCATCGGAGTGGCGAAGGGAATGGGCTCCGGACGATGTCAGCCCCGAGAGGCCTTGCGGCCCAGGGATCGGCGCCGACGCGCCGTAGAACCAATCGAGGCCCGGACGGATGACAAGGAGGAATAATCCTCTCGCGTCGGCTGATTCTTGGAGAACGATGATGCTAATTCGTGTCAATATTTGAATATTACATTCATTGATCTTGGGAGGTCTGGTCGGTCATTTTGACGGGCGCCGCTCTGCCGCACGGCCGGCCCTCAAGGCCGGTCCTGCCCGACTTGTTCAGGTTCAATTTCAGGTTCGATGTCGCGTCCCCTCCCCCGTCTCGCCCTCGCGGCCGTCGCCTACCGCTACGGCCCGAGTCCGGTGCTCGACCGTATCGATCTCGAAATCGCGGCGGGCGAGCGCATCGGCATCCTCGGCCGCTCCGGCGTCGGAAAATCGACTCTCCTGCAGATCATGGCCGGGCTCGTCGCGCCCTCCGCCGGCACCGTGCGGCTCGACGGCACGCCCGCGCGCGGGCCGGTGCCGGGCTGCACGGTGATGTTCCAGCGCCCGGCCCTGCTGCCCTGGGCGAGCGTGCGCGACAACGTGCTGCTGCCCGCCCGCCTCTCGGGGCGCCTCGCCCGCGACCGTGCGGCCTGCGAGGCGGATGCGCGCCGCCTCCTCGACGATCTCGGCCTCGGCGAGCGCGCGGGCGCCAAGCCGCACCAGCTTTCGGGTGGTCAGCAGCAGCGGGTGGCGCTCGCCCGCGCGCTGGCGAGCGAGCCGTCGATCCTGCTCCTCGACGAGCCGTTCTCGGCGCTCGATCCCGAGATGCGCGCGTCGCTTCGGGCCGACGTGCTGCGGCTCGCCCGCGCCCGCGACCTGACGCTGATCGTCGTCACCCACGACCTCGCCGACGTCGCGGCGCTGGCAGCCCGCGCCGTGGTGCTCGACGGGCGCCCGGCCCGCATCGCCGCGGACTTCGCCCTCGGTGACGACGCGCAGGCCGAATTGCGCCGCCGTCTCGGTTCCCTGGCCCGCGACGCGTCCGGCGTGACCAGCCGTGCCGCCTGATTTCCCTCACCGAGACCTCACGATGAGCGCCCCCGACGACCTCTCCGCCCTCTGGACTCACGAATGGGCACGCGCCGACTGGACGCGCCGCAACACCCTCGACGCGCTCGCCCGCGGCGGTCTCGCCGCCCTGCTCGGCGGCGGCGGGCTCGCCCTGTCCGGCCCCGCGGTGCACGCCGCGGAGGACGACACCGTGCGCATCGGTTACCTGCCGATCACCGACGCGACCGCGCTTCTGGTGGCCCATGCCAAGGGCTACTTCGAGGAAGCCGGCCTGAAGGTCGCCGAGCCGACGCCGGTGCGCTCGTGGTCGGCGCTGGTGGAGGGGTTTGCCGCGGGCAAGTTCAACCTCGCCCACCTCTTGAAGCCCATCCCGGTCTGGATGCGCTACAACAACAAGTTCCCAGTCAAGATCCTGGCCTGGGCCCACACCAACGGCTCGGGCATCGTTGTCGGGGGCAAGAGCGGGATCGAGGACTTCAAGGGGCTGGCAGGCAAGCGCGTCGCGGTGCCCTACTGGTACTCGATGCACAACGTCGTGCTGCAATACGCCCTGCGCGAATCCGGCGTCACGCCGGTGATCCGGGGGGATGCCGGGCCGAACGAATGCGCGCTTCAGATCCTGGCGCCGCCCGAGATGCCGGCGGCGCTCGCGGCGGGCAAGATCGACGGCTACATCGTCGCCGAGCCGTTCAACGCGCTCGGCGAGATCAAGGCCGGCGCGCGGATGCTGCGCTTCACCGGCGACATCTGGAAGAACCATCCCTGCTGCGTCGTGGTCGCGCATGAGGGCCAGATCGCCGCCAAGCCGGAATGGGCCGGCAAGGCGGTCGATGCCATCGTGCGGGCGCAGGCCTATTGCGTGAAGAACCGCGAGGAGGTCGCCCGGCTGATCTCGAAGGAGGGGCGCGGCTACCTGCCGATGCCGGCCGACGTCGTCATCAAGGCCACCACCGATTACGGCCCGGCCTACGAGGCGAGCGGCGCGATCCGCCACCGCGACTGGGCGGCGCAACGCATCGACTTCCAGCCCTGGCCCTACCCGTCGGCCACCAAGCTGATCGTCGAGGCGATGGGCAACACCGTGGTCGAGGGCGATGCCGGCTTCCTCAAAGGGCTCGACCCGGATTTCGTCGCCCGCGACCTCGTGGACGACCGATTCGTTCGGGCCTCGCTCAAACGCTACCCTGAATGGCCGGGGGCGGCGGACGAGGCCGCGCTCACCCGCCAGGAGACCCTGAGCCTGTGAGCGGGGGCGCGATCGAGGCGGCGCTCGCCGTCGAGCGCGAGGTCGCGGCCCCGGCGCCGAGCCGGGCCGGGATCGGTGCCCGGTTTGGTGCCTCGGCCCTCGACCGGCTGGCCCCGCTCGTCGGCCTTGCGGGGCTGCTCGCCCTGTGGTTCGCGGGCGGGCTGGTTCTGGAGAGCGTGCCGGCCTACGCCGCCTTTGCCGGCTTCGCGCCGGGGCCTGCGCTGGCCTCCTTCGCCGAACTTCTGACCTCCGGCGAAGCATGGCGGGCCGCCGCGCCGAGTCTCGCCCGGATCGGCCAGGGCCTCGCGGTGGCGTTCGGGCTCGGCGCGCCGCTCGGGCTCCTCGTCGGCTCGGTGCCGCTCGCCGAGCGCATCCTGCAGCCGCCGTTCCAGCTCCTGCGGATGATCTCGCCGCTGGCCTGGATGCCGGTGGCGGTGCTCGCCTTCCCGAGCTGGGACGGGGCCATCGTCTTCCTGATCGCCGCCGCCGCGATCTGGCCGATCCTGTTTGCCACCGCGGCGGGCGTGAAGCGGGTCGATCCGATCTGGCTCGCCATGGCGCGCAACCTCGGCGCCGGCCGGTTCGCAGCTCTGCGCGCCGTCGTCGTCCCGGCGGTGCTGCAGGACATCCTGACCGGCCTGCGGCTCGCGCTGGGTGTTGCCTGGATCGTGCTGGTGCCGGCCGAGTATCTCGGGGTCACGAGCGGGCTCGGCTACGCCATCAACGACGCCCGCGACACCCTCTCCTACGACCGGCTCGCCGCCCTCGTCCTGCTGATCGGAGGGATCGGCTACGCCCTCGACACCGGTCTCGGGCGGCTGGCCGCCCGCGCCCGCTGGATTCCCGCAACCTGAGGACACGACAATGACCGCGACTGCCGCCCAGGAAATCGTTCAGACCTTCGAGAAGGTGTTCGAGCCGATCGACCGCGAGAGGCTGCACGCCCTCTCCGAGAAGGGCCGGGCCGACCCAAGCGTGGTGAAGACCGTGCGCGCACGCACGGTCGCGGAAGGCCGCCGCTTCCGCCACCTCAACTACATCCGCAGCCTCGACGCGCACGTCGTCGACGAGCCGCCGGCGCTGCTGGGCGACGACACCGCCCCGAACCCGACCGAGGCCCTGCTCGCCGCGCTCGGCACCTGTGTCGCGGTGGGCCTTCAGGCCAACGCCATCGCCCGCGGCTGGACCGTGAAGGGCATCGAGGTCGAGTCGGAGGGCGACATCAACATCACCTCGGTCTGGGGTACCGGCGACCTCTCGGAAAAGCCGGTCGGGCTCAGCGCCGTGCGGCTCAAGGTGCATCTCGACGTCGAGGGCGCGAGCCCGGCCGAACTCGACGAACTCGTCGCCCATGCCGGGCAGTGGTCGCCGGTGCTCAACTCGGTGAAGAACCCCGTCGCCATCACCCTGGCGCGGGCCTGAACCCGATGGCCGCCACCGCCCGCATCGCGGAATCCGCCCCGCTCGACGTCGCCGGGATCGTGCGCGACGCTTTGCGCCCGCGTCTCGCCGCGATCGACGCCGGGGACTATCCCGCCGACATCCTGCGGGCGCTCGGGGCGGCCGGCGCCTACGCCCACCACGCCGACGGCACGGCGGCAGGCCTGCTGGCCGCCATCGACGCGATGACGGAGGCGGGGCGGGCCTGCCTCTCGACCGCCTTCTGCATGTGGTGCCAGGACGCGCTGGTCTGGTACCTCGCCCAAGGCGACGAAGACGGCCCGCGCCGCCATCTCGCGGCGATCGCTTCGGGTGCGGCGCTCGGCGGCACCGGGTTGTCCAACCCGATGAAGGCGCTCGCAGGCATCGAGCCGCTGGCGCTCCAGGCTGAGCGCGCGGGCGACGGCTACCGGGTGCGCGGGCGCCTGCCCTGGGTCTCGAACCTCGGCCCTGGCCAGCGTTTCGCCGGCATCGCCTCGCTGCCCGACGGGCGGCGGGTAATGGGGCTGTTCGAAGCCGGCGCCGAGACTGTCTCGATCGCGGCCAATGCCCGCTTCGTCGCGCTCGAAGGCACCGGCACCTACACGGTGATGATCCGCGACGCGCATCTATCCGATACCGACGTGATCACGCACGATGCCGCCGCCTTCGTGCCGCGCATCCGCAACGGCTTCGTGCTGCTCCAGACCGGGATGGGGCTCGGCCTCGCCCGCGGGGTCGCGGCGCTGATGCGCGCGGATGCCCGCGGCCGGACGAACGCGGCGTATCTGCCGCTCGGGCCGGATGCGATCGAGGGGCGGGCGGACGCGCTGCGCGAGCGCGTCGCCGCCGCGGCACAAGTGCATGCCGAGATCGACCGCGCGACCTTCCTCGAGACCCTGCGTCTGCGCCTCGACGTGTCATGGCTGGCCCTGGAGGCGGCGCAGGCCGCCATGCTCCAGGCGGGTGCGCGCGGCTATCTGGAGGGTGCGGAGACATTCCGGCGCCTGCGCGAGGCGCAGTTCGTGGCGATCGTCACGCCGTCGGTGAAGCACATCACGACGGAACTCGCGCGAGGCCGCTGAAAGGTCTCCCGACGCGCCCGCTGCTGAGGGCCGCTCCTCCTGCGGATTGCGACGGCGAAGCGGATGTTGCGTGAGCGACGAGACGAGACGCTCGACAAGTCGGCGCAGCCTATTCCGGGAGAAGGTCCGCCTCGGGCGGGCTCTCGATCTCTATGGCCTCGGGAGGGGCAACGGCGGGAGCACCCAGTCGGGATCCCGGAGCCGAGGGCATCATCGCTGCGCCCGAGGCGACCAGCCCGGCCATCATCCGCAAGTCCTGCGGCTGGCGCGGATCGTCGGCCACGCGCTCGGCATCCACTTGGAGCCGCAGGTTGCAGGCCTTCGGGGCCAGGGCACCGTCCGGCGTGCAGGCGTCGTGGCGGGCGCAGGCCGCGTCCAGGGCATCGACGGGCGCCGCCGGCCCATTGTTGCCGGGCCCGCAGTAATTGCCGTGCAGCAGCATCGGTGAGCCCTCGACCGCGGAAGCGGTCTGGCTGAGCGCGGGCACTGCCAGGGTGGTGACCAGAAGGAGGGGGAGAAGCGAACGGTTCATCGGGAGCCGTATCTCCTGTCGTGGATCGAAATCAGGCGCAGGTGCGGTCCCGGCGCCGTTCAGCCGTCATGCGCGCATGACGGCCAAGCCGAAGTTCGAGAGCGGCGCTCCCCGATTCTCAGCGGAGGCTCGCCGAGCGCCGACCGGCCGAGGAGGCGGTCCCTTCGTCGAAGGCGGCCCGGCATCCGGGGCTCAGGCTCGCCCGTTGCGCCTTCATGCAACTGACGATGCGGCCGCGATCGGGAATCGATGTCAGGCACAGCCGCATGACATCGTCGCGGCAGAGCGCAGCCTGCTCCTCCTCACCGGCCCTCACGCTGGTCGTGCCGGCGGCCGAGAAGGCGATCAGAGCCAGCATCGTGCGGGTTCCGATCTTCACCATCGAACGTCTCCTGATCTCATGTCGGCCGGGCCTTGATGCTCGGCTAAGGTCCGACGGTGAACGCCATAAGCGGACGGCTCGTTCCGTGGGCCTGCAGGCCGGCTCGATGACCGTTCGGCGCCCGATCGCAACCGAGACGGCGGGCGAGATGCAGAAGGGTGACGCGATGAAGACGGGAGAGATGGGCGGCGGCTCAGGCAACACGGGCGTGCCGGGGGCGCCCCCTGCCGCGGAGGGCAGCAAGAACCAGGGTTTCCGAACCACGAAGACACGCGATTGCTGAGTATCCCCGTTCTATCGGGGCCGAGAGCCGCCCGCGATCATGGTGTGGCCGGAAGTGATTCTCGGTTTCCGCTCGAATTTACGCAGCGGTTTGCGTCTCGCAATTCAGATAATTCGACCGGAATTCGGCCAACTCGACGAGTCGGGGCAGATCGCAGAGCGTTACGCGCTTGCCCTTACGCTCGATCAGCCCTGCGTGCTTGAGTTCGCTGAGAGAGCGGTTCACGTGCACACTGGTCATGCCGGTGGTGTCGGC
This sequence comes from Methylorubrum extorquens, assembly GCF_024169925.1. Lineage (NCBI taxonomy): Bacteria > Pseudomonadati > Pseudomonadota > Alphaproteobacteria > Hyphomicrobiales > Methylobacteriaceae > Methylorubrum > Methylorubrum extorquens. The sequence continues at coordinate 2,488,000 of NZ_JALJXF010000001.1, forward strand.
GAGGTCGATTTGCGTAATCGGCAGGTCGAAGCTGTTGCCGCTCGTCAGCCCCACCGCCCGCAGGCGCACGAGCAACTCGCAGAGCAGGTGCGCAAGGCGCTCCACGGCCGAGCGCCGGCCGATATTCATCAGCCATTCGCCGAGGGTTGCCTCGTCGATAAAGGCGACCTTGCGCAGGCTGCGGGCGAGAGCGGGGCGTCGACGCAATTCCCGTCCGGCCTCAGGGCCGATCCGCGCGACGCGGCAGTTGGAGAGCGTGCCGATGGTGTGATCGATCCGGTTCAGGACCGAGGTATCGAAGTCGCAGATATCCCCCGGGATGAGGTAGGCCGTGATCTGACGCGCGCCGTTCGCCCGCAGCTTGTAGCGGCAGGCGAAGCCTTCCGTGATCGCGATCATCCCCTCGGGCCGGTCGCCCTCACGGATCAGGTCCGTACCGGCCGGAATCAGCCGTGTCCCCGCCTCGACGATCGCCAAGGCGGCCGTGTCCGCTTCTTCCAGCTTGCCGAGGCTTTGCAGCTTGCGCAGCAAGGGCCCGCTCACCGCCGTTCCATTGCCTGCTAAGACCTTCATTCGGCTTGTCCCGCCCACGCGGCCCGTTCACCCGGCGTAGGGATGACGCCGCTCTGCCAGGCCGGTTTGGTTCGGCGCGGCGCGTTCGTGAATTCGGTGAAAGAGCCGGAAGACTTCGCGCGCTCGGCGTCGACGCGGAATGGCGCGCCGCCTCGGCGAAAGCGCCGGGCCCGTCGCCAGCCATCATGGTCCGCCGTTGCGAGATCGAGCGCCGCCCGAGCGGGAGTCCGGTTCATGCTCGTTCTCGAAAAGCGAAGTGCTCGGCGACCGTGAGGGTCATCGGAGTTTGAATACTAGGGGGCGGCCGATCGACATGTAAGCCGGGTGCCGCCCTCTGTGCGATTCCCGACAATGCGGTGACTGTCGAGACTCCATCTGATAAATCCAAATAAAACTTACTTGTATCAATTCAAATTTCAGAGTTGTATACTGATATGCTCTACAGATATAAAATATAATAAAGATCGTTGTTGTGCCGGTTGGGCGTCTTTTGCCTGTCAAAGATCCGCGGCGGCCCGATAGCCCGGGGTACAGCTTGCGCACCGTCTCGCTGCGGCGACGAGGGCGTCGAGCGCCGGGCTGGTGAGGGAGCGGCTGGCGGCGAGATAATAGGTCTCCCAACCGACCGAGAGGAAGTCGAGGCCGAGCCGGTCGGCCGCTGCCCGGACACCGAGTCCGGCATCCGCCGCGCCGCAGGCGATGACCGCCGCGACTGCCTGATGGGTGAATTCCTCGACCGTGTAGCCGTGGATTGCGGCAGCCGGCAGGCCGGCCTGCGCCAGCATGCGGTCGAACCAGTCCCGCGTGCCCGATCCCTTCTGGCGGTTGACGTAGCGCAGCCCGGGCCCGGTCAGGTCGGCCAAGGTGCGGATGCCGCGTGGGTTGCCGGGGGCCAGCAGCAGGCCCTGCTCGCGTTCGAACAGGGGATGCAGCACGAGGCCGGCGCCGGCATGGATCGCCGAGAACGGAGCACCCGCCGCTTCCGGCGTGAGGGCTCCGCAATGGAAGCCCGCCGCGTCGGCTCCGCCGTCGAGAAGGCGCTGCACCGCCGCGCTGCTGCCCGTCACGGACAGTTCGATGCCCGTCTCCGCACCCGGTTCCCCGCCCATCGCCTCGGCCAGGACCTCCACCAGCAACGGATCGTGGCTCGCAGCCAGTGTCAGTGCTCCGGCCCCGCCGCTCATGAGACGGCGCAGGCGATGCTCGACGGCACGGGTCTCGCGGCCGAGGCCAGCCTCCAATGTCGTGGCGGCGGCGGTGAAGGCTTCCGCCAAGGCGGCCCCGAACTCCGTCAGGGCGGTGCCGTGGCCGCGTGTCTTGCGCACCAGGGGACGGCCCAGCGCCGTTTCGTAGGCCTGGAGGCGCGCCCAGGCCGCGCGATAGGACAGGCCGAGGGCGTCGGCAAAGCCCTGCACCGAGCCGGTCCGTGTGATCGCGTCGAACATCACCGTTAGGTCGGACACCGCGAGTGCGCTCGCGCCGATCCGGATCGTGCCGCCCAAGCCAAGAACGACGGAAATGGCCGCTTCATCGGAAGCATGGTTCATATTGATGGCGTCATAACTGTCGTTCACAACCGGTTTTCCCTTATCGGGGCCTTGTTTCGGAACGGCGCCGCCACCGGGGCGAAACCCTCGAGGCGTTGCGTCGGCTCCGTGCTCGCTCCAAGACGCGCGACCGGCCGACTCAGATGTCCTCAGACCGCTTTGTTTCCTACCTCCGTCCCGCCCCGTTGGGACAGGGGGCGCCGGAGACCGCTCTGACATCGCAGCGCGCCGCGATCGACCGCCACCTCGCAAGGCGCGGCCGGCTGGCCGCCGAGTGCGTTGAGCGAGAGTCCGGCGATGCCGGTGCGGAGCGACCGGCTCTGGATGAGGCCCTGGCCCTGTGCCGCCGGCACGGTGCGGTGCTGCTCATGGCGGAACTCGGGGCTTCCGATCAGGATCCGGGCTTCCTGCGTGCTCTGAGCCGTGATCTGCGCCGCCTGAACCTGCACTTTGCCGTCGCCGACAGCCCGGAAGTGAGCGAGGCGACCCTCGGCATCATGGCCGCGGTGGCGGAGGCCGAGGACCGTCTCGGGGTGCGCCGCACCCCCGAGACGCTGGCCCGCCGCCGAGCGTTCTACGCGCGCTTCACCGACGAGCGCCGCGCGCGGGCTCCGTTCGACAGGGCCGGCCCATCCGTCGCGGATCCGCGCCCTCTGGCGGAGAGTCTGGGGCGGGGCGAGACCCTGCCGCGGAGCCGGGAGCGGGCGCAGGAGGTGGCGCCGATCCTCAGCGAGATCCGCGCCGCGGGCGCGCTCACGCTGGAGCAGGTCGCCAACGCCCTCAACGCCCTGGGCATTCCCTCGGCGCGGGGAAGCCGCTGGTATCCGATGCAGGTGACACGGATCGAGAAGCGCCTCGCCGGCGTGGGCTGACCGCCGTCGCGTCACCCAGACGATCGCGCCAAGAGGCGATCTGTAACGGACGTATCGTGGGGCACCCTAACCGTCCTGCTCGCCGACGAGTTAGCCCCCCTCACCCCGATCTGCTGGAGCGGGGCCTTGGCGTTTGGGGGGCAGCAAGAGGCTTCCTCTGAGCCGCTTCCACTCCGCATCGATGGTCTCGCCCGAGGCTTCGACGCGGGTGATGTCGTAGAAGGACAGGATCGGGCACCGGGTGAAGTCGCGGAGGAACGGCTCGAACCGCGTGCCGCGCTCAGGATCAGGCCCTCAGTTCCGGTTCCGAGATGCTGCTTCCGCGTTCGGCCGCGTACCGGAACACGGCGCCGTCAGGTCGAGCGAGAGGTGCAGCGTCCGGTCGTTCCGGGTGTCTTCTGCGAAGCCGAGCCCGTGATACAGGGCCAGGGCGGCCGCCTCGCGATCGACGCTTAATGCGATCCGCGCGAAGCCGAGGCTGTGGACGTGGGTGATCGCTGCCGTGAGCAGGCGTCGCCCGAGGCCTTCCCGGGTCCGCTCCGGCACGATGCTGACGCTTGTCACGAAGGCCGTCGCACGGATCGGATCGTTGCAATAGACCGCCACGAGACCGATCAGCGCAGTGCCATCCCAGGCCTCGAACCGCTCGGAGCAGGTCGCGAGCTTCGTCGCATAGTCAGGAATCACCACCCGCCAGTCGAGCGGCGGCGTGAAGGTGCTCGCGCAGGCCATCAGGTGGGCGCGAATGTCGTCCGCCCCGGATCGGCTTCGGTACAACTGCGGCTCGGTCATGGGTTCCCTGCCCCAACTCAATCCGCTCCGCGCTCGCAGATGAGATAAATGCTGGCAGTCAGTTCCGGGAACTGGTTTCCCAACTGGTAACAGCCCTCGACATAGGCATCGGAAATGATGCCGGCGGCAAGAGCCGCGTCGAACTGGTAGTTTGCAAGTGCTTTGAAGATCAGTCCGCCTCGATAGAGCGTCGAGAGGCCGGCTTCACGGGTTGTACGCTCCAAAGTATCGAAGGAGAACGTGTTTCGGTGCCCATTCGCGGCTTCGGCCTCGGTGACGGCACTGTTGTGCGTGATCAACCCCATCTTCACGGCGATCTGGCGCGAAGGAGCGTTTGCATTCGGCACCAGCAGGAACAGCCGACCGGACGGCGTGAGCCAGCGGCGGATCCGGCGGAGGACGAGAACGGGGTCGTCCAAGTGTTCGAGGGTGTTGATCAGGAAGATTGCGTCGAACGTTTCCTCCATCTCCAGTGCCTCGAAGGTCGAGCAGATGAAGCGGGGAGCCTCCCCTACTCTTCGCCGCGCCGCCTCGACCAAGGATGACGCTGCCTCGACCACCGTGAGATCGCGGTACAGCCCGGTCAGCCATTCGGTGGACTCGCCGAGATAACAGCCGAGTTCGAGCGCACGACCCTGGGGCAGGAACGGCGCGAAGGCGCGAATCATGTAGCGACGCGTGATGGCGTCGAAGTCGTAGTTGTAGCGACGGTCGCCGAACTGGCCGCCCTCGCGGTCGTAGTCGCGGGTCTGCGTCATCCCTGGTTCGCCTTATAGAGCCGTCGCAAAGCAGGCTGATAAAATTCATCGTAAGAATTTGGCACCATGGCATTAAAGCCTAGTAATTGCTGTATCCTTGGCGAAGATTTTGCTCCGTATTCCGGCCCAAGGAAGCGAGGATAGTCCATTTGCTGTTTAACGAAGGCCCGGCTGAAGCTGAGTGTGAGGGCCGTGCGGGTTGTGTCCGTGGCGTTACTGCCCGCCGCGTGCCAGAGGTTCGAATCGAATAGGACAATGCTGCCGGCGGGCCCGATGAGCCGCTCGGACTCGGCCCGGAATACCGCTTCGGGCGGAGGGGCGGGTGCGTGGTGCGATCCTGACAGGACGTGCGTTGCACCGTTCTCCGTCGTGAATGGGTCGACCATGACCAGCATGTTGAGCATCAGTCGGAAGCTGCCGCCGAAGGTGCGCACGTCCCGATGAATGCGGTGGAGATAGCTTGTTGCAGAAGGGCCGACACTTGCGGGATTGAAGGCGTGCAGAATGTAGGCCGCGCCGTCGAAATAGTGAGATATCAGTTCATCGAGCCAATCCTGATCGAGAAAGGCGTCGAGTGCCGGGTACTGGCCGACGGCGTGATGCGCGGTGCCGTCGGGTGCGGCCGTGGCGCCCCCTGCAACCTGCCGTCGCCCGCAATCGGCGACGCTGTCGAGCACGGCTTGGCGGATTGCGGGCAGATTGGCCGCGGGCACGACGCTCTCGAACAGAACCCAGCCCTTGCGCTGCATCTGTTCGTCGAACCACTCGGGGTCGTGCGAAGCGGGAATGGCCATGGGTTGCTCCTTAAGCCGGGTGCGGCCGGTCATGCTGCCGCAGTCGCATATTCGGATTCGCAGGGGGGGCGGTCGGATCGAGGCTCGAATGCCCGTCCCCGTCAACGAGATCATAGCCGCCGGCCAGCAGAGTCGTGAGCGCGGATCGTGGGTTGAACATCAGGACGTCGAGAATCGACAGCCAAGGCACGAACGGGTGCGGTCCTTGCACATAATCGAAGGGACGGGCCCGCAGGAAGCGCAAAGCGATCCCCCGCTGCGTGAAGGCGGCCGGATCGTAGAGGGTCGTACCGCCGATCGGGTTGAGGTAGGTCGCGGCTCCCAGCCGTTCGCAGAGAGCGAGCACCCGGTCTTGCCGCCGCAGGTCCGTCACGCCCTCGATCGCGGAGGCGGTGCGGATCGGCGTGGCGATGGAGAGATGCGCGCAGGTCCGCAGCAATCCGTGCCGCAGATGGTCGAACAGGTCGGCGCTCCGGTAGCCCAGAACGTCCTCGACGAGGGGCATGGTCTCGCGCCGATAAGGCGCGTGGCGGTAGGCCTGGGCGATCTGCGCGCAGAGCCCGTCCGGCTCGAACCCCGCCGCGACGTGCCGCTCGCGGATGTCGCGTTGATCCGAGCCCTTCTCCAGCGGCAGCGTGAAGGTCACCGGCGCGCCGTCGCGCAGAAAGCGATTTCGGTTGATCCAACCCTTCTTGGTGTACTTCACCGTGTCGTAGATCACAAACTGATCGACCGCCGCGACGAGCTGGAAGTAGCCGATATAGGGAAAGAGGTACGGCTGCATGATCGCGACCGTGGCGGGCGTGGTCATGGCCGGGCGATCCGTCGGACGATCCGGGCCACGATGGCGGGATCGAGGTCGGGATAGATCGGCAGGCAGAGCACCCGGTCGGCGGCCAGGGCTGCCACGGGCAGGTTCTCCCGCCGGGCACTTGGCAGGGTCCGGTACATCGGGTGGTCGGAGATCAAGGGATGGAAGTAGCGCCGCGGGTGGATGCCGTCGTGCTTGAGCGCGTCGTAGAGCGCGTCGCGGCTGGTCGAGTAATCGGGGCCGACCAGGATCGGGAAATAGGCGTAGTTGGCCGCGCCCTCCCCGGCGAAGTCCAGGCAGCGAATGCCGGGAATGTCGTGCAATCCCTGCCGGTAGGCCTCGTCGATAGCCTGCCGCCGCGCGAGCACCGGGCCGATGTGTCGAAGCTGGACGAGGCCGAGCGCTGCATTCAGCTCGCTCATCTTGCCGTTCAAGCCCGTTCCGATAACGGAAGTCTCGTCTTCGAAGCCGAAGTTCTTGAGCTTGTCGATTCGGCCCTTCATCACCGGATCGGCGCAGACGATGGCGCCGCCCTCGAAGGTGTTGAACACCTTGGTGGCGTGGAAGCTCAGGACCGACAGGTCGCCGTGGTTCAGCACGCTTCCATCGCCGTGGCGCACGCCGAAGGCGTGGGCGGCGTCGTAGATCACCTTGAGCCCGTGCCGGGCAGCGATGTCCGCAATCGCCTCGACGTCGCAGGGCCGGCCATAGCAATGGACCGGCAGGATCGCGCTGGTGCGCGGGGTGATCGCGGCCTCGATCCGGGCGGGATCGAGGTTGAGTGTCACCGGGTCGATGTCGACGAAGACGGGGGTGAGCCCGCTCCAGAGCAGGGCGTGCGAGGTCGCGACGAAGGAATAGGGCGTCGTGATCACCTCGCCCGTGAGGTCGAGCGCCCGCAGGGCCATGATCAGCGCCGTCGTCGCGTTGTTGAACAGGGCCACCTGCGGCACGCCGAGATAGTCGCTCAGGCGCGTTTCCAGCTCCTGATGGAACGGGCCGCCATTGGTCAGGATCCGCGTCTGCCAGATCTGCCGCAGCAGCGGCTCGAACTCTTCGAACGGCGGCAGGAACGGGCGGGTGACGTAGACCGGGGCGGCCGCGTCCTCCGCCCCTGAGCCCGCTTGAGAAATCATCTTCGGGGCGGTGTCGAGGGCCCGTACGAATTCCTGCTCCAGCCGGCACAGGGTGGCCTGTACGGGAAGCTTGCCCTGAGAAGTGGGTGACGGGAGGCTGTCTGCCTCAAAAGTCGGATCAAGCGGCGCGGTTCGCATCGACCCAGCGCCCCCACATGGTGCGGAAGGCGTCCGCGACCTCCCCGGCGAAGCGGGCGTGATCCATCAGCGCGCTGGCGAAGACCCGTTCGCGAAGCCCTGAGCGAATGGCGCGTAGACGATCGCGATCGTCGGCGAGAGCGACGGCGCGGCCCGTGTAATCTTCCGGCGTCGCCGCCGCGAGTTCCTCGATCCCGACCGCTCGCAAGGCGGCGACGCCTGAGCGTGCGACCGCATGAGTGCCTGCCAAGACGATCAAGGGCACGCCCATAGCCAGCGTGTCGCAGCTCGTCGTTCCGCCGTTATAGGGGAAGGAATCCAGGGCAATGTCGATCTCGTGGTAGAGCGCGTAGTAGCCGCTGGTGACGCGCGGGTGCAGGCGCACCCGGTCGAGCGGCAGTCCGGCCCGCGACAGGCGTGCCTCGACTTGCGCCCGGATCTCCGGTGTATCCACATCGGCGGCGACCATGAACAAGCGCGCATCGGGCAGCGCCCTCAGGATCTCGGCCCAGGCTTCCAGCGCCCGGTCGCCGATCTTCTCGAAGCGGTTCATCGTGCCGAAGGTGACGAAGCCGTTATCCTCGAACGGCGCCCGCTCGCGCACCGGCGGGATGTCGCCGGGGGCCTCGTAGGTGGCCGACACGCCGGGCAGCCGCCACAGGGTCTCCGTATGCAGCGTGTCCGACAGGCCTGGCTCGTCGTGGCCGAAATCGGTCAGGCGGTAATCCATGGCGCGCAGGCCGGTGGTGGCGGGGTGGCCGATCCACGTGACCTGAACCGGCGCCGGCTTGCGGGCGAAGACGAGCAGCCGGTGGCCGGCGCTGTGACCCGAGAGGTCGACGAGGATGTCGATGGCGTGCGCCTCGATCAGGTTGGCGGCCGCGTCGTCGTCCAGGGCGGCGATGTTGTGCCAGTCGTCGAACCGCGGGCGCAGGCGCGCCGAGACGCCGTCCTCGGCCGCCTGGGTCATGTAGGCGCGCGTCTCGAACCCCGTACGGTCGAAGTGGCGCAGGAACGGCTCGATGAACCGCGCCACGGCGTGGGTGCAGAGGTCGGCCGAGACGAACCCGATCCGCAGGCGCCGGTCGGGATCGCGGTCGTTGGCAAAGGGGCGCCGCCGCAGGAGCGGGTCGGCGAGGCGCGTCCCGAAGCTCCGGGCGTCGGCGGCGTACTCCGTCGGTGGGATGCCCTCGGCGTAGAGCTTGGCGAAGAGCCGATTGGAATGCGCTGCGACGTTGCGCGGATCGAGCGCCAGAGCCCGGTCGAAGCTCGCGATCGCTTCGGGCAGGCGCCCGAGGCTCTTCAGGCCGCATCCGAGATTGATGTGGGCGCCGGAGAAGTTCGGATTGAGCGTGATCGAGCGCTGGGCGTGGCTCACGGCCGAGGCGTGATGGCTCACGCGCTGGAATGCGCCGGCCAGATTCGAATGCGCGATGGCCAGATCCGGATCGAGCTCGATCGCCTTTTCCAGCGCCGAGATCGCGGCCGGGTGATCGCCGCGCGTGATGAGGAGGGCACCGAGGCTGCTGAAGAAGCTGGCGTTGTCGGGCTCGCGGTAGATCGCGATGCTGAACAGATCGTAGGCCTGCTCATGACGGCCGCCCCGGGCGGCGGCGGCGCCCGCGAGATGGGTCGCCTTGGCGTGGGTGTCGTCCAGGCCGATGACGAGGTCGAACAGGATCTCGGCGCTGGGCAGATCGTCCGCCTCGTAATGCGCCCGGCCCAGGTTGAAGGCCTGGTCAACGAAGTCCTTGAGGACCTTGCGGGTCTCGTCGTCGGGCAGTCCCTGGTCGCGGAAGCGCTCCATGAGCGCACGCGCCTCGCTCGCCCGATTCAGCGTCAGCAGCGTGCTGGCGAGGGCGAGCCAGTATGCCGGACGCTCGGGCGCGGCCCTGAGAGCGGCGACGAAGTGCGGCACCGCCGAGGCCGGCGCTTCGATCCGGCTGGTGAACACCCCGAGTTCGAAATGCGCCGCGGCGTGGCCGGGTGCGGCTTCGAGCGCGAGCTGGAGGTTGCGGCGGGCCTTGTCGAAGCGGCCGGAAGCCCGGTGGGTCGCGGCCTTGGCGAGGTAGCGTTCGACCGGCTCCGCGGCTGATGCCTTCCCGGACGCCCTCCCGACCGTGCGCGTTGTACGATGTTCGAGCATGCCCGGCCTTCCTGCACCAGCCGGACGTTAGGAATTGTTTGACTAACAGATCGTTAACGCTGCGTTGAACGCTTTATGCGGCAGGTCCGAAACGACGAAAGCCGCCTTGCGGCGGCTTTTCGTAGGTCGGTCAGTTCTTTTAAGGAAACTGGAGCGGGCGAAGGGATTCGAACCCTCGACCCCAACCTTGGCAAGGTTGTGCTCTACCCCTGAGCTACACCCGCTCTCTTGTCCGTCCGTCCGGCGCCGTGGGCGCGTCCGTCGGTGGCGCTGGTAAACACTATCCCGGCCGGGGATGCAAGCGCCAAGGTCGGATTTTTTTGCGCGGCTCACCAAAGCTCGGCCGGAGGCTGGCCGCCGCGGATTTCCTCGAGACGGGCGCGGGTGGCGCGGGTGGTGTCGGCCGGCAGCGCATCGAGGGGGAAGAAGCCGGCCTCGGCGATCTCGCGGTCCGGCCGCTTCGGGTACGCCACCGTGAAGGCCGGGACGACGTAGACGGCGATGTGATCGCGGCGCTGCGCGCCGGGGTTCAGGAAGAAGCCGTGCAGCCGCATGCCGCCGTCGGGTGTCACTACGATCTCGGCCTCTTCGCGGAACTCGCGGATCATGGCGGCGGGGCCGCTCTCGCCCGGATCGATCCCGCCCCCCGGCAGATGCCAGCCGCCGACATAGGTATGGCGCACGAGGCAGACCCGCCCCTGCCCGTCGATGGCGACGCCGCGCACGCCCAGCGTCATGCCGCGGGTCAGGAGCGCGACCCGGAGGGACAGGCGGTGGAGCCAGGGGCGGTCGAGATTCGGGATCATGCCGGGTCTTGTAGACGGTGGCGCCCCCTCCGTCCCGGCCCGATCACACGACCTTGAGCGCGATCGCTCCGACACCCTCGATCCGCGCGCTCATGGTCTGGCCGCGTTGCACCGCCCCGACGCCCGAGGGCGTGCCGGTGAGGATCAGGTCGCCGGGATGAAGCTCGAAATAGGTCGAGAGCAGCGCGACCTGCTCCGGCACCGACCAGATCATCTCGGAGAGGTCGCCCCGCTGGCGCTCGGCGCCATCGACGGCGAGCGTGATCGCGCCCGAGCGGGGGTGGCCGATGACGCCCGCCGGCCGCAGGGCGCCGATGGGGGCGGAGAAATCCGCCGCCTTGCCGAGCTCCCAGGGGCGCGCCTGCCGCTTGGCCTCGTCCTGAAGGTCGCGCCGGGTCATGTCGAGGCCGACCGCGTAGCCGTAGACATGCGTGCCGGCGCTCTCCACCGGGATGTCGCGCCCGCCCCGGCCGAGGGCCGCCACCAGCTCCACCTCGAAATGGTAGTTCTCGGTGCGCGGTGGATAGGGATGCTCGATCGTCGCGCCCTCGGGCACGATCTGAAGCGCGTCAGCGGGCTTGAGGAAGAAGAAGGGCGGGTCGCGCTCGTCGGCGCCCATCTCGCGGGCATGGGCTCGGTAGTTGCGGCCCACGCAATAGACCCGGCGCACGGGAAACAGGTCGGAACTGCCGTGGATCGGCAGCGCCGTGCGCGGCGGGTTCGGAATCACGGACAGCATGGCGCCTCAAGCCTCGTCTTCGGAGGGACGGAAAACGCGGTTGGATCGGGCCGCGATCCGCTGCGCAAGGAAAACCCGCAAGCGCCCGGTGCGTGCCATCCCCCCCGCATGCCTTTCCCGGCCTCCCCCGTCCCCGCATCTCCGCCCCTCGGTGCAAATGCCGTTCCCCCGGCCTATCTCAGCCGGACGACGCCTTCATTCGGCCCCGCCGCCCCCTCCATCGATGACCGACACACCCCTCTCCCACGATCGCCTCCTCGCCACACTCTCCGAGCGGCTCGGGGGCCGGCACGTGCGCACCGATCCGGCCGAGATCGCACCGCATCTCGTCGAGTCGCGCGGGCTCTATCGCGGCCATGCTCTCGCCGTCGTGGCGCCGGGCACGACCGAGGAGGTCGCCTTCGCCGTGCGAACCTGCGCCGCGGCGCGGGTGCCAGTGGTGGCGCAGGGCGGCAATACCGGGCTCGTCGGCGGCGGCGTGCCCTTCGGCGGGATCGTGCTGTCCCTGAACCGCCTCGACCGGCTGCGTGCGGTCGATCCCCTCGGCGCCAGCATGACGGTGGAAGCCGGCATGATCCTCGCCGACGTGCAGGCCGCCGCCGACGCGGCGGGGATGCTGTTCCCGCTCTCCTGGGCGGCGGAGGGCACGGCCCGGATCGGCGGCGGCCTCGCCACCAATGCCGGGGGGCTGGCGGTGCTGGCCTACGGCAATGCCCGCGATCTCGTGCTCGGACTCGAAGTGGTGCTTGCCGACGGGCGGATCTGGAACGGGCTGAAGGCGCTGCGCAAGAACAACGCCGGCTACGACCTCAAGCACCTGTTCGTCGGCTCGGAGGGCACGCTCGGCATCATCACCGCCGCGACCCTGAAGCTGTACCCCAAGCCCCTCTCGACCTGTGTCGGCTTCGTCGGCCTTCCCTCGGCGCGGGTGGCGCTCAGTCTGTTCGCACGGCTTCGGGCCGGCGCCGACCGGGGGCTGACGGCCTTCGAGTACATCCCCCGCTTCGGCCTGGAGATGGTGCTGAGACACGGGATCGACGTGCGTCCGCCGCTCGCCGGCCCTCACGCCGCCTACGCCCTGGTGGAGCTGTCCTCGCCCCGCCCCGGCTCCGACACCCGCGGCGAGATGGAAGCTTTGCTCGCCGAGGCGATGGAGGCGGGGCTGGTGGAGGATGCGGTGATCGGCGGCAGCGCGGCCCAGGACGCCGCCCTGTGGCGCCTGCGCGAGTTGCTGCCCGAGGTGCAGAAGGCGGAGGGCGGCTCGATCAAGCACGACGTCTCGCTGCCGCTCTCGCGCCTCGCCGACTTCCTGGAAGAGGCGAGCGCGGCCTGCGAGGCGGCGATGCCGGGCCTGCGCCCCTGCCCGTTCGGGCATTTCGGCGACGGCAACATCCACTTCAACCTGACCCAGCCGGTCGGCATGGAGAAGACGGCGTTCCTGAGCCAATGGGGCCGCTTCAACGCCATCGTCCACGGTATCGTCGAGCGCATGGACGGCTCGATCGCCGCCGAGCACGGCATCGGCCTGATCAAGCGCGACGAACTCGCCCGCACCGCCGACCCCGTCGGCCTCGATCTGATGCGCCGGTTGAAGGCCGCTCTCGACCCGCACGACGGCCTCAATCCGGGCAAGGTCGTGGCCCTCTCGGACGATCCGCCGCCGGCTCTTCCGGTCTGAGGGTCGGTGTGACGGCGCGCACGCGGGAACGCACGGCGACGTCGATGGGTTGTTGTGCAACGCACAAGATGGCTGCATGATCCGGGTCACAGGGCCGGGAATCAGCCTTGCGCGCAACCGGAATGAAGCCCGGATGGTGAAATCGTTAACCCTTGCGACGCGACAATCGCCCTCTGCGGCGGCCGGCGGCGAGAGAGCCCGCCTCGGTTTCGTCGCATGACGATTTTACGCCCTCGTCCCACATACCGCAGTGCGGTGCACCTTCCCCCGAAGGCGGCCCGCCGCAGCGGCGGGCGATGGGGGCGAGCCATTCGACGCGTACTCTGCGGCGCGCGCCCCGAACATTCCCGTCCGCACCGACTTAGAAGGAGACCATTGATGCCCATCTCACAGGCCCGGGTGCCGACTGCGGAAGCCAGCCGCTACCTGAAGCAGCTCTGCCGCCACTGGAGCCACAAGTTCCCGGTCGAGGAGAGCGGCGACAAGGGCCGGGTTCCGTTCGGCGAGGACCGGATCTGCACCTTCGAGGCGAGCCCCGATGCCCTGGTGATGCAGGTGGCCACGCCCGACCCGGCCGGCCTGACACGGCTGGAGAATGTGGTCTCCGACCATCTCCTGCGCTTTGCCTTCCGCGAAAATCTGGGTGACATCACGTGGTCGCGCGCGGCCTGAGCCGCGGATCGGTCTGACGGGATCGGTTCTTGGGCCGGGAAGACGGTGCGCGGCGAGACAGCCTGGAGAACCCATTCCATGAGCCAGACGCCGGGCACGGCCGCCCTCCCCTTCACCGAGCGCCTCGACCGGCTGGCGGAAGTCGCCGTGCGGGTCGGCCTCGGGTTGCAGGCGGGCCAGGAACTGGTGATGACGGCGCCGCTCGAAGCGGTGCCGCTGGCCCGCGCCATCACCGAGCAGGCCTACAAGGCCGGCGCCGCGCTGGTCACCACCTTCTACGCGGACGACGCCGCGACGCTGGCGCGCTTCGCCCACGCGCCCGACGAGGCGTTCGACCGGGCTGCCGGCTGGCTCTATGCCGGCATGGCCGACGCTTACCGCAACGGAGCGGCCCGGCTCGCCATCTCGGGCGACGACCCGTCCCTGCTGGCGGGTCAGGACCCGTCCAAGGTCGCCCGCGCCAACCGTTCGCGCTCGCAGGCCTATGTGCCGGCGCTGGAACTGATCGCCGGCTTCTCCACCAACTGGACCATCGTCTCCGCCGCAACCAAGCCCTGGGCGCGCACGGTCTTCCCCGATCTGCCCGAGGACGAGGCGGTCGCGCGCCTGTGGGACGCGGTGTTTTCCGCCTCGCGCATCGATGGACCCGACCCCGTCGCGGCCTGGGGCGCACATAACCGCGATCTCGCCCGCCGCACCGAGCGGCTCAACGGTGCCCGCTTCTCCGCCCTGCGCTTCCGCGGCCCCGGCACCGACCTCACCGTGGGGCTCGCCGACGATCACGAATGGTGCGGCGGCGCCACGTCCGCCAAGAACGGCATCGTCTGCAACGCCAACATCCCGACCGAGGAGGTGTTCACCACGCCGCACCGGGCACGGGTGGAGGGATACGTCGCCAGCACCAAGCCGCTCTCCTACCAGGGCACCCTGATCGACGACATCCGCGTGCGCTTTTCCGAGGGGCGAATCGTCGAGGCGCAGGCGCGCACCGGCAGCGACGTGCTCGCCAAGGTGCTCGACACCGACGAGGGCGCCGCCCGCCTCGGCGAGGTGGCCCTGGTGCCCGCCTCCTCGGCGATCTCGGCCTCGGGTCTCCTGTTCTACAACACGCTCTACGACGAGAACGCCGCGAGCCACATCGCCCTGGGGCAGGCCTACTCGAAATGCTTCCGCAACGGCGGCGAGGGCCTGAGCGAGGCGGATCTCGCCGAGCGCGGCGCCAACCGCAGCCTGATCCATATCGACTGGATGATCGGCTCGGCCGGGATCGACGTGGACGGCCTCACCGCCTCGGGCGAGGCGGTGCCGGTGATGCGCCGCGGCGAGTGGGTCTGACGCGCCGTCCTCGACGCAGGATCGGCCGCGGCCGAGACCACGTTCGTCTCGGACCCTTCCTCACCGGTCCCTGGCGTCGGTTCCCGTGGCGTCGGTTCCCGTGGTCTTGCAACGGGTGCGACGATGGTGGACAGCGGGCCCGAGCGGACAACGCCTCCCAGTGTGACGGGGCCCGTTGGCCGGCGTGAGGATCAAGCCGGGTCGGCGGGCTATGACAGCGGGTACCTTCTCCATCCTGGTCATTGACCAGTACGCGTGGCACGCCCCCATTCTCGATCCGCTCGCCGATCTGCTCTCGGCCCGCCATGACGTCGCGCGCCTCTCGATGGCGGCGTTCGAAGACGGACAGGAGGCGGTCGGCCGGGGCGCTGACCTTGTCATCGTCGCCGATGCCGGCACGGCGGTCGTCCTGCGGCGGAGCCTGCCCGACGCGACGATCCTCCATGTCGGGCACGGCCTCATCAGCAAGAACGGTCCGGCCATGGCGTATCACGCGGCCGATTACGTCTGCGTCGCGAGTGCGGCGATCGCCGAGCGCCTCACCGCGCAGGGGCATGTTCCGAGGCGGGCCTATCTTCCGACGGGACTGATCCAGAGCGATCTCCTGTTCCGGAACACGCCGCGCGCGCAGGGTGTCCGGGTCCCCGGTTGCGCGGTGAGTATCGTCTACGCCCCGACCTGGACGCCGCTGCTGTCATCGGCCGAGATGCTCGGCAACGATCTCGTCGCGCTGATCCGCGGGGACAAGGCCGGGATCGGGATCGTCATCAAGCCCCATCCCCATATCGCCGTGAGCGCACCGGACCTGATCGAAAGGTGGCGCATTCTCGCTGAGCGGCACGCGAACGTCGTGCTGCATCCGCCCGATTCCGACCTGATTCCCGCCCTGCTCGGGGCCGACCTGATGATCTCGGACGCCTCCAGCGCGATCTTCCATTACCTCGCCCTGAATCGCCCGATCGTGCTCATCGACAATCCCGAACGGTTCGCGTCGCCGCTGAGTTACGACGCGGAGGGGATCGAGTGGCAGTGGCGCGACATCGGTCCCCGCGTCGAGGAGGTCGACACGCTGCGTGCGGCGGTGACCCTGTCCCTCGCCGAGCCGAACCGGTACGAGGCGGCGCGTCTCGCCCGCCGGGCGGCTCTGTTCGGTGCGTTCACCGACGGCTGCGCCCGCGACCGGGTGGCGGCCGCCGTGCACGAAATCCTGAAGGAGGGAGGCCGGGCGTGAGCGGAGCGGGAACGGCGGGCATGAGCGGAGCGGGAAGGCGGGCATGAGTGGAGCGGGAACGACGGGCGCGTCCGTCTACGCCAAGGTCGTGGTCGATCTGCTCCATCCCGGCCATGTCCGCTTCTTCGCCGCGGCTCGTGCGCTCGGCGGGCGACTGACGGTCTGCGTCGTCCCCGACGCGCGGGTGGCGGCCTACAAGGGGCGCCCGCCGGTTCTCACCCTGGACGAGCGCGTCGAGATCGTGGCGGCCTGCCGCTGGGTCGATGCAGTGGTCACCGACGGCCCCCGCGTGATCGACCGCGCCTTCATGGCGCGGTTCGGCTACGACCTCTACGCGTTCGGCGCGGCCCACGAGGCCGAACTGGCCACGAAGCTTGCCGATTGCGCCGACCTGCCGGAAGCGATGCGCGCGGTCGTACCCTACACCCCCGGCATCTCCTCGACGCTCCTGCGCCAGCGCCTGACCGCCGGTTAGACGCAGGGTGCGGTCACGACGCGGACGATTCTAGCGGCCCCTCAGTAGGTTTCGCCTTCGGCAGCATGTTGGGCCGCCAGCGGCGGTGCATCCAAAGCCACTGGCCGGGATGCTCGCGCACCCAGCCCTCGATCACGCGCGTCATCGCCTGCATCGCGCCCTGAACCTCGATCAGCCCGTCGGGGCCGCGGGGCAGGTCGAGCGGCGGCGTCAGTTCGAGCAGGAAGCGCCCGCCGGCCTTACGCACCACGCGCGCGCCGTGGACCGGGCAATCGTGGTGCCGTGCGAGCTTGCCGAGCAGCGGGTTGACCAGCACCGGCCGGCCGAAGAACTGCACCACGACGCCGCGGGTGAAGTGCTGGTCGATGAGCTGGCCGAGATGGCCGCCGCGCTCCACCACGCCCTGCATGGCGAAGACCGCGCCGGGGCCGGAGGCCGCCAAGCCCCCCATGGTCTTGCGCCGCACCTCCTGCACCAGCTGGGCGGCGGCCGGATTGTTCGGCGGCCGGAACACGGCGGTGGTCTCGAGCCCGAACTTCTCCGCGCAGATCGCGGGCAGCTCCCAGTTGGCGAGATGGGCCGAAAAGATAAGCCCCGGCCGGCCGTCGTCGCGGATCGCGAAGAACTGCTCCAGCCCGCGCACCTCCATGCGCTGGGTCGCGAGGTTCTCCGGGTCGTAATCGAAGATCGTGTCGAGATGGGCGTATTCGGCGCCGGTGCGCCCGAGATTGTCCCACGCCTCCCCCGCGATCGCCCGCAGCCGCCGCTCGTCCTCCTTCGGATAGGCCGCGCGGAGATTGGCCATCGCCGTGCGGTGCGAAGGCAGGAACGGGCCAATGAGGCGAACGAGCCGGCCGCCGGCCGCGCTCGCCCGGTCGGTGCCGAGCATCCGCGCGAACAGGAACACCGCCCGGATCAGCGGGATGGTCGCGAGACCTGCCAGCCGAGGCAGGTTCCGCCGCAGGATCAGCGCGAGGCGCAGCACAGCCGGTTCATTCAGAGAGCAATCGGGGGAGGTTTCCAGGCGGCATAAAGTATTTTTTCCGGCCAAGCGAGCGCGCTTGCCGCGAAACGGCGGAGGCCGCCGACCCGTCTGAGCGGATCGGCGGCCTCCGGACGGCGTGGTGCGTTGCGGTCGATCAGACGAAGTGCTGGCCGCCGTTGATCGTCAGCGTCGAGCCGTTGACGAAGCCGGCCTCTTCGCTGGCGAGATACTCGACCGCGTGGGCGATCTCGTCGGCCTCGCCGAGGCGGCCGGTCGGGATCGTCGAGATGATCTTGTTGCGGATGTCTTCCGGCACCGCCATCACCATCTCGGTGGCGATGTAGCCGGGGGCCACCACGTTCACGGTCACGCCCTTCGAGGCGCTTTCCTGCGCCAGCGCCTTGGCGAAGCCGATCACGCCGGCCTTGGCCGCCGAGTAGTTGGTCTGGCCGGCCTGGCCCTTCTGGCCGTTGATCGACGAAATGATGATGATGCGCCCGAAATTGCGCGAGCGCATGCCCTCGATCAGCGGGCGGGTGCAGGTGAACATCGAGTCGAGGTTGGTGCGGATCACCGCCTGCCACTTCTCGAAGGTCATCTTGTGGAAGGCGCCGTCGCGGGTGATGCCGGCATTGTTCACGAGGATGTCGATCGGGCCGAGTTCGGCTTCGATCGCCTTGATGCCGGCCTCGCAGCTGGCGAGATCGCCGACGTCGAACTTGAAGACCGGGATGCCGGTCTCGGCCTTAAAGGCGTTGGCCGCCTCGTCGTTGCCGCCGTAATTGGCGGCGACCTTGTAGCCCTTGTCCTTCAGGCGCTTCGAGATCGCGGCGCCGATGCCGCGCGTTCCGCCCGTGACGAGGGCGACGCGTTCCTGAGCCATAGTTTCCTCCGTGATCCCGTATCGGGTTGTTGTTAAGCCGGTTCGCGAAACACCCGCTAGGCGTGCAGCGGACAGGGCAACGATCCTGTCACCGCCTTCGCAGGCGCGGGGCGCCGCGCGTCGTCCCGGACTGTTTATCCGGGCGACCGCGAGCCCGCATCGCATTTAAATTTCACAAACCCTCAAGCTGGTTTCGTCAAATTCAGCTTGAGGTTTGCCGTGGGAAGGGCATCGAGCGCCCTTCCCACGGAGCTGGTCGCTTAGACCCGCTCGACACACATGGCGACACCCATGCCGCCGCCGATGCAGAGCGTGGCGAGGCCCTTCTTGGCGTCGCGGCGCTTCAGCTCGTGCAGCAGGGTGATGAGGACGCGGGCGCCGGAGGCACCGATCGGGTGGCCGATGGCGATGGCGCCGCCGTTGACGTTCACCTTCTCGTCGTCCCAGCCCATGTCCTTGTTCACGGCCAGAGCCTGGGCGGCGAAGGCCTCGTTCGCCTCGATCAGGTCGAGGTCGGCGGGCTTCCAGCCGGCCTTCTCCAGGGCCTTGCGCGAGGCCGGGATCGGGCCCGTGCCCATCACCTTGGGATCGACGCCCGCGGTCGCCCAGGAGACGATCCGCGCGAGCGGCGTGATGCCCCGGCGCTCGGCCTCGGACGCCGACATCAGCACGAGGGCGGCGGCGCCGTCGTTGAGGCCCGAAGCGTTGGCCGCGGTCACGGTGCCGTCCTTGGCGAAGGCGGGCTTGAGCTTGGCCATCGCCTCGACGGTGGCGCCGTCACGGATGTACTCGTCGGTGTCAACGACCGTGTCGCCCTTGCGGCCCTTCACGGTGACGGGGACGATCTCGTCCTTGAAGCGGCCTTCCTTGCGGGCGGCCTCGGCCTTGTTCTGCGAGCGGACCGCGAACTGGTCCTGCTGCTCGCGGGTGAGCTGGAAGGCCTGGGCGACGTTCTCGGCGGTCTGGCCCATGTGGTAGCCGTTGAAGGCGTCCCACAGGCCGTCCTTGATCATGGTGTCGACGAGCTTGAGGTCGCCCATCTTCTGGCCGCCGCGCAGGTACTGGGCGTGCGGGCTGAGCGACATCGATTCCTGGCCGCCGGCCACGATCACCTTGGCGTCGCCGTTGGCGATCTGCTGCATGCCGACCGCGACGGTGCGCAGGCCCGAGCCGCAGACCTGATTGAGACCCCAGGCGGTCGCCTTCTCGGGGATGCCGGCGGCGATGGCGGCCTGGCGGGCCGGGTTCTGCCCGGCGGCGGCGGTGAGCACCTGGCCGAAGATCACCTCGTCCACATCGTCCGGTGAAACGCCCGCGCGCTCCAGTGCGGCCTTGATCGCCGTGGCGCCGAGTTCGTGGGCCGGCACGGCACCGAAGGCGCCGGCGAACGAGCCGACCGGCGTGCGCGCCGCTCCGACAATGACGATATCTTCACTGGCTGCCATCGTGACGTTCTCCTCATTCGGCGGCGCGATATTTGGTAGACCAGAATGTCTGGGGCGCGGCCTGCCGTTCACCGGATGAAGAGCGCACACCTCTCGAAGTCAAGCGTGCTTACGGACAACATGGGCGGAACGTCGCGCAGACGACCGCGCCCGAGTGCACCGGATTCTGCGGGGACAGGGATAAATTGCTGTTTTCGCCGCGCCGCGAAAGCCTTAAGGTTGGTTCCGACGAATGTTGAGCCCCGCCTGCGCAGGCGGGCAGCCGATCGTGGCGGAGCGTTGAGCTTTGCGCAGACACATGAGCGAAGCGGGAGGTGTCGCAACAATGGCCGAGAACGGCAGGGCGCATCAGACCGTCATCAAGAAGTACGCCAATCGCCGGCTCTATCACACCGGCACCTCCACCTACGTCACGCTCGAAGACCTCGCGACGATGGTGCAGAACGGCGAAGACTTCATCGTCTACGACGCACGCTCGGGCGACGACATCACTCGCTCGGTGCTGACGCAGATCATCTTCGAGCAGGAGAACAAGGCCGGCGACGACAACCTGCTGCCGGTGGCCTTCCTGCGGCAGCTGATCCGTTTCTACGGCGACAGCATGCGCACGATGGTGCCGAGCTTCCTCGAATTCTCCATGGCCAACTTCGCCAAGGATCAGGACGGCCTTCGCGAGAAGATGGCCCAGAGCTTCGGCCCCTCCGCCTTCCAGCAGGCGCTGCAGGAGCAGGTGCGGGCCAACATGACCTTCTTCGGCGATGCGATGAAGATGTTCACCGGCGGCTTCGGTCCCGGCGGACCGCCGCCGGGAACGATGCCCGCCGCGCCCCCCGCCCCTGCTCCAGCCCCCGCCGTTAGCGGCCCGGCCGACCTCGACGAGCTGAAGAAGCAGATGGCGGAGATGCAGGCCCGCCTCGAGTCCCTGGCGCGCAAGTAGGGCAGCGTCCCGAAGGACGGTTGCCGCCTCTCTTGTCGGGCGACGCCGTTGAGAGGGCGAAGTCGCGCCCGGTGGGGCGAGACAGATCGTTAAGATCCGGTTAACGTCGGCCCCGGCTTTGCACCAGAACGCGTGCGAGGCCGGAGGCACGATGCGAATGGACCGTTTCGAGACCGATTGTGCCGATCAGGACCATGGCGCCCGCCAGGACTCGTCCTCGCGTGCCCTCGTTGCCGAAATGCCCAGCGGCGCCGGTCCCCGCATCCGGGGACGCCGCCCGATGGCGGGCTTTCTGACCCAACTGATCATCAGCGCCGATCCCGCCTTGCGTCCCGCACGCCTGGAACGCACGAAGGCCGCAACCGCGCTCTACGCGCGGAATGCGGCCTTCGCAAAACGGGCCTGACGGCCGGTTCTTCGCATTTTGGCAGGACACTCGCTGCGCCGTTCCGGCCCAAATCAGGCGGTCGGCGCTCGGGTGGTTTCCTTACGCCTCGGCGGACTTCACCTTCAGAACCTGACGGCCGCGATACATGCCGGTCTTCAGGTCGATGTGGTGCGGACGGCGCAGTTCGCCCGAGTCCTTGTCCTCGACATAGGTCGGGGCCTTGAGGGCGTCGGCGGAGCGGCGCATGCCGCGGCGGGAGGGGGAGGTCTTTCGCTTCGGAACGGCCATGGGAGTGTACCTCAGGCAAAAAGGGCGCCCAAGGCATCCTCATGTCCGAGGATCGCCGATGGCACCGCGTTGAGTAACGGAGATTCGAGGCGGGCTGTATAACCGCAGGAACGGCGACTGGCTAGAGCATCGTCCCGAAAGGTGGCTACCGGCTTTCGGAAAAAGACGATGCAATAACAAGAGACTGGAGCATCGTCCCGGATACCGGATCCGGGACGATGCTCCGGAGTGCCGGTTTCTCTATGGACAGGCTATCGCCTCAAGGCGTGACGGGGGCGGCCGAGGCCTCCCGGATCGGGGCGGGCTCGGCGAGTTTGCGCGCCGCGACGGCGATCGCCGGACGCGGGATCGCCGCAAGCACGGTCTCGGAGGGACGGCGCGGCGGCAGCGGCACCTCGACGGCATCCACGGCGGTCATCGCCTGCGCCGCGGCGACCTGCGGGGCGGCGGCTTGCGCGGTAGCGGCTTGCGGTTGGAGGGAGGCCTGCGGCTGCGGAGCGGTCGGCTGGGCGAGGCTCGCGACCTGCAAGGGCTCGGCAGAGAGAGCGGTCGGCCGGCGCGGCGGCAGCGGCACCTCGACGGCGTCGGTCGGGCCGGGGCCCGGCGCGGCGTAGGCCAGCGCCTGCTGGGTGCCCGCGGCGGACGCATTGCCGCGCAGGGCGAACATGCCGTCGAAGCCGTTGGCGGACCGGGCATTCGCAGTGGCGGGGCTCGTGGCCGAAGCGACGGTCGTCGCGCTCTCGGCGTCGGGCGGGGTGGCGTCGATGCCGAGGCGCTTGGCGGCGTAGTAGTAGCCGCGGTTGTAGTAGCGGTAGGCCTGCTCCAGATCGCCCTTGGCGGCGCGGTAGGCGCCGGCCAGATAGGCGATGCCGTATTTCAGGTTGGTCTCGGGATTGTAGAGCCCGGCCGCGTCGCCGGTATAGCCGAGGCCGCGGGCCGTGGCGTGCTTGATCTGCATCAGGCCGAGCGCGGAGCCGCCCTTGGCGCGGGCGTTGTAGTTGCTCTCCCGCTTGACCACGCGATGGACGAACGCCTCGGGCACCTTGTTGGCCCGGGCCTGCTCGGCGATCAGCGCATCGATGTTGTCCCGTGCCGCCTCCTGGGCGAAGGCCGACGCCGGGGCGGCGGCAAGAAGGGCGGCGAGGACAAGACGCATGGGGGACCCGGTCGTTTTCGGTGCCTCGCTCCGTCTCCCGTTGGCCGGCGCTTTCTCCCTCTCGAGAGAGGCGGGTGCCGCGGGAGCCGGGCGAGGGTCACTCGTTACGGCTCAGTTTGTCTGTCCTGGGTCGGGGCCAAATGAGGCGGGAACGTGGAGTCCCGGCAATTCCCTGCGGATGCCGAGGCCCGCGGCGGCGACCCTGTCGCAGAAGGGGCACAGCCCTCCGCCCGGCCGTGGGCGCCGATTTCAGGTATCCCCGAACACGAACCGGTTGATCGCGCGGGCGAAACCGTCCTCGTTGTTGCTTAGGGTCTCCGCTGAGGCCGCCTGCCGGACCGCAGGGGCGGCGTTGCCCATGGCGATCGACAACCCACTCTCCCGGAACAGGGCGATGTCGTTGGCCGCATCGCCCAGCGTGGCGATTCGCTGCCGCGGGATGCCGAGTTGTCGGCCGAGGTCGGCGACGAAGCTGCCCTTGTCGATGCCCGGCGGCGTCACGTCGAGGTAGTAGGGCTGCGAGCAATGCACTGCGGCCCGCCCCTCCAGGTCCGCCGCGAGCGCCTCTTCCAGCCGCGCGAGGCCGGCATGGTCGCGGCTCACGCCGACGATCTTGGCCGCCCGGCCGAGCAGGGGCGACAGGTCCGGCACGACGCTCGGCTCCGTCTGCAAGGTGCGGCGCTCGAGGTCGGTATAGGGAGCTTGGCCGTCGCGCAGGTTCCAGGCGCCGTCCGCGAACACCCAGAGGTCGATCCCGGCCGCGTCGAGGCGCGCGGCGGCTTCGCGGGCCACCGATTCGGGGATCAGCCGCTCCGAGATCGGCCGGAGATCGGGCGTACAAACGGTGCTGCCGTTGAAGGCGCCCAGCGGCAGCCGCAGGTCGAGCGCCTCGGCGAGGTGGCGCAGGCCGGCCGGCGGGCGGCTGGAGGCCAGGGTGAAGCCGATCCCGGCGGAGCCGAGCCGCCGCACCGCCTCGATCGCAGCCGGCGTGAGCCGCTTGTCGTCGGTGACGAGCGTTCCGTCGACGTCGGAGACGACGAGGGCGATGGCCATGCTCTCTCCTATCCGCAGATGTCGCCCGCGGGGATGTCGAGGCGGGTGGCGACCGCCGCGACGATGGCGTCGGGCCCGTCCTCGATGCCGACGGTGATCGGGTCTTCCTCCGGGCCGGGCGGTTCGAGGGCGGCGAACTGGCTGTCGAGGAGCGAGGCCGGCATGAAATGGCCGTGCCGCGCCAGAATCCGGTCCTGGATGACCGCCCGGCTCCCTTCAAGGAAAACGATACGCACCCGCCGGGGATCGCCGATCAGGGTCCGGCGGTAGGCCCGCTTGAGGGCCGAGCAGGCGACCACGGCGTTCTCGCCGGCCGCGACCCGCGCGTCGATCCAGGCGCGGATGCGGCCGAGCCAGGGCTGACGCGCCGCGTCGTCGAGCGGGTGCCCTTCCTGCATCCGGGC
This sequence comes from Methylorubrum extorquens, assembly GCF_024169925.1. Taxonomy (NCBI): domain Bacteria; kingdom Pseudomonadati; phylum Pseudomonadota; class Alphaproteobacteria; order Hyphomicrobiales; family Methylobacteriaceae; genus Methylorubrum; species Methylorubrum extorquens. Next base: position 2,512,042 of record NZ_JALJXF010000001.1, read on the forward strand.
AATGCTCTCGGGCGTGTGGAAATCGTCGCCGTCGGCGAAGGTCCAGCCGAGCCGCTCGGCCACCAGCGCGGCCACGGTGCTCTTGCCGGAGCCCGAGACGCCCATCACCACGAGGACGGTCGGGGCGGAGGATCGGGGAGCGGTCATCCAACGCCTTGAAGGAGCAATGTGGGCCAGCGCCGGACGCCCTGCCCTGTCCTGGATCGGGCGGCGCAGGCTTGGCCGGATGCAGACAGGTAGCGGAGTTCGGCGCCAGGACCATCCTTCGCCTCTTCTCCGCCCTGCCTGCGATTCGTCGAGCCTCGCCTCGATGAGGGCGGGATCAGTGTGGGCTGCGGGGAAAGGCGGTCCCATTCCGTGCTCCCCGGCCCGGTGTGGCGGCCTCGCCACGGACAGCTTGGCTGGTTTCAGCTACCCACCCCGATGAGAAAAACCGTCAGGCGGCCTGAATGCGCGCTCTAGCCATTGCTCTCCTCACCGCTACGGCGGTGTCGGGGTGCTCCATCCTGCCGGCCGCGGGGCCGACCACCTCGGCGATCGAGGGCGGCGCCGACGTCGCCACCGCCGAGGGCCTGTTCGCCCGCTACGAGATCATCGACATCACCCCCGCCCTCGTCGAGGCCCTGCGCACCCGCCCCCTCGACAGCCTCCTCGTCACCTTCGGCGACAACCGCCCCGCGCTCGAGCCGGTGATCGGCGTCGGCGACTACGTGGCGGTTCAGGTCTGGGAGGCCGGGGCCGGCGGCCTGTTCTCCGGCCCGCTCGTCTCCGACCGCTTCTCGGCGGGCTCCAAGTCCGCCACGATCCCCGAGCAGGTGGTCGGGCCCGACGGCGGCATCACCGTTCCTTACGCCGGCCGGATCAAGGTCGTCGGACGCCGCACCCAGGACGTCCAGGCGCTGATCGAGACCGAACTCGCCGGCAAGGCAATCCAGCCGCAGGTGCTGGTCTCCGTCACCAAGCCGGTCTCGCAATCGGTCACCGTCACCGGCGAGGCGGCCACCGGCATGCGCGTGCCGCTCTCGGGCCGCGGCGACCGCCTGCTCGACGTCATCGCCCAGGCTGGCGGCGTGCGCACGCCGGTGGCCGAGACCTTCGTGCGCCTGTCGCGCGGCAACCGCACCGTCACCGTGCCGATGACCACGGTGGTCTCCAACCCGCGCGAGAACATCTACGTGCGGCCGAACGATACGCTGACCCTGGTGCGCGATCCGCAGACCTTCCTCTCGGTGGGCGCACTCGGCAACACCACGGAGGTGCCGTTCTCGGCGGACGGGCTGACGCTGTCGCAGGCGCTGGCCCGCGCCTCCGGCCTGCGCGAGACCCAGGCTAATCCGGAAGGCGTGTTCATCTTCCGCTACGAGCCGGCAGCGGTGGTGCGGCGGCTGCGGCCGAACTCGCCGCTCCTGGCCTCACCGCAGGTGCCGGTGGTGTACCGGGTGAACCTGCGCGACGCGCAGGGGATGTTCCTGACCCAGAGCTTCCGCATGCGGAACCGCGACCTCGTCTACGTGTCGAGTTCGCCGTTCGCGGAGCTGGGCAAGGTGCTGAGCGTGTTCTCCACCGTAGCCTCGCCCATCGCGGCGGGCGCCTCGATCTACACCGTTACGCGGTGATTCAGCATCCGGTGGCGTCCGGCGCGGTGATGGGCGGAGCGGTCCTCGCGGTCGCGGGATTGGCCCGAGAGGCCCGCATCGCCGCCGGGCCGGGCGTCGAGACGATCCAGGCCGGCGGCAACCCCGAGCGGTTGCGGGCCGCGCTCGACCGGCGGTCTCCCGGTGATCTGCGCGCGGTCGTCAGCTTCGGAATCGCCGGGGGGCTCGACCCCGCCCTGCGGCCGGGCGACATCGTCGTCGGCACGCATCTCGACGCGGACCAGCGTTTCCCGGCCGATCCCGAGCTTGCCCGCCGCCTGTCCGAGCGCCTGACCGGCTCGCCCCGCGTCGTTGCGGGCGGCCTCGTGGGCTCTGCGGTCGCGGTCATGACCGTTGCCGACAAGGCGGCGCTGCATGCGCGCACCGGCGCCCTGGCGGTCGATATGGAATCGCATGTGGCCGCCGCCTACGCCGCCCGCCACGCCCTCCCCTTCGCGGCGGTCCGGGTGGTCTGCGACCCCGCAGGACGCGCCCTGCCCGCCTTCGCGGCCTCGGCCCTGACGCCGGAGGGTGAGCCGGACATCCGGGCGGTGCTCGGTGCGCTTCTGCGCGGGCAAGCCCGGATCGGCGAGCTGATTCGGCTCGGCCGCGATTCCTCGGCGGCCTTCGCGGCGCTCGCCCGCTGCCGGGCACGGCTCGGACCGGGTCTCGGGCTGCTGTAAGACCGCCTTGCGGGGCTCCCCTGTCGCGGCCCCTCCGTCGCGATGGCGGCGGCGCGCCCGTTATCCGCGAGGCGAGAAATCTCGAGCGCGACGCCTCGAAACGAAAAGACCCGCGCGGCCGGTGCCGCGCGGGTCTTTCATTGGAAGTGAAGGAGCGCGTCGCTCAGGCGGCGGTGCGCTTGCGGGCTTCCTGCTTGGTGTCGACGCCCGAGGCTTTGATCTCGGAGAGCTTCTGGGCGACGTTGCGGGAGAACACGAACTCGGCCGGGCGCTGGTTCTCGAGGTTGATCTCGGGGGCCATGTCGCCTTCCGTCTTGATGCCGCGGATCGCGTGCACGAGCGGCTTCCACGGCTTCTTGACCGAATCGACCACCGAGGAGGCCTCGTAGCCCGAGTGGACCATGCAGTCGGCGCACTTCTCGTAGTTGCCGGTGCCGTAGGCGTCCCAGTCGGTCTCTTCCATCAGCTCCTTGAAGGTCGCCGCATAGCCCTCGCCGAGCAGGTAGCAGGGCTTCTGCCAGCCGAACACGGTGCGGGTCGGGTTGCCCCACGGGGTGCAGTGATAGGTCTGGTTGCCGGCGAGGAAGTCGAGGAACAGGCCCGACTGCTGGAAGGTCCACTTCTCGCGGCCCTTCTCCTTGCCGTGCCGGAACACGCCGCGGAACAGGTCCTTGGTCGCCTTGCGGTTGAGGAAGTGCTTCTGGTCCGGCGCACGCTCGTAGGCGTAGCCCGGCGAGACGGTGATGCCGTCGATGCCCATGCGGGTCACCGAATCGAAAAAGTCGGCGATCTTGTCCGGCGAGGAATTGTTGAAGAAGGTGCAGTTGATGGTGACGCGGAAGCCCATCTCCTTGGCCTTCGCTATCGCCGCCACCGCCTTGTCGTAGACGCCGCGCTGGCACACCGAGCCGTCGTGCATCTCCTTGTCGCCGTCGAGATGGATCGACCACGTGAAGTAGGGGCTCGGCTTGTAGTCCTTGATCTTCTTCTCAAGCAGCAGCGCGTTGGTGCAGACGATCGCGAACTTCTTCTGCGCGATGATGCCCTGCACGATCTGCGGCAGATCCTTGTGGAGAAGCGGCTCGCCGCCGGCGATCACGACCACCGGTGCACCGCACTCGCGCACGGATTCGAGCGCCTCGTCCACCGGAAGGCGCTTGTTCAGGATCTCGTCCGGGTAATCGATCTTCCCGCAGCCGGCGCAGGCGAGATTGCAGCGGAACAGCGGCTCCATCATCATGACGAGCGGGTAGCGCTTACGCCCCGTGATGTGCTGCTTGAGGATGTAACCGCCGATCTTCGCGACGTACCGTATGGGGATTCCCAAGACGCGGCTCCTTGGATGCGCGGGTTCCGGACTTAGCCGGGCTGCTTAGCGTGAGAAGGACAGGAGTTCCAGCGCATTAGGCTGGAACCGTTCCGAGAGGACGCGCGGGGAGCGCGATTTCGGGGGAGTGTGGCGTACCGGTCTCGCGGCCGGCCACCCGCTTCGGGGACGAAGCCGGTGGTCGCGCGATCCGGACCGGGAATGATCGTCTGATTTCCGCATTCTGCGGCAGATTTTTGACCGTCCCTCTTCACGGACAATCGCAAGGGGCGAAAGCGGGCGAAACATGTTCACGATTTCTCGTGCGGCGTCCGCTGCCCCGTCATGACGCCGACATCGTCCGGAATGTTTGTGCGAAGCAATGTCCTCGCACAATCCGGTTGCAGTGCGCAATCGCACCGCCGCCGCTGGATCGGACCGGTTTGCCGGGGCGCGTTGCATTCCCTCGCCGGGACAAGTAGGTAGCGCCCCAACGACACGAATGATCGGCGTGGAGTCTCTATCAAGCTCTCCACGTGTTCCGTGTTCACCGGAAGAGGGTCGCCGGCCGTCGGCGCCCTTCCCGGTTTCCCGCTCGCGAGGGTCACGTCCCGCGGGCCAAGACGAGGATCGATTCGGCGCGTCGCCGCCTGCTGAGGACGCCGCGTCCTGTGTCGCGGGGAGGACGGGACCAAGCGTCCCGGCCGTCGTCACGCGGGGACAGGTCGGATCGTTAGGCAGACAGGGTTTTACGTGATCGAACGTCTCGTCGCGTTTTCCGTCAGGCGCCGCTGGCTGGTACTGGTGGCTGCGGCGCTCCTCACGGTCGCGGGCGCAGGCGCGGCGGCTCACCTGTTCCGCATCAATACCGATGTCGAGCGGCTGATCGAGCCGAGCGTCCCCTGGCGCCAGGACGAGATCGCCTTCGAGAAGGCGTTTCCGCAGCGCACGAACCTCGTGGCCGCGGTGATCGACGGTGAGACGCCGGAGATCGCCGAGGAGGCCGCCGCGCGTTTCGCCGAGGCGTTGAAGTCGCACCGCTCCGAGATCGAGACCGTCTACCGGCCCGACGGCGGCCCGTTCTTCGACCGCAACGGCCTGCTGCTGATGTCGCAGGAGGAGCTGGAACAGACGACGCAGCGCCTGATCGAGCAGCAGGGCCTTCTCGGGCCGTTGGCCGCCGACCCGTCTCTGCGCGGCGTGATGCGGGTGCTCTCCCTCGGCGTGAAGGGCGTGAAGAGCGGCGACGCCAAGCTCGAAGACCTCGCCCAGCCGATGGGGCAGATAGACGAGACACTGCGCAAGGCCCTCGACGGACAACGCGCCCGGATGTCGTGGCAGACCCTGCTCGCGGGCGGACGCAGCGAGACCACGGACAAGCGCAAGTTCGTGATGATCCAGCCGGTGCTCGACTACAACGCCCTGGAGCCGGGCCGCGAGGCGACCAAGCTGATCCGGCGCGTGGCCGCCGAGCAGAACATCGACGCGGGGCACGGCCTTCGCATCCGCCTGACCGGGCCGGTGGCGGTGGCCGACGACGAGTTCGCGACGCTCGCCGACGACGCCTTCCTGAACTACTCGCTGACGACCGCCGCCATCGTCCTGTTCCTGGCGTTGGCGCTGCGCTCCGGCCCCCTCGTCATCTCGGTCCTGATCACGACCTTCGCGGGTCTCATCGTGACGGCCGCCCTCGGCCTCATCATGGTGGGCGAGCTGAACCCGATCTCGGTGGCCTTCGCCGCCCTGTTCGTCGGGCTCGGCATCGATTTCGGCATCCAGTTCGCCGTGCGCTACCGGGCCGACCGCTACGAACTCGGCAGCGTCGATGCGGCGCTTCGCGGCGCGGCGCGGGGCGTCGGCTGGTCGCTGACGCTCGCGGCGGTCTCGCTGCTGGCCGGCTTCTTCGCCTTCCTGCCGACCCAGTTCCGCGGCGTGTCCGAACTCGGCCTGATCGCCGGCGTCGGCATGATCGTGGCCTACCTGTTCTCGCTCACCCTGCTCCCGGCCCTGATCGCGGTGTTCAACCCGCGCGGTGAGAAGCGAGCGGTCGAGACGACGTGGATGGCGGGCGTCGATCACTGGATCATTGAGCACCGCAAGTGGGTGCTGATCTTCGTCGGCCTGATCACCGTCGCCGGCATCCCGCTGCTGTTGAAGCTGCCGTTCGATTCCAACCCGATGCACCTTCGCAGCCCGAAGGTGGAATCGATCGCGACCTATCTCGACCTGATCAAGGACCCGGCCACCAGCCCGAACTCGATCGACGTGCTCGCCCCGACCGTCGATGGGGTGCCTGCCCTATCTAAACGCCTGCAAGGGCTCGAGGCGGTCGCCAAGGTGATCTCGATCGACACCTTCGTGCCCCGCGATCAGGATCAGAAGCTCGCCACGATCCAAGAGACGGCGCAGCTCCTCGCCCCCGCCCTCAACCCGGCGCGTAAGCCGCCGCCGCCGACCGATGCGGAGAACGTCAAGGCGCTCAAGGAGACGGCCGCGGCGCTGAAGACCATCGCGAGCGGCGATTCGGCCGGCGCCAAGGCGGCAGACGGCCTGTCGGGCACCCTCGACACCCTCGCCGCCGCCCCGGCGGAGAAGCGCGAGGCGGCCAGCGTCGCGCTGACCACCGATCTGAAGACGCTGATGAGCCGCCTGTCCGGGCTGCTCGATCCGAAGAAGATCACCCTCGACAACCTGCCCAAGCCCCTCAAGGCCGAGTGGGTGACGAGCGACGGCCGCGCCCGCATCGAGGTTCACCCGAAGGGCGACTCGAACGACGACGAGGTGCTGCGCCGCTTCGCCAAGGAGGTGCAGACGGTCGATCCCCACGCTACGGGCGCGCCGATCGCCACGACCGAGTCGAGCTACACCATCCTCGGCGCCTTCGTGCAGGCGGGTCTGACGGCGCTTGCGCTGATCTTCATCCTGCTCTCGGTCGCGCTGCGCAAACCCTGGGACGTGGCGATGACGCTCGGGCCGCTGGTGCTGGCGACCCTGTGGACGCTGATGGCGCTCAAGGTCATTGGCATGCCGCTGAACTTCGCCAACATCATCGCCCTGCCCCTGATGCTAGCGGTGGGTGTGGCCTTCCACATCTACTACGTGATCGCGTGGCGGGCCGGCGTCGTCGACATGCTGGCCTCCAGCCTGACGCGGGCGATCTTCTTCTCGGCGCTGACCACGGGCACCGCCTTCGGTTCGCTGATGCTGTCGAGCCATCCCGGCACCGCCAGCATGGGCGAGCTGCTCGCGCTGTCGCTGTTCTTCACGCTGATCGCGGCCTTCTTCGTGGTCCCGGCCTTCCTCGGGCCGCCGCCGAGGCAGCCGGATGCCGACCGCCCCGAGGGCAAGGAAGCCGGCCGCCCGCCGGGAACGGTCGCCCGCGAGCACGCGACGGCGAAGTAGCTGTCGGAACTCTCCGGTTGGCGGTTCGGCATCAGTCGCCCGCCAACCGGGCTTGGATCGCCTCCAGGATCCAGGTCTCGCGGGTCTTGCCCGCTTTGGCGGCGGCATCGATCTGCGGCGACAGAGCCGGCTTGACCGGCAGGCTCATGATGAACGCGCTTTTGCCCTCGTTCGGGCCGGGGGGATCGTAGACGAGGTTCGTCAGCGCGGAGGCAAAGCGTCGGACCGCCTCGCGTTGTCGATCGAGCGTCAGGCTTTCATCCCGGTCCGCGAGCGGGCAGCACATGGCGACCGCGCGATCGATGATGACCGCGCGCGGCACGCCCTGGGCCCTGAGACGCTGTATGGCGGATGCGAGCGCCGTGCCTGTATTCGTCTCGGGTTGCGGCGAGACGATCGCCCGGGTGAGGACGGCGTTGGCGCATCATCGCGCCTGAGGTGACCTCAGTGAGCCAGGCCGATCGCGCTCGACGGCCTTCCCTCACGCCGATCCAATCGCCCGATCGCTTAATGGGGCCGGATACCGGCGCCCTTCGCGCGGACGCCTATGGCAGAAAATCCGAGAAGCCGCCCCGGACCGCTCCGCCCCGTTCAGCCGCCTCCCGTGCTTGTGGCGCGATCAGAGCGTCCCGCTCGGCCGCATATTGGTAGCCCGGGGCTTCGCCGGGGAAACCGCCCGCGGTGGCAGGGTGGGTGTAGAGTTCGGTGAGCCCGTCCGGCAGGTGGCGCAGCAAGGCGGTGACGCGCTCCGGCGTCATCGCGCCGGACCAGGCAAGGCCGAGGGTCCGGGTCGGGATCAGCAGGCCTGCCTGACGGGCCCGCACGGCCAGGAGGGCGGCCCACGGCGCGGTGTCGAGAGCGGGCTTGGCTTGGAAGCCGGGCTCGGCGCGGGCCAGCAGATCGCGCGGTTCACGCGGCACCCGCAGCGCCCGCATCCCGTAATCGCGGCCGATCCGCAGCACCATCCCGGCGATGAGCGGGTGGATGTGGAAGTGCTTGTGCGCGTTGACGTGATCGAGCGGCAGGCCGGTCGCGCGGAACACCTCGAACTGCGCCCGGATCTCGGCGGCGAGCTGCCGCCGGGCGCTTGCCTTCAGGGCGAGGTCGAGTCCGAGCCGCTCCATGTCGCGCCGCATCAGCCCCTGCGCATCCGTCAGGTCGGGCAGTTCCGTGGCTGGCAGTGTCGGCCACGCCTCGACCAGCACCAGATGCAGCCCGATGCGGAGCGAGGGCGTCCGCCGTGCGCGGGCGACGGCGTCCGCGGCGCCGGGCGCCGACACCATCAGGCTCGCCGCGGTGAGGATGCCGCCGCGATGGGCCTGCTCAACGGCCTCGTTGACCTCACGGCTGAGGCCGAAATCGTCGGCGGTGACGACCAATCGCTTCAAGGGAATTCTTCTCGTCACGGGTGTCGAGAGGGCCAGCCCTCTCGCGGGTCCAGGGCGGAGCCCTTGAAGCAAGAAAGGCCGGGCGGGTGCCCGGCCTTTCTTGTTTGCTCAATGGAGCCGGCGGCGCAGCGTTACGCGGCGGCCTTGCGGTCGCGGAGGAAGTGCCAGAACTCGACGCCCTCGCGGAGCCGCCGCTTCATCATCTCGGGCGAGCGGACCATCTCGTTGACGATCGAGGCGATCTTCGGCGCGCGGAAGTAGAACTTCCGGTAGAACTCCTCGACCGCGGAGAAGATCTCCGAGTGCGACAGGTGCGGGTAGTGCAGCGGGGCGATCTGTACGCCGTTCTCGTCCACCAGTTCGGCGTTCTCGACGTCGAGCCAGCCATTCTCCACCGCCTGCTTGTAGAGGAAGGTGCCCGGATAGGGCGCGGCCAGCGAGACCTGGATCGTGTGCGGGTTGATGCGCTTGGCGAACGCGATCGTCTCCTGGATCGTCTCCTTCGTCTCGCCCGGCAGGCCGACGATGAAGGTGCCGTGGATGGCGATGCCGAGCTCGTGGCAGTTCTTGGTGAACTTCTCCGCGACTTCGACGCGCATGCCCTTCTTGATGTTGTTCAGGATCTGCTGGTTGCCGGACTCGTAGCCGACGAGCAGCAGGCGCAGGCCGTTGTCACGCAGAACCTTCAAGGTCTCGTAGGGCACGTTGGCCTTGGCGTTGCAGGACCACGTCACGCCGAGCTTGCCCAGCTCGCGGGCGATCTCTTCGGCGCGCGGCAGGTTGTCCGTGAAAGTGTCGTCGTCGAAGAAGAATTCCTTCGTCTGAGGGAATTCCTTGAGGCAATACTTGATCTCTTCGATGACGTGAGCCACCGAGCGGGTGCGATAGGTGTGCCCACCGACCGTCTGCGGCCACAGGCAGAAGGTGCAGCGGCTCTTGCAGCCGCGGCCGGAGTAGAACGAGATGTAGGGGTGCTTCAGGTAACCGATGAAGTACTTCTCCATCTCGAGGTCGCGCTTGTACACGCTCGTGACGAAGGGAAGCTGGTCCATGTCCGTCATGATCTCGCGATCCTCGTTATGGACCACGACGCCGTTGGCATCACGATAGGACAGACCCTTGATCTCCGACATCGGCACGCCGTCGGCGACTTCCTTGACGGTGAAGTCGAACTCGTTGCGGGCGCAGAAGTCGATGCACGGCGCCTGGGCCATGGAGCCGGCGGCATCCACCGCCACCTTGGCGCCGATCAGGCCGGCGATCAGCCGCGGATTGGCCGCCTTGAGCGCCTCGACGGTCTTCACGTCGGACTTGAAGGACGGGACCGAGGTGTGGAGCACCACGAGGTCGAAGTCGTTGGCCTGGGCCACGATCTCTTCGAGCTTGATGTTGTGCGGCGGCGCGTCGATCAGCTTCGAGTTCGGCACCAGGGCCGCCGGCTGGGCCAGCCAGGTCGGGTACCAGAACGACTTGATCTCGCGCTTGGCCTGGTAGCGCGAGCCGGCGCCGCCATCGAAGCCGTCGAAGGTGGGGGCCTGCAGGAAGAGCGTGCGCATGGGGTTCAAGGCCTCAAGGCTCGAGCGTTGGAATGTATAAGGGCGAATGGTTTGAAGCTTAGACCGAAGTCGCGCGCGACTCGCGACCGAGGCCGTGCTCCGGAATCAGCGTACCGTCCGCAACCACACGGTAATCGTGACCTTTCCATGTCACCGCACCCGAGACGAAGCTCCAAGTGAAGTTGATGAAGGACAGCATGTCACGAATCGGCAACAGCCAGTAGGCGTGGGGAGCGAGCCCGAAGGCCCGCTCGATGCGCAGGCACAGCAGGATGCGGCAGGTGAGGGCCAGGGCGGCGACCGCGAGCGCTCCGGCGCCTGCGCCGGGCATCAGCGCGGCGAGCAGCGCCAGCGGGAAGGCGTGGGTTACGACCGAGCCGGCATAGCCCTTCGGATCGACGTTGCGGATGGTGCGGTTCCAGCGCAGCTCGTGCCGCCACAGGCCGGACAGCTCGGTGTCGACGCAGGCGTGGCCGATGGTGAGCGCGGGAATCGCCACGGTGCCACCCTCGGCGCGCAGGGCTTCGCCGATGGCGTAATCGTCGGCCAGATCGTCCTTGAAAGCGCGGAAGCCGCCGATGCGGGCCAGCGATTCGGCCGTCATCGCGATGGTCGAGCCGAAGCAGGGCCGGGCGAGATCGAAGGTGGTGCCGAGGATCACGTTGGGCACGAACTGCACGTCGATGGCGAGCGCGGCGAGCTGGGCGCATAGGCCCCGGTCGCCCGGCACGCCGTGATAGAGGCAGGTCACGCCGGCCACACCCGGCTGCGACAGGGCGGCGACGACGCGCTCGAGATAATCGGGCTTCACCGACATGTCGCTATCGGCCAGCACCACGACGGGGTGGGCGATCCGCTCCGACATGTTGATGAGGTTGGAGACCTTGCGGTTCGAGCCGTGCTGGCTCGCATCCACCACGAGGTCGAGGCGCAAGCGCGGATGGGCTTCCCGCAGGCGCTGCACTACGGCAACCGCCGGGTCGGCAGCGTTCTGGACGCCGAACACGACCTGCACCGAGCCCGCATAGTCCTGGCGGCAGAAGCTTTCGAGGTTCTCGAACAGGTCCGGCTCCAAGCCGCAGAGCGGCTTGAGGATCGTCACGCCAGGGCGGGGCGTATCGGCCGCGAGCGCGGGCGACGGCCGCGCAGCGAAACGGCCGACGAGCCAAGCCGCGAGCAGGGCATAGACGCAACCGGCGAGCGCCATCAGCAGAAGCACGGATGCGATCCAGGCTGGCAGCTCGTTCAGGTCCATGGCGCGGCGTTGCTCGCTGCTGTCTTGGGGCGGGGCCGCGGGCGGCGGTCTGAAGACGGTGAGGCCTGGACGCCGCCCCAAACGGGTCGCGGTCGGCTCCAGGCCTCGTCGGTGGTTTCGTTGCTGCCGAATCGATGGCGGGTTCGACCCGGCGGCGTGTTTCTCAATCCCTTGTCTCTGGCCCTATTGTCTGGGCGAGACTTTGGCGGCGAGCATCCCATCGGTGCGTTCGCGCATAAATTTCAGCAGGCTGTCGGCGCCACCCTTGAGCGGGTCGGCGAAGCTCGCCCGCATCGAGGCGACCTCGCTGACATTGCCGTTGAGCAGCACGTCCTGAACCTTGTTGCCGGCGTTGACGACGTAATCGACCTCCGAATCGTCGCCGTCCTTGTTCGAGACGCGGGTCGAGACGACACGGTTGGGACCGCGCTCCTCGCTCTTCGGCTCGATCTGGAATTTGCCGCCCGCCGCCTGCGAGAGGCGGTTGGCGTAGAGCGTGACGAAGTACCGGCCGAAGGTCTCGGTCAGCGCGTCCTGCTGCTCGGGCTTGAACGTCTTCCACTTCGGCCCGACGGCGGTGCGCACCATGGCGGGCGTGTCGAAGGTCTCGGCCAGGGTCTCGCCGACGATCGCCAGCCGGCTCTTGAGATCGCCCGCGCCGTTCTTCAGCGCCTCTTCGAACTTGGCGTAGAGGCGCTGGATCGGCACCACGGCCGGATCGTCGGCGGCTCGGACGGGGTGCGGCGTCGCCGTGAGGGCGAGCATCGCCACGGCGGCGGCAAGGAGGCTGCGGCGGTTCAGGCGCACTTCTGGAGCGCTCCAGCTTCGTTGTCGGAGGAAAGGGGGGCGGGGTTCCGGGCGGCGGAGAAGCCGTAGGCCGGGGCGAGCGGGGCAGCGCCCGAGCGGCGGCCGAGCCGCGCCCGGATCGCCCCGAGCCCCTCGCGCACCGTCTCGGTGCCGTCGGTTTCGGCAGGCGCCGCGCCTTTGCGCTCCATCAGGTTCCACAGGGCGAGGCTCGGCAAGCCGACGGCAAGGTCGGCGACGCGCTTGACGAGCGAGAGGGCCAGCGCGGCCTCCGGCGGGATGCCGAACAGGGCGCCCAGGGCGATCAGGCCGCCCTCTTGGGCGCCGATGGCGCCGGGCACGACGAAGGCGGCACCGCGCACGGCCTGGGCGAGGCTCTCGATCACCAGGGCGTCGAGGAAGCTGATGGAATAGCCCATCGCGTTCAGCGCGATCCACACCTCGACGGTGCCGATGGCCCAGCCGACGAGGTGGATCAGCAGCGCCGCGCCGACGCGGGCGCGGTTGCCGTAGAGGCGACGCAGGTTCTCGTAGAGCACGTCGATCGCGCCGAGCGCGCGCCACTCGCGGCCCGCAGCGAAGCGGCTGAGCGCCGCCTCGATCAGGCGGTGACCGCTGCGGCGCTGGATGACGTAGAAGGCGGCCAGCGCCGGGATGGCGACCAGCACGCCGCCCGCGACGGTGCGGACCATCGGCCCGTCGCCGGTGATCTGCATCAACAGGAGAAGCCCGGCGACGGTGAAGACGAGCTGCGTGACCGCCTGGGTCATCAGATCGACGAACATGCTGGCGCCGGCCATGCCGCCGGGCGTGCCCGTGCGGGTGAGCAGACGCGCGCCGATGAAGTCGCCGCCGACCTGCGCCACCGGCAGGAGCGTGTTGATGCCCTCGCGCACGAAGCGAAGCGAGATGCAGTCGCGCAGGGTGGGGCCGGCGCCGCGGGGGAACAGCACATGCCAGCCGAGGCCCGCCCAGGCGACCGCCAGGAAGCGGGCGAGCACGACGGCGAGCGTCCCCCAGCCCGCGCTCACGACCGCGGCGGTGACATCGGACACGCCGGAAGACAGGAACAGCGCGAGCGCCGTGCCCAGTCCAACGATCGATGCCAAAGTTGTGAGACGCTTCATCAGCCTCTTTCGATCATCGGCGAAGGCTTGTGTTGTCGAAATCCCACCCGAAGCGACCATCGAAGCTTAGCCGGTGGTGGGAAGCGTTCCGGCAGGTTGCAGCTTTGATCTGCCCTGTCTATCACCCGATTGACACACCGGGGAGCAAAGCGGCGCCCGCGGTGAACGCTGGCGACGATTGTCGCGCGATGCCGCTTCTAGGGAGCCTCAAATGGATCGCGAGCCGCAGATCACGGCGGATTCCGCCTTGGTCGACGACGCCTCGTCGACGGGTTTTTCGCAGGGCTACGAGGGCCGTGAGCTGGGGGGACATTCCCCCGCCACCCGCAGCCCGGTGATGGCCTGGAACGAGTGGGATCCGCTGGAGGAGGTGATCGTCGGCTCGCTCGACGGCGCCACGATCCCGACCCACCACCTGACCGTGATCTTCAACCTGCCGCGGGCGGCCCAGCCGTTCTACCGCTTCGCCTCCGGCTGGAAATACCCGAAGTTCATGAAGAAGCTCGCACAGGCCGAGCTCGACAACTTCATCTCGATCCTGGCCGGCGAGGGCGTGAAGGTGCGCCGCCCGGATACGGTCGATTTCTCGAAGAAGTTCAAGGCGCCGCGCTGGACCTCCCGCGGGTTCTGCGTCGCCTGCCCGCGCGACCCGTATCTCGTGATCGGCGACGAGATCATCGAGAGCCCGATGTGCTGGCGCTCGCGCTACTTCGAGGGCGATGCCTACCGCTCGCTGTTCAAGGAATATTTTCGCAATGGCGCGCGGTGGACCTCCGCACCGCGTCCCCAGTTGACGGATGACCTCTACAACTACGACTACCGGGTGCCGAACCTGAAGGCCGGCGAACCGATGCAGTTCACGGTCAACGAGTTCGAGCCGGTCTTCGACGCCGCCGACTTCGTGCGCTGTGGCCGCGACCTGTTCGTGACCCGCTCGAACGTGACGAACCTGATGGGCATCGAGTGGCTGCGCCGCCACCTCGGCCCCGGCTTCCGCATCCACGAGATCGAGAGCCGCTGCCCGCAGCCGATGCACATCGATTCGTCGTTCATGCCGCTGGCGCCCGGCAAGGTGCTGGTCAACCCCGACTACATCGACGTCGAGAAGTTGCCGGCGGTGCTCAAGAAGTGGGACGTGCTGATCGCCCCGCGCCCCGACCCGGTCGAGGGCTTCATGAGCAAGATCTCGATGTGCTCGCCCTGGACCTCGATCAACGTGCTCGCCATCGACGAGAAGAAGATCGTCGTCGACCAGAGCCAGCCGACCCTGATCAAGGCCCTGAAGGATTGGGGCTTCGACCCGATCCCGGCGCCGTTCCTGTCCTACGGCCCGTTCGGCGGCTCGTTCCACTGCGCCACGCTCGACGTGCGCCGCCGCGGCGTGCTGAAGTCGTACTTCTAGATCATCATCCCGAAAGCTGGTTGCCGGCTTTCGGAAAAAATGATGCAAAAACAGAAGCCTAGAGCACCATCTTGGATCCGATATCCAGGACGATGCTCTAGGAAAGCGGCCCGACCCGGCAGCGGGCGGGGCACATCATCGATCCGGAGCCTGCCGCGAATGCCTCGCGGCAGGCTCTTTTCGTTTCGGTGATCTTCATGCTTCAGGATTGCCTGGGCTCCGCCGCGCGCTGACGGTGCGGAGCGCCCTCCCCGTCAGCGCGCGCGTCCGCGACGTCATCCGGACGCTGAGCGTTGCAGGATAAGCCTTTCGGCTGGAACGCTTTTACCTGCAGAGGCAGGTTCACTCGCCGACATATCGTCCGGGCAGTCGCGTCGCCCGCCGGTAGGTCGTCCCGGCGAGCGCCAGCGCGCCGCCATATTGCAGAAAGCCGTTCTCGGCGAGCCCGTCCGGCGCGAGCGGGGTTTGAAGTGCGAGGCGGGTCACCGTATTGAGCGCGATGATCGCGAGGCAGAAGACGGCGGAGGCGAGCGACGCGGCGACGAAATCGGGCATGGTGGGTCTCCCGGCAGGGACAGCCCAAGCTTAGCAAGGACCGAGCCAGCCGGAGGATCCCCGATAGGCTACCCGGCGGGCGGGCGCGTCGCGACCATGGCGGGCCGCTCCTCGAACCGCGCGAACCACGCTGCGAGCCGGGGGGCGTCGTCGCGCCAGGCGATGTCGGAGAAGCGCAGGTCGAGGTAGCCGAGCGCGCAGGCGAGCGCGATGGTGCCGATATCGACCCGATCGCGCACAGCCTCCGCCTGCTCCTCGAACCACGCCAGCGCGCTCTCGATCTTGGCGGTCTGCCCCTCGATCCAGGCGGCCGAGCGCTCGGATTCGGGGCGTGCGGTCAGTTCGTAGCGGATCAGCAGGGCCGCATCGAGCACGCCGTCGGCGGTGGATTGCTCGTTGAGCGCCCGCCAGCGCGCGTCGCCCCCGGCCGGGAACAGCCGGCCGCCGGCCTCTGCGTCGAGATACTCGCAGATCACCCGGCTGTCGGCGAGGCCCTCGCCGTTATCGAGGACCAAGGTCGGCACCTGCGCGAGCGGATGCTGCGCCAACACCGAGCGGTCGCGCTTGACCGGATGGACGGCGCTCGGCAGCAGCTCCAGCCGCTCGGCGAGGCCGAGTTCGTGGGCGACCACCATCACCTTCCGCACGAAGGGCGAGCTGTGCGAGTGGAACAGCTTCATCGGCTTGCAAAAATCCTGTTGAGGTTTCGGGGCGCTCAGCGCTGCACGGCGGCGGGCGTCGCCGGCACCTTCGGCGTCTCGACGCCGAGGCGCTTGACCGGCCAGCCGTCGCCCCAGCGGCGCATGTCGCTGAAGGCGGGATCGTTCTTGAGGCTCTGGGCGTCCTTGCCGGCGAAGGCAGCCGTCGCCGCCATGTCGAAGGTGCGCCAGTAGGCGAGGAAATCGAGGCTGTCGGCGCGGGCGTTGTTGATCTGCGAGACCAGCGTGGTCTGCTCGCCCGAGAGCGACATGTCGGCCGACCAGCGGAAGGGCGGCGGCTTCTCGCCGGGTGGGTCGGGCGGCAGCTTGATCGCGCCGCCGTCATAGGCCGCGTCGAGCCCGGCGGGCGAGGCGAGCGTCGCGGTGAGCGCCGGGAAGCCGTGGTCGTCCGAGAGCGCCCGCACGAGCAGCTTGCGCTCCGGCGGGACTGAATGGGCGTCGCGCAGGATGCGCCGGGCGGCGGCGTCGGCGGCCCGCGCGTCGCGGTCGCCGATCACCGTCACCAGCAGGGTCTTGGGCGACATGCCGTCGAGATCGCCGAGCGGGATGCCGCGGGACTTGGCGTCCCGGGCGATGCCACCGGGCATCACGACATAGACGAGCTTCGGCGCCGGCAGGCCGTCCTGTGCGGCTTCCGCCGCGAGGTGGGCCGCGAGCGGCGCGCCGGCCAAGTGGCCGATCAGGGCGAGGCGGCCCGTATCCGGCTTCGCGTCGGCGTCGCCTGCAAGATCCGCCAGCGCGGATTTCAGCAGGCGCGCAGCGATGGCCGGTGCGTCGGAGGGCCGGGTGCGGTTCACCTCCTGAAAGCGGGGGAACAGCACGAGCCAGCCGTGGCGCGCGAGATGGTCGATCCATGCGCCGTAGGCCTGCGGGTTCGGTGCGCCCCAGGCGTGGAGGAACACCGCCACCGGCCGCCCGCCCTCGGGCGCCGGGCCCGCCTTGTAGAAGGCGTAGGTTGCAGCGCTCGTCTTGCCGACCGCGCGCTTGGTGATGGTCGCGGCCTTGTCGCCGACGCCGCCGGGTCCCTCCGTCGGCTGGGCCGGGGGCGCGGCGGCGAAGACCGGCCCGGCCACGGACAGGGCGGCCAGCATGCCCAGGCTGGGCCAACGCAGGGCGGCAAGTCCGGATTTCGGGCGCATCAGTCTCTCGGGCGATCGGCGAAACGCTGTGCCGATCCCCTCCGCTCACGTGCGCTCACATGAATGTCAGGGCTCGACCGCGCCTGAATAGCAGATTCCGGCGCGGAGGCGACGCCGCAGGGGCAACGGTGCGCGCTATTCGCGCTCCTTCACCCGGCGGCACTCGGTCTTGAGGTAGCTCGTCTTGCCGACTTCGTCGCGCAGATCGGTGCGGGCGATGATCTCCTGCCAGCCGTTGGTGCAGCCGAGTTCGTTCGCGACGCGAACCTTGCGCACCTCGCTTGCCCGCTCGTCGTTGCACTCCTGCTGCGGGATGCCGTTGGCGCAGACGAGCACGACGGCGATGAAGGCGTTCATGGCGAATCTCCCGTTTTTTTGTTGGCTTGTCCCGCCTGTGGCGAGCCGGAGCCTTACGCACGAGGCCGGCGTCGGGTTTCGCCCTTGTGAACGCTATCCCACCTCGACGATGAGATCGTTGCGAAACGTCTTTCCCTCCACCGGGTTGGCGAGCCAGCGGGTGCGCCCGATCCGCAGGTCGTGCCCGGCATGGAAGTGGCCGGAGATCCAGAGATCGGGACGGTCCGCGTCGGGCAGGTCGTCGAGAACGGTGGTGGCGTAGAAGGCCGGCACCCACCACGGCACGCCGGGGCTGTCGCGGAACGCGTCGGCGGCGAGCGGGCTCGGCGGGTGGTGCGTGACGGCGACCGTCGGGCCCCCGTGCGGTCGGGCCAGCGTTTCGAGGAAAGCCGCCCGCTCTCTGAGGTGCGCCTCCATCGCGTCGGCCGGTGACCAGGGTTCGCGGTCGGCCCGGCGGATCGAGCCGCGGTATTCCCGCGATCCGGTGACGGGGTCGGTCATCCGCGCCGCCGCATAGGCGACCGGGTCGTCGGGCCGGTCGGGCGTGTCGTCGGTGAGCCAGCGCCCGGCGAGCGACCAATCGCTCCAGAGCGTCGTGCCGACGAAGCGCACGCCGCCGATCACCACCGCCTGCCCGCCTTGCAGCAGGTGGATGCGGCTCCCCAGCCCATTCAGCCGGGCGACCTCGCGTTCGAGGGCGGCGAGGAGTTCGGGCGCGGTACGTGGGTCGCCGGTCGGGGCGTAGTGCTCGTGGTTGCCCGGCACCAGTACCACCGGCCGGCCGCCCGCCAGCGCCAGCACCGTGGCGAGCCCGGCCTCGGGCTGGCCCTCGTGCAGGTCGCCGGCGCAGACGAGCACGTCGAAGGCGGCCTCGGGCGGCCGGATCATCTCCGGGCGGCGACGTTCGAGATGCAGATCGGAGAGGGGAAAGAGGCGCAGCACGGAATCCGCAGGTTCGAAAAAGGGAAAGGATCAGGCGCGGGCCTGCGCCGCCTCCTCGGCCGCGGCGCGCCATTCGCGGCGGGCGGCCTTGAGCACGTCGAAGGCGGAATCGGCGTTGAGGACGGCGATGCCGCCTGCCGCAACGAGGTCGGGCCAGGGTGAGAGGGTCAGCGCGGTCGCAAGCCCCGCAACGATGATCGCGACATTGGCGGCGACATCGTTGCGGGCCGAGAGGTAGGCCGCGCGGGTGAGGCTGCCATGGCCGTCGCGGTGGCGGGCGAGCATCAGCGCGCAGGCGAGGTTGACGAGAAGCGCGCCGAGGCCGGTCAGCGTCAGCGGCACGGGGGCCGGCGCGGTGAAGTCCGAGAATTTTTCGTAGGCCGCCCAGGCCGTGGCGAGGCCCGGCACCAGCAGGATGCCGGCGAGCCCCGCGCCGAGCCGCGCCCGGTTGCGCACGCTCCAGCCGATCCCTGCAAAGATCAGCAGGTTGATCGCGGCATCCTCCAGGAAGTCGAGGCTGTCGGCGATCAGCGCCACCGAGCCGATCGCGAGCGCCACCGCGATCTCGATGCCGAAATAGCCGAGGTTCAGCGCCGCCACGCGGGCGACGACCGGGCGCAGACTCGGCGAAGGCGGGAGACGAGGCACCGGCGGGTTCCCGGGGGTGGAGCGAAGCGGGCCGGTGATGGACCGAGGCACCCTGCCCTGTCGAGGCCCTTCCCGGCCTTAGGGCCTCTCGGCCTATTGTCCGGCTGGATTTGCACGCGCGGCTGTGCAAGGCGAGAGATCTGCCGAAGGACAGCCAAGCCGCCTATCGAGCGGCGATCCGGACCGGGGAGGCGTTGGACATGTTGCCCGAACTGCGCGTGCTCTATTTCGAGGATCTCGAAGTCGGACTGACGGAGATCCTGAAGAAAGAGATCTCCTCCTCCGACGTGGTGGGCTTTGCCGAGATCACCGGCGACCGCAACCCGATCCACCTCTCCGAGCACTTCGCCGCGCGCACGCCGTTCGGCACCCGCATCGCCCACGGCCTCTACACCGCGGGCCTGATCTCGGCGGTGCTCGGCACCCGCCTGCCGGGGCCGGGCGCGGTCTACATCTCGCAAACCCTGAACTTCCGCGCGCCGGTGCGCATCGGCGACATCGTCGAGGTGAAGGTCGAGGTCGCCGAGCTGATCCCCGAGCGCCGCCGCGCCCGGCTCGCCTGCACCTGCTCCGTCGGCGACGAGGTGGTGCTCGACGGCGAGGCCCTGGTGAAGGTGCCGAAGAAGGAAGAGGCCGACCCGCTCGCCATGCGCATGGGCGGCGGCCGCGTTTAAAAACGCTTGCCCGAACCGATCACCATCGACGATCCCGACGACCCGCGGCTATCCGCCTACCGAGACGTGCGCGAGCGCGACCTCGTGGGCCGGCAGGGCCGCTTCATCGTCGAGGGCGAGGTGACCCTGCGGCTGCTGTTCTCAGGGGATGCCCGCTTCGCAGCGGAATCGGTGCTGCTGGCGCCTGAGCGCTGGCCGGGCTTTTCGGCTCTGCTGCATGGGGATGGGCCGCCGGTCTATCTCGCCGGCAAGGACGTGATGAGCGCGGTCGCGGGCTTTCCGATCCATCGCGGCGTGCTGGCGGTGGGCCTGCGCGGCCAGGAGCCTCCGCCCGAGTCCCTGATCCCGCCCGCCCCTGCGCCGGCTCTCGTCGTCGGGCTCGTCGGGTTGACCAATCACGACAATGTCGGCGGCCTGTTTCGCAACGCCGCCGCCTTCGGCGCCGACGCGGTCTGGCTCGACGCCGAGACCTGCGATCCGCTCTACCGCAAGGCGATCCGCGTCTCGGCCGGCGCGGCGCTGACCGTGCCCTTCGCCCGCGTGCCGAGCGGGGCGGCGCTGCTCGACCTTGCCGAACACCATGGCCTGACGCCGCTGGCGCTGACCCCCGGTGGCCGCGAGACCCTCGACGCCCTCGAGCCGCCGTCCCGCACGCTGCTGCTGCTCGGCACCGAGGGGCCCGGACTGCCTGAATCGCTGATGGCCCGCGCCCGCCGCGTCCGCATCGCCATGGCGCCGGGCTTCGATTCGCTCAATGTCGCGACGGCGGGGGCGATCGCGCTGCATCATCTGGCCGGACGGCGGCTCGCGGGCTGAAGCCGAATCCTCGGGGCACGGCTGCGGCCTCCCGCCTGTGGACGGCTCGGGCCCTCGCGGACCCTGGCCGGCCCGCGCATGTTAGAAGCAGCGGGCGCCAGCGGGGTACGGGATGGGCTACGAGATCGATCTGGGGCGGGCCGGCGATAGGCCCGGGACGATGGACCTCACCGAACTGCTGGCGACGCGCCTCCTCGTCCAGGGCAATTCCGGTTCGGGCAAGTCGCACCTGCTGCGCCGCCTGCTCGAACAGAGCGCGGGCCTCGTGCAGCAGGCGATCATCGACCCCGAGGGCGATTTCGTCACGCTGGCCGAACGCTACGGCCATGTCGTCGTCGAGGCGGATGGCAACGAGGCCGAATTGCTGCGCATCGCCGCCCGCGTGCGCGAGCACCGGGTCTCCGTCGTGCTGTCCCTCGAAGGGCTCGACGCCGAGGACCAGATGCGCGCTGCCGCCGCCTTCCTCGGCGGGCTGTTCGATGCCGACCGCTCGCTCTGGTACCCGATGCTCGTGGTGGTGGACGAGGCGCAGCTCTTCGCCCCGGCCGCCGCGGGCGAGGTCTCCGACGAGGCCCGCCGCTTGTCGCTCGGCGCCATGACCAACCTGATGTGCCGCGGGCGAAAGCGGGGCTTGGCCGGCATCATCGCCACGCAGCGTCTGGCCAAGCTCGCCAAGAACGTCGCGGCGGAAGCCTCGAACTTCCTGATGGGCCGCACCTTCCTCGACATCGAC
Source organism: Methylorubrum extorquens (assembly GCF_024169925.1). NCBI lineage: Bacteria > Pseudomonadati > Pseudomonadota > Alphaproteobacteria > Hyphomicrobiales > Methylobacteriaceae > Methylorubrum > Methylorubrum extorquens. Next base: position 2,533,182 of record NZ_JALJXF010000001.1, read on the forward strand.
ATGGCGCGGGCCGCCGACCTGCTCGGCATCGACCGCCGCGGGGCCGAGATGTTCCGCGACCTCGCCCGCGGGCATTTCGTCGGCTTGGGGCCCGCACTCTCGAAGCGCCCGCTGCCCATCGCCATCGGCCCGACGGTGACCGAGAGCCGCAACGCCGCCCCCGACCTGCTCCCCCTGCCCACCATGGGCGAGGAGGCGCGTGCCCTGATCATGACGGCGTCGGCCGAGGAGGAGGCCCGGCCGCTGCTCAGCCCCCGGCCCAAGCCCGTGCGCGCGCCCGGCCCCGACGTGCTGGTCCAGCTCGCCAATTACCGCCCGCCGGTGCGCGAGGATCTGCCGGAGGAGGAGCCGATGGACCCGGCCGAGCGCGAGGCGGCGATGGCCGAGATCCTCGCCTCGGTGCTCGCGGATTCGGATGCGGCCGCCTGCACGCCCGCCACCCTTTACCAAGACTTCACCGTCCGCTGCCGCATCCGCCGGATCGGCGGCGAGGCGATGGGGCTGCCCGAGTTCAAGCGGCGGCTCGCCGTCGCGCGGGCCGGCGTCCAGGGGGCCACCGCGGAAGGACCCGGCTGGGAGCGGGCGCAGGGGATCGCCGCCGGCCTTCCCGAGGATCTCGCCGGGCTGTTCCTGCTCATCGCCCGCACGGCGCTCGAAGGCTCCCCCTGCCCGTCCGATGCGGCGCTCGCGGAGGCCTACGGCACCTCCTCGGCGGGCCGCGCCCGGCGCATGCTCGGTTATCTCGAGGAGCGCGGCGCCATCGTCATGCGCCGGGATCTACGCGGCGCGCCGATCATCGCCGTGCCCGATCTCGATGCCGAGACCGGCCCGCAGATCGGTGCGGCCGCCGTGCTCCCGCTGCGTCGGCGACGGCCGTGAACGCGGACGGTTTCGGCTGATCGATGGTCGGAACTTGTTGAGACCGGCGGCACGCGACAATCCGTGCCTCTTGCCCCTGGCCCGCTTCCGGCCAAGATTGCGCCGACGATGTCAGGTTGGGAGTCTTGGGGCGTTGCTGCAGTCGCGGGAAGGTTTGCGTACCCTGTCGGGCCGCCGCACCATCGTCGTCGGGGCCGGCCCCGGCGGGCTGGCCACTGCGCTGCTCCTGGCCAAGGCCGGACTGCACGTCACGCTGATTGAGAAGGATGCCCAGGTCGGCGGACGCACCAAGACGGTCGAGGCGCCGGGTGGCTACCGCTTCGACATCGGCCCGACCTTCTTCCTCTATCCGCAGATCCTCGCCGACATCTTCGAATCCTGCGGCGAGCGCCTGGAGGACCATGTCCGGCTGGAGCGGCTCGACCCGCAATACAATCTCGTCTTCGAGGGTGAGGGCGGCGTCTCGGGTCAGATCCGCGCCACCGGCGACGTGCCGCGGCTGAAGGCCGAGATCGCCCGCCTCGCCCCCGCCGATGCCGAGAACGTCGAGAAATTCTTCGAAGAGAACCGGACCAAGCTGAACTACTTCAAGCCGGTGCTGGAGCAGCCTTTCGACAATTTTCTGTCGATGGCGAGCCCGGCCATGCTGGCGGCCCTCCCCCATCTTCATCCCGGGCGCAGCGTGGACCGGGATCTCAAGCGCTACTTCGCCGACCCGCGGGTGCGCCTCGCCTTCTCGTTCCAGACCAAATATCTCGGGATGAGCCCTTTCCGCTGCCCGAGCCTGTTCACGATCCTCTCGTTCCTTGAATACGAGCACGGGGTCTACCACCCGGTCGGCGGCTGCGGCGCGGTCTCGGAGGCGATGGCGGGGCTGGCCCGCCGCATGGGCGTCGACATCCGCCTCGGGCAATCGGTCGAGCGGATCCTGTTCGAGGGCAAGCGCGCCTGCGGCGTGGTCGTCGGCGGCGAGACGCTGAAGGCCGACGCGGTCGTCGTGAACGGCGACTTCGCCAAGGTGATGCCCGATCTCGTGCCGGAGAAGCGCCGCCCGCGCTGGCGCGATGCCAAGATCGCCAAGGCCCGGCTCTCCTGCTCGACCTTCATGCTCTACTTGGGGCTGGAGGGCAAAATGCCCGAGAGTCTCGGCCACCACACCATCCTGCTGTCCAAGGAATACGAGCGCAACATCAAGGAGATCACCGGCGGCACGCTGCCGATGGAGCCTTCGATCTACGTGCAGCACGCCGGCTTCACCGATGGCGGCATGGCGCCGCCCGGCCACACCGCCCTCTACGTGCTGGTGCCGGTGCCGAACCTGAAGGCGGGCATCGATTGGGAGGCGGTCGGCCCGAGCTACCGCAAGCTGATTCTGGAGCGCCTGAAGCTTCTCGGCCTTCCCGACATCGAGAGCCGCATCCGCTACGAGCGCGTGGTCGATCCCCGCGATTGGCGCGACGAGTTCGCCGTGCACGAGGGCGCGACCTTCAACCTCGCCCACGACCTCATGCAGATGCTGTGGTTCCGGCCCCATAACCGCTTCGGGCCGGGGCTCTACCTCGTCGGCGGCGGCACCCATCCGGGCTCGGGCCTTCCCGTGATCTACGAGGGTGCGCGCATCTCGGCCCGGCTCCTGATCGAGGATCTCGCCAAGGAGAAGGCACCCGCGATCCTGGCGGACCTGCCGACGACCTCGCCGCTCGCCACGCAGGGCGACCCGAGCTGATGCGGGCGGCGCTTCTCCCGGGGCTCGCCGTGCTGGCCGCCCTTGCGGGTTCGGCGCGGGCGGCGAGCGTGGAGGTGATCGTCGAGGGCGCCGAGCCGGGGGCAGGCGAAGTCTACGTCACCCTGTGTCAGGGCGGGCTGAGCGAGGCCGCCTGCCCGATCGGCCGGAGCGCTCCGGCCCGCGCTGCGGCCGAGCGCTTCGTCTTCACCGACGTGCCCGCGGGCATCTGGGCGGTCGCCGCCTTTCAGGACGAGAACGGCAACGGCCGGCTCGATCGCACCGGGCTCGGCCTGCCGCTGGAGCCTTACGGTTTCTCCGGCGCGGTCGCGCGCCGGGCCCGGCCGGATTTTGCCAGCGCGAGCTTCGCCCTGCGCGAACCCGGCGCCGCCGTGCGGATCCGCATCGCCCGTCCCCTGCCGCGGCGCTGACGGCCGAATGATGCACAGCAAGGCCCCGCCCCTCGTCTCCGTCGAGGGCGCCGCCCTCGCCTATCGCGGCCGTCCGGCCCTGCGCGGGCTCGACCTCACCCTCGTCCGCGGCACGACGCTGGCCCTTCTCGGGCCGAACGGGGCTGGCAAGACCAGCCTGATTCGCCTGCTGGCCGGGCGGCTCAAGCCCGATGCCGGACGCGTTCGCATTCTCGGCGGCGATCCCCATGCCGACCGCGCGACCCGCAAGCGGATCGGCTTCGTGCCGCAGGAGATTGCACTCTATCCTCGCCTCACCGTCGCGGAGAATCTCGACGTGTTCGCCCGGCTCGCCGGCCTGAAGCGCGGGGAGCGGCGCGAGGCGGTCGCGGCGGCGATCGGGCGCTGTGCGCTGGCCGAGGTGGCGGGGCGGCTCGTCGCCACGCTCTCGGGCGGCTACCAGCGCCGGGTCAACATCGCCGTGAGCCTGCTCGGCGAGCCCGACCTGATCCTGCTCGACGAGCCGACGCAGGGGGTCGATCTCGACGCGCGCGCAGCGATCCACGCGGTGCTGGCGAGCTTGCGCGCCGGTGGCGCCGGGCTCGTCGTCAGCACCCACGACTTCTCCGAAGCCGAGCGCCTTGCGGACCGCGTCGCCATCCTGGCCGACGGGCGGGTCCGGCTCGAAGGCACCCTGCCTGCGCTGATGCGCCCGCTCGAGGCCGCCCCGCCCGAGCACGAGGCGGTGCTGGAGAGCCTTCCGGACGCCGCCGAGGCGGCCCTGCGGCGATCCGGCTTCTCGCCGCTCGCGGGCGACGCGCGCATCTGGCGCGCCGACCACGGTGCCGTCGGCGGGCTCGACGGCGCAGCTCTGCTCGCCGCCCTGCGGGGAGCCGGCGTGCCGGTCGCCGAGATCCGCGTGCGCCGCCCCGGCCTGGAAACCCTCTACCGCGACAGCCTCGCCAACCGTTCGGGCCTGGAGACGGCGGCGTGATCGCGGCGGCGTTCCGGGTGATGTGGCTCTCGCTCGTGCGCGACCGCGCGGCGCTGACCATGGCCTTTGTGCTGCCGACCGTCATCTTCGCGATTTTCGCGGCGATCTTTTCCGGCGCGATCGGCGACCGCATCCGCATCCATCTCGGGCTTGCCGACCTCGCGGGCACCGCCACCACGCAACGCCTCGTGACCGCGCTGGAGGCCGAGCCGTCCCTGCGCATCGCGCGCCTTGACGTGACGGACGAGGCGGCGGCCGTCCGCGCCGTGCGCCGGGGCGAAGTCGATGTGGCTCTGGTGCTGCGCAGCGACCTCGCAGCGCCCGCCGGCACGGACAAGGGGAGCGCGGCGGCGAGCCAGCCGGTGCTGCTGATCGAGAGCCCGTCGCGGGCGCTCGCCACGCCGATCGCGCTGGGCCAGCTTCAGCGCGCCCTCAACGATGCCCTGCCCGATGTCGTGCTCTCGCGCATCGTCGCGGACGTCGAGCGCTCCGGCAAGATCGGGCCGGACGAGCGCGCCTTCCTCGACGAGGCCTTCGCCGAGCAGCGAGCGAAGAAGGAGCCGTTCTCCTTCACCCGTCTCGTCGAGACCCGCACCACCGCGAGCGGGCGCGGCAACGAGCGGGTCAGCTACTACGCGGGCGCCATCGCCGCCGTGTTCCTGCTGTTCGCGGCGATGCAGGGCGCGCTCTCCCTGGTGGACGAGCGCGAGGGCGGGCTGGCCGACCGCCTCGCCGCCGGCCCCGGCGGCCTGCCCGTGATCGTGCTGGGCAAATTCCTGTTCCTGCTCGGCCAGGGCGTGGTCCAGGCCGGGCTGATCTTTTCCGCCGCCGCTCTGCTGCACGGCGTCGACGTCTCCGGCCACTGGATCGGCTGGCTCGTCACCTCGATCCTCGTTTCCGCCATGGCGGCCGGCCTTGCGCTCGCCGCCTGCGCGCTCTCGGCCACCCGTCAGCAGGCGCATCTGGCCGCGACCTTCGGCGTACTGCTGCTCTCGGCGGTCGGCGGCAGCATGGTGCCCCGCTTCCTCATGCCTCCCTGGCTACAGCAGGCCGGCTGGCTCACGCCCAACGCCTGGGCGATCGAGGCTTACCAGGCTGCCCTCGGCGAGGGTGTTTCCGCCGCTCTCCCGGCCTGGGGCGTGCTCGCGGGCCTGGCGGTGGCGGGGCTGGCGGTGGCCGTAGGAGTGGTGGGCCGGAGAACGGTCTGAGGCGGATTGACCCGTGGCGACCCGTCTCCGCGACGGCGCCGGGCAGATCGGGCAGGGCCTTCGGTCTCATCCGCAGGCACGCTTGCCGGATGCCTTCTTGCCCGATGCCTTCGGAGCCGCCCCAACCCCATGACCAATGCGATGCTGCGCCTGCTGATCGCCGACGGCAACGACCGCGACGGCCGTGCGAAGCGCGAGGCCGCCGTCGGCCGGACTACCTCGCAGGCCTTTGCCGCGGTGGTGGCCGACCTCGCGCCCGAGGCGGACTGCACGCTGGTGAACCCCGCCGATGCCGAGGCCGGGATCGGGTCCGATCTCGCCGGGTTCGACGGGATGGTGCTCACCGGCTCCACCCTGCGGCTCGCCGATGGCGGGCCGGCGGTGCGGCGCCAGCTCGACCTGATGCGCGCGGCGCTGGAGGCCGGGTTGCCGGTCTTCGGCTCGTGCTGGGGCATGCAGGTCGCCGCGGCGATCGCGGGCGGGGATGTCGGCGAGAACCCGCGCGGGCCGGAATACGGTTTCGCCCGGCGCCTCACCGCCACGGGCGACGGAGCCGCCCACCCGCTGCTGGCCGGCCGCGCCCCCGCCTGGGACGCGCCCGCGATCCATTGCGATGCGGTCGTCGGCGCGCCGTCCGGTGCGCGGGTGCTCGCGGCGAACGCCGTGCTCGACGTGCAGGCGATCGAGATCCGCTACGGGCGTGGGCTGTTCTGGGGCACGCAGTACCACCCGGAAACCGACCTCGACGAACTCGCCGCGATGCTGCGCCTGAGCGCTGAGGACGTCGTCTCCGCCGGGCTGGCCGCCGATCCCGCCGCGGTCGAAGCCTATGCGGGCGAGATTTCGGATCTCGACGGGAGCGAGGGCGCCGCCCGCCGCCATCGCGCCTGGCGTCTCGGAATCGGCGCGGACGTGCTCGAATCCGGGCAGCGGCGCCGGGAAATCGGCAATTTTCTCGCGTCTCTGTCCACAGCCCGCGGCGTGGAATGGACCGAGCGCGACCGGGTGGCACGTTGACCCGCCCTGCTGCGCATCTAGCTTTGCTTTGTCGGCCTTCCTTTCAGGCCGCGCGGGAGACGCGTTTCCAATGAGCCAGGGTTCTTCGGTCGCGGTCGTCGGAAGCGGGCTCGGTGGGTTGGCCTCAGCCTGCGTGGCGGCCGCGCGCGGCCATCGCGTCACGGTCTACGACAAGAACGACTGGATGGGCGGCAAGGCGGCGGTTCTGCACGAGGGCGGCTTCCGCTTCGACATGGGCCCGACCATCCTCACCGTGCCCCGCGTGCTGGAGCGCATCTTCTCCGAGGCCGGGCGCTCGGTGCACGATTACATGGATCTGCGCCGCCTCGACCCGCAATGGCGCTGCTTCTTCGATGACGGCTCGCGCGTCGACCTGATTGAGGACGTGGACGCCATGGCCGCCTCCATGGACCGGTTCGCGCCCGGCCAAGGGGTGGGCGACGGCTACAAGAAGTTCATCGCGGTCTCCGAGCATCTGCACGGCGTCTCGGAGCGGTTCTTCTTCTGGAAGGCGGTGCAGGATCTGTTCGATACGATCGACATCCGCGCCAACATGAACCCCGGTACGCTCCGCGATGTGCTGTCTCTGCGCATGCACGCCACCGTCGCGAGCACGATCCGCGGCAAGGTGAAGGATGCGCGGCTTGCCCAGATGCTCGACCACTTCGTGCAGTATGTCGGCTCCTCGCCCTATGGTGCGCCGGCGGTGCTCTGCGCCATCGCCCACATGCAGACGGCCGAAGGCGTGTGGTACCCGATGGGCGGCACCCGCGCGGTCGCCGAGGGGCTGATGCGGCTCGCCACCGAACTCGGCGCCACGATGAAGCCCGCCGACGAGGTGCTGGGCCTCGACATCGCCGCGGGCCAGCTCCGCGGCCTGCGCACCCGCGACGGCATCACGCCTTACGACGCCGTGATCTCCAATATGGATTCGGTGCGCACCTACCGCGAACTCGTCGGCGGCGAGGTCGGCAAAACCTACGAGAAGAAATCCTTCGAGCCGGCCTGCTCCGGCGTGGTGCTCTATCTCGGGCTGAACAAGCGCTACGAGCACCTGAACCACCACGATTTCGTCTTCTCCCGCGACCCAGAGGAGGAGTTCGACTTCATCTACCGCAAGGGCGAGCCGGCCCCCGACCCGACCGCCTATCTCGCTGCCCCCTCCTCCACCGATCCGAGCGTGGCGCCGGAGGGCGGCGAGGCGCTCTACGTCCTCGTCCATACGCCGTATCTGCGGCCGCACCACGATTGGTCGAAGATGTTTCCGGCCTATCGCCGGACGATCCTGGAGAAGCTCAAGCGCACCGGCGGCATGCCGGACCTCGAGGAGCGCATCGTCGTCGAGCGTCACCTTACCCCGCAGGACATCCACGACCGCTACAAGGTGCTCAACGGCGCGATCTACGGGCTGGCCTCGCACGGGCGGATGATGGGCGCGTTCAAGCCCGGCAACCGCTCGCGGGAGGTGCGCGGCCTTTACCTCGCGGGCGGCGCCGCCCATCCGGGGCCGGGCATGCCGATGGTGATGATGTCCGGCTGGATCGCCGCCGACGCCCTCGATCAGGATCTGCGCGGCAGCGGGGAACCGGAGCTGCGCAAGACCGCCTGAGTCTCTCCGTCATGGTACGGGCGAAACCGCTGCCGCCCGAGCGCTCGGCCCCGCTCTGGCGGTTCATGGCCGCTTATTTCGACCGCTTCGTCCGGCGCCATCTGAACGCCCTGCGCCTCGCGCGCTGGGGCGTTCCGGCCAGCATCACCGACGCGGCGCCGCTGGTGATCTACGCCAACCATCCTTCGTGGTGGGATGCGGCGGTCCTGGTCGTGGCCACCGACCGGCTGTTTCCGGGGCGCGAGAGCTTCGCGCCGATCGAGGCCGCGATGCTGGAGAAGTACGGCATCTTCCGGAAGATGGGCGCCTTCCCCGTCGATCTCGACAGCGCGCGGGGCGGCGCGCAATTCCTGTCCGCCTCCCGTGCGATCTTGGCGCGACCCGACCGCGTCCTCTGGATCACCGCGCAGGGGCGCTTCGCCGACGTGCGGACCCGCCCCCTCGGGCTGAAGCCCGGCGTCGCGCGGCTCGCGGAGATCGCGCCCGAGGCGACCTTCCTGCCGCTTGCCGTGGAATACGCCTTCTGGGACGAGCGCGGGGCGGAAGCCTTCCTCGCCTTCGGCGCGCCGCTCACCTCCGCCGAACTGCTCGGACTGCCCCGCCCCGAGCGTCTCGCCCGGATGGAGGCGGCGCTGACCGCGACCCTCGACCGGCTCTCGGGCGACGTGATCGCCCGCGACTCCGCCCGGTTCGAGACGCTGCTGGCGGGTCGGCGCGGGGTCGGCGGCGTGTATGACGGCTGGCGGCGGTTCGCGGCCCTGCTGACCGGCCGCCGCTTCGAGCCGGGGCACCGGGACGGCGACGCCGAGGAGACGCGGACCCGATGACACTCACCCTCCTCGCGCTCGTAGCCCTTGCGCTGGCCCTGCTCCCGGCGGGCCTCGCGGCGGTCAACCTCGCGATCCTGCGCAGCCCCGAACCCACGTCGAGCGACGGGCTCGTCTCGATCCTGATACCCGCCCGCAACGAGGCCGCGGTGATCGAGGGTACGGTGCGGGCCGCACTCGCGAGCCGCGGCGTCCCGGTCGAGGTCATCGTCGGCGACGACCACTCGACCGACGCGACCGCCGAAATCGTTACGCGCCTCGCCCGCACCGATCCGCGCCTGCGGCTGATTTCCGTGCCCGCCCTGCCCGAGGGCTGGACCGGCAAGAACCACGCCTGCACCGCCCTCTCCGAGGCGGCGCGCGGCGAGCGCCTGCTGTTCCTCGATGCCGACGTAACGCTGGCGCCCGAGGGCGCGGCGGCGCTGGCCGCCCATGCCGTCAGGAGCGGTGCCGATCTCGTCAGCGGCGTGCCCCGGCAGGTGATGGAGACCCTGGGCGAGCGCCTGACCGTGCCGATGATCGATTTCCTGCTGCTCGGCTACCTGCCGATCGCCCTGATGCGCGCCTCGCCCCGCACCGCGCTCGGCGCCGCCTGCGGGCAGATGATCCTGATCGCGCGCGACGCCTATGCCGCCACCGGCGGCCACGGCGCGATCCGCACTTCGCTGCACGATGGCGTGCGCCTGCCGCGGCTGTTCCGCGAGCAGGGCTTACGCACCGATCTCGTCGCGGGCCACGCGCTCGCCGCCTGCCGGATGTACCGGGATTTTCCCCAGAGCTGGGCCGGCTTCTCGAAGAACGCGCATGAGGGCATGGCGACGCCCGCCGCACTCCCGGTCTGGACGGTGCTGCTGTTCGGCGGCCATATCCTGCCCTGGCTCGTTCTCGCCGCCGCCCTGGTGCTGGGCGCCGGTACGCCCGCCGTCTTGGCCGCGGCCGCCGTCCTCGTCTCGCTCGCCACGCGGGCGGCGATCACGCAGCGGGTTGCCGAGCCGCTCGCGACGATCCTCCTGCACCCCGCCACCGTCGGCACGGCGCTCGCGATCCAGTGGAACGTGCTGCTGCGCCCGGGACGGGCCGGCCGGGCGGTATGGAAGGGGCGCAGCTACGCGGTGGGCGGAGCGCCGAAGCCGCAGCGGGATCCGGGCTGAGAAAGGTCACGGACGAATTTCATCCGGGCACAATCCATGCGGCAAATCGTGTAACGTCGGCCATCCAGCCTTTGCAGTTCCTGAATAACGCCTGTAGCCTTGGTGCCACGACGGCCCGGTGCCTTGCCGGGTCGCATCGCCAGGAAGTTCGGTCGCGTCGATGAGGGATGAGAGCGCCGCCGCCGTGTCGGCCCGCCCCACCGCCGACCCGCAGACATCGCGGGAGGGCGCCCGCACGGTCACGGGCGGACGCCCGATCGAGAGCTTCCCCCCCCGCTACGAGACCGGTCGTCACGGCCGCCGCGACGCCTATGCCGCGCTCGATCTCGGCACCAACAATTGCCGCCTGCTGGTCGCCGAGCCGACGCCCAACGGCTTCCGGGTGATCGACGCCTTCTCCCGCATCGTCCGGCTCGGCGAGGGGCTGGGCAATTCCAACCGCCTCACCGAGGCGGCGATCGAGCGCACGGTGGAGGCCCTGCGCATCTGCCGCGGCAAGATGAAGTCCCGTGCGGTGGCCCGCTCCAAAGTGATCGCCACCGAAGCGTGCCGGCTTGCCGTCAACGGTGCCGAGTTCGTGGCGCGGGTGCGCGCCGAGGTCGGGCTCGACCTCGAGATCGTGGATCGGCAGACGGAGGCCTATCTCGCCGTGACCGGCTGCGCCGCGCTCGCCGACCCGCGGGCGGAATCGGTCGTGATCTTCGACATCGGCGGCGGCTCCACCGAGATCGCATGGCTCGACGGGGCGGCGGCCAACCCCTCGACCGACCCCACCTTGCGCATCCGCGCCTGGGATTCCCTGCCCGTTGGCGTGGTGACGCTGGCCGAGCGCCACGGCGGCACCGAGGTGACGCGGCGGACCTTCGAGGGCATGGTCGAGGAGGTCGGCGACCTCATCTCCCCCTTCGCGATCCGCGCTGCGGCGGCGGCCACCGCCCCCTATTTCCACCTGCTCGGCACCTCGGGCACCGTGACCACGCTCGCCGCCATGCATCTGCGGCTCGCCCGCTACGAGCGGCGCCGGGTCGATGGCCTATGGATGAGCGACGACGAGGTCGGCGACGCGATCGAGGATCTGCTCGACACCCGCCTCGAACAGCGCGCCGACAACCCCTGCATCGGCCGTGACCGGGCCGACCTCGTGCTCGCCGGCTGCGCCATCCTGGAGGCGATCCGCCGGGTGTTCCCGTCCGAGCGCCTGCGCATCGCCGACCGGGGTCTGCGCGAGGGCCTGCTCATGAACATGATGCGCGAGGACGGCGTCTGGCGTCGCGGGCGGTATCGGTAGGGATGGGGCCGTCCCGCGGGCTGACCCTCGCTCTGTCCACGGCGTGAAGAGCGGATGCCGGTCGATCGGCTTGGTACAGAATCCGGTTGGTCGCTTCGTAATCTGTACCTGACGCTTTGCAGGGCCCCATCGCGCTCACGCGATGGGATTTCTCTTCATGTCCCGCGCGGGCTCGAAACGGTGCCTGCTTTCATCCGGTGGGCGCCGTATCAGACATCCTCGATCGCTTTTGAGGAATGGTGTCCTGTTATCAGCCAACGCCCGTCGATTTCCTCGAAGGTGAAGAGAAACCGGGCCGGCACCACCGTCTCCTCGCCATTGCGGCGGATCTGGAAGGTGTAGAGCCCACCGATCACGACGGTGCCGAGCTTTCGGCTCACCCGCTGTTTCTGCACGGTCACGCCGCAACTCATGCCGTCATTGTCGAGAAAGATCTCGAAGTAGCGCCGACGATCAGCCTCGCGGCCCCGGACGTCGTCCGACATCGTCGGCACGAGGATGGCGTCGGGGGCGTAGAGCGCGAGCACTGCATCGACGTTGCGGGTTCCGACGGTCTCGGCCCATCTCAACAGCACCTTGCCCGCCTCGGACAGGCAGGCGGCGACCGTCCGCTCCCCCGCATCCGTCCGCGTAGTGGCCTCCAGCGTGTCATCCGCCATGATCATTCCCGTCTCCCTGGTCCGACGCTCCTCGAGGCCTGGTCCGTTCATCGAACCGAGGCAGCGATCGTAGTGTTATAACGTATCAAATGCGCTCGTCATCCGGGAGCCACGCCGTCCTCATCACAGCTCGCGCCGGGATACCGGCTTCACGCGCTCGCTGCGGCGGGATAGGGACCATCCGGCGGCTGCGAGCGCATCGGCGCGTGCCGATGCTTGGGGACAGGACCATGAGCGACCGGCGAGGCGGGACAGGCGGCCTGCGCGGCGACCTGAAGCAGCGGGTGAAGACCGGCCGCGGGCGCACCCTCTCCCAGAAGCGTTGGCTGGAACGCCAGCTCAACGACCCCTACGTCGCCCGCGCCAAGCGCGAGGGCTACCGCTCCCGCGCGGCGTTCAAGCTTCTCGAAATCGACGAGCGCTTCAAGCTCTTGAAGCCCGGCCAGCGGATCGTCGATCTCGGCGCGGCGCCCGGCGGCTGGTCGCAGGTGGCGGCGCGGATCCTCGGCGAGAGCGGCCGCATCGTCGGCATCGATCTGCTCGAGATCGAGCCGATGCCGGGGGCGACCTTCATCACCCTCGACTTCCTCGATCCCTCCGCCCCCGAGCGCCTGACCGAGCTGCTGGGCGGGCGGGCCGACCTCGTCCTGTCCGACATGGCCGCCAACACCACCGGCCACAAGAAGACCGACCACCTGCGCATCATCGGTCTGGCCGAGACCGCCGCCGCCTTCGCCCGCGAGATCCTGGCGCCGGGCGGGGCCTACCTCGCCAAGGTGTTCCAGGGCGGCACCGAGGGCGACCTGTTGACCGAGCTGAAGCGCGACTTCGCGGTCGTGCGCCACGTCAAGCCGCAGGCGAGCCGGGCGGACTCGAGCGAGCTCTACGTGCTGGCCACCGGCTTCCGCGGTGAGACCGGCGCAGGGGATGCGGTGGACGAAGACGGCTGATCTGTCACGGGCGGCTGCGCCCTTCCTTCCTTTCGTGGCACGATGCCTGCGCGTCCTGCCCGAGAGCCGTGCAAGGAAGGCCCCGATGACCGCCCAACCCCTCACTCGCTTCACCGTCGCGCCCCTGGCCCAAATGACGCGGCGCCTCGCCGACGTCGCCGCAGGCCGCGCCGAGCCCGATCTGGTGATCACCGGCGCACGGGTGCTCTCGACCTATTCCGAGCGCATCCTGCCCGACCGCGAGATCTGGATCGCGGGCGGGCGCATCGCTGCGGTGAAGCCGGCGGGCCACCATCGCGGCGCCGCCCCACGCTACGACGCGCGCGGCGGCCTGATCGCGCCGGGGCTGGTCGATCCGCATCTGCACATCGAGAGCAGCATGGTGACGGCCTGCGCCTATGCCGAGGCCGCGCTGATCAACGGCACCACCACGATCGTCTGCGACAGCCACGAGATCGGCAACGTGCTCGACGTGAACGGCGTGGAATGGATGCTGGAGGATGCCCGCGCGGCGCCCCTCAATATCTTCCTGACCGTGCCGAGCACGGTGCCCGCCACCACGCCGGATCTCGAGACCGCGGGCGGCGACCTGACGGCGGAGAAGATCGGCGCCCTGTTCGATGCGTGGCCCGAGGCGATCGGGCTCGGCGAGAAGATGGATTTCGTCGCGGTGGCCGCCGGGGACGAGCGGGCGCACGCCATCATCCGCGCCGCGCTGGAACGGGGCCGCCCGGTCTCGGGTCACGTCTACGGCCGTGACTTCGTGGCGGCCTACGCCGCGAGCGGCGTCACCGACACCCACGAGGCGGTGGATGCCGACATTGCCGACGACCTTTTGGAGGCAGGCCTCTGGATCTTCCTGCGCGGGGGGCCGCCTACCACGCCCTGGCACTCGCTGCCGAAGGCGATCGGCACCGTCACCGAGTACGGCGCCGCCTGGAAGCGGGTCTGTGCCTGCAGCGACGATCGCGACGCCGACGACCTCCTCGCCTTCGGCCTCGACTGGGTGGTGCGCGAGGCGGTGGCGCGCGGCATTCCGAAACCCGCCGCCTGGGCGATGGGCTCGCTGCACGGGGCCACCCGCTACGGCCTCGACGGCGAGGTCGGCGGCCTCGGCGGCGGGCGCCGGGCCGACCTCGTGCTCCTGAACGACGATCTCGTCCCGCAGGCGACGTGGTACGGCGGTGTGCAGGTTGTGGAGGACCGTAAACCGACGCCGCGGCTCGAAGAGGCGCTGGCCCGGCCCTACCGCTACCCGGCGCCGGCCTACGCCACGGTCCGCCTGCCCGATCCCGTTCCCGCGCTGATCCCGGCGCTGCCGCCCGCGCCCTGCACGGTCAACGCGATCCGCACCACGCTGCCGGGCATCGAGCTGACGCATGAGCGCGTCGCGCTCACCCCCGGCGCGGATTGGGCGGCGACGCTCGCCGCGCACGATCTCTGCCACGTCGCGGTGGTCGAGCGGCACGGCCGCTCCGGCGGCGTCGCCCACGGGCTGCTCTCGGCCTTCGGCTTGAAGCGCGGCGCGGTGGCGAGCAGCGTCGGCCACGATTCGCACAACGTCGTCGTCGCGGGGCTGAACGAAGCCGACATGCGGGTGGCTCTCGACGCCATCGCCGGGCATCAGGGCGGCGTCTGCGTCGTCGAGGAGGGCCAAGTCGTCGCGATGGTGACGCTGCCGGTGGCGGGCCTCCTCTCCGACAAGCGCGTGGGCGCGGTGGCGGACGAGGTCAAGGCGCTCAAGCGCGCCTGGGAGCGGGCCGGCTGCAGCATCCCCTATATGGGCTTCAACCTGATCCCGCTCGCGGTGATCCCGCAGATCCGCATCACCGACAAGGGCGTGGTGCTGGTGCCGGAGATGCGCCCGGTGCCGCTGTTCGAGGCGGCTTGAGACGGCCGAAGAGGCGGGCTCTCCCCTCTCCCCGCGAGCGGGGAGAGGAGATCCGCGTTGACCTGGGCGATCGAACGCGGGCTCAGCGTGCCGCCGAGACGCCCGGACCCTTGTCGGTCCATTCCGGCGGCAGACCGATCATGTCGGCCAGGATGCCGTCGAAGCCGGGCGCCCGGCCGAAGGCCTCGCAATCCGGGTCGAGGGGCGCTTCGCCGAGCGTGGTGATGCGGATCCGGTCATAGGTGGGCAACTGCAGCTCGCCCTTGAACGGATCCTTGCCGGTAGCGAGGTAGGAGCCGAAATCCTGGCCGAACTCGCCGGCCAGATCGTAGGCGTCGCTGGCGGCCGAGAAGCGGGCTTGGTTGGTGAAGGAGTTGGCCGCGCCCGCCCAGATCATCGCCGCGCGCTGGCGGTTGCGGGTGTCGAGCGCCTCGGATTCGATGGTCAGGCTGCCGAGCCCGATCGGCACCCGCGGCACCGGAATCCGGCCGATCGTGTTGGCGAAGCCGACGCCGACCTGGCCGGCCACCGAAATCGCCGTCGTGGCGGCGACGGTCGCGCCGGAGGCCGGCACGTTGGTGAGATCGACCCGGGTCACCGCCGAGCGCACCGTGAGGTCGGCGCGCCCCGACGACACCACGTCGTAGCGCAGCGAGAGGTCGTAGCAGAGCGCCCGGTCGGCGGCGTTGGCGATCAGGCGCCGCTCCACCGGCGACAGGCCGGGGCCGGAGACGGCCTCGGAGAAGACCGTCGGCACGATGCGCACGGTGCGTACCGTCTGCGGCAGGGTCGGATCGATGAACAGCTTGGATTCGGAGGCGACGGCGTCGCTGGCCACGAACTGGTCGCGGCGCGAGAGGGCGCCGCCGTCGGTGAGCACCACGTCGCCGCAGCCGGCCAACCCGGCGAGCAGGGCGGCGGCGAGCGCGAGACGGGAAACGCCGGGACGAAGGTTCGACCGCAGGGGCATCAGGCTCTTTCGCGGGATGGAGGCCGGCGCCGGGAGACGCTCGGGGACGCGCATCCTGCCGAGACCGGCGGGACAGCATCGCTTTTCGGGCGGAAGCCTAGCCTTAAGCCGGCAGTCCCGGAAGGATCGGGCGGGGGACGGTGCGCGTATCCCGCGGGCCTGTGACCGTTCAGCCACGTTGTTTCATCCCAACCCCACGCAACGCCGGATCATAGAGTCGCCTCCCTGCAACGCTTCCGCGCCTCACGCGCGCGCCTGCGCAACCCTTCGGCACGTCGCGCGCTTGTCCCTGCCGATGCGTCCCGCCCAGATCGTCCCCCTCGTCGTCGCCACCGCTTTGTTCATGGAGAACACCGACTCGACGGTGATCGCCACGGCCCTGCCGGCGATCGCGGCGAGCCTCGGCGTCGATCCGATCGCCCTCAAGCTGGCGCTCACGGCCTATCTCGTGAGTCTGGCGATCTTCATTCCGGTTTCGGGCTGGGCCGCCGACCGCTACGGCGCCCGCAACGTCTTTCGCGCCGCCCTGTGCGTGTTCATGGCCGGCTCGCTCGCCTGCGCCGCCGCGAACTCGCTCACCGGCTTCGTCGCCGCCCGCTTCGTGCAGGGGGTCGGCGGGGCGATGATGGTGCCGGTCGGCCGCCTCGTGATCCTGCGCTCGGTGCCGAAATCCGAACTCGTCGGGGCGCTGGCCTACCTCACGATTCCGGCGCTGATCGGCCCGATCCTCGGGCCGCCGCTCGGCGGCTTCATCACCACTTATGCCGACTGGCGCTGGATCTTCTTCATCAACATCCCGATCGGGCTCGCCGGCATCGTGCTCGCGACCCTGTATTTCGGCGACATCCGCGAGGAGACGCGCCCGCCGCTCGACGTGACGGGCTTCCTGCTCTCGGGCGGCGGGCTCGCCCTGCTGATGCTGGGCTTTGCCGCGACCGGGCGCCATCTCCTGCCGGACGGCGTCTCCTGGGGCTGCATGGCCGGCGGCCTCGCGCTCATCGGGCTCTACCTGCGCCACGCCAAGCGCACCGAGCACCCGCTCATCCGCCTCGACCTACTCAAGCACGACACCTTCCGCGCGGCGGTGACGGGGGGAAGCCTGTTCCGCATCGGCACGGGCGCCATCCCCTTCCTGCTGCCGCTGATGCTGCAGATCGGCTTCGGGCTCGATCCCCTGCATTCCGGGCTCATCACCTTCGCCGCGGCGGCCGGCGCCCTTCTCATCAAGATCGTCGGCCCGCGCATCCTGCGGGCTTATGGCTTCCGCCGGGTGATGGTGACGAACGCGCTGGTCGCCGCCGCCTTTCTCGCCGCCAACGGGCTGTTCACGGTCGAGACCCCGCACTGGATCATCGTCGGCGTGCTGCTGCTCGGCGGCTGCGTGCGCTCGCTGCAATTCACCTGCGTCAACGCCATCGCCTATGCCGATCTCGAATCGCGGGAGATGAGCGCGGCCACGAGTCTGGCCAGCGTCGCGCAGCAATTGTCCCTGAGCCTCGGCGTCTCCATCGGCGCCCTGGCGCTGGAGGGCGCCGCCGCCTGGCACGGCCATGCCGGGATCGAGGCGGGGGATTTCTCCCTCGCCTTCCTTGGGGTGGCTCTGGTCTCGGCGGGCTCGTTCTTCGTGTTCCGGCGGCTGGCGCCGGATGCCGGCGCGGAGGTCTCGGGTCAGCGACGGGTCGCTGCGGCCGTGCCGACACCCGCTGACGGCTCGCCTCAGAGTCTTGCCCCTGTTACGCCGCAGCCCGCGCCGGAGCCCGGCCGCCCGTCCGCTTGACGCCGCCGGACTTAGGCCGCGCGGGCGCCTTGGCCGCCACCTTGGCAGGGGTGCGTACGGGCGCCGGAGCCTCGCCCGAGTTGAAGATCCCGCGCCAGCTCCAGGCGCCGGGGCCGGTCATCGCGTACATCAGGAAGGCGCCGGCCAGCCCGAGATCCGCAAAAAGGAAGCTGCGCTCGGTCACCGCGGCGGCCCCGGCGTGGAGCCAGAACGGGTGCAGCAGGGCGGCCATGCCGGCGACGAAACCGGCCATGGCGAGCCCGGTGAGCCGCGGCATCACGCCGAGGATCACCGCGAGCGGCCCGAACACCTGTACGATCACCGCCGCCGTCGCGACCGCGTTGGGGGCGGGACAGCCGGCGCCCGCCAGCGTCACCGCGAAGCCGGAGACGTTGAGTGCGCGCGCCACGCCGGTCGGCAGCAGGGCCGAGGCTATGAGGAGGCGGGCGGCGAGAAGGATGCCGTTCTGGGCTGAACCGAACACGGGCCGAGGACTCCGGGCGAGAAGGAATGCCGGGAAGCCTCGGGGGCCAGCGTGAATCGCCGGTTAAGGAGGCCCGGCGAAGCGAGGGATGCCTGGGGATCGTCCATGAACCATGGACCCACCATGGACTTGCCCGAGCGTTGGGCTTAAGTCCGCAACCCGAGAGCAGCACAGGACGGATCGAGGGGCATCCAAGCCGTGGTTCAGTCGATGGCCGACGTGCGGGAGGCGATCTTCGCCTTCATCGCGGCCCGCAACCCGGGCCTTCCCTCCGGCGCCGTCACCGGGGAGACTTCCCTCGTGACCAGCGATGCGCTCGATTCGATCGGCATCCTCGACCTGATGATGCATCTCGGCGACCGCTTCGGCGTCGAAGTGGACGAGGATAGCTTCGACCTCGCGAACTTCGCCAGCGTCGACACGCTGGCCCATTTCATCGACGACCGGCGTTCCGACGTCTGATCCGCGCCTGACCCGTCCCATGGCCCCGACGCTGCTGCACCACCTGCTCGAAGGAGCCGGCGCGGACGATTCCCCCGCGATCGTTGAGGGGGGGGAAACCCTCACCTACGGCGCCTTTCGGGCCCGCGTCGCCGCCTTGGCGGAACGCTTGGCGCGCCTCGGCCTGCGGCCCGGTGACCGAGTCGCGATCCTGCTGCCGAAATCGATCCGTGAATGCGTCGCGATCTTTGCCGCCAGCGCGGCCGGCGGCGTGTTCGTGCCGATCCACCCATCCTTGCGCCCGCGTCAGGTCCACCACATCGTCGCCGATAGCGGCGCGCGGGTGCTGCTGACCGATGCCGCCCACGCCGCTGGGCTCGAAGGTGCGCTGGATGACGTTGCGGATCTGCGCATCTTGGACGGGGAAACCGGTGACGACGCCGCCGCCCTCCAACCCGGCGAGCCGGCGCCGGAGGGGTTGGCGGCGATCCTCTACACCTCGGGCTCGACCGGCCTGCCCAAGGGCGTGATGCTCTCCCATGCCAACCTGATCGCCGGCACCCGCATCGTGCGGACCTATCTCGGCATCAACCCCGCAGACCGCCTTCTCTCGGTGCTGCCGTTCTCGTTCGATTACGGCCTCAACCAGCTCCTCACCAGCATCGAGCAGGGCGCGCGTATCGTGCTGCTGACCCCGCGTCTCGGCGACGACGTGGTGCGGGCGCTGGAGGCGCACCGCATCACCGTGCTGGCCGGCGTGCCGACGCTGTGGACGCTGCTGACACGGGCAGCACCCCATCTGGCCAAGGCGGATCTTTCGGCCCTGCGGGCGATCACCAATTCCGGCGGCAGCCTTGCGCTACCGACGATAGAGCGCCTGCGCGCGCGGTTGCCGCATACGGCCGTCGTGCTGATGTACGGCCTGACGGAAGCCTTCCGCTCGACCTACCTGCCGCCGGACGAGATCGACCGGCGCCCGGACTCGATCGGCCGCGCCATCCCCGAGACCGAAATCTTCGCCATCACCCTCGCAGGGCGCCGGGCGCGACCCGGCGAGCCCGGCATCCTGCACCACCGCGGCCCGACCGTCTCGATGGGCTACTGGAAGCGGCCCGAGGACACCGCCCGCGTGCTGGTGCCCGACCCGTTCCCGCCGCCCGGAGCCAAACCGGATCTCGTCTGCCGCTCTGGCGACCTCGTGGTGGAGGATACTGAGGGCTTCTTCCGGTTCATCGGCCGCGAGGACACGATGATCAAGACGCAAGGGTTTCGCGTGAGCCCCACCGAGGTCGAGGCGGCCTTGATGGAGACGGGCGCCTTCCGCGCCGCCGCCGTGATCGGCCTGCCCGACCCGAGCCTCGGCCAGCGCATCCATGCCGTCACCGTCCCCGCCGAGGGCGCGCCGGGCACGGCGGACGTGCTGCAGGCCTTGCGCACCGCGCTGGCGCCCCACCTCGTGCCCCGCACCATCGAGGCGGTGGCCGCGCTGCCGACCACGCCCAACGGCAAGGTCGATTACAAGCGCCTCACCGCCGAGCGCGCGGCGGCGGAGATCTAGGCCGATGGCTGACGCACCCGACCTCGCCGCCGCGCTGATCGCCGAGAATTTTTCCCGCGATGCGGGCGGCGTGCTCCAGGTCGGCGGCCTGCCGCTGACCGAGCTGACACAAGAGTTCGGCACGCCGCTCTTCGTCTACGACGCCGACACGATGCGCCGGACCTACCGGGCGCTGTGCGCGGCCCTCGCCGGTTTCGCGGAGGTGGATTTTTCGGTCAAGGCGAACCCCAACCCGGCGGTGATCCGCGTCTTCTCCGAGGAGGGGGCGGGGGCCGAGATCGCCTCCGGTGCCGAGTTCGACGCCGCCATCCGGGCGGGCGTCCCTGCGGACAAGATCCTGTTCGCCGGTCCGGGTAAGGGCGCGGCCGACCTCGACCGGGTGATCGGCGGCGGCATCGGCGAGATCCATCTCGAAAACCGCGAGGAGATGGATCGCGTCGCAGCGGCGGCCGAGCGCCACGGCGTGTGCGTGCGGGTGGCGCTGCGGGTCAATCCCGGCGCGACCGCGCAGGGCGGGGCGATGCGGATGGGCGGCAAGCCCTCGCCGTTCGGCTTCGACGAGGAAGACATCGAAGCCGCCATCGACGCGGTGGAAGCCTCACCGTGCCTGCGGCTCATCGGGCTCCACCTGTTCGCGGGCACCCAAGGGCTGAAGGCGGACACCCTCCTCGGCCAGTGGAGCTACGGGCTCGGGCTTGCGGCGCAGATCGCGGGGAGGATCGGGCGGCCGCTGGAAACGATCGATCTCGGCGGCGGCCTCGGCATCCCGTACTTCTCCGGCGACACCGCCCTCGATCTCGGCGCGATCCGGGCTGGGCTGCCCGCTCTGATCGCCACCCTGCGGGCGGACCCGAGGCTGGCGAGCGCCCGCGTGGTGCTGGAGCCCGGCCGCTACCTCACTGGGCCGGCGGGCGTCTACGTGGCGCGGGTGCTGGCGGTGAAGGAATCGCGTGGCAGCCGCTTCGTCATCACCGATGGCGGCATGCATCACCATCTCGCCGCGAGCGGCAATCTCGGCCAGATCGTCAAGCGCGACTTTCCGCTGGCCGCGGTGGTTGAGGGGGCCGAGGTGGAACGGACGCCCACCGCCGTGGTCGGACCGCTCTGCACTCCCCTCGACATGCTGGCCCGCGCCGCCCCCCTGCCGCCGCTCGCCGAGGGCGACCTCGTGGCGGTGCTGCAATCGGGGGCCTATGGCCTTACCGCGAGCCCCACGGGCTTCCTCAGCCACCCGATGCCGGCCGAGGTGCTGGTGGAGGGGGGTGAGGCCAGGGAGATCCGGGCGCGCGGGTCTTGATCCTGGCGCGATCCGGGGCCGCGCGGTGCGGTCGCGCAAGCCCCCATCGCGCGAGCGCGACGGGAGCCTCGGGTGCCGCTCGGACGTGCCGATGCGGCTTTGCGCTTCGATCAGGCGGCCCGCACCGTGGCGAGGAAGCGCTGAACCTCCGTCGAGAGGGTCTCGGACTGGCGTGACAGCTCCGCGGCGGCGCTCAGGACCTGGCTCGCGGCAGCCCCCGTCTCCTCGGCCGCACCGGCCACGCTGCTGATGTTCGTCGTCACCTCGCCGGTGCCGATCGCGGCCTGGGCGACGTTGCGCACGATCTCCTGGGTCGCCGCCCCCTGCTGCTCGACCGCGGCGGCGATGCTCGACGCCACGCCGTTGATCTCCCTGATGCGGCCGGCAATACCGCCGATCGCGGCCACCGCCTGCCCGGTCGCCCCCTGGATCGTCCCGATCTGGGCGGCGATCTCGTCGGTGGCGCGCGACGTCTGTGTGGCGAGTTCCTTCACTTCCGTCGCGACGACGGCGAAGCCGCGGCCCGCCTCGCCGGCACGGGCGGCCTCGATCGTCGCGTTCAGCGCCAGCAGGTTCGTCTGACCGGCGATCGTCGAGATCATCGAAACGACGTTGTTGATCTGGGCGGCGGCGTTCGACAGGTTCTGCACGAGCACCGCCGTATGGTCGGCCTCGCCGACCGCACTCTCGGCCAGATCCGCCGAACTCGCCACCTGGCGGCCGATCTCCTGAACCGATGCGCCCAGTTCCTCGGCTGCGGCGGCAACGGTCTGCACGTTCGCCGCCGCCTCCTCGGCCGCAGACGCCACGGTCAGGGATTGCGATGCCGTCTCGGTGGCCGTTCCCGACATGCTCTGAGCCGTCGCCTGCAACTGGCTGGCGGACGAGGTCACCATGCCGATGATCCCACTGACCATCGTCTCGAAATGATCGGCCATCTGCCGCATGCCGGCCTTGCGCTGCTCCTCCGCCGAGGCGCGGGCGAGAGCGGTGTCCTCCTCCAGCTTGCGCGTGTGGATCAGGTTGGTGCGGAACACCTCGACGGCGGATGCCATCTCGCCGATCTCGTTCCGGCGGCCCTTGGACGGAACGTCCCGCTCGGTATCGCCGCTCGCGATGTCGCGCATCGCGCCCGTCATCTGCTGGATCGGCCGGGCCACGCCGAAGATGGAGAACGCCATGGCCAGGATCGTGACGACGAGGCCCACGGCCAGCATCGTGACGGCCGTGCGGATCGCCTCAGATTGTTGGATCTGCGCGGCCTCTCCGGCGGCCTTGCTGGCCTCGAAGTTCAGATCGACGAGCCGGGTCGCGGCGGCGGCGGCGGCGCGATACCGCGTATGGTTCTCCGTACGGAACATCACCAAGGCCTGCTCGACGTTTGTTTCGGCAAGCCGCCGCAGGTTGGACCAGTCCTGCTTCAGCACGTCGACCCTCTGGATGAGGTCGTCGTAGGCAGCCTGCTCGGCGCTGCTGGCGACGAGAGCCTTATACTTGGCGATCTCGGAGCTGCGCGCCTCGATCAACTCATTCGCCAAGGCAAGGTCTTCTTTCCTGATTTCATCATTAGGCGCGGTCAGGAAACGCAGCTGAGTCGTTCTGACCTGCAGGATGAGCCTGTTGATGCGGCCCGCCTGATTGAGAGACGGAATTGCATTGGTGATGATGACGTTCGTGCTCTCGCCATTCGTTTGAAGGGCTTTGATCGAAACGATCCCCTGGATAGCGGATACGATCGTCAAGATAGCGAATATGCTGACAAGTATTGATTTGATGCTGATTTTCATTTTTCGCCCCAGGTCAATCCCCTATGATGTCTATCCTGCGTTTGATAATGGAACGTAAAGTCGAGTGGACATTCGTATGCTCTTCATTCCTGTTTTCAGAATTATAGTGATGGCGATCGAACGCAACCCTGGTCTTATATTTCGGTGTATGAAAATATTCTTCCGCCGGGCCGGCACCGGACGATGACATCGAGGTTTGCCCCTCCGCCGCTTCCGCGGAGGAGTGATCGGGGAGCTACCGAAGCGACCGGCCTTCGAGACTGGGCTCCGGCACGAGAGGCGCTGCCGTCCGCATCGTAGGGATGCCGGGCCCTCGATGGGATAGGGTCTGCTCCGGGGGGGCGGGCCGGTGAAAAGACACCCCCGCGACCGGGCAGAGACATCGGGCTCGTTCCGCAAGCACATCCCGAAAAGCAAAAAACCCCGGCCTTGCGGCCGGGGCTGAAGTCGGTCTCGAACTTCTTTGAATGGAAGTTTAGAAGAACCCGAGCTTCTTCGAGGAGTAGCTGACCAGCATGTTCTTGGTCTGCTGGTAGTGGTCGAGCATCATCTTGTGGGTCTCGCGGCCGATGCCGGATTGCTTGTAGCCGCCGAAGGCCGCGTGCGCCGGGTAGGCGTGGTAGCAGTTCGTCCAGACGCGGCCGGCCTGGATGGCACGGCCGAAGCGGTAGGCGCGGGTGCCGTCGCGGGTCCAAACGCCGGCACCGAGGCCGTAGAGCGTGTCGTTGGCGATCGAGAGCGCCTCCTCGTCGTCCTTGAAGGTCGTGACCGACAGGACGGGCCCGAAGATCTCTTCTTGGAAGATCCGCATCTTGTTGTGGCCCTTGAACACCGTCGGCTGCATGTAGAAGCCGTCGGCGAGTTCACCGTCGCGGGTGCCGCGGGCGCCGCCCGTGAGGCACTCGGCGCCCTCCTGGCGGCCGATATCGACGTAGCTCAGGATCTTCTCGAGCTGCTCCGAGGAGGCCTGCGCCCCGATCATCGTCGCCGGATCGAGCGGCGAGCCTTGCGTGATCGCCTCGACGCGCTTGATCGCGCGCTCGATGAAGCGGTCGTAGATCGACTCGTGCACGAGTGCGCGGCTCGGGCAGGTGCAGACTTCGCCCTGGTTGAGGGCGAACATGGTGAAGCCTTCGAGCGCCTTGTCGAAGAAGTCGTCGTCCTCGTTGGCGACGTCGCCAAAGAAGATGTTCGGCGACTTGCCGCCCAGTTCCAGCGTCACCGGGATCAGGTTCTGCGAAGCGTACTGCATGATGAGGCGGCCGGTGGTCGTCTCACCGGTGAAGGCGATCTTGGCGATGCGCGGGTTCGAGGCGAGCGGCTTGCCGGCCTCCAGGCCGAAGCCGTTGACGACGTTGATGACGCCGGGCGGCAGCAGGTCGCCGATCAGCTCCATCACCACGAGGATCGAGGCCGGGGTCTGCTCGGCGGGCTTGAGCACCACGCAGTTGCCGGCGGCGAGCGCGGGGGCCAGCTTCCACACCGCCATCAGGATCGGGAAGTTCCACGGAATGATCTGGCCGACGACGCCGAGCGGCTCGTGGAAATGGTAGGCCACGGTGTCGTGGTCGATCTCGGAGATCGCACCTTCCTGCGCCCGCACGCAGCTCGCGAAGTAGCGCCAGTGGTCGATGGCGAGCGGGATGTCGGCGGCGGTGGTCTCGCGGATCGGCTTGCCGTTGTCCCAGGTCTCGGCCAGCGCGATCAGATCGAGGTTGTCCTCCATCCGGTCGGCGATCTTGTTGAGGATGCGGGCGCGCTCGGCCGGCGCGGTGCGGCCCCAGGCATCCTTGGCGGCGTGCGCGGCGTCGAGCGCCCGCTCGATGTCCTGCGCCTCGGAGCGGGCGACCTCGCAGATCACCTTGCCGGTGATGGGGGAGGTGTTCTCGAAATAGCGGCGGCTCGCCGGCGCGACCCACTGGCCGCCGATGAAGTTGTCGTAGCGCGCCGAGAACGGCGACTTCGTCTTGGCATCCGCCAGGAATTCGGGCTTGTTCATCGCGTTTCCTCCGTTGCGCTTGTTCGTTGACCGCTCTTGTCGCCGGTCTTGTGTCGCGGGTGTTGCCGCGTCTTCGCGGGAGACAAGAGCAGTCGCCCCGTCCGATCAAGGTGGACTTTTGTCCAACGCGGCTTCTGGTGGCCGCCGACTTGACTGTGTTCGCAATTGTTTTGCCGGCCGCCGGGGGCGGCTGCGGCTCCATCAGTTAGACCCTTTCGGGTCCCCTGGCGACCCCGCCCTTTGTCCAAGAAGCGAGGGCGTGGCCCCCTCGTCGGGCCGTCGGGGCGCTTCGGTCTCGTAGCCGTTCTGGAGCAGGGTCAGGCCGGTGACGCGGCCGGTCTCGTCGGCGGTGAAGCGGATCTGCGCATCGACCGCACGCAGGAAGAACGCACGCTCGCCCTCCGGAAACAGCTCGTTGCGCGGCTGCCGCGTGACTTGCGCGAAGATCCGCCCGTCCTCGACGGTCACGGCGATCTCGGAGCCCGGCCCCAGGGCGTAGCGTCCGGCGAGCGCCGCCAGGCCGGAGCGGTCGATGGCGACTTCGCGGTGCTCCCGCGGCGGCTCGGCGAGCACGGCCCGCGCCTCCTCCGCGGTCACACGCGGCCCGGTCCGGTCGCGGCCGTCGCGATGTAGGATCACCCCCGTGGGCGTGCCGTCGGGCTCCGTCTCGAAGGTGAGGCGCATGTCGGCGACGGGGCTGACGAAGGTGCGGTCGCTCTCGGGCACGAAGGGGAAGGCGGGCTCCCGCATTCCCGGCCCTTCCGCCCGCGCCGTCAGGCCCCGGCCGTCGCGGGCGACCGTGAGGAAGGCGCGGGGGCCGAGGCGGTAGGTGCCGGGGTAACGGTCGAGGATCACGTCCTCCAGCACGATGGCTTCCGGCGCCGCATAGTGGCCGAGATGGAGCGCGGCGAGGTCGCGGGCGATCTTCTGGGCCGGCGCGGTCTCGGTGTTCGAGAGCACGATCACCGTGAGCCGGTCGTCGGGATAGACGTCGTTGATCGAGAGGAAGCCGGGGATCGACCCGGCATGGCCGAAGACGCGGTGGCCGCTCGCCTTGTCCCCCGGCTTGCCGAAGGCGCGGGAGACGAACCAGCCGAGGCCGTAGCCGGTGCCGCGATCATCGAACATCGCCGCACGCGAGGCCTCGGAGAGCAGGCGCGGGCCGACGAGCGCCTCGTCCCAGGCCAGCAGGTCGTCGACCGTGGAATAGAGCGCGCCCGCGGCATAGGCCGAACTCGCCGCCATCGGCACCGCGTTGCGCCACTGCGCCCGCCCCCGCCGGTAGCCGGCGGCCCGCCGCGGCAGGATCGCGGCGAGGTCGTCGTAGCCCGTCGCCTTCAGCCCCAGCGGGGCGAGGAGGGTTTCGCGCAGGTATCCTTCGTAGGAGAGGCCCGAGGCGGCCTCGATCACCATCCCGAGCAGCACGTAGTTGGTGTTGCTGTACTCGAACCGTTCGCCCGGCGGGAACAGCAGCGGATCGCCCGCCGTCAGCGCCACGATCTGCGCGGGCGTGTGATCGACCCGCGCGATCTGGTCGTAGTAGTTCGGCAGCGCCGTGAAGTTGATGATGCCGGAGCGGTGCTGGAGCAGGTGGCGCAGGCTCACCCCCGCCCAGGCCTCCGGCACGGATGGAACCCAGCGGCGGACGGGATCGTCGAGCCCGAGCCGGCCGGCCTCGGCGAGCTTCAGCACGGCGGCGGCGGTGAAGGCCTTGGTCAGCGAGCCGATGCGGAAATGGGTCTGAGGCGTGTTGGGGATCTCCCACTCGCGGTCGGCAAGGCCGTAGGCTTGGCGGAAGACCGGACGCCCGTCCCGGGCCACGAGGATGACGCCCGAGAACAGGCCCGCCTCGACGTAAGGGGCGACGAGGTTCCGCGCCGCGTCATCGTTTTCGGCGCGCGCCGGGCCCAGGGTGGCCAGCGCGATCGCGACGGCGAGCCAGGCTGCACGGGCGGGCCGCGCGCGGCGCGGGCTTACGGGGATATGGTTCACAGGGGCATCGCTCACGGGCTCCTGTCTCCTCACGGTCGGCAACGAACTTGGCAACGAACTTGGCCGCAAAGCAGAGGCCGGCTTTGCGGCTGCGGCGTGGCAAATGCGGCAGCGCACGGAGCGGGCCATCCCCCGGATGCCATCACGCTTTCGCCGCGACCCGTTGCGACAAGCCCCCGGCGCGGGCGAAAGCCGCCGCGCTTGCGGGGTTTTCCTCGGCGCCGCCGACGAGACATCAGAGGCAGACGATGATGACGATCCGATCGCGCAGCCTGTTCGCCGCGTCCTTCTCCGCCCTCCTCGCCGGGACCACCCTGGTTCCGGGCGCCGCCCTCGCCCAGGCGAAGCCGCCCGCCGCCCCGCAGGACACGGCGCCCGCTCAGGCCGCCGCGCCGGAGCCGGGCAAGGCGATCGCGCTGACGCAAGGACAGATCGACGGCCTCCTCGTCGCCCAGCCCGAACTCGCGAGGCTGCCCGGCGCGGCGCCCGACAAGCCCGATCCGAAGGCCGAGGAACAGGCGCAAGCCCGGGCTGAGGCGATCGTGAAGCGGAACGGCTTTGCCAGCCTCGAAGCGTTTCAGGACGCCAGCGACACCGTCGATGCGGTGCTCGGCGGGATCGATCCCGACACGAAGAGCTATGTCGGCGCAACGCCGTTGCTGAAGAAGCAACTGGCCGCGCTCCAGGCCGACAAGGCGATGCCCGCCAAGGAGAAGGCCGAGGCGGTCGAGGAGATCAGGGCAGCGCTCGCGGCGGGCGAGCCCGAAAAGCCGTCGCCGGCCAACATCGCCCTCGTGACCCAGAACTACGCCCGGCTCAGTGCGGCGATGGCCGCGGGCGACGGGACGCCGAAATAGGCGCGCCGTCGCAGACGACCCTCCCACCCGTACGAGGGAGGGATAGCGCCGGCTCCCTCCGCGTTACGACAGGCCACCCTTTGTCCCGCTGCGCCCGGTCTCGAGCCGGGGGCTGCCCCTGAGAGCATCCGCAACCGTGACATCCTCCCCTCGGCCCACCCTCGGAAGCCCCGCCTCCGAGGCCTCGCCGGGCGGTTTGCCGGGGGCGGCCCCGCGTGTGCCCGCGGGCACGCCGGCGAGCCCGTCCCCTTCGAGTCCATCGCCTTGGGCCGGGCCGGGCTTTGCCGAGTTCGTCGGCATCGTCGCGCTGATGATGGCGGTCACCGCCATGTCGATCGACAACCTGCTGCCGGCCTTCCCCGCGATCCAGGAGCGGTTTTCGGTCGCCGACCCCAACAGCCTGCAGCTTCTCGTCTACGTCTACATGATCGGCTTCGGGGTGGCGCAGATCGTCTACGGGCCGGTCTCGGATGCGCTCGGGCGGCGGCCGACGCTGCTGATCAGCCTCGGCATCTACACCGCAGGCTGCATCCTCTCGATGCTGGCGCCGAGCTACGAGTGGCTGCTCGCCTCCCGCGTCATCCAGGGCATGGGCGCGGCCGGCGGCCGGGTGCTCTCGACGGCGATCGTGCGCGACCGCTTCTCGGGGCGCGAGATGGCGAGCGTGATGTCGCTCATCATGATGGTGTTCCTGATCGTGCCGATGCTCGGGCCGGCGATCGGCGCGACCATGCTGCTGCTCGGCTCGTGGATCTGGGTGTTCGTCTCGATGCTGGCGCTCGGCGGCATCCTCACCCTTTGGTTCGCCCTGCGCATGCCCGAGACGCTGCATCCCGAATACCGCCGCCCGCTCTCGCTGGGGGCGACGGGGCAGGCGCTGCTGACGGTGCTGCGCACCCGCGCGGCGATCGGCTACGCCACGGCGCTCGGCCTGCTGACGGGCTGCATCATGGGCTATGTCGGCTCGGCCCAGCAGGTGTTCGACACCGGGCTCTACCATCTCGGCGGGTTGTTTCCCGTCGCCTTCGGCGTCGTGGCCGGCGCGATGGGTGCGGCGACGCTGATCAATTCCCGCCTCGTGCGCCGGCTCGGGATGCGCACGCTCTCGCACGCGGGCGTCACCGCCTTCACCGCGGTGGGCGTCGTACAGGTCGGCATCGGTCTGCACTATCAGGGGCATCCGCCGCTGGTGCTGTTCCTCTCGGTTCTGGCGCTCAACCAGTTCCTGATCAGCTTCGCCCTGCCGAACTTCAACGCGCTGGCCCTGCAGCCGCTCGGGGCGATCGCCGGCACGGCGTCCTCGTTCCTCGGCTTCTACACCACGATCCTCGGCGCCTTCTGCGGCTTCATCATCGGGCACGCCTTCGACGGCACGGTGATGCCGGTGGCCTACGGCTACGCTCTGCTCGGCGGCCTCGCCCTGCTGGTCGTGGCCTGGACCGAGCACGGGCGGCTCTTCCGGGCCGGTGTCTCCGGCTGAGAACGCCCCTCAGGCTGCCTCGTCCTCGGGGATGACGTCGACCTCGACGGTGAGCTTCTGTGCCCCGGCGGAAGCGACCATCCCGTCGATCGGCGCGACGTCGGTGTAATCCCGCCCGCGTGCCACGACGATGTGGTCGTCGCGTACGACGCAGGCATTGGTCGGGTCGAGCCCGATCCAGCCGCTCTCCCCCACCTCCAGCCCGCACCACAGCGCGACCCAGGCGTGGCTGGCATCCGCCCCGCGCAGGCGCGGCCGCCCGGCCGGCGGCCGGGTGCGCAGGTAGCCGCTGACATAGGCGGCCGGCAGGCCGAGGCCGCGCAGGCCGGCGATCATGACGTGCGTGAAGTCCTGGCAGACGCCGGCCCTCAGGGCGAAGGCTTCCGCCAGCGGCGTCGAGACGGTGGTCGCCTTGGCGTCGAAACGGAAATCTTCGCGGATGCGATGCATCAGCTCGACCGCGCCGCCATAGGCGCTGCGCCCCGGCGGAAAGCTGACGCGGGCATAGTCCGTCACTGCCGGTTCGAGCGGCACCCGCTGGCTGCGGAACTGGAAATGCGCCGGCCCGTCCGGCCCCAGCGAGGGGAGCGCAACGGCCGCCGCGCGCACGGCCTCCCAGGGCTGGCCCGCCTCGGGCGGCGGGGGAGCCGGCCGCTCTACGGCGACGCGTGAGACCGCCTCGACCGTGAATTCGCGGTGAGGCTCGTCGAGGGTCAGGGTCAGCGTATCGAGACCGAAGAAGTCGCGCCGCTCAAGACGGCTGGTTGGCGTGGGCGTGACGTGAAGCGCGCTGTCCAGCACCCGCTGCCCCTCGCCGTCGCGGGGGCGAAGGCGCAGGTTGCAGCGCGCGAAGCGGACGGCTCGCGCATAGCGATAGGTCGTCAGGTGACGCAGGCTGTAGATCAAGCGAGACCCGTGAGCTTCTCGGGCCGCAGGGCATCGGGGCCGTTGGGGAAGTAGCGGCCGGCGATCCCGTCGGCGAGGCCTTCCAGATCCGCCTCGAACCGCTCCATGGTCTCGGCGTCGAACGCGGCGGCCTCCGCCGTCTGGAGCGTGGCCGCTAGCGCCAGAGCCCGGCGGCGGTGCGGCTCGGGCAGCCCGTCGGCGGCGAGCGCCGGCAGGGCGTCGAGATGGGCGACCATCGCCTGAATCTGGTAGGCGACGGAACGGGGGTTGTGGGGATCGAGCACCGCCATGTCGCAGACCGCATCGCGGCTCACGCCGACGAGGTAGCGCGCCCCGTAGGCGATCTGCGAATCGGCGAGCGAGAGCATCACGCCGAGATCCTCGGCGCCGGCTTCCTCGCCGCAGAAGCGGACCGCGAAGCCGCAGGTGTTGATCGCCCGCTCGATGCGCCGGCCCATATCGGCGAAGCGCCAGCCGGCGGCGTGGCCCATATTCTCGTGGATCAGGCCGGTGAGCGCGGCAAGGTGGCCGAGCGCCCGCTCGGCCTTGCCGAAGAGCTGCGCCTCGGTGGGCGCCCAGGCTTCCGTGTAGGCCAGGGTGTCGCGCAGGTCGGCCAGCGCCCGCCAGGATTCGGCCGGCAGCCGCTCGCGCAGGGAGGCGGCGATGCGCCGGGCCTCCAGCACATGGGCGAGGCCCGAGCCGTGGAGCGTCCTGCCGGGAAGTGTCTTGCCGGAAAGCGCTTCCCCGGCCACGGCCGCGGGTGAGAGATCGACCGCGCTGACCGCGCCCCAATCCTTGAGCAGCGCGCGGATGGCGAGCGCCGTCGGCGCGCCCTCCGCCCCGGAGGCGTCGGCCGCGATCGCCTCGCTGAACACCCCGAGATGGGCCTGGACGAGGCGGATCACCGCTTCCGCCCGCTCGAGGTAGCGCCCGAACCAGAACAGGTTGTCGGCCGCCCGCGACGGCAGGTGGCCGGCGATGCGGCGGATGCGCGGCGCGCTCGTGTGCACGAGGGTCGGCGTATCCACGGGCGTGTCGGACAGGACCCAGACGTCGGCGGAGCGGATGCCGGCGCGCATCTCGCTCGGGTCGGCACCCTCGTGCTCGGCGACGCGGCAGAAGGCGCTCGGGAGCACGCGCCAGCCGTCGGGCGTGGCGGCGGCGAAGACGCGCATGACGAAGGGGCGTGCGACGAGCCGCCCGTCCTGCCACGCAGGCATGGTCGAGAGCGGCGCGGGCTCCTGCGCCACCCAGTCGAACGGCCGCTCGCGGAGGGACGCGACGGCGCGGGCGCGGGCGGCGTCGAGAGCCGGGCCGGCCAGCATCGCGTCGCGCTCCGGGCCGCGCACCGGGGTCGCGGCGGCGCGCAGCGTCAGGCGGTCGAGGTTGGCCAGCGCGTGGTCGAGGCCGTCCGGATCGCCGCACCACCAGGTGCGGGGCCCCGTGAGCCGCAATTCCTCGCCGGTGAGCCGCTGGGCGATGGCGGGCAGGTAGGGCGAGAGCGCGGCCGATTCGAGCACGCCGGAGCCCGGCATGTTGCCGACCACGGCACCGCCCCGGCGCAGCACTTGGAGGATGCCGGGCACGCCGAGGCGCGAATCCGAGCGCAGCTCCATCGGGTCGAGATAATCGGCATCGATCCGGCGCCAGACCGCATCGGTGCGCTTGAGCCCGGCGATGGTGCGGACATGCAGGAGCCCGTCCCGCACCACGAGGTCGTCGCCCTCCACCAGCAGGAAGCCGAGATAGCGCGCGAGCGCGGCCTGTTCGACATAGGTGCTGCTGTAGGGCCCCGAGGTCAGCAGGCAGATGCGCGGGTCGGTGCGGGCGCAGGCCGCGGCCAATCCGGCGCGGAACGCCTGGAAGAAGCCGGGCAGGCGCTCGACATGAAGGTCGGCGAACAGGTCCGGGAAGGCGCGGGCGAGCACCATCCGGTTCTCCAGCGCGTAGCCGAGGCCGGAGGGCGCCTGGGTGCGGTCGGCCAGCACCTGCCAGCGCCCGTCGGGGCCGCGTCCGACATCCGCCGCGTAGATCGGCAGCCAGCGCCCGCCGGGCGGGGCGATGCCGTGGACGGGCCGGAGATATTCGGGATGCCCCGCGACCACGCCCGCGGGCAGAAACCCGTCCGCGATGAGCCGGCCCGCGCCGTAGATGTCGGCGACGATGCGCTCCATCAGGCCGGCGCGCTGGACGATTCCCGCTGACAGCTCCGCCCAGTCGGCGGCGTCGATGACGAGCGGCAGCGAGCCCAGCGGCCAGGGATGCTCGCGCCCGTCGCCGTAGACCCGGTAGGAGATGCCCGCGTCGCGGATATGCCGCTCGGCGGAGAGGAAGCGGGCGGCGACCTCGCGGTCGTCGAGCCGGGCGAGACGCTCCAGAAAGCGCGGCCAGCCGCCGCGCAGGTTGCCCCCCGCATCGACCAGTTCGTCGGCGAGGCCGGGGCGGGGCGCGTAGCCTTCCGTCCAGCGGCGCATGCGTGCGGCCGCCTCGTCGGCCGCCCAGGCGGAGGCGTCGGGCGTTGGCCCGTCTGCGAGGGCGCCTCCGGATTCTTGTCTTGCCGCGCTCTCTTGCGACGAACCGGTGACCACTTCGACGGAGAGCGCTCCGGCGGTCATCGGGGTGCGGGCGTGCGCAGGTCGAGGGTCAGGGGGAAGTCGCCCGTGCGCTCCTCGGCCGGCATCGCGAGGCGGCCGGGGGTGTGGCCCATGGCCTCGAACCGCGCGAGGCGGCGCCCCTCCGCCTCGTAGGCGTTGACGGGAAAGCTGTCGTAATTGCGCCCGCCCGGATGGCTGACATGGTAGCGGCAGCCGCCGATCGAACGGCCGCTCCAGGCATCGAAGATGTCGAAGGTCAGCGGCCCGTGCGGCGGGATCGTCGGGTGCATCGAGGAGGCGGGCTGCCACGCCTTGAAGCGCAGGCCCGCGACCGCCTCGCCGCTGGCGCCGGTCGGCGTCATCGGCAGGCGTCGGCCATTGCAGGCGATGACGTGCCGGCCGGGCACGAAGCCCTCGACCTTCACCTGAAGCCGTTCGACGGATGCATCCACGAAGCGCACGGTTCCCCCGGCGGCCCCCTCTTCGCCCAGCACGTGCCACGGCTCCAGCGCTTGGCGCAATTCGAGGCCGACGCCGCCCTGCTCCACCCGGCCGAAGACGGGGAAGCGGAACTCGGCTTGCGCCGCGAAGGCCTGAGGGTCGAAGTCGTAGCCGCCGCCGCGCAGGTCTTCCAGCACGGAGAGGAAGTCCGCCCAGAGGAAATGCGGCAGCATGAAGCGATCGTGCAGCGCCGTGCCCCAGCGGACACAGCCGCCCGTCTGCGGCTCGCGCCAGAGCCACGCCACGATGGCCCGCAACAGCACCTGCTGGGCAAGGTTCATGCGCGCGTCCGGCGGCATCTCGAAGGAGCGGAATTCGAGCAGGCCGAGCCGGCCCGTGGCGCCGTCCGGCGAGAACAGCTTGTCGATGCAGATCTCGGCGCGATGGGTGTTGCCGGTGACGTCGGCGAGGATGTTGCGGAACAACCGGTCCACCAGCCAGTGCGGGATGTTGGCCCCATCCGGCTCCGGCACCTGCGCCAGCGCGATCTCCAATTCGTAGAGCCCGTCATGGCGGGCTTCGTCCATGCGCGGCGCTTGGCTCGTCGGGCCGACATAGAGGCCGGCGAACAGGTAGGACAGGCACGGGTGCCGCTGCCAGAACAGCACGAGGCTCTTCAGGAGATCCGGCCGGCGCAGGAACGGCGAGTCGGACGGGGTCGCGCCGCCGAGCACGACGTGGTTGCCGCCGCCGGTGCCGGTGTGGCGCCCGTCGATCATGAACTTCTCGGCGCCCAGGCGCGTTTGGCGCGCCTCCTCATAGAGGCCTCGGGTGATCGCGACCGCCTCGCGCCAGGAGCCGGCGGGGTGGACGTTGACCTCGATCACGCCGGGATCGGGCGTGACCTTGATGACCGACAGACGCGGATCGTAGGCCGGCTCGTAGCCCTCGATGTGGATCGGCTGGCCGATGCTCTCGGCGGCGCGTTCGAGATGTCCGACGAGGTCGATGTAGTCGTCGGCCCGCTCCACGGGCGGCATGAACACGCAGAGCACGCCGTCGCGCGGCTCGACCGACAGCGCGGTGCGCACGGCCACGCCCTCGATGCCGGCTCCGTTGGCCCGGTCGGCGCCCTTCGTCAGGGGGGCGTCCCGGGGGCCGCCCGGTTCGACGGGCAGGTCGCCGCGGGCTTCGAGCGGGTCCTGCGGGTGGTAGTAGGGGTAGGAATCCGGCGGAACGTAGGGCAGCGAGCCGAGCGGCAGGCGGAAGCCCAGCGGCGAGTCGCCGGGGTTGAGGTAGGCGCCGCCGCGGCGGAACTTCCAGGTCTCCGAGATCCAGGCACGGCCCTCCCCCGCCGCGAGGTTGGCCAGCGGCAGCACGTAGCCGACGGGCGCGTCGAGGCCGCGCCCGAACACGCGCGCGAACCGGGCATCGGTCTCCGGGCTGCCGGTCCGTGGTTCCGCGGTCGTGACGTTGGCCGGCAGCTCGCTCTCGCGGGTCCGCCAGTACACGGCGTCCTCGTAGGCCGGGAAGACGAAGCGGGCGAGTTCGAGGCGCTCGGCAAGCGTGCCGATCAGCCGCTCGGCATCCGTGATGGTGGCGGTCTTCGCGCCGTCCTCGACGGCGATCAAGTCGGCGTTCTTCCAGATCGGCACGCCGTCCTTGCGCCAATAGAGGGCGAAGGCCCAGCGCGGCAGGCTCTCGCCGGGATACCACTTGCCCTGGCCGTAATGCAGCATGCCGCCGGGCGCGAAGCGGTTCCGCAGGCGGCGGATCAGTTGGTCGGCGAGGCCCCGCTTGGTCGGCCCCACGGCGGCGACGTTCCATTCGGGTGACTCGAAGTCGTCCACCGAGACGAAGGTCGGCTCGCCGCCCATGGTCAGGCGCACGTCCTGCTCGGCGAGATCCGCGTCGATGCGCTCGCCGAGCGCATCCATCGAGGTCCAGACCTCGTCCGAGAACGGCTTGGTGATGCGCGGGGCTTCAGCCACACGGCTGACCGTCATCTCGTAGGCGAACTCGACCTTGGCCGGCTCGGCCAGCCCGGAGATCGGCGCGGCGGCGTTATAGTGCGCGGTGGCGACCAGCGGGATGTGCCCCTCGCCCGTGAGCAGGCCGGAGGTGGCGTCGAAGCCGATCCAGCCCGCGCCGGGAAGGTAGACCTCGGCCCAGGCGTGGAGATCGGTGAAGTCGGTCGTGGTGCCGGTCGGGCCATCCACGGCGGTGGTGTCGGGCACGAGCTGGATCAGGTAGCCTGAGACGAAGCGGGCGGCAAAGCCGAGGCGCCGCAGCACCTGCACCAGCAGCCACGCGGAATCGCGGCACGAGCCGCTCTGCAGATTCAGCGTCTCGGCGGGCGTCTGCACGCCGGGCTCCATGCGCACGCCGTAATTCACCTCCGCCCGCAGCAATGCGTTGAGCGCCACGAGGAAGGTGACCGTGTGGGTCTCCCCGGGAATGCGCGTCAGGAAGGCGTCGATCTCCGGCCCGTGCGCGTCGTCGAGGACGAGGTAGGGCGCGAGCGCGACCTTCAGATCCGGCTCGTAGTCGAAGGGATGGCGCTCGGCGTAGGGCTCGACGAAGAAGTCGAACGGATTGATGACCGCGAGGTCGGCGGTGAGATCAACCTCGATGCGCAGTTCCGTGGTCTTTTCCGGGAAGACGAGGCGGGCGAGCCAGTTGCCGGCCGGATCCTGCTGCCAGTTGATGAAGTGGTTCTCCGGCGTCACCTTCAGCGCGTAGGCCGGCACCCGGGTCCGCGCATGCGGCGCCGGGCGCAGCCGGATCGTCTGCGGCCCCAGCGCGATCGGCCGGTCGTAGCGGTAATGCGTGACGTGGTGCAGGGCGGCTTGGATCGACACGGAGGCTCCGAAGGCTTCTGCGATGGTCTCGAACGAGCGGGCGGTGCGCTCGGCCGCCGATTGCATGCCTTACTACAGTTCATGCGGCCGGAAGGAGCAATCGGGATAGCAAGAACCGTGCAGTGGCCGCCGGCCGGCATGGAACTTCGTCCGGCTCGCACCCTTGGTAAGTGCGGAAGCCGCGGGAGCGACGGTGCGGCCCGGTTCTTGTAGGGATCCCGCGGCGGCCGGAGCGGGGGCCTCCCATGAAAATCTTCCAGTGCCAAGCCTGCGACCAGCCGGTGTCGTTCGAGAGCACCGTCTGCGAGAGCTGTGAGCGGCGGCTCGGCTATGTCTGCGACCGGCACGAGATCTCGGCGCTGGAGCCCAGCGGAGAGGATGGGCGCGGGCCGCTGTTCCGCGCCTACGCGCATCCGGGCCGCAAGTACCGCCTCTGCGCCAACGCGGCCCACGACGCCTGCAACTGGATGGTGCCGGCGGAATCCGGTGAAGCGTTCTGCGTCGCCTGCCGCCACAACCGGATGGTGCCGGACCTGGGCGTCGGGACGAATCTCGACCGCTGGCGCCGGATCGAGGCGGCCAAGCACCGGTTGTTCTACTCGCTCCTGCGCCTCGACCTTCCGCTGGTGACGCGGGAGCAATACTCCGACGGGCTCGCCTTCGATTTCCTCGCCGAATCCGCCGGACCGCCGGTGATGACCGGCCATCTCGACGGGCTCATCACCCTGTCCATCGCCGAGGCCGACGACGTCGAGCGGGAACGCCGCCGCAAGCTGTTCGGCGAGTATTACCGCACCCTGCTCGGCCATTTCCGCCACGAGATCGGGCATTACTTCTGGAACCTGATGGTGCGTTACGACGCGAGCCTGCCGACCTTTCGCGCCCTGTTCGGCGACGAGAGCGCCGATTACGGGGCCGCGCTCCAGCGCCATCACGCCGAGGGGCCGCCGCCGCGTTGGGAGGAGTCGTTCGTCTCGTCCTACGCCACCGCCCATCCGTGGGAGGATTTCGCCGAGACCTTCGCCCACTACCTGCACATCATCGACACGCTGGAGACCGGCAGCGCCTTCGAGATCCGCCTGAAGCCGAAGCTGCGGGCCAAGGCCGAGCCGGCGGCCCCGGCCACCTGCATCGATTTCGACCCTTACGAAACGCCGGATTTCGAGCGGG
Source organism: Methylorubrum extorquens (assembly GCF_024169925.1). NCBI lineage: Bacteria > Pseudomonadati > Pseudomonadota > Alphaproteobacteria > Hyphomicrobiales > Methylobacteriaceae > Methylorubrum > Methylorubrum extorquens. Next base: position 2,570,402 of record NZ_JALJXF010000001.1, read on the forward strand.
TGGTCGAGGCGTGGATCCCGCTCACCTACGCGGTGAACTCGCTCAGCCGCTCAATGGGACAGCCGCCGCTCTATCCGTTCACGCTGACGCCGTCGGTGATCGCCAAGCTCGCCTTCGTGCACGAGCGGATCTACGCCGCGCGCGCACCCGGCGGCATCACGGAGGAGGCGAGCGCCGAGATGCTGAAGGCGGTGATCGCGGGGTTGCGCCAGCGGGTGGCGGCCCCGACGTCGTGAGCCGATCTCGCGGGGGCGAAAGCGATCCGTCATCACGATGCGGGCCGGATGAGGCTTTCGCCTCATCCGGCATTCCGATCGCGGCAGTCTTATGAGCGGTTCTTGGGCGCCGGTTACTGCGCCGGGGCCGGTGCCGCCGGGGTCTTGGGGGCGGCGGGCTTCGGCGCGGGCTTCGTCGCGGGGCCAGCGCTGCCGGTGGCGGCGGGCGCATTGGCGGCCGTGCCGGGGGCGGCCTTGGGCGCCCACTCGGCATCGGCGCGGGGGCCGTTCGACCCATTGGTCGGGCCGGTGAGCTGGCCGGGCTGGGCGTCGGTCACCTTCTTCCAGGTCTGCGACTGGCACAGGAAGGCGATCAGGCAGCCCTTGACCGTCAGCTCCTCCGGCTCGTCCGACCAGATCGTGACGTCGTAGAACTTGCCGTCCTCGGCGTTGTAGATCTTGCCCTCGTAGCGGGCATCCTCGTTCAGCTTGAGCCCGAGGATGAGCTGATGCCCCAGCGCGGCACGGGTGCGCTTCTTTGCATCGGGGTTGCGGAAATCGATGCGCGGCTTGCCCTCGTCGTTGAGCGGCGTCTTCAGCCACACGGCGTAGCCGCACAGGTTCTTCTCCTGCGGGCCGCACTTCTCGACGCGGATGCGCGCCTTGCCGTCCTGCGTCAGCCAGGTGCCGCTCGGGTCATGCGCGGGCGCGGCGGCCGAGGCGGGAACCGCCGACAGGGCAGCCAGGCCGGCGGCGAGGGCCACGACGCGGCCGGTGCGGAGGAAAGGCGCGCGCGCACCGATCGGTCCGAAGATCATGCAAACATCCCCACTCGGGCGCGGCGGCGGTTACGGGCCGCACCGTTCATCCTGACGATTGGGCCGCCCGCTCACGGACCGTTGCCCCTTCGCCGCAGCCATCGAATCGGAAGGTGACCGGATCATGACCGCCGCGGGGCGGTTGCGACGCAATTCGCCCGTCTTCGCACCACGCATACGAAAAGGGCCGGTGCACGTGGCACCGGCCCTTTCGGATTAGTCTGGTCGAACCGCGCTTACTCGGCCGGGGCGAGGTCGGCGGTGAAGTGGCCGCACCAATCCTTGGAGGCGACGACCGGCCATAGGCCCTGGCTCTGCGCGTCGGGCTGGCTCACCGGCGGGTTGAAGCGGCAAAGGCCCTGGTCGCCCGCGGCCTGGGCGCCGTTGGTCTTGTGGTCGTCGAAGAAGCGGCAGCTCTGGCAGGCAGCGTTGCTCGAGGTGGCCATGATGTCTCTCCGGTTTTCGTTCGTTGCTCGTTGGCGGGTCTGCCGTCGGGGCCGTTCGGCGCCAGACGTCCCGCCGTCACGACCCTTAATTAGAACAACTCCAAACTTGGATCAAGCTCTTTAGAACGATTCCGAATTGTGAGCCGGCGCGAGAGGGAGCATGCCTGCACCGCGAGAAACCGTAGGCCGGGCAGAGGTTTGCGCTGGAAGCGGAGAATGCGGGGCGATCGGACAGGGACCCGACCACACCTCACGAATGCGTGAAGCGCCGGAGAGGCGAGGCTCTCCGGCGCTTCGGGACGCCTTGCCGAACGACGTGAAGGAGGGTGCGCTACGCCGCCGCCGCGCGGTCGAGGGCTGCAGCGACGAGGCCGGCGAGTTCCGCGGCCTCGTTGCGGATATCGGGCACAGCGGTGCATTCCCACAGGATGCCGCGCAGGAGCGGCCCCAGGATCCAGAGCGGTCCCCCGCCCTCCCCCGCCGCGGTGTGGACCGCCCGGTAATCCACCCCCGCATCGAGGCCGAGCCCGAATGGGCCGGGACGCACGAGCCCACGCTCGAACAGGCGCCGCAGCAGCGGGTCGCGGTTCTCCTTGAGATGACCGAAGCCGGTGGCGTCGATCATCGCTTGGACGGCGAGGCGCTCCGGGCGCTCGGCCCCGCGCAGGCGCAGCGTCACCACCGCCTGCGACGCCTCGTCCTCGATCTCGATCAGGCGCCCGGCCCGCACCGTCAGGGCGCCGCGGGCGATCTCGTCGGCAATGGTCTGCGCGGCGGGTGGGGCGGTGCGGTGGCGATGCACATCCCAGAACGGGCGCAGGTGGCGCTGGAACCGGGCCTGCTCCCGCGGCGGCAGGCTGCGCCAGATCGTATCGGTGAGCGGACGCAGGGCGTCGATGACGCCGTGCCAGCCGATACCCAGTTCCGCGGCCCGCGCGACGTCCGAGCGGATGCGGGCGAGGAGCCGCCTCAGGGAGGCGAAGTCGGCCGGCCTGAGGTTCGGCGTAGGCCAGAGGTCGGCGGGGGCGTGGGCGTTCGGCAGCAGGCCCCGGCGCGACAGGGCGAGGATCGCGCCGGTAAAGCCCTGCGCCCGCAGGCTCGCCACGGCGTCGAGCATGGTGAGGCCGGTTCCGACGATCAGGACCGGCGCGTGCGGGTGCAGGCGGCCGAAGCTTTCCGGGGCCCAGGGGTCGAGGCTGTGGCGGCTCTTGGGTGCGGCCGAGGCCAGGTTGCCCATGGCGAGCACGGCGCCGGCGACCCGGTGGGTCTGTCCGCCCTCGGTGTGCAGCAGGAAGCCGCCGGCCCGCGGCTCCAGATCGGTCACCGCATCGTTGACGAGGCGCAGACGCGGCAGCCCCGGCCCGGTGACGGCCGCGGTCAGCAGGTCGGTAAGGTAGCTGCCGTAATGGCCCCGCGCCACGAAGGTGCCGGCCGACGTCGTCACGACGCCCTCGCCGAGATCGGCGCCGGAGAGCCACTCCTCGAAATGGCCTGGCCGGTCCGGAAAGGCGCTCATATTGGCGGCGCGCACGTTGAGGAGGTGGGCCGGGTTACCGGTGCCGTAGGCGAGCCCACGCGCGAAGCTGCCGCCGCGCTCGCACAGCAGCACCGGCTGCTCCGGTGGCAGGGCCGAGAGGAGCTGGAGCGCGGCCATGGTGCCGCTGAACCCCGCGCCGATCACGGCGATGGGGGGCAGGCTTGCCTGACGGGTCATCGTGTTCGATCCTGTTCGATCTCTTGCGTGACGCTCCCTCGATCAGCGTGACGGCGATTCCCAGACCGGCAGCGCGGACGCATCCACGGCGCGCGGCAGCAGCCCCTCGGCGCGGAAGGCGTCGGCGATGGTCTGCTGCTCGGCCAACCCCGCGCGGCTTACCGGCTCGACCCGGTAGGAGCGGCGGGCATTGGCCCATTTGACGATTTCGGGCTCGATCTTCCACAGGGCGCCGAGCCGCGCGGCGGCCGGGTCCGGGTTGGCTTTTACCCAATCACCGGCCTCGCGCAGCTTGGCGACGAGCAGGGTCAGCACGTCGGCGCGCTTTTCGGCGTAGGCGTCGGAGGCGAGATAGTAGCGCTTGTAGGCCGAGAGGCCGGTGCCGTCCCGCAGGATGCGCGCCCCGGCCTGGATCTGCGCGGCGGAGAGGAACGGGTCCCACGCCACCCAGGCATCGACGCTGCCGCCGGCCAGCGCGCTGCGCCCGTCCGCCGGGGTGAGGTAGGCCGGGTTGATGCTCTTGAAGGGCAGCCCCTCCGCCTTCAGCGCGGCGAGCAGCAGATAGTGGCTGCCGGCGCCCTTGGTGACCGCGACCTTGCGGCCCTTGAGGTCGGCGACCGTCTTCAGCGGGGAATCGCCCGCCACGAGGATCGCCTGCGCTTCCGGCGAGGCGGCCTCCTGCGCGATGTAGGTGATCCGGGCATTCGCCGCCTGTGCGAAGACCGGCACGGTGTCGGCGACATCCGCCGAGACGTCGATGCGGCCGACGTTCAGCGCCTCCATGATCGGCAGGCCGCTGGTGAACTCGTGCCAGGAGACGGTGACGCCGAGCGGCTTCAGGGCCGTCTCCAGCGCCGCGTCCTCGCGCAGCAGCGCGATCAGCGCCGAGGAGCGCTGATAGCCGATGCGCAGGGTGGATTCCTCCGCTGCGGCCGGATCGCGGCCGAGGGCGAGACCCAGCGTCAGGCCGGCGAGGACGAGGCGGGCGGCGGACCGGCGGTTCATGGGGACTTTTCGGGTTTGCTCGGGAGGAGAGAATCGTGGCGAGGGCGCGCGTATCAAAAAATCAGCTGCCCGGCTTGCGCACGGCCCCGGCGATGTCGACCGTCTTCGGCACGAGCTTGAGCCCGTGGAAGGTGTCGGCGATGCGCTGTTGTTCCCGCGTCACCGCCTCGTCGAGGGGGCGGATGCCGTAGGTCTGACGCTTGAGGGCAAGGCTCAGGATCGGCGCCGGGATGCCGACGGAGGGGCTCAGTTCCTTGGCCACCGCATCGGTGTTGTCCTTGGCCCAGGCGTCGACCTCGGCGACCGCCGCGACGATGGCGTCGAGCGCCGGGCCGTTCTCGGCGGCGAAGCTCTTGGAGGAGAGGTAGAACTGGTGGTTCGGCACGAGGCCGGTGCCGTCGGCGAGCACCCGGGCGTTGCCGCCGGCTTCGGCCGCCGCGAAGTACGGGTCCCAGATCACCCAGGCATCGACCGCGCCGCGCTCGAACGCCGCCCGCGCATCGGCGGGCGCAAGGTAGACCGGGGTGATGTCGGCGAGCGTCAGGCCTGCCGCCTCGATCGCGCGCACCAGCAGGTAGTGGACGTTCGAGCCCTTGTTGAGCGCGACCTTCTTGCCGCGCAGGTCCGCGACCGATTGGATCGGGCTCGCCTTCGGCACCAGGATCGCCTCGCCCTTCGGCGCGGCGGGCTCGTGGGCGACGTAAGCGAGCACGTCGCTCGCGGCCTGGGCGAAGATCGGCGGGGTCTCGCCCGCCGAGCCGAAATCGACCGCGCCCGCGTTCAGCGCCTCCATCAGCGGCGGGCCGGAGGGAAACTCCGACCACTGCACCCGGTAGCCCAGCGCCTTCAGCTTCGGCTCAAGGCTGCCGCGGCCCTTCAGCAGCACCAGCGTACCGTATTTCTGGTAGCCGATCCGCACCGTCCGCTCGTCAGCATGGGCGGCGAGCGTCAGGCTGGCAAAGATCAGCGCGGCGAGCGCCAGCCACAGTCGCGGCAGCAGCGACGACGGGATGGAAGCGGAGCGGGTGCGGGCATTCATCGGACGAAACTCCCCGATCAGTGGGCGCTGACGCGGCGGGTCGGCACGATGTCGTTGGCGATGACCTCGCCGAACGGGCCGTTGTTGCGGGCCGTGCTCGGCGCCGTGCCGGTGGTCGCGCGCAAGGGGAGCTTGGGGAAGACCAGCTCGGCGAAGCGGTAGGCCTCTTCCAGATGCGGGTAGCCGGAGAGGATGAAGCGGTCGATGCCGAGATCGATGTACTCCTTCATCCGGTCGGCGACCTGATCCGCCGAGCCGACCAGAGCCGTGCCCGCCCCGCCGCGCACGAGGCCGACGCCGGCCCAGAGGTTGGGCGAGACGACGAGCTTGTTCCGGTCACCGCCGTGCAGCGCCATCATCCGGCTCTGGCCGACGGAATCCTGGCGCTTCAGGGTGGCTTGCGCCTGGGCGATGGTGGCGTCGTCGAGCCGCGAGATCAGACGGTCCGCCGCCTCCCAGGCCTCGCCTTCCGTCTCGCGGACGATGACGTGCAGACGGATGCCGTAGGAGAAGGTCTTGCCCTTTTTCTCGGCGGCCTCGCGCGCCTTGGCGATCTTCTCGGCGACGCCGGCCGGGGGCTCGCCCCAGGTCAGGTAGACCTCGCAATGCTCGGCCGCGACCTCGATGCCGGCGGGCGAGGAGCCGCCGAAATAGAGCGGCGGATAGGGCGCCTGGACGGGGCGGAAGATCACCCGGCCGTTCTCCGAGCGCAGGTGCTGACCGGCGAAGTTCACGGTCTCGCCGGCCATCAGTCCGCGCCAGATGTGCAGGAACTCGTCGGTGACGGCGTAGCGCTCGTCGTGGTCGAGGAAGACGCCGTCGCCCTTCAGCTCCACCGGATCACCCCCGGTGACGACGTTGATGAGGAGGCGCCCGTCCGAGATCCGGTCCAGGGTCGCTGCCATGCGCGCGGCGACCGAGGGCTCCTGCAGGCCGGGGCGCACGGCGACGAGGAAACGCAGGCGCTGCGTCAGTGGGGCCAGCGCGGAGGCGACGACCCAAGAATCCTCGCAGGAACGGCCGGTCGGCAGCAGCACGCCGTAATAGCCGAGGTCGTCCGCGGCCTGCGCGATCTGGCGCAGATAGGGCAGCGAGACGTCGCGGGCGCCTTCCGAGGCACCGAGATAGCGGCCGTCGCCATGGGTCGGCAGGAACCAGAGGACGTCGGTCTTGCCGTCGGCGGGGGGGCGACTCTGGGCGGTCATGGGGTACGCTCCGAAAAAACGAAAGAAGGGGTCAGGCGCCGTGGCCGAGAAGCCGGTCCAGGATGCGGCCTTCGAGTTCGGCCAGCGCCGGGTCACCGCGGCGGCGCGGACGGGGCACGTCCACGGCGACGTCCAGCGCGATGGCGCCCTCCTCGACCACGAGGATGCGGTCGGCCATCGCCACCGCCTCGCCGACATCGTGGGTGACGAGGATCGCAGTGAAGCCCTGGTCCTCCCAGATCCGCTCGATCATCGCCTGCATCTCGATGCGGGTGAGCGCGTCCAGCGCCCCGAGCGGCTCGTCCAGGGCGAGCAGCGCCGGGCGGCTCACCAGGGCGCGGGCGAGCGCAACACGCTGGCGCTGGCCGCCGGAGAGCGTCGCGGGCCAGTTGCCGGCTTTGTCGGCCAGCCCGACCTCGTCGAGGACGGCGAGCGCCCGCTTGCGCCGCTCGGCACGGCCGATTTCCCGCCCGAGCCCGACCGCGACGTTGTCGGAGACCCGCGCCCAAGGCAGCAGCCGCGGCTCCTGGAACATGATTCTTTTCGAATTCCGGTCGCCATTGATGGTCACGCGGCCGGCGCTTGGCTCCTCGAGGCCGAGGATCAGGCGCAGCAGGGTGCTCTTGCCGCAGCCGGAGCGGCCGACCACGGCGACGAACTGGCCGGCGGGCACGTGCAGGTCGAGCCCGCGGATGACGGGCGCCCCCCCGTCGAAGCTTTTCGAGAGGCCGCGCAGGGTGATGGCGAGGCCGGCGTCGCGGTCTCTCGCAGATGCGTCCTCGACGCGCAGGGCAGCGGACATGGGGTTCACTCGCGGAAAAAATCAGGCGTTGCGGTAGGCCGGGTTCCAGGCGAGGCAGGTGCGTTCCAGCGCCCGGGTCAGGCTGTCGGCGATCTTGCCGAGCCCGGCGTAGATCAGGATCGCCAGCACCACGACATCGACCAGCATGAACTCGCGGGCCTGCATCGCCATGTAGCCGAGGCCGGAATTGGCCGAGATCGTCTCGGCGACGATGAGCGTCAGCCACATGATGCCCAGGGCGTAGCGCACGCCGACGAAGATCGAGGGCAGCGCGCCCGGCAGCACCACGCGCCAGAACAGCTCCCGCCGGTTCATGCCGTAGACCCGGCCCATCTCGATCAGTTGCGGATCGACCGAGCGGATGCCGTGCAGGGTGTTGGCGTAGACGGGGAAGAACACGCCGAGCGCCACGAGGAAGAGCTTGGCCCCCTCGTCGATGCCGAACCATAGGATCACCAGCGGGATCAGCGACAGGTGGGGCACGTTGCGCACCATCTGCAGCGTGGTGTCGGTGAGCTTTTCCGAGAGGTTCGACAGGCCGTTGGCCAGACCGAAGGTCAGCCCGATGCCGCCGCCGATGAGGAAGCCCGCGGCCGCCCGGGCGAAGCTGACCCACAGGTTCTCCCAGAGTTCGCCGGTCTGGGCGAGGCGCCAGCCCGCGGCGGCGACATCGAGGGGAGCGGGCATGAAGCGGGTCGAGACGAGCCCGAACGAGGCCGCCGCCTGCCAGCCGAGGATGACGAGGGTCGGCACCAGCCAGGGCAGCAGCTTAGCCGTCGGTAGGCGCGACGACCTGCGCTGGAGCGGGGCGGCCTCGGCGCGGTCTGCGCGGCCGGGGAGCGATCGGATCGCGGCGGAATCGGCCATGGTTCGGCTCACCCGTTGTTCTTAGGTCTTGTTGGCGGTCTCGGGCGGCGTCCAGACGATGTCGGACACCCGCACGGGGCGGGGGATCACGCCGATGGCGTGGAATCGGTCGGCGATGCGTTGCTGCTCGGCGGTCACGGTCGCATCCATCGGCGCGATGACGAAGCGGATGCGATCCACCGCGCGGCGCGTGGCGGCGAGCGGCACGCCGGTGATCTTCGACAGGCTCGCCGCGACGCTGGGGCGGTTGCCCTCGCACCAGACTGCGACCGCGCCGAGCGCGGCGATGGCCGCCTTGAGCACGTCGGCTCGTTCCTCGGCGAAGGTCTTGTTGGCCAGGAAGAAGTTGTTTGTCGGCGCGATGTCCGGGGCCTGTACCAGGATGCGTGCGCCTTGGCCCTCTTCGGCGATGGCGAAGTAGGGATCCCACACCGTCCAGGCGTCGATCGTCCCGCCGGCAAACGCCGCGGCACCGTCGGCCGGCGCGAGCAGCACCGGGGTGATGTCACGGTAGCCGAGACCCGCCTTCTCCAGGGCGGCGACGGTGAGGTTGTGCGCGCTCGACCCCTTGGCGAAGGCGACGCGCTTGCCCTTGAGGTCGGCGAGCGAGGCGATCGCGGAGCCCTTCGGCAGCAGGATCGCCGAGCCCGAGCCGCCCCCCGGCTGTGCCGCCGCGTAGACGAGACCCGCGCCCGCGGCCTGGGCGAAGATCGGCGGGGCGTCGCCGGTCTGGCCGAAATCGATCGCGCCGAGGTTCAGGGCTTCCAGAAGCGGCGGGCCGAAGGAGAACTCGACCCAGCGCACGGCCACGTTCTGCGGCTTCAGCGCGGCTTCGATCGCAGTCTGCTCGCGGGCGACGGCGAGGATGCCGTTCTTCTGGTAGCCGATGCGCAGCACGCCCGGCTCGCTTGCGCGGGCGCGGCGGAGCGGGAGCGCGGAGCCGGCCGCGGCAAGGCCGGCCGCGAGAAGGCGGCGGCGGTCGAGCATCGCCATCTCAGCGTGCTGCGGCCGCCGCCAACGGCGCCGAGGCGGCCTGCGCGACGTCGAGGAGCCGGGCGAGTTCGGCGGCGGCCTGCGCCACGCGGGTTCGCACGATCTCGTCGGCGACCCGGCCCTCGACGATTTCGGTGTCGCCGGCATAGACCGCAGTCGGCGCGGTCTGTGCCGAGAAGAAGCCGAAGAGCGGGCGCAAGCTGTGCTCGACCACCAGCGCGTGGCGCGGCCCGCCACCGGTCGCGGTGAGCACCACCGGCTTTCCGATCAGCGCCTCGGGGGCGACGAAGTCGATCAGGTGCTTGAACAGCCCCGCATAGCTGCCCTTGTAGACCGGCGAGCCGATGATCAACGCGTCGGCCGTCTCGATCGCCTCGACGATCCGTGCCGCCGGCAGCGGCAGGGCCGAACGGCTTGCAACCGCGATGCCGGTGCCCGCATCGACGAGATCGTAGACCTTCAGGTCGATCGGGCGCTGGCGCGACAATTCGGCAGCGACCGCCTCGACGAGGGTGCGGGTGCGGGAGGGGCGGTGCGTGTTGCCGGAGAAGGCAACGATCCGTGCGGGCATCGCGAAAGATCCAAGGCAGGACCGCAGACAAGGAAGAACGGTGCCAGAACTCTCCGGACGGAGCGTTTCAGGCTTCGAATCTTCGAAAAGCTGCGGAGCGTTGTGGGGACGTTGTTGTCCTGAAATTTAGGGATCTGGGGTGGGGCAAATCAACGGATTGTTTTTGCGTTGTTTTTCCGGCCCGGAGGAAAGTTCTCTCGCAATTCACGTCGAGGCAGGGAGATTATTTTTGCACTCATCGACATTTAGCAGCGCATTGGAGGGCATGCTGTCCAAGCTGGGTCCGGGCCCTGTCGCGCGGCCGTTCTGATGTGAGCGCAGGGCTGCCTCCCGGTCACGCGCCTGTCGCGTCCGTCCGGGATGACCATGTTGCGGCGCTTGTATTGCAGCGCAACACGTGCGCCGCCCGGAGCATACTGCATGGTATCCCTGCCGATCCTCGCGCTCGCCGTCGCCTCCTTCGGCATCGGCACCACCGAGTTCGTCATCATGGGCCTCCTGCCGGAGATGGCGCGCGACTTCGATGTCTCGATTCCGCAGGCGGGCCACCTCGTGTCCGGCTACGCGCTCGGTGTGGTGATCGGCGCGCCGCTCGTGGCGATGGCGACCGCGCGCCTGCCGCGCAAAGCCGCCCTGCTGGCCTTGATGGCGGTGTTCACCCTCGGCAACCTCGCCTGCGCCCTGGCGCCGAGCTACGAATGGCTGATGGCCGCGCGGGTCGCCACCGCCTTCGCGCACGGCGCCTTCTTCGGCATCGGCGCCATCGTCGCGCGCAACCTCGTGCCGCGGGAGAAGCGCACGCAGGCCGTCTCGTTGATGTTCGCGGGGCTGACGCTCGCCAACGTTCTCGGCGTGCCCCTCGGAACGGCGCTCGGACAGGCGTTCGGCTGGCGCTCGACCTTCTGGGCGGTGGTCGGCATCGGGCTTGTGGCGGGAGCGGCCATCGCGTTCGCCCTGCCCGGTGGGATGCCCGGCACGCGGGGCGGCCTCGGACGGGAATTCCGGGCGCTCGGGCGCTGGCCGGTGCTGCGGCCGATGCTGGTCTCGACCCTGTCCTCGGTGAGCTTCTTCACCGTCTTCACCTATATCGCGCCGTTCCTGCTCACCGTCACGCATCTGACGCCCGGCGGCGTGACGGGGGCGCTGTTCGCGGCCGGTCTCGGCCTCACCGTCGGCAATCTCGCCGGCGGCTGGCTCGCCGACCGCGGCCTAATGCGCACGGTGCTCGGCAGCTTTGCCGGCCTCATCGCGGTGCTCGTCGTGTTCTCGCTGGTCGCGCCCTTTACCTGGCCGGCACTGGCGGTGCTGGTGCTGTGGAGCGGGCTCGCCTTCGCCCTGGTTTCACCGCTTCAGGTCTGGGTGTTGGAGGCGGCCAGCGACGCCCCGAACCTCGCCTCGACCTTGAACCAGGGGGCGTTCAATCTCGGCAACGCCATGGGCGCCTGGCTCGGCGGCACGGCGCTGACTTTGGGCGCGGGCTATGCGGAGCTGCCGGCCCTGGCCGCCCTCGTCTCGCTCCTCGGACTCGCCCTCGCCGCCACGGCGGCGGCGCGGCCCCTGTGGCCGTCCCTGGCGCCAAGCCAGGGACGGTCGTGACTCGGAATTACATCGGTGGGGTGAGGCCGTCCTTGCCGACGGCGACCAGCTTGCCTTCGAGCTTAGCCCCGTCCTTGGCCGCAACCACGAAGATCTTCGCGCCCGGCGTCAGGATCGACTTGTCGGCGGGGTCGAAGGCGACGATCGGCGCCTTGGGCGGCACCACGATCGTCTTCGAGCCGTCCTTGTCGTAGGTCACGGTGAGCGTGCGCTCGCCGCCGCTGCCGGAGCCGGCATTGCTGCTGGCCACGGTGGCGTTGGTCATCGAGCTCTTCACCTTCGGCGCGCCGCCCGCGCTGGCGCCCGCACCGGAGGCCTTCACGGTGCCGTTGGTCATGGAGCTCTTCACCACCGGCCCGCCACCGCCCGCCGTGTGGTCGGGGATCGCGTCCCAGCCGTAATGGCCCTCGGCCGTGCCGCGCATGGATTCGGGGAACAGCACCACTTCGAGCGCCGTCATCGGGTTCTCGCCCTTGGTGGCAGTGCCGATGAAGGTGCCTTCCTTGATCTGGTCGAGGCTCGACTTCACCACCCAGGCGAACTTGGCGCCACCGACCTGCACCGTCTCGGACGTGCCGTCGGTGGTCTTGATCGTGACCGTGCCGGCGTCGCTTTTCTCGATCGTGCCGCGCACCCGCTGAAGCTCCGCCGCCTGGGCCGCACCCGCCAGCGTGGTCAGGGCCGCGACCGCAAGGGCAGTCCGCATCGTCTGGAACATGAGACTCTCTCCGTTTGAGGTCGGAGAAGGGTGGCGCGGGGCGAGAGTCTTTCAAGATTGCGCGCAAAATGGTGATGCGCAATCTTGCTTATATTCTCCTCAGATGCCGGTTCCGGCAGGGGTTCGATCAGTCCTCAATCCCTTGCGCCCGGCGCCGGGCGGCGCGGATCTTCTCCATGCGCGCGACCGAGAATACCGAGGCCTCGTAGAGAAGCAGCATCGGGATCGCCAGCGAGAGCTGCGAGATCACGTCAGGCGGCGTCAGCACCGCGGCGGCGACGAACACCAGCACGATGGCGTAGCGCCGCTTCTCCCGCAGGAAGGCCGCGTCGATCACGCCGATCTGCCCCAGAAGCGTGAGGATCACCGGCATCTGGAACGCGAGCCCGAAGGCGAAGATCAGCGTCATGATCAGCGAGAGGTACTCGTCGACCTTCGGCAGGAGCTTGATCGTCGCCTCGCCCGGCTGCCCGATCTGCTGCAGCGAGACCGAGAACTGGATCAGGAGCGGCATCGCCAGGAAGAAGACGACCAGCGCGCCGAGGAGGAAGAAGATCGGCGTCGCGACGAGGTAGGGCAGGAAGGCCTGGCGCTCGTTGCGGTAGAGGCCCGGCGCGACGAAGGCGTAGACCTGCGTGGCGATGACGGGGAAGGCCAGGAAGCCCGCGCCGAACACGCTGAGTTTGATGTTGGTGAAGACTTGTTCGAGGAAGTGGGTCGCGATCAGCTCGGCGTTCTGCGGCCCCACGATCGAGACGTAGGGGTGCACCAGGATGTTGTAGATCTGCTTCGAGAAGAAGAAGCAGCCAAAGAACATCACGATGAACGCGATCAGCGACTTGATCAGTCGCGAGCGCAGTTCGATCAGGTGCTCCAGAAGGGGGGCCCGCGAGGCCTCGATCTCGGCCTCATCGCGCTCGTCGCTCATGGAGTCGGGCCTGTTTCGGGCTTGGTGCCGGGGGTGATGGGAGAGGTCTCGACGGGGGCAGCGGGTGCCGGCGCAGCGTGCATCTGTTCGGCCTGCTGGCCGGGCGTCGGCCGCGGCACGTCGAAGCGGCCGGCGTCCTTCACATCGGCATCTTTCGCGCCGGCTTCCTTGCTGCCGGAGCCGGGGCGGTTCTCGACCGCGCTGCGGATCTCGTTGCGGATCGTGTCCACGGGGTTGAAGGTCGGGCGCGCGGCGTCGACGGTGCGCTTGACGCCCTCGACGTCGCGGCGGACCTCTTCCAGCTCGGCTTCGCGGATCGCCTCGTTGAATTGCGACTGGAACTCGCCGGCCATCCGCCGGACCTTGGTGGTGATCTGACCCAGCGTGCGCAGGGCCTTCGGCAGATCCTTCGGCCCGATGACGATCAGGGCGACGCCGCCGATCAGCATCACCTCGCCCCAGCTCATGTCCAGCATTGCGTCGTCCGTCCCGCGGGGCCGCGCCTGTCGAGGACGGGCGAGCGGCCCGCGCTATCCTGCCCGGAGCCGATCTTCAACCGTGCCCGAAAGCCGTTGCAGCCCTTGCACGCCCCTTGTTGAGCCTGTCGGTCAGACGGCCTTGTGGTCGCCCGCCGGCACGTGCGGCTGGACATGCGGCGGCTGCGGGGCCGTACCCGGCGCGCCCTGGTGCGGCAGCGTGCGGACCGGATCGTTCGGGCCCACCGGGGGAACGCTCGTCGCCGTATTCGGCTGGGTCTCGTCGTCGGCCATGCCCTTCTTGAAGGCCTTGATGCCCTTAGCGACGTCGCCCATCAGCTCGGACACCTTGCCGCGGCCGAACAGCAGCATGACGACGACCGCCACGATGACCCAGTGCCAGACACTCATGCTGCCCATGGCAACCTCCTGCACCGCACCAACTCCGGCGGCGCCTCCACTTGAATTCGGGCGAACCTAGGGATCGCGTGGCGCGAACACAAGCAGTGCCCGGCGCACAGGCGGGCAAAGGCCGCGCAGGGCCTGCCCTTCTTTGTCGCATTCCGCCTCGTTGCCGGGCGTATCGCTGGACCATCGGGCGTGTAGAGCGCCCCGCGGCGCGAAAGCCAAGGCCGCGGGAGCGGCTGCCGGTGTCCGAGGCCGGAAAAGAGGCGGTGTGGTCGCTGTTATGCGATCGCCAAGGCCGCTTCGAAGCGGGCGCGGGCCTCCGCCACGTCGAGGGCGTCCGGAGGCGTGAGGCGGGCAAGTGCGGCCTCGGCCCGGCGGGCGCCCTCCCCTGCGAGATCGGACGCGCCCTCGGCGACGGCCCGCATCTCGTCCATGCGTCCGTTGCAATGGAGGACGACGTCGATGCCGGCACGGTAGGCGGCTTCCGCCCGCGCGCGGAACGGGCCCTGGAGCGCGTGCATCGACAGGTCGTCGGTCATCAGAAGGCCGTCGAAGCCGATCTCGCCGCGCACGATCTCGCGGATCACGCGCTCCGACAGGGTGGCGGGCTGCTCGGGATCGAGGGCCGTGAACACCACATGCGCGCTCATGGCGAGCGGCAGGTCGGCCAGCGCCCGGAACGGGCGGAAGTCGCTCGCGCCCAGGCTCACCCGGTCGGCCTCGACCACGGGCAGGTCGAGATGGCTGTCGCAGGTCGCCCTGCCGTGACCGGGAATGTGCTTGATGATCGGCAGCACGCCGCCCGCCATCAGCCCCTCGGCCACGGCGCGCCCGAGTGCGACCACCCTCTCCGGCGTGTCGCCGTAGGCCCGGTCGCCGATGATGTTGTCCGAGCCCGCGACGGGGACGTCGAGCATCGGCGCGCAATCGACGTTGATGCCGACCGACCCGAGGTCGTGCGCCATCAGCCGGGCGCCGAGCCGGGCGATGTCGGCGGCGTCATCGCCGAGGGCACCGAAGCGGCCGCCCGCGGGATATTTCGGCCAGTGCGGCGGGCCCATGCGCTGCACCCGCCCGCCCTCCTGATCGATCAGGATCGGCGCATCCACCCGCCCCACCGTCTCGCGCAAGGCGGCGGTCAGGGCGCGTACGTCGTCCGGCGTGCCGATGTTGCGCTTGAACAGGATGAAGCCCCAGGGCCGCAGATCGCGGAAGAAGGCGGCTTCCTCGGGCGTCAGCGCCGTGCCGGAACAGCCGAGGATGACGGCGCGGGGCGTGCTGGCGGAAGTCATGCTCGCGGAGGTCATGGAGCCGGCGTTCCTCGGACGGGGCGAAACGGGCGAAAGGGCTTGCCGAGCACGGCGTCGATCCCACTCACGCCCTCATCCTAAGATGCCCGCGTCAGCGGGCATCTTAGGATGAGGGGTCGGATAGGATGCGCGCAGTCGAGCCGGTTCCGGGGATTTGCCGAAACCGGCCGACAACAAGCGCAGTGTCAGCTCAGTTCTTGGCGACGAAGCACTGCCCGCCCGCACCCTGCAGCGCGCTGCACAGGCTGGAGGCTTCGTTCTTGGCGAGCGGCCCGACGCGGACGCGGAACAGGGTCTTACCGTTCACCTCGGCCTGCCGGATCAACTCGGGCTTGCCGGAGAGCTGGCTGTACTTGCCCTGCATTTCGCGGAAGGCGGCACGCGCTTCGCTCTCGCTGCCGCGCACGCCGAGCTGGACCGAGTAGCCGCTGACCGGCGCCGTGAGCGAGCCGGAGGCGGGAGACGGCTCGGAGGTGCTGGCGGTGGTCTCGGGCGAGACGGAGGCGACGCGCTGCGGCGCCTTCGGGCGCGCGGCGGGTGCCGCAGGTGTCTCAGACGGTGCCTCGGCGACGGGCGTGGTCGCCGGCACCGTGGCCAGGGTGCGCGACGCGGAACGGCGGGGCTCCGAGGCTGGCGTCGCGGTGTTCGCGGCGGAGGCGTCGGGCATCGTCATGGTCGGGATCGCCGAAGTCTGCGCCTGGGCGGTCTCGGCCGCGGGCGCAGGCGGCTGGTGGACCGGGGTGTCCGGCTTGACCGAGACGGTGCGTACCCGGCGCGGCTCGCCGAACGTGTCGGACAACGTGTTGCCGGGTGTCGCCCCGCCTTGCCCCGGTTCGCCGCCGTCGCTGCGGGCGGCCGCGGTGCGTGCGGCTTGGTTGACGTCGAGCGGCTGCTCTTCGCGATTGACGATCTTGATCTGACCGTCCTTGGCGTTGCGGTCGTAGATCTGCTTGTTCTGGTCGGGAATCTCGACGCCGTCGGTCGCTGCCGGCTGCACCTTCAGCGGGGTCTTGTCGGCGAGCACGGTGATCGGGCCGCCGCTGCCGCCGCCATGGGTGCCGCGCCACGCCAGGGCACCGCCGACGCAGACAGCGACCACGGCGAGGCTGGCACCGACCTGGACGAGGCGGTTGCGGGCGCGCGGACGCTCCGCTGACCGTGTCCGGTAAGTCTCGTCGGCCTCGGCGAAGGCCGCCGGATCGGTCGTGCCGTCGGCGTACATGCCCTGTTCGACGGAGGCGAGATACTGGTCGAAGGCGTCCGCCGGGCTCTGGGACTGGCCGGGGGTCTGAGTCTGCGCGTCGGCATGCGCCTGGCTGTGCGCTTGATTCCTGGCCGGGTCGTGGGCGGGCTCGTCCACGAAGGTCGGCTCGACGCGGGCCGGACGGCCCGTCTCCGATCCGCGCGTCACGGGAGCCGCCTCCTGGGCGGCGCCCTTCTCCCGCGCTTCCAGCAGGGCGCGGAAGGGATCGTCCTGCCCGACGATGCGGGCAAGCTCGGCGAGCGGGTCGCCCTTGGGGGCGGCCTGCGGAGCCTTGCCCCGGATCGCCTCCTGCGACGTCTGACGCAGCTCGCGCTCGAAGGCATCGAAGTCGACCGTCGCGCGCGAAGCGTGTCCCGTCATGGCCTCATCCTCTCAACAGCCGTCCTCGGTCACCGCATCTCATCGGGTGCGGAGACGCCCAAAACCGCGAGGCCGGAGGCAAGAACGCCGCCCAAGGCCTCCACGAGGGCCAAGCGGGCCCGGGTGGACTTTCTGTCGGTTGGATTAACAATCCGTAATTGCGGCAAGTCTTTGCCCTTGTTCCAGAAACTATGCAGCGAACTCGCCGTTTCATAGAGATAGAACGCAATTCGGTGCGGTTCATGCGCCGCTGCCGCTGATTCGAGCACCCGCGGATACTGTGCAATCAGGCGCATCATCTCGATCTCGCCGGGATCAGTGAGCACCGACAGGTCCGCATCGGCGAGCAGCGCCGCGGGCGAAAAGTCCTCGCCGGGCATCGCCTCGCGGGCCTGGCGCAGCACCGAGAAGCGCCGGGCGTGGCCGTACTGCACGTAGAAGACCGGGTTATCCTTGGACTGCTCCACCACCTTGGCGAGGTCGAAATCCAGCGTCGCGTCGTTCTTGCGGTAGAGCATCATGAAGCGGATCGCGTCGCGGCCGACCTCGTCGATGACGTCGCGCAGCGTCACGAACTCGCCGGCCCGCTTCGACATCTTCACCGGCTCACCTGCGCGCAAGAGCCGCACGAGTTGGCAGAGCTTGACGTCGAGCCGGGCCTGCCCGTCGCTGACCGCCTTCACCGCCGCCTGCATCCGCTTGACGTAGCCGCCATGGTCGGCGCCGAGCACGTCGATGAGCTCGTTGGCGCCGCGCAGCCACTTGTCGCGGTGGTAGGCGATGTCGGAGGCGAAGTAGGTGAAGGAGCCGTCGGACTTCAGCAGCGCCCGGTCCACGTCGTCGCCGAACTGGGATGAGCGGAACAGGGTCTGCTCCCGGTCCTCCCAATCGTCGGGCAACTGGCCCTTGGGCGGCGGCAGATGTCCCTCGTAGACGAGGCCCTTCTGCCGCAGCGCGGCGAGCAGCTCCGCAACCTTGTTGCCCCCTTGGCCGCCGTTCTCGCCCTGAAGCGTGGCTTCCGAGAAGAACACGTCGTGGCGGATGCCGATCGCCGCGAGATCCTCGCGGATCATCGCCATCATCGCGTCGATGGCGAAGCGGCGCACCTGCGGCAGCCATTCGTGCTCGGGCCGGTCGAGGAGCGCCCGGCCATGCGTCTCCGCCAGTTGCGCGCCCACCGGCTTGAGGTAGTCGCCGGGATAGAGCCCCTCGGGGATCGTGATCGTCTCGCCCAGCGCCTCGCGGTAGCGCAGGTAGGCGGAGCGGGCGAGCACATCGACCTGCGCGCCGGCATCGTTGATGTAGTACTCGCGCGTCACCGGCCGGCCGGCGGCGGCCAGCAGGTTGGCGAGCGCGTCGCCGAACACCGCGCCCCGCCCGTGGCCGACATGCATCGGCCCGGTGGGGTTGGCCGAGACATACTCGATGTTGACCGGGCCGCCCGGCATGTGTCCGCGCCCGAACCCCTCGCCCTCGCGAAGCGCCGCACGGATCACATCCTGAAAAACCTCCGGCGCGAGCCGCAGGTTGATGAAGCCGGGCCCTGCCACGCTCGCCTCGACGATGCGGGGATCGGTGCGCAGTTCTTCAGCCAGCGCCTCGCCGAGCGCCTTCGGGTTCTGCTTGGCCTCCTTCGCCAGCACCAGGGCGGCGTTGGTGGCGAGATCCCCGTGCGAGGCGTCGCGCGGCGGCTCGACCACGACGCGCGACAGGTCGAGCCCCTCGGGCAGCCGGCCGGAGCGGGTGAGGGATTCGAGCGCCTCGCGCACGCGCGTCTCGAAGAGGGCGAAGATGTTCATGAGGCTCAGGTGTTCGTCGTTGCCGCGAGCCGGCCCACCCGCGCGTCGGGCGGCCGGCGTCGGGGCGGCATAGCAATGGTGGGCGGGAGTGTCACGGCGCCTCCTCCGGGCCGACCGCGAGTTCCGCCAGCACCGCCCGCAGCCGCTCCGGCAGCGGCACCGGTCGGCGCGTCTCCCGGTCGACATAGACGTGGACGAAGTGCCCCTGCGCGGCCGCCTCCACGTCGTCCTCGCGAAAGATCGCGATCTCGTAGCGTACGCTGCTGCGGCCGAGATGGGCCACCCGCACGCCGGCGGTGATCCGGTCGGGGAAGGCGACCGGAGCGAAGTAGCGGCAGCCCGTCTCCACCACGAGGCCGATGACGGGGGAACGGGCGATGTCGAGGGCGCCCACCTCCACCAGGATCCCGTTCACCGCCGTGTCGAAGAAGGCGTAGTAGACGACATTGTTGACGTGCCCGTAGACGTCGTTGTCACCCCAGCGCGTCGTCAGCGGCACGAGGCGGGAATAGGCGGCGCGGGTGTCGCGCGCGGTGGTGCGGTCGGTGCTCAATCGGTCCTCTCCCATATCTGGCCCCTGCTTGGCCCCCTGCTGCCTTTCGTGCGGGGACAGGGCGCTCTCTCGGTAGAATGCACCGTTGCACGCAGGGCGCGAACGGCGGCGTTGTCGGAGCAAGATCCTGCATGGAGACCGCCCGATGAAGTCCTTCGCCCTCGCCGCTACCGCTCTCGCCGCCTTGGCCTTCGCTCCCGCAACCGTCGAGGCCCGCGAGTTCGGCGGCCATGGCGGCTATGTCGGCGGCGGTCGCCATCATGGCGGCTACGGTCATCACGGTTATGGCGCCCGCTTCGGTCACGCCGGCCGCTTCGGTGGTTATCGCGGCGGGTTCGCCGGCCATCGCGGCGGCTTCGGGCATCGCGGCTTCGGCTATGGTGGTGGTTACACCTATCGCAGCCACGCTGCGCGCGGTCTCTACGGCCGCGGCTACGGCTACGGACGGGGCGCCGGCCTCGGCCTTGCGGGGGCCGGGATCGGTCTGGCCGGTGCCGGGCTCGGGCTGGGCCTCGGGCTCGCCGGGGGCGCGCTGGGCGGCGGCTGGGGTGGTTACGGCTACGGCGCGCCCGCCTACGGCTACGCGGCACCGGCCTATGGCTACGGCTACGCGCCCGTCACCACCGGTTACGCGCCGGTCTACAACACCGGCTACGGCGCGGGCTGCGTCTGCGAATGAGATCGTGAGCCTTCCGCTGGCGGCGCCTCACGGCTCGGTCAGCGGCAGGCCGCGGCTCGGCGGGCTCCAGTGCAGGTTGGGCGTCGCGGCAAACAGCCGGCCGTGCTCCAGCACCGCGTAGGTGTCGGTCATGCCGGCGATGTAGTCTGCGATGCGCCGGGCGAGGCGGGCCTCGCTGGCATTCCCCAGACCTTCCGACCATTCGGCCGGCATCCGTGCGGGGTCGGCACGGAAGGCCGAGAACAGGTCGTCGACGATGGTCGCGGCCTTGGCCCGCACCGCCATCACTTCCGGGTGGCGGTACATCCGCGCGAACAGGAAGCGCTTGATGTCCGCGTCCGCCGTGGCGATGGCGGGCGAGAAGGCGATGACCGGCTCGTGCGCGGCCCGGATGTCGCCGACACTTCCCGGTGCCAGCGCGGCGATGCGCGCCTCGCCCTCGCGGATCACGTCCTCGACGAAGCGCGTGATGACGCGCCGCGCCAGCTCATGGATCTTTCGCGACGGCTCCAGGCCGGGATGCAGTGTGTCGATCTCGTCAAGCAGCCCGGCCAGGAACGGTACGGCCGCGAGGTCGGAAAGATCGAACAGCCCGGCCCGCAGGCCGTCATCGAGGTCGTGGGCGTCGTAGGCGATGTCGTCGGCGAGCGCCGCGCCCTGCGCCTCCGGCCCGGCGAAGCGCGACAGTTCGAGGTCGTTGGCCGAATTGTATTCCAGCACGGCCGCCGGGATGCCGTCGGCGGCGTAGCGCGGGATCGGCGCACCGGAGGCGTCGAGGAGCGGGCCGTTATGCTTGACCAGCCCCTCCAGCGTCTCCCAGGTCAGGTTGAGCCCGTCGAAGCCGGCATAGCGCCGCTCCAGCCGGGTAACGATGCGCAACGCCTGGGCGTTGTGGTCGAAGCCGCCGTAATCGGCCATGCAGGCGTGCAGCGCGTCCTCGCCGGTATGCCCGAAACAGGTGTGGCCGAGGTCGTGGCTCAGCGCCAGCGCCTCGGCGAGATCCTCGTCGAGGCCGAGCGCGCGGGCGAGCGCCCGGGCGATCTGGCTCACCTCCAGGCTGTGGGTGAGCCGCGTGCGGTAATGGTCACCCTCGTGATGCACGAAGACCTGCGTCTTGTGCTTCAGCCGCCGGAAGGCGGTGGAGTGGATGATCCGGTCGCGGTCGCGCTGGAAGTCGCTGCGGGTGGGCGAGAACGCCTCGGGGATCAGCCGCCCGCGGGTCGCCGCCGGATCGGTGGCGTAGGGCGCCCGCCAGCGCTCGCCGTTCTGCCGCACCTGCTCAACCCTTCCTTCCGCAGCCGCGTTGCGGCCGGCCGTTGCACCCCATATCTTGGGTAAGGGGGAGCCCGCGACAATCGCGGGCCCTCACCTTCACGACACCGGTTCGAGAAACGGGGCCGCGCCACGATGGCCGACATCAACCTCACCGCCCGCGCCGCCAAGCGGATCAACGAGATCATGGGTGCCGAGCCCCCCGGTTCGTCGCTGCGCATCAGCGTGAACGGCGGCGGCTGCTCGGGCTTCTCCTATGCCTTCGACATCACCAGCGCCCGCGAGGGCGACGACGTGGTGATCGAGCGCGACGGCGCCACCGTGCTCGTCGATCCGGTTTCGCTCGAATATATGGGCGGCGCGACCATCGACTTCGTGAACGACCTGATCGGCCAGTCGTTCAAGATCGAGAACCCGCTCGCCACCGCCTCCTGCGGCTGCGGCACCTCCTTCGCGATCTGAGGACGCGATCCGAGGATCGCGGGCGGGGCGATCGCCATTCTGGCCTCAGGCGCCGGTGACCGCCTCCGCCGACAGTCTCGACTCTTTGGGCTGTCGCTCCGCTCGACGCTTTCCGGGGCTCAAGCCCCGAAAAGCCCGCTCCGCGCGACGCTGTTCGCGCCCTGGGCCCGCGCAAGCGGCGTCGAGTGACTGTCCTGCCGTGGCACCGGCGCAATTGCCACGCCTGTGGAAAACCGGCAGGGATGGAAGTCTCACGGCCCTTTTCCGATCTCCCGCCAGCCTGCGATCCGATCCAGCCATGACGTCATCGACGCGCCGTCCCGTCTTCATGCGGGCACTGCTCGCCTCGGCTTGCGCGGTCGCGCTGCTGACAGGGCCTGCGCCCTCGGCGCCGGCTGTGGCACAGGAGGCGGCGTCCGCGGTCCAGGATCTTGTGCTCGACAACGTGAGCCTCGCCTTCGGCGACACGCTCGTCACCGCGCCGAAGGTCACGGTGAGCGGCACGCGCCTCTCCCGCGACGACCTGCTCGCGATCTTCAAGGCCGACGCGAAAGACGCGAAGGATCCGGTCAAGGATCTCTGGCCGGCTCGGCTTCAGCGCCTCGATGCCGGCAGCCTCACCATGCCGGAGCTGCGCGTCGAGCGCCGCGACGGCGACCGGCGGCAGGTCGTCACCTACCGCGACGTGGCCGCGCGCACGATCCGGGCGGGGCGCATCAGCGAACTGACGGCGGCCGGCGCGACGCTCTCCGTCGAGGGCGCGCCGCAGGCGGGCAGCGGCAGCTACGGCCGCATCCGCGCCGAGGAGGTCGATCTCACCGCCCTGGCACGCCTCTACAGCGAGGCCGGCGACGCGAGCAGCCCGCTCCAGCGCCTCTACGTGGCACTCGCCGTCGAAAGCATCGCCTTCATCGACGAGCGCGGCACCACGGTGTCGATCGCCCGTCTGACCGGCCGCGACCTCGCCGGACGCCAGACGCCAGCGACCTGGCGCGGCGCCGTGGAGGCCTTGGGCGATGGCGGGCTGGCCGAGGACGACCGGGCCAAGCGCGCCCGCTCGGCCGGCCTGCTCGCGGATCTCGCCGAATCGGTCTCGGTCGGCAGCCTGGAGGCGACGGACCTGACCGTGAAGGAGGTGAAGGGCGATGATCCGCTCTCCTTCAGCATCGGCCGCATGAGCTATGCCGGCGGAGCTGAGGCCGGCATCACGCTTGCCGAGATCGGCTTCGGGGCCAAGGAGGCGCAGGGCAAGATCGCCCGCCTCTCCCTCACTGGCTTCTCCCTGGAGCCGACCATCGCCGCCCTTCGCCGTCTCGCGAAGGCACCGCTCCCCGCCGGTACCGATCTCGGGAAGGGGGCGGCTCCGGCGCCGGACCTGCAGGAGGCGGAGTTGCGCCGCCTGACGCCGGTCATCGGCACGCTGACCCTGTCCGATCTCGGGCTCGATCTCGCGCAGGTGGCGGTCGTGCCCCCGGCCGCCTCGGGTGATCCGCTCAAGGCGCCGAATCGGGTTCCGCTCCCGCCGCTCCATATCGGCCTGCGCGGCGCCAGCATGAGCTTCGGGCCGCCCAAGGATGGCGTGCCGACCGAGACCCGCTTCACCCTGAGCGGCCTCACCATGCCGACTTCCGCCGTCGAGGGCGTTCCCGGTCTCGGCTCGCTGGGGCTCTACGGCTACCGCGACCTCGATCTCGACGCCACGGCCGACACCGCCTGGAGCGAGGACAAGCGCGAGCTGAGCTTCAAGGCGCTGTCGCTCTCCGGCAAGGATATGGGCCGGCTGCATCTCAACGCCACGCTGGGCGGCATCGGCCCCGAGGTGTTCGATCCCGATGCTGCGGTCTCGGGCTTTGCCATGCTCTCGGCCACCGCCAAGGCGCTGGACCTGACGCTGGAGAATGGCGGCCTGTTTGAGCGCTTCATCGACGCCCAGGCGAAGGTGCTGAGCCTCAAGCCCGACGAACTGCGCAAGGAATACGTCACGGCGAGCGTGATCGGCGTGCCGGTGATCCTCGGCAACTCGGCCGCCGCCAAGGCGATCGGCGCGGCGATGGGCAAGTTCGTGGCCAAGCCCGGCACCCTCTCGATCAGCGCCAAGGCGAAGAGCGGCGAGGGCCTCGGCATGGTCGATGTCAGCACCGCCCCGACCCCGGCGGCGGTCCTCGACAAGCTCGAGGTGAACGCCAAGGCCGAGTAGTCTTCTCGGCCCGCGTTACGCCTCGGCGAGGGCCATGCTCTCGCTCGGAGCCGCCTGGGCGACTTCGAACATCACAGACGACGGTCTGCGGAGGCTGGGGCGCCGTTGTTCGAGGTCAGTGGGAAACCAAGGGCCGATCGCATCGAGCGATGGCCCTGTCGGCAGGGCGGCGTCAGTTCGCTGCCGCCACCTGGGAGCGTTTCGCCTTCGTGCCGGACGGGCCGGACGCCTGGGCCACGGCCGTCTTGCTGGCGGTCTTGGCTGCCGTCTTGGTGCCCGGCGCCGGGGCCGTGCTGGCAAGCTTGGCGATCGCCTGCTTCGAGGTGGGCGGCATCGCCGCCATACGCGAGGCGGGTTCGGGCACCGCGGCTTTGCCGGCGGGCTTGGATGCACCTTTGACGGTGCTGGTGGCGGCGAATTGCTGGACCGGCGTTTTGGCGGCCGCCGCCTTCATCGGCACCGCTTGCGCAGTACGGACGGGCACGGAGGCGCCCTTGACCGGAGTGGAGGCCAAGCGCGCCGGGGCTGGAACGGTCGTATCCTTGTGCCGGCCCTGTGCCGGCTGCGCGGAGCGGCCGGCTTCGGCCATCATGCGGCGCGGTTCGGGGGCAGGCTTGGCCGAGGCGGCAGCGAGCGCCACCGGAGCCGGGCGGAACGGCGCGGCGCGGGCGGCGGTCGGCTGCAGGGCTGCCGGGACGGCCACCGCCGCGCTGGCGAGCACGATCGGCGCGGGCCGGGCCGGGCGCGCGACCGGGGCTGCGATTTCCGGCGCGTCGTCGTCGCGCTCGCCCGCCGGGCGGAAGGCGAGTGCGCGGGAGGCGCGTTCGAGCCGCTCGGGCGCGGCATCGGGCTCGGAGGGGCCCAGATCGGCCATCATCACCGGCGCACGCCCGATCGCGGCGGGGCGGCCGTCGGTGCGCAGGGTCGCGAGAAGCTTGCGGTCGTCGCTGCCGGCGACCGAGGCCTTGCCGGCATACTCGACGCGCACCCGCGCCGTGCCCTTGCGATGGAATTCGAGCGCG
Source organism: Methylorubrum extorquens (assembly GCF_024169925.1). Classification (NCBI taxonomy): domain Bacteria; kingdom Pseudomonadati; phylum Pseudomonadota; class Alphaproteobacteria; order Hyphomicrobiales; family Methylobacteriaceae; genus Methylorubrum; species Methylorubrum extorquens. The sequence goes on from NZ_JALJXF010000001.1 coordinate 2,595,121, forward strand.
CGGGCCGCCTCTTCGGACACGTCCATGAGACGGTTGGCATGGTAGGGGCCGCGGTCGTTGACGCGCAGGATCATCGAGTGGCCGTTGTCGAGGTTGGTCACTCGGACATAGCTCGGCAGCGGCAGCGTGGGGTGCGCGGCGGCGATGGAGTGGCGGTCGAAGACTTCGCCGTTGGCCGTGACCCGGCCGTGGAAGGCGCTGCCATACCAGGAGGCGAGACCCTCGCGCACGTAGCCGCGGGCATCCTCGCGCGGCACGTAGGTCTTGCCCGCCACCACATAGGGCTTGCCCGAGAAGCGCCGTCCGCCCCCCTTCGGGATCACGTCGCCCTCGTTGTAGAGGCGGCGGCTCGCCTTCACGCCGTATTTCGGATCGATCTCGCTGCCCGAGGACGCGCCGCCCGCGAGCTTGGCCGGGTTGTTGGCGCAGTTGGCGGTCGTCAGCGCCACCGCGCAGACCGCCAGGAGCTGCAGGGCCGGTCGCAGGACCGCCGCCGCACCCCGCGTCGGAGCGTCCGCGGCCGTCCCGATCGATGCCAAATCCCGTGGCATGACATGAGTCATGTCGCTCGCCCGCTCCCCGCCTACGCCACAGAGTTCCCTCAAGGCCGCGGAAAGCTGGGCCTCAGGGGATCACGCTACGCCGAGCCGGAACAGACGCCCGGCCGTCCCCAGAGGATCGTCCGGACGCGGTAAAGGAAGGCTGAACGGGTGGCCGGGCCGCGGGTGAGCCGGGGCGTTGCGCACGCAAAAATTCTCAAGGAATCGAGCGGAAAGCTGCGCCGCGCGTTCCGTTTCTCAGCGCGGGTTCTCGCCCAGCACCTGCTCGATGGAGCGGGCGCCGCGCTGCTTGAACAGCAGGTCGAGGGCTTCGAGCATCAGGGCGTGCATCTTGGTGCGCTCGGCATAGGCCAGATCCCGGAGCTGGTCGTAGACCGGGGGCTCCAGATAGACCGACATCTGCTTGGCGCGCTCCTTGAGGGTGCCGGCCCGTGCAGCAGGCGCCGAGGCCGCCAGATCGAGCCGGACGACCTCCGCTCCGGTCGGGGCGTTCGCCTTCGCGGCCGATCGGGCTGCGCCCTTCCGCGGCCCGCCGGCCGGGCCGGCGGAGGCGACGATCGAGGCGAGGTCGAGCTTAGGCGGCCTTGACATGCTTTCTCGTATCCTTGGCCGTCACGGCCTTGCTCGTCCGCTGCCCGGTCGCCTGCATGCGGCGCTCGATCCAGCTCCACAGCCGGCGCACCTCGCCCGCAGCCTGACCCTTCGGATTGAACTCGGTGACGCCCTGGCCAACGCCGATGGCGTCCTGATGGTCGTTGCGCGCCACGATGTTGACGTCGGGCAGGATGCCGAGCACCGCGAGCCCGTCGGCGGCGTCGCGGATGCGGTAGGAGCGCGGCGGCGTCTGGTTCAGGACGAAGGCGAACTTCTTCTCCAGGCGGTAGACGGCGGCGAGCGTCGGCTTGAAGGCGCGCAGGTCAGCGGGGGTCGGCCGGCAGGGAATGATGCACAGATCCGCCGCGCGGATCGCCGAGAGCGTCCCGTTGGAATCGATGCCAGGGGTATCGATGAACACGTAGTCGTAGGACGACTCCGCCAGCCGCTCCATCACGAGGTCGATCTGCGTGGCGTCGATCTGGGCCACTTCGGGGCCGTCGGCGGTGCGGTGATCGAGCCAGTCGGTGATCGTGGCCTGCCGGTCCATCTCGAGGATGCAGACTGCGTGGCCGGCTTCCTGTGCGGCGACTGCGAGCGAGATGCACAGGGTGCTCTTGCCGCTGCCCCCCTTCTGCGTGACGAACGTGATCGCTTTCATGCCGGCCACCCCACCGTTCTCGGTTTCGTCAGGCTGCCGGTCCTGTGATGCCGGGGCTGCCCAGACCCCGGATTTCGCCCAACATGGTTAACCACCCGTTAAGGCAGGGGGCGGCCTCGACTCTCATTCTGTTGACTTGAGGTTGGGTTTTTCCAGTTCCGTTACCTCAGCGCTTTACGAGGGCGGTTGCATTCCGTTATCGTAACTTAAGGCAGGATTTGCCGCAGAAAATTCACTTGAGATTGCAATTTTCGCCGTATCGGCGGCAAATTCTGCGTTCGTCGGGTCGATGCTGGGGCTCCCTGAGAGGCCCGGGCTGCGGTTGCGCATGCCTGCGGACGTGATGCCGGTGCCTTGAGATGACGGCTTTTCAACCTGACCTTCCTTCCGCCTTCGCCGGCTCCGCCTGCCTCGGTGCCTGGGCTCATGATCCGGATTCCAACCGGCTCGCCCTGTCTCCGGTCCTGGCACGCCTCCTGGCGGTACCGGCAGCCTTGGCGGCCGGAGCGCCTCTGACGCTGGCCCTGGCGGCGGTGGAGGCCGAGGACGCAGTCCGGCTGGAAAGCGTGCTGCGGGCAGCGGGGGAGGACGGACGACCGTTCGAGGCCGAGTTCCGCACGCGGCCCGGCCCCGACGGTCCGCGCTGGCTGCGGCTGATGGGGCGCAGCGGGCGCGATCCCGAAACGGGGGCTCTCACGACCCAGGGGCTCGCCTTCGACCTGACCGAAGGGCGCCGGCCGGTCGATTCGGAGGTCCACCAAGCTCAGCGACAGGCCAACCGTCTCGCCGACCATGCCGCGGCGATGAAGGGGCTGGTGGCGGGCCTGCGCAACCCGCCCCTGGCCCGCCTCGTCGACGAGGTCGCCGTCGAGGTCGGCCACGAGCTTGCCCGCCATCTCCGCGGCACCGGACGGCAGGTACACTGATACGGTTTCTGCTCAATTCAAGAGGGAACCGTATCGCAGCCCGCGCGGCGTTTGAGCGAAGCCCAAATCCGCCTTGCCGAAGGGATCAACCGAATCCGGTATGACCGGCGCGTCCGCCGGGATCTATCGCGGTTGCGCGGAAGCTTCGAGCGCGGGGCGCAGGCGTGCCGGCGGCGCGGGGAAGAGGAGCGGGCGCAGGGCCTGCGCCGCCTCCGGCATGGGGCGGGCCAGGGCTGCGGCGAAGGCTTTTCGCAGGGCCGAGCAGCCGCGCCCACGCGCCGGCTTTGGTGAGGCCCCCACCGTCGCCGCCGCGATTGCGGCCTGCCTCGGTGGCGTCTCCCGGAGGGGCTGAGGCGCAGCCTCCGTCGCCCTCAACCCGAGCGCCCGCGACAGGACCGCCCGTCCCTCGGCGAGCTGTCCGGCGCCGAGGCGTGGCCGCGTCAGCACCGCGCCGACCCCGTCCTCGGCCGACGCGCAGATCCGCATCCGATCCGGGTTCGGACGCTGCATCGTCCGCAGGATCATCCGGCCGAGATCGGTCAGGGCGGCTGGGTCGGCCTCGGCGAGGCTTCGCGCCACGGCCTGCGCCGCCATCCGGCGGACACCATCGACGGCGTCCCCCTCCGGGCGGCCCCGGCGATAACCGTCGAGATACCATGCTGCGATCGGCGCGATCGTCCCCGGCGCGTCGGCCTCCACCGCGTCCAGCAGCGGCACGTCGCGCAGGATCGCGAAGCGGGCCCGCTCCGGGTCGGCGCCGGCGTCGAGGGTGGAATCGGGAAAGCGGTAGGCATCGACCCGGCCGGTTGCGACGCCGGCCCTCATCAGGGTGTCGGTGTCGGGGATCATTAGGTCGTCCGGCCGGACCTTGAGGGCGGCCTCGATGAAATCGGCGCTCACGCCCGCAGCGAGATAGGCGGCGCGCTCGGGCGCGCTATCGGCCGCGATCTCGATACCGAACGGACCCGTTTCGTAGGGTGCGTGAAAGCCGAGCCGCGTCTCCGCCAGAACCAGCCGCTCGCGCCCGCGCACGAAGGCCAGGGTGCAGGCGGAGACGCAGTAATCCGGCACGTAGGTGACGAGGCCGTGCTCCGCGATCAGCGCGCCGATGGCCGCACCCTCATCGACCAGGCCGCCCTCGCTGGTGAGATGGATACGTTCGACCGCGCGGTGAGCCGCGAGCAGCCCGGCCAGCTGCTCGGCCGCCCCCTCGGTCAGCTCGCCGAACAGGCGTATGTCGCGTTCGCCGGGCCCGAGAACGATGCGGGTCGCCGGCGCTTCCGGCGCGGTCGCATGGAGTTCGGTGCGGGTGGTAAGCCCGCCGCCGACCGGATCGATCGCCCCGCGCGGACCTGTCGGCCGGCCTGGGACGGAGAGCAGGATTCCCGCCGTCAGGGCTCCGGCCAGCCCCACCGAGACGCAGGTAACCCCGCGCCAAGCAGCGCCGCGCATGACCCGCCGCGAGCCAGCCGCCATACTTCGCCCCCACAGGATGGTTCGGATTCTCGTTCGATCCGAGAATTGTCCATCGCGAGAGCGGCGAAGCAAGGCCTTTGCCAGGGCGAAAAAGCGTCCGGAGGCGGCCCTTGTCGCCGGGGACGGCAGGGGCGGAAGAAATCGGTTTCGAGCGGCCCGTTCGCGGCAGGGTGCTTTCCTGCCTCGACACTATGTCGCAGTGCGAGGGGGGACGTCGGTGGCGTCAGGGAGCGGGCTTGAGCAGCAGATAGATGTCCATGATCCAGCCGTGGCGGGCGCGGGCCTCCGCGCGCACCCGTCGGATCTCCTCGGCCACGTCGCCGAGCCGGCCGGCGACGAGCAACTCGTCCGGCGTGCCGAGATAGGCGCCCCAGTGGATCGTCAGCGCGGGGTCGAGCCCCTCGAAGCGCGGGTCGCCATCGAGCATCACAACGGTGGCGCCGGGCTCCTCGCCCAAGCCATCTCCCAAGCCGTCGCGAAGCCGCCGGCCGGTGGTGATCCGCACCGGTTCTCCGATGCGGTGGAGCGGGATGCGGTGGGCGGCGGCGAGCGCCTGCACACTGGTGATGCCGGGGATCACGTCGTAGGTGAAGCCGACGCGGCCGCGGACGAGCACGCGCTCCAGGATGCGCAACGTGCTGTCGTAGAGGGACGGGTCGCCCCAGACGAGGAAGGCGCCCCGCTCGTCCTCGCGCAGATGCTCGGTGATCAGCCCCTCGTAGACCGCCGCGCGGGCCGCGTGCCAATCCTCCACCGCCACGCCGTAATCCGCGGGGCGGCGGTCGCGCTCGGGGTCGGCGGCCTCGACGAAGCGGTAGGGCCGCCCTTCGATGTAGCGGTCGCAGATCTGGCGGCGCACGCCGAGAAGGCCGGCTTTGGCTTCCCCCTTGTCGAGGGCGAAGACCGCATCGGTCGCCTTCAGCGCCTGGATGCCCTGAATCGTCAGGTGCTCCGGGTTGCCGGTTCCGATGCCGATGACGTGGATGTGTCGCACGGTTCACGCTTCCGGCCGGGCTTGGTCCCGGCGACATCCCCACAAGGGGAAAAATGTGGAAGCGGCTTCTTAACGGATCCGGGCCATGAAAGGAGCCTCCGGATCGGACGGTGCCTGGACCGGCTGAGGCTCAGCCCACCAGTGCCGTGAGGCAGGTGCCGAACAGGGTGACGAAGGTCATCGTCGCCATGAACTTGATGTCTTCGATGCGCTGGCTCATTGCCTGAACTCCGTTGCGGCTCCTTCGCGGCCGCCGTGATCCGTTAAATAACCCCTAACCTTGTGCAGTGGGATTGCGCGGTGCGTTTCGTCACCATTGCTCCCGCTATCCCGAAGGCGGCTCGGCGAAACATCCTTAACGACAACTTGGCGATTGACTGTGGCCGCCCGGCTGATCTGGGACAGGCTGAACGCACGACGCTCCTTGAGGTTGCGATCCGCCCTTCGTTTTGGGCGATCGGGAAGCCGCCGGGCGGTCCGCTCCGAGAACGAGAAAGCCCCGCCGTGGCGAGCACGGCGGGGCTTTCTTTCCGAAATCCGTTGAACGGCGCGACTTACTTCGGCGCGGCGTTGGCGGCCGGGGCTGCGGGCGCCGGGGCCGCGCCGGCCGAGCCCTGCTGCTCCAGCTTCTTGCGCATGTCCTCGCTGCGCTTCTCCATCTCGGCCTGGAGCTTCTTCTGCTGCTCTTCCAGCACCTTCGGGTCGATGGCCGGGCCGTCGAAGGCCTTGCCGAAGCCGGTGAGCGGCACCGCGAACACCACCTCGCGCTGGGTCTGGTTCTGGACGCGGACGTTGAGCGTGGTGCCCTTCTTGAAGCCGTTCATCAGCTCGTTCGAGACGCCGCCGGCCTCGGCGAAGCAGCCGTTGGGGAAGCAGACCGCGAACTTGCCTCCGGTCACTTCCTTGCCGTCGACATCGAAGCGCATGCCGGGTGCCAGCATCAGGCCGAGCGGCAGCAGGAAGCGGACGACCTTCACCTCCTGCTTCGTCGCGGCGTTCTTCATGTCGTAGATCGCGACGGCGAGCACCGGCTGGCCGCTATCCGACACGAAGTCGCGGGTGGTGTAGCAGACGTCGGTGCCCGAACCCTGATCCTTGCCGCAGACCTTGGTCCAGTCGGCCTGGCTCGGCTCGGACTTCACGTTGATGAGCTGCGGGCCGGCGCCCTGGGCCTGCTGCTGGGCCGGCGCGGCCGGCTGGGCCTGCGCGGGGGCCGGGGCCGGGGCGGGAGCGGCCGGCTTCTTCTGCGCGAAGGCGGTTCCGCCCAGGCCGGCGCCCAGGCCCGCCATGGCGAGGATCGCGGCCACGCGCAGCGGGCGCGCGGAAGGCTTGGCCATGGAGAACTTGGCAAGGAACATCGGCGTTATGACCCCTTCAACGGATGGCGCGTAGATACGTGACGCGGTGCTCACTCGGTCCGCCGCGGCCCCGCGGGAGGGCCGCAGGCCCGGCCGATCGGTCCGAGGCGCGGCCTTCCTGGCGCGGTGCGCCGGATCGGCATATGCGGCCTCGGGCGCGGCACGATTTCTACCCGAACGAGACGGCGGCCTGCTTTCCCCCGGAATGCGGCGAAGGCATGACGCCTGCGCCGTACACGCCTGCATGCGCCGCCTCAAGTCGCAGGCCCGGATCGCGTGCGGATCGAAGGGCGGTTTGGCTGCTTTTACGCCTCGAGATGTCGTGTTCGGGCCCTGCCGGACTGTCAGGAACCCGCCCCGACGGGGACGGTTGACCGGGCTTCGGGCAAGGCCAGCCGCCTCGCCCACAGCACGGGAGGCCGCATGGGCCGGTTTTCGAACAAGGTGGTTCTCGTCACGGGGGCCGCCTCCGGAATCGGCGAGGCCGCCGCGCGCCGCTTCGGCCGGGAGGGTGCGAGCCTCGTGCTCGCGGACCGGAACGCGGACGGCCTGCGGCGCGTCGCGGCCGAGATCGAGGCGGCGGACGTGCACACGGAGACCGCCGACCTCTCGAAGGCCGACGCGTGCCGGGGCGTGATCGAGGCGGCGATGGCCCGGTTCGGACGGCTCGACGTACTGATCAACAACGCCGGCAAGGATCATCTCGGCCGGGTGGACGAGGGTGACATCGGCGACTTCTCGACCGTGATCGAGACCGATCTCTACGGCGTCTTCTACATGACGCGCTTCGCCCTGCCGCACCTGCGCGAAGTCCGCGGCTGCATCGTCAACGTCTCGTCGGTCTCAGGCCTGGGGGGTGACTGGAATCACAGCTTCTACTGCGCGGCCAAGGGAGCGGTGACGAACTTCACCCGCGCCGTCGCGCTCGATGAGGCGAAGAGCGGCGTGCGGGTGAACGCGGTCAATCCGAGCCTCGTCTACACGCCCTTCACCGCCGGGATGCAGGACCAGCCCGAGCTCGTGGCCCAGTTCGAGGAACGCATCCCGATGGGACGGGGCGCGCAGCCCGACGACATCTCCGGCGCCATCGCCTTTCTGGCGAGCGAGGACGCGCACTTCATCACGGGGGTGAACCTGCCGGTCGATGGCGGCCTCTCGGCCTCGAACGGCCAGCCGGCTTTGAGCTGAGGGCGCCTACCGCCGGATCGCTTCGGCGCCGCCTCGCGACGACGGCGGTGCTGCGCCGGATCAATCCAGATCGCGCAGATGCCGCGCCGCGACCGCCGAGGCGGCGGTGCGGTTTTCGACGCCGAGCTTGGCGTAGATGCCCTCCAAGTGCTTCGTCACCGTGCGGGGGCTCAACCCTAAAATCTCGCCGATATCGCGGCTCGACTTGCCGCGGGAAAGCCAGAGCAGCACCTCCGCCTCGCGGCCGGTGATCGGCAGGCGCTCGCGCAGCCGTTCCAGCCCGGCGGCGGCGGGATCGCCGGAGAGGCGAAGCAAGATCTCCGGCCCGGTGCGGCCGATGAAGCTCAAGGTATGGATGCGCCCCTGCGCATCGGTGAGTGCAAGGGGCGCGGCGGCGCCGGCAAGGCATTTGGCGAGCCAGTCGCGCCCGCTCGGGGGGAGGCTCAGCGGCTCGCTGGCCCCCAGCGCGGCAAGCACCTGGGCGGCCTGCGGTGTACACCACAGGACCGCGCCCGCGGCATCCACCGCGAACAGGGTGCGCCCGGCAGTGTCGAGCGCCGCCCGGGCACTCTGCGCCGCCCGCGCGCTCGCCAGATGGACGCGGATGCGCGCCAGGATCTCGTCGGGGGCGATGGGCTTGGTAACGTAGTCGGTCCCGCCCGCGCCGAGGCCCTTCACGATGTGCTCGGTCTCCGACAGCCCGGTCATGAAGATGACGGGCACATGGGCGAGATGTCCCTTGGCCTTGAGCCGGCGGCAGGTTTCGAAACCGTCCATGCCCGGCATCACCGCGTCGAGCAGGATGATGTCGGGGGTGATCTCCTCGACGAGATCGAGGGCGAGGTCGCCGCCCACCGCCACCAGCACGGTGGCGCCGGAGCGCTCGATCGCCTCGGTGAGGAAGCTCAGCGTATCGGGGGAATCGTCGACGACGAGGACGATGTCGCGCCGCGTGTCAGGCATCGCGGGCCAGCCCCTCCAGAACGCCGACGTAGCGGCGCATGTCGTAGGCCGTCACCAGCCCGCGCATCTGCGCGATGAAGGCGGGCGGCACGGCGGCGTCGGTCTCCAGTTCGGTGAGCTTGGCCTCGATGCCGCGCACATGGCCGATCCGGCCGAGGCGCAGCAGCGCGGTGACGTGCTCGGGCGGCACGACTCCGCCGCGCGCCACGTCGTCCTTCGCGGCGTCGGCCGGACGTTCGGGACCCATGATCGGGCGGGTTTCCGGGGCGGGGCCGGGCAGTGGGCGGGCGGTACCCAGAAGCCCCGTGATCCTCTCCAGAAGGTCCTGCATGTCGAACGGCTTGGCGATGATGTCGTCATGCGGCGCATCCGCTCCGCGGCTCGGACTGATCTCGTGGACGTTGGCCGACATCATCGCGATCCGGGCGGCAAAGCCGGTCTCGCGCAACGTTCGCGCCACTTCCCAGCCGCTCATGCCCGGCATGGCGATGTCGAGCAGGATCAGCGCCGGCTCGCGCGCCTTCGCCAAGGCAAGACAGGCCGGGCCGTCCGGCGCCTCGGCGACCGTGAAGCCGAGAGGTTCGAGGATCTCGCGCATCAGCGCACGGTGGGCGGGATCGTCGTCGGCGACGAGAACGAGGCGGCCGGCCTCCGTCGGGGCCGGACGTGCCCAGGCGGCGGGGGGCGGCATCGCGGCGGGCACGGGGCGGTTCACCGAGGCCAGCATCAGCCGCACCCGGAAGCAGGTGCCGGCCCCGACCCGGCTCTCGACGGTGATCTCGCCGCCCATCACCTGCGCCAGCAGACCCGCGATGGTCAGCCCGAGCCCGGTGCCCGGCGCCGCGCGGGCGGCGGGCATCGAGCCGCGCTCGAACGGCTCGAAGATCCGGCCGAGATCGGCCTCCGGAATGCCGAGACCGGTGTCGCGGATCGTGAAGACGGCGACCTGCCCGCGATAGGTCATCTCCAGGGCGACCTCGCCCTCGGGCGTGAACTTGATGGCGTTGGAGAGGAGATTGAGCAGGATCTGTCGCAGGCGCTTCTCGTCCGTCGCCACCACCGCCGGCAGGATTTCGGGCCGGGTGAAGCGGAAACGCAGCCCCGCACCTTCGGCCTGGAGCCGCACCATGTCGACGATCTGGGCGAGGAAGTCGGCAAGCCGAATCTCGTTGCGGTGGGTTTGGAGCCGGCCGGCCTCCATCCGCGAGATGTCGAGCAGGCCGTCGATCAGTCCGGAAAGATGCTGGGCGCTGCGGCGGATCACCCGGATGCCGTTTCGGCGGGGTTCCGGGATGCTGGGGTCGCCCTCCAGTAACTGCGCGTAGCCGAGAACGGCGTTGAGCGGCGTGCGCAACTCGTGGCTGATGCCGACGACGTAGCGGCTCTTGGCGAGGTTGGCGGCCTCCGCCGTCTCCTTGGCCTGCTGCAGTTTGGCGTCGGTGACCTTGTGGGCGGCGATCTCGGCCTCGTAGAGGGCGGTCTGGCGCGCGGTCTCTTCCTGCGCGACGCGGCGGCTCTCCTGGGCCAGCACGAACAGCCACGCGACCACGCCGAGAATGACGATCAGGATGAAGAACAGGCTGGTGAGCGCCGCGCGCAGGGTTTCGCCATGCTCCGGATGCGCGGCGGCCGCACCCGCATGGACGATGACGAGGATCAGCCCGATCACCGTGATCAGGGTCATCATCAGCGCGAGGTAGCGGCCGAGCGGCGCGCCGATCCAGGCGGCGGTGCGCGCGGGCAGCACGCGGGAGAGCGCGTCGTGGGCCTGCACCTCCAGCCGCCCGTGCGGCTTGCACAGGTCGCCGCAGCGGGCGTCGAGCGAGCAGCACAGCGAGCAGATCGGCCCGGAATAGGCCGGGCACTGTGCCATGTCCTCGGCCTCGAACGGGTGCTCGCAGACCCGGCAGGTGATCTCCTCCCGATCCCAGGCGGTCTGTGGGTCGCGGGCGAGGTAGCGCTTGCCCCCGGTCGCGAGCGCGATGGCGGGTGCGGCGGCGAAGGCGGTGGCGAGCGCCAGCATCGGCGCGAAGGGCTGAATCGCGTCGCCGAACAGGCCGGCATGGACGAGGCAGCCGGCGATGAGCGAGAGCACCATCGCCCCGGTGCCGACGGGGTTGATGGCGTAGAGATGCGCCCGCTTGAACTCGATGCCCGGCGGCGACAGCCCGAGCGGCTTGTTGACCGCGAGATCGGCGGCAAGCGCCCCGACCCAGGCCGAGACCACGCAGGCATAGAGCGGCAGCGTGCTCTCGATGGTCTTGTCGATGCCGAGTTCCATCAGCAGGAGCGCGATGGCGACGTTGAACACGAGCCAGACGACGCGCCCAGGATGGCTGTGGGTGAGGCGCGAGAAGAAGTTCGACCACGCGATCGAACCGGCATAGGCGTTGGTCACGTTGATCTTGAGCTGCGAGATCACCACGAAAAGGCCGGTCAGCGCCAGCGCGACGCCGGGCGAACCCGAGACGTAGCCGAAGGCGACGGCGTACATCTGCGTCGGCTCGGCGGCGCGCTCCGGCGAGATGCCGTGGCCCAGCGCCAGCACCGTCAGGAAGGCGCCGAGCAGGATCTTGAGCATGCCGGGCACGATCCAGCCCGCACCCGCCGAGAGCACCCCGATCCACCAGCGCCAATCGCCCTTCCCTTGGGGCGGCGGCATGAACCGCAAGAAGTCCACCTGCTCGCCGACCTGCGCCAGCAGTGCCAGCAGGATGCCGGAAGCGAGCCCGAACAGGCGCAGGTCGAAGCCCGCGCCCGCGGCTTCCAGGCCGGGATAGCCGGTGAAGGCTTCGAACGGCACCGGCCCCGAGAGCCAGATGCAGACGAGCGGCAGCAGGTTGAGGCCGATCCAGAGCGGCTGCGTCCAGAGTTGGAAACGGCTGATGAGGCGGATGCCGTAGATCACCAGCGGGATCACCGCCCCCGCGCTGACGATGTAGCCGATCCAGAGCGGCAGGCCGAAGCAGAGCTGCAGCGCCAGCGCCATGATCGCCGCTTCGATGGCGAAGAAAAGGAAGGTGAAGCCGGCATAGATCAGCGAGGTAATCGTCGAGCCGAGATAGCCGAAGCCCGCCCCGCGGGTGAGGAGGTCGATATCGACGCCGTAGCGGGCGGCGTAGATCGTGATCGGCGCGGCGGTGGCGAAGATGATGAGCCCGACGACGAGCACGGCGGCGAACGTGTTGGTGAAGCCCGTGGCGAGCACCAGCGTGCCGCCGATGGCTTCCAGCGCCAGGAACGAGAGCGAGCCGAGCGCCGTCTGCGCGATGCGGAAGGACGACCAGCGCCGCGCCTTCTTTGCGGTGAAGCGCAGGGCATAGTCTTCCAGCGTCTCGTCGGCGACGAGGCGGTTGTAGTCCCGACGGATCGGGATGATGGACCGGGCGCTCAGGGGGCCGTCCTCACGATGGGCGGATCACCAGCTTGCAACGGATGTGCCGGCCAAGAACCTGTCCAACCGTCCGTCACGGCACTGCACAAGAGAACCCTAACGATCGGCGCTCACGGAATCGAGAGCGGCACGCTACGGCCCGGTCTGCCGCGCTGACATACGCAAAACAGCGTATGGGCCGTGACCCGCCATCAAGCCTAGCCTCCACCCTGTTCGAGCACGGCCGCCGACCGGCAGAGCCGTGCCGAGACAAGATACAGGGGTTGAGGCACGATGGCGGACGACAAGAAGGGCCCGGACTCGGCCCTGCGGCGCAAGCTTCTCATGGGTCTCGCGGGGCTTCCCGCGCTGGCGATGATGCCGCGGATGGCGTTTGCCGCCGCGCCGACCTCGGCCGTCAACACGACCGGGCTCGCGGTGACCGATAGCGAGGTCACGGTCGGCATCCTGCACTCGGCCACCGGCACCATGGCGATCTCCGAGACCGGCTCGATCCAGGCCGAGAAGCTCGCCATCGCCCAGATCAACGAGATGGGCGGCGTGCTCGGCCGCAAGATCAAGGTGATCCAGGAGGACGGCGCCTCCGATTGGCCGACCTTTGCCGAGAAGGCCAAGAAGCTCCTCGTCAACGATCATTGCGCCGCGGTGATGGGCTGCTGGACCTCGGCCTCGCGCAAGGCCGCGCTGCCGGTCTTCGAGCAGTATAACGGCCTCCTGTACTACCCGACCTTCTACGAGGGTCTGGAGCAGTCCAAGAACGTGATCTATACCGGCCAGGAGGCGACGCAGCAGATCCTCGCCTCGCTCGATTGGGTCGCCAAGGAGAAGGGCGCCAAGTCGTTCTTCATGGTCGGCTCGGACTACATCTGGCCGCGCACCTCGAACAAGATCGCCCGCAAGCACATCGAGAACGTGCTCAAGGGCACGGTTGCCGGCGAGGAGTACTTCCCCCTCGGCCACACGCAGTTCAACTCGGTCATCAACAAGATCAAGCTCAAGAAGCCGGACGTGATCTTCGCCGACGTCGTCGGCGGCTCGAACGTCGCCTTCTACAAGCAGCTCAAGGCGGCGGGCATCGATCTCAACAAGCAGACCCTGCTGACGATCTCGGTCACCGAGGACGAGATCGACGGCATCGGCGGCGACAACATCGCCGGCGCCTATTCCTGCATGAAGTACTTCCAATCGCTGAAGAACCCGAACAACGAGAAGTTCGTCGCCGCCTTCAAGAAGATGTGGGGCGACAAGACCGTCATCGGCGACGTGACCCAGGCCGCCTATCTCGGCCCGTTCCTGTGGAAGATGGCGGTGGAGAAGGCCGGTTCCTTCGATGTCGATAAGGTCGCCGCGGCGTCCGCCGACATCGAGTTCAAGGAAGCGCCGGAAGGCTACGTGAAGATCCACCCGAACCATCACCTCTGGTCGAAGACCCGCGTCGCCAAGGCCCTGCCGAGCGGCCAGTTCGAGGTGGTCTACGAGAGCCCCGAGCTGATCGAGCCGAACCCCTTCCCGAAGGGCTACCAGTAGTCGCGGGCGCTCCGGTCCCCTCCCTCGCGGGAGGGGACATCCGCGACATGACGGGCGTGGCCCGACACTTGCTGCGCTCTCCCAGAAAATTCCGCCGGAGTCACAAGCCATGTTCGGCGACTATTCGCTCGCAGACCTCAGCTCGATCTTCGTGATGCAGGGCTTCGCAGGTCTGATCCTGTTTTCCGTCTACGTGCTGATGGCGCTCGGTCTGGCGATCATCTTCGGCCAGATGGGCGTCATCAACATGGCCCACGGCGAGTTCATGATCCTGGGCGCCTACGTCACCTATCTCTGCTCGAGCTTCTTCCAGACCTACCTGCCCTCGCTGTTCGGCGCGTACTTCTTCGTCGCCATGGCGCTGGCCTTCCTGGCGTCCGGGGCGATGGGGATGCTGGTGGAATGGGCGCTGATCCGCCACCTCTACAAGCGCCCGCTCGACACGCTTCTCGCGACCTGGGGCCTCTCGCTGATCCTGCAGCAGGCCTACCGCACGATCTTCGGCCCGCGCGAGGTCGGCGTCGAACTGCCGTCGTGGATGATGGGCTCGATCCCGGTCACCGATTCCATTGAGGTGCAGATCAACGGCCTGTTCGTGATCGCGGTCACCACTGTCATCACCGTGGGTGTCGCGGTGATCATGTACCGCTCGCGCTTCGGCGCGCAGATCCGCGCGGTGATGAGCAACCGCCCGATGGCGGGTGCCGTCGGCATCGATACCGAGAAGGTCGACCGCACCACCTTCGGTCTCGGCTGCGGCATCGCCGGCATCGCCGGTTCGGCCTTCACCATGATCGGCTCGACCGGGCCGACCTCGGGCCAGCTCTATATCGTCGACACCTTCCTGATCGTGGTTTTCGGGGGCGCGGCAAGCCTGCTCGGCACCATCGCCTCGGCCTTCTCGATCTCGCAGACCCAATCCACCCTCGAATTCTTCCTCTCCGGCTCAATGGCCAAGGTGCTCACCCTGCTCGCGGTGGTGGGAATCCTGATGCTGCGGCCGCAGGGCCTGTTCACCCTCAAGGTCCGTCGCTGAGGAGCGCGCCCCAATGACGAGCCCAGTCCAGTCTCTGTCGAAGGCGGTCACCGTCAACGACAACCCCTTCATGAAGCCGGTCGAGTGGGTCAGCCTCGCGCTGCTGGCCGGCGTGATCCTGGTGGTCCTGCCGCTCGTGCTCGACGGCTTCCGCCTCAACCTCGTCGGCAAGTATCTCACCTACGCCTTCGTCGCCCTCGGCCTCGTCATCTGCTGGGGCTATGCCGGCATCCTGTCGCTCGGCCAGGGCGTGTTCTTCGGGCTCGGCGGCTACTGCATGGCGATGTACTTGAAGCTGGAGGCGTCCAGCGTCGAGAACACGAAGATCCAGTCGACGCCGGGCATTCCCGACTTCATGGATTGGAACCAGATCACGGAGCTTCCCTGGTTCTGGCACCCGTTCCAGAGCCTGCCGCTGACGCTGCTCCTCGTCGTCGCGGTGCCGGTGGCTTTCGCTTTCCTCATCTCGGTGGCGATGTTCAAGCGCCGCGTCGGCGGCACCTACTTCGCCATCATCACCCAAGCCATCGCCGCGATCCTGACGATCCTGATCGTCGGCCAGCAGGGCTACACGGGGGGCATCAACGGCATCACCGATCTGCGTACCCTCCACGGCTGGGACATCCGTCAGGATAGCGCGAAGTTCATCCTCTACTTCGTCAACGGCGGCCTGCTGATCGGCTGTATCCTGATGGCTCAATACGTGAAGAAGTCGAAGCTCGGGCGCATTCTCGTGGCCATGCGCGAGAAGGAGGACCGGGTCCGGTTCTCGGGCTACTCGGTGGCCGGCTTCAAGGTGTTCGCCTACTGCCTCGCGGCGGCTTTCGCGGCGATCGGCGGGGCGATGTTCACCCTGCAGGTCGGGTTCATGTCCCCTTCCTTCGTCGGCATCGTGCCCTCGGTCGAGATGGTGATCTACACCGCGGTCGGCGGGCGCCTGTCGCTGTTCGGCGCGGTTTGGGGGACGCTGCTCGTCAACTGGGCCAAGACCTCGTTCTCCGAGAGCTTCCCCGACCTCTGGCTGTTCGGCCTCGGCGCCCTGTTCATCGCCGTGGTGCTGATCTTCCCCAACGGTCTCGCCGGCATCTGGCGCGAGCACATCGAACCCCGCCTGTTCCGCAAGGCCAAGGGTCTGGCCCCCGTCGCCGGCCCCGCCCTGCCCCACGGCACCCCGGCCGAGTGAGGAAACACCCATGAACGCGGCCATCCTCCCCTCCTCCGCCCCCATCGGCACGCCCGCCGATGAGAAGGACTTCCTGCTGGCGGTCGAAGCGCTCACCGTTTCCTTCGACGGGTTCAAGGCGGTCAACGACGTCTCGTTCTACGTCGATCCGGACGAGATCCGGGTCATCATCGGCCCCAACGGCGCCGGCAAGACCACGGTGCTCGACCTGATCTGCGGGCGGACGCGGGCCAGCTCCGGCTCGATCAAGTACAAGGGCCAGGAACTGACGAAGCTTTCCGAAAGCGCGATCGTCCAGGCCGGTGTCGGCCGCAAGTTCCAGACGCCCTCGATCTACGACGACCTGACGGTGTTCGAGAATCTCGAGATCTCGTTCCCCCGCGGTCGCTCGGTATTCGGGGCGCTGACCTTCAAGCGCGACGCCGAGGTGCGCGACCGCATCCACGAGATCGCCCAGACGATCTTCCTGAAGGATCAGCTCGACGAGCGCGCCGAGTTCCTGAGCCACGGCCAGAAGCAGTGGCTGGAGATCGGCATGCTGCTGATCCAGGACCCGGAGCTGCTGATGCTCGACGAGCCGGTGGCCGGCATGAGCGTCGGCGAGCGCATCAAGACCGCTGAACTCCTGAACCAGATCATCAAGGGCCGCTCGGTGCTCGTCATCGAGCACGACATGAAGTTCGTCGAGGACATCGCCCACCGCGTCACCGTGCTCCACCAGGGCAAGGTGCTCTCGGAAGGGTCGATGGATCGGGTCAAGAACGACCCGAAGGTCATCGAAGTCTATCTCGGTCACTAAAGTATTGCTTTTGCATCATCTCCTTCCGAAAGCCGGCAACCACCTTTCGGGATGATGCTTTAAGGGCGAACGGATCATGCTCCAGACTTCTCCCTCCTCGCTTGTGCCGCCGGTCGTGCCCGGCACCGCACCGATGCTCGCGATCTCGGATCTCCACGCGGCCTACGGCCAGAGCGAGGTGCTGCACGGCATCGACCTCGACGTCGCGCCCGGCGAGATCGTCGCCGTGATGGGCCGCAACGGCATGGGCAAGTCCACGCTCATGAAGACGCTGATGGGGATCGTGCCGACGAAATCCGGCACGATCGCCGTGGACGGCACCGACGTCACCGCCCTGAAGAGCCATGCCCGCGTGGCCAAGGGTCTGGCCTACGTGCCGCAGGGCCGGATGATCTTCTCCACCATGACGGTGCAGGAGAACATCGAGACGGGGCTCACCGTCACCGGCTCGCGCAAGGTGCCGCAGGATCTCTACACGATGTTCCCGGTGCTCCTGGAGATGAAGGGCCGGCGCGGCGGCAACCTGTCCGGCGGCCAGCAGCAGCAGCTCGCCATCGCGAGGGCGCTTGCCAGCAATCCGAAGGTTCTGCTCCTCGACGAGCCGACCGAGGGCATTCAACCCTCGATCATTCGCGAGATGGGGCGTACGCTGAAGAAGATTCGCGACGAGCGCGGTCTGTCGATCGTCGTCTCGGAGCAGGTGCTAAGCTTTGCCATGGACGTGGCCGACCGGGTTCTCGTGATCGAGAACGGCTCGATCGTCCACGAGAGTTTGCGCGCCGACATCGACGAGGCGCAGGTCGCCCGGTTCCTCTCAGTCTGAGGAGTGTTGCGATGGCCGATTACGAGACCTTCGAACTCGGCGACGTCGTCCTGCAGTCGAAGCAGACGATCCGCGGAGCTCGGCTCGCCTTCAAGACCTACGGCACGCTCAACGCGGCACGGGACAACGTCATCGTCTATCCGTGCTGGTATTCCGGCACGCATCTTGAGAACGAGTGGCTGATCGGGCCGGGCAAGGCGCTCGACCCGGACCGGTATTTCATCATCGTGCCGAACATGTTCGGCAACGGCCTGTCGTCCTCGCCGAGCAACACGCCAGCACCCTTCAACGGGCCGCGTTTCCCGAAGGTCACGGCCTACGACAACGTCGTGCAGCAGCACCGGCTGGTGACGGAAGTGTTCGGCATCGAGCGGATCAAGCTCGTGACCGGCTGGTCGATGGGCGCGCTCCAGACCTTCCACTGGGGGGCGATCTTCCCCGACATGGTCGAGCGCATTCTGCCCTTCCAGGGCTCGGCCAAATGCTCGCGGCACAACTTCGTCTTCTTGGAGGGGGTCAAGGCGGCGCTCCAGGCGGATGCCGCCTTCGCCGACGGGTTCTACGCCGAGCAACCGCAGAAGGGCCTGCGTGCCGCCGCCCGAGTCTATGCCGGCTGGGGCTTCTCGCAGACCTTCTACCGGGTCGAGGCCGACCTGAAGCAGATGGGTTACGCCTCGCTCGAAGACTTCCTCGTCGGCTTCTGGGAAGGCTGGCTCTTGGAGAAGGACGCCAACAACCTGCTCGCCATGCTTTGGACGTGGCAGAACGGCGACATCTCGGCCAACGACCTCTACGGCGGTGACGTCAAGAAGGCGCTCGGCGCGATCACGGCCAAGGCCTTCGTGATGCCGGCCTCGACCGACCTGTATTTCCCGCCGGAAGACAGCGCCATCGAGGTCGAGCACATGCCGAACGCGGAGCTGCGCACGGTCGAGACCTATTGGGGCCACTTCGCCGGTGGCCCCGGCACCTCTCCGGACGACATCAAGTTGCTGGATGCGGCCCTGAAGGAGCTGCTCGCGCGCTGAGCCATCGGCGGGGCGCATTGGCGGCCCGCCCGAACCGATCCGGTGCCGGAAGCGCGCCGGGTGAACGAAGAACGACAATGACGATCCACGGGGGCGGCCGGACTCATGCCGGGTACGCAACGGGGACGGCTGCCTGAATTCCGGACGTAAAAAGGAGCGGCGAAGGAAATGCCCGAGACCCTGATCAAGGTCGATCTCACGCAGTCGGCCTACGACAACGACATGGTGCACAACCGCTGGCACCCCGACATCCCGATGGTCGCCACCGTGAAGCCCGGCGACGACTTCATCGTCGAGACCTACGACTGGACCGGCGGCTTCATCAAGAACAACGATTCCGCCGACGACGTGCGCGACATCGACCTGTCAATCGTGCACTTCCTGTCGGGCCCGATCGGCGTCGAGGGTGCCGAGCCCGGCGACCTGCTCGTGGTCGATCTGCTCGACATCGGCGCCAAGCCCGAGAGCCAGTGGGGCTTCAACGGCTTCTTCTCGAAGAACAATGGCGGCGGCTTCCTCGACGAGCACTTCCCCCAGGCCCAGAAGTCGATCTGGGATTTCGAGGGCATGTTCACCAAGTCGCGCCATGTGCCCGGCGTGCGCTTCCCCGGCCTGATCCATCCCGGCCTGATCGGCTGCCTGCCCGATCCGAAGATGCTGGAGACCTGGAACACCCGCGAGAAGGCGCTCTACGACACCAATCCGAGCCGGGTGCCGGCGCTGGCCACCCTCCCCTTCGGCCCGACCGCGCATATGGGCCGGCTTAAAGGAGACGCGAAGGAGGCGGCTGCGGCGACCGGCGCCCGCACGGTGCCGGGGCGCGAGCACGGCGGCAATTGCGACATCAAGGATCTCTCGCGCGGCTCGAAGATCTACTTCCCCGTCTACGTACCAGGCGCCGGCCTTTCCATGGGCGACCTGCATTTCAGCCAGGGCGATGGCGAGATCACCTTCTGCGGCGCCATCGAGATGGCGGGCTGGGTCCACCTCAAGGTGAGCCTGATCAAGGACGGCATGGCCAAGTACGGGATCAAGAACCCGATCTTCAAGCCGTCGCCGATGACTCCGAAATACGACGATCACCTGATTTTCGAGGGGGTCTCGGTCGACGAGTACGGCAAGCAGCATTACCTCGACGTCACCGTCGCCTACCGTCAGGCCTGCCTCAACGCGATCGAGTACCTGAAGAAGTTCGGCTACTCGGGCGCCCAGGCCTACTCGATCCTCGGCACCGCCCCGGTTCAGGGCCACATCTCCGGCGTCGTCGACATCCCGAACGCCTGCGCCACGCTCTGGATTCCGACCGGCATCTTCGACTTCGACATCAACCCGTCCGAGGCCGGGCCGACGAAGTTCCTAGACGGCTCAATCCAGATGCCGCTCTCGCCGGATCTTTGATCTTTTGGGTTTGCCGCGCTCTCCGGGCGGCAAACCGCAGACACTTTGCCTGAGAGCGCTTGATATGCCGGTCTACGACTACGCTTGCGAAGCTTGCGGACCCTTCACCGTGCTGCGCCCGATGGCGCAGTTCAAGGACCCGCATGACTGCCCGGATTGCGGCGGGGAATGCCAGCGCGCCTTCCTCACCGCCCCGCGGATCTCCGGCATGGATGCGGGCCTGAAGGCCGCCCACGCCACCAACGAGCGCAGCCGCCACGAGCCGCGGCGCTCCGGTGCCCACGGGGCCGGCTGCGGCTGCTGCTCGCCGAAGAAGACGAGCGCCGCCCCCGCGGCGGCCAAGAGCTTCCCGAACGCGCGGCCCTGGATGATCAGCCACTGATCGAACGGCCGTCTCCGCGGCGGGCGCCTGACGTGCCCGCCGCTCCACCTCCGGGAGGATGGATCGAACCGAAGAACAGCTCCGTGGAGGAGCCGCCGGCCGCGACACGACAAGCGGGACGAACCCTGTGGGCGGGCCGGTGCAGAGGACGGGTTGGGGACTGACGATGACCGAACGAGTGACACAGACACGGACCAGACGCCGCCGCGGCGTGAGAATCGGAACGGCCGGAGCCCTGCTGGCGGCGGGCCTCACCACCGCGACCGGCGCCCTTGCGCAGCAGGCCTCGCCGGTGGGCCAGTTCAACGATCAGACCCAGCCGCGCACCGATCCCAACATCGCCGAGAAGGCCACAGACCCGGTTCGCGTCGGACCGCTTGCGCCGTGGGCCACCCACATGGCCGAGCGCGGGCTCACCTTCGACATCAACATCTACAACTTCTACCAGGCCAACCCGTCGGCCGGCCTGCGCACCGGCGAGCAGTCGAACTCGACCTACTTCGTCCTCTCCATGACCGCCGACATGCAGCGCATCGCCAACATCAGTGGCGGCACCATCAAGTTCACCCAGACCTTCTTCGGAAACGTCCGCAACCTCAACATGGCCGCCGACATCGGCGACACCACCGTCGGCTACCAGCCGCCGTTCAACCCCAACAACAACCGCCTCTCGCTGCTGACCTACCAGCAGAAGCTGCTCGACGACCGCCTCGTCATCGAGGTCGGCCGTACCCACCCGGATCGCTACTACGGCCTGCCGCCGTGCAACTCGATCAACTCCTGCTTCCAGGACCTCTTCTACATCAATGCCGGCTTCACCTCGCCGCTCTACGCGGTCTGGGGCGCCAACGCCGCCTACCAGCTCTCACCGACGAGCTACGTCCAGGCCGGCGCCTTCTCGGTGAACCCCGGCACCAACGCGCTCTCGGGCTACGATTTCGGCTACGAGCGGCTCTCGGGCGCGCTCGTCATGACCGAGATCGGCACCAAGACCGACTACACCATGACCGCCTATCCCGGCCGCGCCTCGCTCACCGGCTTCTTCAACACCGCCGATCACGACGACAACTTCAAGACGGTGTTCGGCACCTCGAAGGGCCTGAACCCCGGCGCCCCGGTGCTGCAGAAGAACGGCACGTCCGGCATCGTGCTCACCGGCACGCAGACGGTCTGGCGCGCCGACGACGGCCTCGTCGCCAACCCGCACCCCACCGCGATCTCGCTCTATACCGGCACGGGCTATTCCTTCGACCCGACGGTGCCGATCCGCTTCAACTCGTTCGTCGGCGTGCGCCTCGACGCGCCCGACCAGAGCCGGCCCAACGACAGCTATGGGCTGAAGATGAACTGGCAGCGTTTGTCGGAGAACTACACGCAGTTCCTGGCGGACGCGAACTTCATCTCGGGCGGTTCGGGCGCCCCGTACTCGCGCGACAAGTTCGTGTTCGAAGCCAACGCACACTTCGATGTCGGCGCGGGCGTGATCTTCGAGCCGGTGGTGCAGTACGTGGTCAACCCGAACACGTTCTGGAACCCCTTCACCGCGCGGCGGGCGCGTGACGGCTTCTACGCCGGCGCCACCCTCGTCGTCCCGCTCGGCACTCTCCTCGGCCTCGCGCCGGGCTAGTCCTCGCCCCGAGCCAAGAAAGAGGGGCTCGCGCGACGAGCCCCTCCCCTCAATACCAATCGGAGGAAACACCGCCATGATGCACGGTGATATCTCGTCGAGTCAGGACAGCGTCGGCGTCGCCGTCGTGAACTACAAGATGCCCCGGCTGCATACGAAGGCCGAGGTGCTCGAAAACGCCAAGAAGATCGGCGACATGATCATCGGGATGAAGGCCGGTCTGCCGGGCCTCGATCTGGTGATCTTCCCCGAATACTCGACCCACGGCATCATGTACGACGCGGGCGAGATGTACGAGACCGCCTCCGCTATCCCCGGTGCGGAGACCGACATCTTCGCCGATGCCTGCCGCAAGGCGAAGGTGTGGGGCGTGTTCTCGCTCACCGGCGAGCGCCACGAGGAGCATCCGCACAAGGCGCCCTACAACACGCTCATCCTGATGAACGACCAGGGCGAGATCGTGCAGAAGTACCGCAAGATCATGCCCTGGACCCCGATCGAGGGCTGGTATCCGGGCGATCGCACCTATGTCTCCGACGGCCCGAAGGGGCTCAAGATCAGCCTCATCATCTGCGACGACGGCAACTACCCGGAGATCTGGCGCGACTGCGCCATGCGCGGCGCCGAACTCATCATCCGCTGCCAGGGCTACATGTACCCGGCCAAGGAACAGCAGGTTCTGATCTCGAAGGCGATGGCGTTCGCCAACAACACCTACGTCGCGGTGGCCAACGCCGCCGGCTTCGACGGCGTCTACAGCTACTTCGGCCACTCGGCGATCATCGGCTTCGACGGGCGCACGCTCGGCGAGTGCGGCGAGGAGGAGATGGGCATCCAGTACGCGGCGCTGTCGAAGTTCCTGATCCGCGACTTCCGCGCCCACGGCCAGTCGGAGAACCACCTCTTCAAACTGCTGCACCGCGGCTACACGGGCATGATCAACTCGAAGGAGAACCGGCACGGGATGTCGGAATGCCCCTACGACTTCTACCGCCGCTGGATCGAGGACCCCGACGGCACCCGCGACGCGGTGCGCGCCATCACCCGCTCCAGCGTCGGCACCGAGGAATGCCCGATCGAGGGCATCCCCTTCGTCGGCAAGGGCGAAGGCCCGCCCGATCCGCGCTGAGCTCTTCGACCGGCCCCGGCGGAACGCGGACTTCCAACCTCCTCGCCTTTTAACGGCGAGGAGGTTCTACATTCAGTCCTTCACAACCACCTTCGTGCCGACCTTCACTCGGTCGTAGAGATCGACCACGTCCTTGTTGGTCATGCGGATGCAGCCCGAGGACACCGCCGCGCCCATCGTCTCCGGCTCGTTGGAGCCGTGAATGCGGTAGAGCGAGGAGCCGAGATACATGGCGCGGGCGCCCAGCGGGTTGTCCTGGCCGCCGGCCATGTAGCGCGGCAGGTCCGGGCGGCGGGCGAGCATCTGCGACGGCGGGCGCCAGGCCGGCCATTCCTTCTTGCCGGTGATCGTCTTCGTGCCCGACCACGAGAAGCCGCGCCGGCCCACGCCGACGCCGTAGCGGATCGCCTCGCCACGGCCGAGCACGTAGTAGAGTCGGCGCTGGCTCGTGGAGATCACGATCGTGCCGGGCTTCTCTCCACCGGCATAGGCCACCGTGTCGCGCGGGATGGCCTGTGTCTTGAAGACGTTGATGAAGTCCGCGAGCGGCCCGCTGTCGAGCGGATTGGCGCGGGCCGGCACGAGAGTGGCCGCCGCGAGGGCGCCACCGAGGGCAAGCGTTGCGGCCAGGCGCGGCAGCGCGGAGCGGTTCGGCCGGAGGCGACCAGGCAGGGATCGGGTCGACAAGACGTTCAGTCCTCCTCGAAGGGGCCGCGCTGCAAGAGAGGGCAGCGGCAGGCGCATCGAGCGCTTTAGGGCCGGCCGTCGGGGCAGGAGGAAGGCAAGGGTGTGGGCTTTCGGCAACGCCTGCGCCGAAACGTCCGACCCGTCTGGAACTGGGTGCGGCCCGGCACATCGGCCCACCGCCGAAGCATGCTCGGCAGGATGAAAGGCCGGAGGGCTGTTCCGGGAGGCCGATCAAAATTGCCAGTGCGACTGTTCGAAGCCGCTTGAGCGAAGCCCAAATCCGCCATCCCGAAGGGATCAGCCGGATTTGGTATAAGGCCAGCAATGAACCAGGGCCATCGCTTTCGAGCGATGGCCCTGGCTAGAACGCCGCAGTCGATTGCGCGGGAAGGTTTCATCCACCACAATGATGTCACCGTGACCATCATGAACCGCCACGCCACAACGGGCCGCGCCCCGGCCGGCCGACCGGCCCGCATCGTCCTGTCCACGCTGGTCGGGCTGCTGAGCCTGCTCGTCGTCATCGGATTGCCGACCGACGGCTCTGCCCTCGGTGGGATCCCGCAGGCCCGCGGTGCGGTGACGTTCGAGCAGCGCCCCGACACGGACCCGCTCACCAGTGTTCAGATCGGCCACGCCGTGCTCGATCTCGACGAGGTGGCGGGCATCGGGCGCTTGAACGCGATCGTTCCGGGTTTCGACCGCGCGCAGGCATCGTCTCTTCCCCGCCCCATCTCGGATCGAAGCCTCGCCGCCGCCGAGCGCGGTCAGCCCGAGCGTCCGCCCCGGGTCTGACAGGTGCGTCGTCCCGGTCGTGCGGGCGTTGCGAGGCGATGGGGTGATGGCTCGGTCCCGACCCGCGCCGTCGTCGGATTGCCAAACTTCGCGCCCAGGATGCACCGCGACCATGGTTGGCTGTCCCGCACAGCCGATTCCCGATGCCTCCGGCATCTTACGTCCAGGGCCTTCGATCTCCGATCGTCGCGGCGGCCCGGTGATTGCAACGGCGCGCGAGGCCGATCCGGTCTCCCCCGTCATCCGTGACGCGCGGTGACGCTCTCCTTCCGGGAGACCGCCTGCCGCGTCACGGCATCGTCCCGAAAGGTGGCCGCCGGCTTTCGGAAACAGACGATGTGAAAACAAGAGCCGAGAGCATCGTAGGAGTAATTCCATCGTGACGCCGTCTCCCCAGTCGCCCGGCAGCAGCCCCGGCCCCGCCAAGGCCGGAAGCCGCCGCTCCCGCTGGTCCCTGCCGGCCTCTCTTCTCGTCGGTGCCCTCCTCGTCGCCGTCTCGGCCTGCAACGAGCAGAAGGCCGCCGCACCCGTGCCGCTGCCCCCGCCCGAGGTCAGCGTCGTCAGCGTGCGTCCGCAGCCGATCCCCTATGTCCGCGACCTGCCCGGCCGCGTCGCGCCGATGCGCATCGCCGAGGTGCGCTCCCGCGTCTCGGGTCTGGTGATCCGGCGCCTGTTCGAGCAGGGCAGCCACGTCAACGAGGGCGACGTCCTCTACAAGATCGACCCGGCCCCCTATCAGGTGGACCTCGCCAGCGCCGAGGCGACGCTGGCCAACCGGGAGGCCGCCCTCGTGCTGGCCAACCAGCAGGCCGACCGCCTCGAAACGCTTCTTGCCCGCAACACCGCGAGCCAGGCGCAGTACGACACGGCGTTCGCCGCCAAGAAGCAGGCCGAGGCCGAAGTCGCTGGCGCCAAGGCGGCCCGCGACCGGGCGCGGCTCAACCTCTCCTGGACCGATGTGCGCGCGCCGATCTCCGGCCGCATCGGACGGGCGCTGCTCACCGAGGGCACGCTGATCGAATCCGGCATCACCGGTGTGCTCGCCACGATCCAGCAGCTCGACCCGATTTACGTCGATATCACCCAGTCGGTGGGCGAACTGAACAAGCTGCGCCGGGACATCGCCTCGGGCGAACTCGCCAAGCTCGCCGCCGACACCGCCAACGTCCACCTCATCATGGACGACGGCACGCTCTACGGCTCGGCCGGGCGCCTGCTGTTCTCCGACGTCACCGCCGACCCGAGCACGGGCCAGGTCACGTTGCGGGTGCAGTTCCCCAACCCGCACAACGAGCTGTTTCCCGGAATGTATGTCCGCGCCCGGATCAAGCAGGGCATCGACTCGGACGCCATCGCCGTGCCGCAGCAGTCGATCCAGCGCACCAGTGACGGCAAGCCCGAGGTCTGGGTGGTCAAGCCCGACGGCAAGGTCATGCTCCAGCCGGTCGAGGTCGGCCCCGTGGTCGGCGGCAACTGGCTGATCCGCGAGGGCCTGGAGGGCGGCGAGAAGGTCGTCGTCGAAGGCTTCCAGAAGATCACCGCGGGCGTCCAGGTGAAGACCGTCCCCTGGAAGACGGAGACCTCCGCCGACGAGGGCAAGCCGATCGACGCCGACAGTCACGACACCGACGGCCGGGATACGAGCGGGAAAAGTTCGGCTGCGACCGATCCGGCCACCCAGCCCGTCGCCCAGTTCGCCGACTGATCCTTTCCCAAGCATCGCGCGGCCGGCGGGCGTCCCGACGCCACGCTGGCCCGATGACATAGGACATCAACGCGCCTCATGGCTCGCTTCTTCATCGACCGGCCGGTCTTCGCCTGGGTCGTCGCCCTGTTCATTCTGCTGGGCGGCGCGCTCTCGATCCCGCAACTGCCGATCGCCCAGTACCCGATCATCGCGCCCCCCGCGATCGCGCTCTCGACCTCCTATCCCGGCGCCTCGGTGGAGAATCTCTACACCGGCACGACGCGCCTCATCGAGGACGAGCTCAACGGCGCGGCCAACATCCTGAGCTTCGAATCGGCCTCCGACTCGTTCGGCGTGGTCGAGATCACCGCGAGCTTCCAGCCCGGCACCGACCCCGGCTATGCCGGCGTCGAGGTGCAGAACCGCTTGAAGCGCGTCGAGGCGCGCCTGCCGGCCGAGGTGCGCCAGCAGGGCATCCTCGTGGAGGAGGCCTCCGCTGCGACGCTGAACATCATCACCCTGGTCTCCACCGACGGGAAGACCGACGAGGTGGGTCTCGGCGACTTCCTGATCCGCAACGTCATCAACGAGATCCGCCGCATCCCCGGCGTCGGCCGCGCGACCCTCTACTCGACCGAGCGGGCGCTGCGGATCTGGATCGATCCGGACAAGCTGCGCGGCTACTCCCTCAACGCCGCCGACGTGACCAAGGCGATCGGCCGGCAGAACGTGCAGATCGCCTCAGGCGCGGTCGGCGCGCAGCCGAGCCCGGAGCGCCACGCCGTCAACTTCCCCATCGTCGTCAAGGGGCAGATGACCGAGCCGGAGGCGTTCGGCGCCGTCGTCCTGCGCGCCAATCCCGACGGCTCCAACGTGCGCCTTCGCGACGTCGCCCGGATCGAACTCGGCGGCGACGACTACAAGTTCACCACCCGCCTCAACGGCGGCCCGGCGGCGGGCATCTCGGTGACGCTGGCGCCCGACGGCAACGCCATCGAGACGGCGAAAGCCATCCGCGCCAAGATGGTGGAGCTGTCGCAGTTCTTCCCCGACACGGTGAAGTGGGACATCCCCTACGACATCACGCCCGCCGTCGATGCCTCGATCGAGAAGGTGCTGCACACGCTGGTCGAGGCGGTGGTGCTGGTCTTCATCGTGATGTTCGTGTTCCTCCAGAACATCCGCTACACCCTGATCCCGACCATCGTCGTGCCGATCGCGCTGTTCGGCACCTGCACCGTCATGCTGCTCGCGGGCTTCTCCGTGAACGTGCTCACGATGTTCGGCATGGTGCTGGCCATCGGCATCCTCGTCGACGACGCCATCGTCGTCGTCGAGAACGTCGAGCGCATCATGAACGAGGAGGGCCTGCCTCCGAAGGAGGCGACCCGCAAGGCCATGAGCCAGATCACGGGGGCGATCATCGGCATCACCCTGGTGCTGGTGGCCGTGTTCATCCCGATGGCGTTCTTCCCTGGCTCGGTCGGCATCATCTACCGGCAGTTCTCGATCGCGATGGTGACCTCCATCGCCTTCTCGGCCTTGCTCGCCCTGTCGCTGACCCCGGCGCTCTGCGCCACGATGCTGAAACCCATCGAGAAGGGGCACGGCCACGCCAAGGGCGGTGTGTTCGGTCTCTTCAACCGCTTCGTCGATCGGGAGACCGCCCGCTACGGCCGCGGCGTGGCGTGGTTCATCGGCAAGTCCGGCCGGGTGATGCTGATCTATCTCGTGCTGGTGGCGGGCGTGGCCTACGCCTTCATGCGCCTGCCCGAGGGCTTCCTGCCACTCGAGGACCAGGGCTTCTTCACCGTCGACATCCAGACTCCGCCGGGCTCCTCCTTCAACCGCACCGAGGCTGCGGTGAAGCGGGTCGAGGAGCATCTCCTGGCCCAGCCGGGCGTGGCGACGATCACCGTCATCAACGGCTTCTCGTTCTCCGGCCAGGGCCAGATGACGAGCCAGGCCTTCGTGACGCTCAAGCCGTGGGGCGAGCGCGACGCGGAGAACTCGGCCGCCCGGCTGGTTGAGGGGACCAACAAGGCGCTCGGGAGCTACAAGGATGCGGTGATCCAGGCGCTGGAGCCGCCGCCGATCGACAACCTCGGCAACGCCTCGGGCTTCTCGTTCCGCCTTCAGGACCGGGCGCAGAAGGGCTACTCGGCGCTGATGGCGGCGCAGGAGCAACTGCTCTCGCTCGCGCGTAAGAGCCCCGTGCTGACGAAGGTCTATGTCGAGGGCCTGCCGCCCGCGCCCGAGGCCGAACTCATCATCGACCGCGAGAAGGCGGCCGCCCTCGGCGTCGATTTCGAGGACATCAACAACACGATCCAGGTCAATCTCGGCTCGGTCTACGTCAACGACTTCCCGAATCGCGGCAAGATGCAGCGTGTGATCGTGCAGTCCGAGGATCTCCAGCGCCTGCACGCCTCTGACCTGCTGAACTACTCGGTCAAGAACGCGCAGGGGACGATGGTACCGATGTCCTCCTTCGCCGACCTGAAATGGGGCGTCGGCCCGGCCCAGATCATCGGCTTCAACGGCTACCAGTCGGTGCGCATCACCGGCGATCCGGCCCCCGGCTACACCTCCGGCGACACCATCAAGGAGATGGAGCGGCTGATGACCTTCCTGCCGAAGGGCTTCGGCTACGCCTGGACCGGCCAGTCGCTCCAAGAGAAGGAGGCCGGATCACAGGCCTCGCTGCTGCTGGCGCTGTCGGTCTTGATCGTGTTCCTGTGTCTGGCCGCGCTCTACGAGAGCTGGTCGATCCCGATCTCGGTGCTGCTGGTGATTCCGCTGGGCGTCATCGGCTCGGTGGCAGCGGTGTACCTGCGCGGGATGCCCAACGACGTCTACTTCAAGATCGGGCTCATCACGATCATCGGCCTCTCGGCCAAGAACGCGATCCTGATCGTGGAGTTCGCGCGTGATCTGTGGAAGCCCGGCACCAACATCGTCCAGGCGACGATCCAGGCGGCGACGCTCCGCTTCCGCCCGATTGTGATGACCTCGCTCGCCTTCATCTTCGGCGTGGTGCCGCTGGCTATCGCCACTGGCGCCTCCTCGAAGAGCCAGCAGGCGATCGGCAGCGGCGTGATGGGCGGCATGATCTCGGCCACCGTGCTCGCGGTGTTCTTCGTGCCGGTGTTCTTCGTGGTGGTGATGCGCCTGTTCCGGCGCAAGGACGTCGCTGCGGGTGAGAACGCGGAGGCGGTGCCCGCTCCGGCGCATCACGGGCACTCGGTGCCGGCGGAGTAGCGGATGGGAGGGGCGGTGCGCGCGCTTCGAGGCACGCGTGCCGCGCGCACCTCAGTATGAGGAGCGGGGGTGGATTCCATATCCGTTGAGCCGGGAGGGCGGATCCGACAAGCTGCCGGGCCGCTTCTCTTCCGCTGAGGCCGCCTTGACCGCCTTCGTCGACATGCTGCGTTGCGCCGACGGCAGTGACGATGTCGGCTCGGCCCGAGGTGAATCTCTCGACGGGCGGCTGGCTGAGCATCAGGCCGGAACGCGTGTCGGCGACACCTATCACCGTCGGCCGGTGTCGCTCGTGAACGCCGAGTGGTTCGACCGCATCACCGATGCGATCGCGGCCTAGCGACGGATCAAGGGCTGGAGCCGTGCCAAGAAGGAAGCGCTGATCGCAGAGGATTGGGACAGGGTGCAGTTCCTGGCGAAGCGCCCGTCCGCCCGCGTCCGTTCATCCAACCCAAGCACCTCATCCTGAGGTGCCGCGAAGCGGCCTCGAAGGATCCTCCAGGTATCACGACGGGATTGGCAGCCTTCAGCGCTTCAGAACCCGCCGCGCGCCATACCCGGCCACTGCCCAGAGAAACGCCGAGACCGTCCGCACCGGAAAGAACGTCGGCAGGTCAGCGGCGACGGGGGCCGGCCAGGGCAGGCCGATCCGCGTCACGAGCCACGCGAACAGCACCGAGATCCCCAAAGCGGCGATGGCCGCGATGAAGACCTTGCCGAACTGATCCGCCTTCCATCCGAGGAACACGGCGATCAGGATCAGGAGGGGATCGAACCCGGCGAGGATCCAGACCGAGAACGAATAGACCGGGACGACGGGGGCGGCGTTCACGCCCACCACGCCTTCGGCAGGCTGATCCGACCGGCCGCATTCTCGATGGTCTGCGCGGCGGCGAACAGCGTCTCCTCGTCGAAGGGGCGCCCGATGAGCTGGAGGCCGAGCGGCAGCCCCTGCGCGTCGAGGCCGGCCGGCACCGAGATGCCGGGCAGGCCGGCCATGTTCACCGTCACCGTGAACACGTCGTTGAGGTACATCTCGACCGGGTCGGCCGACGCCATCTCGCCGATGCCGAACGCCGCCGACGGGGTTGCGGGGGTGAGGATCGCATCGACGCCGGAGGCGTAGGCCGCCTCGAAGTCGCGCTTGATCAGCGTGCGGATTTTCTGCGCCCGGACGTAGTAGGCGTCGTAATAGCCCGCCGAGAGCACGTAGGTGCCGATCATGATACGCCGCTTCACCTCGCGGCCGAAGCCGGCGGCGCGGGTGTTCTCGTACATCCCGGCAATGTCCTTGCCGGGCACGCGCAGGCCGTAGCGTACGCCGTCGTAGCGGGCGAGGTTCGAAGAGGCCTCGGCCGGCGCTACGATGTAATAGGCCGGCAGCGCGTACTGCGTGTGCGGCAGCGAGATGTCCTTGATCGTCGCACCGGCCTCCCGCAGCCAGTCCGCGCCCTGGTCCCAGAGGCGCTGGATCTCGGCGGGCATGCCCTCGATCCGGTATTCCCGCGGGATGCCGATGGTGAGACCCTTCACGCCACGCGCAATCGCGGCCTCGAAGTCGGGTACCGGCACATCGACCGAGGTCGTGTCGCGCGGGTCGTGTCCGGCCATGGAGCCGAGCAGGATCGCGCAATCCTGCACCGTGCGGGCGATGGGGCCGGCCTGATCGAGCGAGGAGGCGTAGGCGATGATGCCCCAGCGCGAGCAGCGACCGTAGGTCGGCTTGATGCCGACGGTGCCGGTGAAGGCGGCGGGCTGGCGGATCGAGCCGCCGGTATCGGTCGCGGTGGCGCCGAGGCACAGATGGGCGGCCACCGCCGCCGCCGAACCGCCGGACGAGCCGCCGGGCACCAGCGGCGCCTCCGAGCCCTGGCGGCGCCAGGGGGAGATCGTCTTGCCGTAGGCGCTGGTCTCGTTGGACGAGCCCATGGCGAACTCATCGAGGTTGAGCTTGCCCAGCATCACCGCGCCGTCGCGCCAGAGCTGGGACGAGACGTTCGACTCGTAATGCGGCTCGAACCCTTCGAGGATCTTCGAGCCCGCGGTGGTGTGCACCCCTTGCGTCGCGAACAGATCCTTGATGCCGAGCGGAAGGCCTTCGAGCGGGCGCGCCTCGCCCTTGGCGATCTTTTGGTCCGAGACCTCGGCCATCTTCAGCGCGCGGTCCGGCGTCGCGACGATGAAGGCGTTGAGCGCCTGCGCCTTGTCGATGGCCTCGAGATGCGCCTGCGCGATCTCGCGGGCCGAGAAATCTTTGCCCTTCAGCCCGTCGCGAGCCTCGGCCAGGGTGAGTTCGTTGAGTGCCGTCATGCCCGTTCCAACTGTCTGCCAGGTATCCGCACCGATCCCGCGGGCGCGTGGCGTCTCGCGGGTGGCAGAGGAGCCGCTCCGTCGCGTCCCAGGGGACTACTCGACGACCTTCGGCACGAGAAAATAGTTGTCCTCGGTCTCGGGGGCGTTGGCGACCACGTCGCTCGCCCGGCCGCCGTCGTTCACTACGTCGGCGCGCTTCTTCATGCGCATCGGGGTGACGGAGGTCATCGGCTCGACGCCCTCCACATCCACCGCGCTGAGTTGCTCGACGAAGGCGAGGATCGCGTTGAGCTCCCCCTTCAGCGGGCTGACCTCCTCGTCGGTCACCGCGATGCGGGCCAGATGCGCGATGCGCCGTACCGTTGTCTCGTCGACCGACATGCCGCCCGTGTCGCCTCGCCTGCCGTGAGCGCGGGTGAAAACCTCGCGCCGGGATCAGCCGGGCTATAGCACCCGCCTTCGCGCAGGAGCAACGCCGCACGCGACGGGCATCGGGACGATCGAGACCGGCATCGCCGTGGTTTCTTTCCAGCCGCGATCGCCGGTTGCCGCCTCCGCGCGATGACCCTGCGGAGGGCCGCTCAGACGATGACGTGGCCCCGCGTCGACGGCATGTCCACGGTGATGCCGGGGCGGCGGTAGCGGTCGGCGTTGTAGGCTCCGACGCAGAGGATCTCCAGGGCGAGCGCCAGCATCAGCATGTGCCGCCGCATGAGGCGGCGGGATCGGCCGGAGGCAGGAGGGCTCGGCGTCGGCGTGAGGGGCACGGGGCGGTTCCGGCATCGTTAACGAAACCTTAACACCGCTTTCCGCTTTCCGCTCCATCCCGGGAGGGGCGACCACCCGCCATGGTTAATCTGGGCGGTGGACAAGTCCGCGGGGGCGGGCGTAAGCCCCTCCCTTGTCGGGGTGCGAGGAGGACGGGGCATGTGGGACAGCGTCTTCCGGGAGTTGCGTCCGGGGCTGATCTCCAGCGAGGCGGATCTCGCCCGTGCCGAGGCCGAACTCGGTTTCCCCCTCCCCCAGAGCTACCGCAACTTCGCGCAGAGCTGCGGCGCCGGGCGGATCGGCGGGCATCTGCGCATCTTCACCCCGGTTCCGGTGGAGGCGGCGGATCTCGGCTCGCGGGCACACCTGATCTCGCACGGCGTGGCGCTCGCCCTCGACGGCCTGCGCGACGAGGGCAGCGACGAGCCGCACCGCTTCACCATCGAGGGTGATGCCGATGCCGGGCTGATGGAGCGGGCCTGCTTCTTCGGGCAGACCGAGCGGGGCGATTTCCTGTTCTTCGACGTGACGCCGGGTTTCCCCGAATACGACATCTGGGTGCTGTGCGCCGATCTGGAGACGGTGCATTTCGGCGGTGCCGATCTGCCCACCTTCCTGCGCGGGCTCCAGGGCCTCGAGATCCTGCACATCCTCGGCGACGGGGAAGGCCCGCTGCCCGCGACTTTCGCGGGCGACGAGGCGGCGGCCCTCGAACAGCTCGGAGCGGCGGCTTCGTGAACCGGGAGGAGATGGCGGCCTTCGTCGAAGCCTCGGCCGGCGCGCCGCGCCTGATCGGGCTCGACCTGGGCACCAAGACCATCGGAATCGCCCTGTCCGATGTCGGCCGGCAGATCGCCTCGCCGCTGGAGACGATCCGGCGGGTGAAGTTCACGCCCGACGTGGCGCGGATCGTAGCGCTCTGCGCGACGCACGCCGTCGGCGGCCTCGTGATCGGCCTGCCGCTCAACATGGACGGCTCCGAAGGCCCCCGGGCCCAATCGAGCCGGAGCTTTGCCCGCAACCTCAAGCCGCTCTTGCCGCTGCCGGTCCTGTTCTTCGACGAGCGCCTCTCCACCGCCGCCGTCACCCGCACGCTGCTCGAAGCCGACGCCTCGCGGGCGCGGCGCGGCGAACTCGTGGACAAGCTCGCCGCCACCTACATCCTGCAAAGCTGTCTCGACGTGATGGGCGGGATGTTTTCGGGCGCGGCCGAGGAGGCGGACGGGTTTTAACCCCCTGCCTGCGTGAGTCGGGCCACGATCGCCTCCCGCTCCCGGCGCGTCGCCGACAGCCGCTCGCGGGCGGCCGCGAGAATCTCCGGACCGGCGGTCTCGGGGCGGCCGGCATCGAAGGGCGGGGCCGGGGCGTATTCCTGCTGGAGCTGGATCGCCTGTGCGGTCGCCGCGTCGGTGAGTTCGGCCGCGAGCGTCAGGCCGAAATCGATGCCCGCCGTCACGCCGCCGCCGGTGATCAGGTTGCCGTCGCGTACGACACGCCCCTGCGTCGGGATCGCCCCGAAGGAGCTCAGCAGATCGTGCGCCGCCCAGTGCGTGGTGGCGCGTTTGCCCCGCAGCAGTCCCGCCGCGCCGAGCACCAGGGTACCGGTGCAGACGGAGGTGAGGTAGCGAGCGCTTCGCGTCTGACGGCGCAGGAAGTCGAGGGTCTCGGCATCCTCCATCAGCGGGTTCACCCCCGCACCGCCGGGTACGCAGATCACGTCGAGGGCCGGGCATTCGGCGAAGGTGAGTGTGGGCGTCAGCACGAGGCCGGTGGCGCTCGCGATCGGTTCCAGCGCCTTCGCAACGAGATGGACGCGGGCGCCCGGCACCATGGCCAGTACCTCGTAGGGCCCGGTCAGGTCCAATTGCTGTACCTGGGGGAAGACGAGGAAGCCGATCTCGATCGTCATGGTCCTCAATCCTCCGCTTGAAAACGCCTCGAGCCGTCGAGCTGATTGCATCAGGCCGGCGTCTCTAAGTCCTTGTTTTGACACGCATTCTTTCGACGAACCGGCGACCACTCCGTCGGAATGCGCTCTACCGTAGATAGATCACGCTGTAGAGCGAGGCGCGCAATTCGTCCTCGTCGAGCCAGACCCGGCCGAGGTCGCAGCGCTCGGCGATGCCCGGCCGCATCCGGGCGCAGTACTCGCCGGTATTGTCCTGCAGATGGTACTGGCAGCGCCCACCCACTTTGCGCCGGGCGATGATCGGGCTCGAATGGTCGGCGGCGATATCCGGGTCCTTCGGCAGGCGTTCCTCCAGCACGTACCAGGAATAGCCCACCACCGGCAGGCGGCCCCGGTCGAGGGCGTAGTCGATCATCCCCATCAGCCGGTCGGTGCCGGCCGCGAGGCCGGGCTCGCGGCGGGCGGCCTTGTCCATGAAGTCGAGCTGGTTGTCGGCGATCGAATCCGAGACCGGGACCAGCGGCACCGGCAGGGGCTGGCGGCGGCAGCGCCGCTCGACATGGGCGATCCAGCCGGCATTGAAGGCATCGGTCGCCGGATCGCGTAGTCGCGGCACCGTCCCGCCGAGGCTGCGCCACGAGATCTTGGGGGCGGCGACGCGGCTGCGCCAGCGCAGGGCCCCGAAGGTGCGCGCGTGCTGGCCGTAGCCGTCGAAGGAAGGAAGGTCGCGGTCCGTGCAGAGGCCGCCGAGGTTGTAGAGAAGGGTCGCCGCCTCCTCCTGCCCGTCCTCCAGCTTGTCGAAATAGGGCTTGCGGCCGGGGTTGCGCTCGCGGCTCGCCTCGGTGTCGTTGCGGCTCTCGGCGATCTCTTCTGCGAGGTCGGGATGCCGGCGCAGGTAGCTACGCAAGGCACGGTCCCGCCTGCGTTCGAGGCCGGCCGGGTCGGCGAAGTAGTAGCGGGTGGCGACATCGAGCGCCGAGACGGTGACCCCGACGCGCTGCGAGATCATGTCGGCGGTGGCGTAGGCAAAGCAGATCGCGCTGTCGCCCTGGCTCATCGGCGACAGGGCCGGGTTGGGGCTGATCCGGTCGTCGAGCGGATGCGTGCCGGGCCGGCGGGCCGGCGCCACCACGGTCACGTCGGCACATTTCGGGTTGCGGGTAGTGCGCGGGTTTTCGGGCAGCAGCCGCAGATCGATCGCCCCGGCGGGCGCCGCCGCGAGCAGAAGGCCGATCGCGCAACAACGGGCGACGCGGGCCGCCCCGGATGATGGCCTCAATCCGTCCCCGCCTCGGCGAGCGCGACCGGTGCCGCTTCGGCCCCGTCGAGCACCGCGTCCTGCGCGGCCTCGGCGAGCAGGGCGTAGCCGCCATCGGCCATGTGCAGGCCGTCGCTTGCGAACAGTTCGGTGCGAGTCAGCCGGCCTTGCCCGATCCAGTCGCGCATCAGGTCGGAGCGGCGGATCACCGGGACGCCGAGCTCGGCGCCGAGGGTGCGCACGGCGTCGCGGAACCGGTCGGCGCCGGGCGTGGCGTCGAGCGCCGGACACCATTGCGGCTCCATCAGAACCACGTCGATCCCCGCCGCGCGGATGCGCTCCAGCGCCGCCTCGGTGGCCTCGCGGAAGTGATCGAGGGAGACGCCGCGCAGGGCGTCGTTGCTGCCGGTCTGCCAGATCACGAGATCGGGCCGGGGCGCGATCACGTCCCGGTCGAGCCGGGCCAGCATCTCGTCCACCGCCTCGCCGCCGATGCCGCGGTTGGCGACCGTGATCTTGCTGCCGAGATGCGGCAGGGCGCGCCGCAGACCCGCTTCGAGGCGAGCGGGATAGGCAGCGGCGGGCGTCGAGGCGCCGATGCCTTCCGTCGAGGAGGAGCCGAAGGCGACGATGCTCAACGGTCCGCCCAGTGCGATCTTCTGGGCGACGTGCGGCAGGCCGGTCGGAGCCGCATCCTCGAACAGGCCGAGATCGAAGTCGAAGCCGAGATCGAGGTGTTGCGGCAGCAGGTCGGCGTAGGCGAGCACTGCGGTCGAGGAGAGGGAGAGGGCCAGTATCAGCGCCGACGCGCCGACGAGCCGCCGCGGACGCCCCCTCGAGACCGGCCGCATCCGAGCCTGACGTAGAAACCGTACCACCGTTCGAGCCCCCGCCCGCGGGCCGCCTCGATTAGGGGCTTTCGCGGAATGACTGATATCGACCCTTCTAACCGAACCGAGGCCGGATGACGGCCCAATAATCGTGATTCGCCACAGCCGCAATGCGCAGTGTTTGATAGAGTCTTAAGTGCGAAACTCGGATCAAAGATTTGTTCGTCATAGAAGCCGTTTGTTCGATGCCGGCTTGTGGTCTGAGGGGCGCGTTCGAGCGCAGCAACGGTGCTGCCCGGCTCCTGTATCATGGGCCTCCAGGGCCAGGGATCGACCGCGTCACGCCCGCGAAACCAGGGAGACCGTCCCGCTGCCGTGCCGCTCGATTTGGCCGTCGAGTTCCAGTTCGAGCAGCGTCGTCTGCACGATCCGAACCGGCAGGCCGGTGGAGCGGGCAAGCGCATCGGTCCCAACCGGTGTCGGGCTGAGGCACGCGATCAGCCGCGCGCGGTCGTCCCGGGGCTCGGGCGGATCCTCGACCGGCTCCGCCGCAGCGGGAAACAGCGGCAGGGCGGTCTCGGCTCGTCCGTCGAAATCGATCTCGTCCCAATAATCGGGCGCCCCCCAGCTTTCGGAGCGGTCGTTCAGGCCGTCCGCTTGCGGCGCGTCCCCGGCGATCAGCGGATCGAGCACCGAGAGGACGTGCTCGACCTCCGAGACCAGCGTCGCACCCTGGCGGATCAGGTCGTTGGTGCCCTCCGCCCGCGGATCGAGCGGCGAGCCGGGCACCGCGAAGACTTCCCGGCCCTGCTCCAGGGCGAAGCGGGCGGTGATGAGCGAACCGGAGCGGCGCGCGGCCTCGACGACGACGGTGCCGAGGCTCAGGCCGGAGATGATGCGGTTGCGGCGGGGAAAGTCGCGCCCGCGCGGCACCCAGCCCATCGGCATCTCGGCGACCACCACCCCGCCCTCGCCCACGATCTCCTCGACGAGGCCGGCATGGTTCTCCGGATAGATCCGGTCCTGCCCACCCGCGAGGACCGCGACGGTGCCGGTGACCAGCGTGGCCTTGTGGGCGCGGGCGTCGATCCCTCGGGCGAGCCCCGAGACCACGACGAGACCGGCTTCGCCGAAGCCGCGGGCGAGCCGCTCGGTGAAGGCAAGGCCGGCGGTCGAGGCATTGCGCGAGCCGACGATGGCCACCGAAGGCTTGAGAAGCGTGGCCGGATCGCCGCGAACGGCGATCAGCGGCGGCGCGGTGTCGGTGGCGTGCAGCGCCTTCGGATAGGCCGCCTCGCCCATGGCGAGGAAGCGGATGCCGAGGCGGGCGGCGGCGGCCATCTCGCGCTCGGCCTCCGCCTTCGTGGGCGGGACGGCGCGCTTGCCCGCCCGCTTCGTCAGGTCCGGCAGGGCGTCGAGGGCGGCCGATGCGCTGCCGAAACGGTTGATCAGGCCGCGGAAGGTGCGCGGGCCGATGCCGTCGGTACGGATCAGGCGCAGCCAATCGAGGCGTTGCGCGTCGGTGAGCTGCATCGATCCCCCTCCGTCCGGGAGGGGGCGGCGCTCACCCCTTCTTCCCGATCCGCCCTTCGGTACCGGCGGCGAGGCGGCGGATGTTGGGCGCGTGCTTCCACCATAGCAAAGCTGCGAGCACGAGGAAGAGCGCTGCAACCATTCCGTGTCCCAGCGCCCACAGGATGAGCGGCGTGGCGGCCGACGCCGCGAGCGCGGCGAGCGAGGAGTATTTCAGGGCAAAGGCGAGCCCGAGCCAGATCGCGGCGAAGGCGGCCAGCGTCAGCGGGCTTAAGCCCAGCAGCACGCCGATGAAGGTCGCCACGCCCTTGCCGCCCTTGAAGCCGAGCCAGACCGGAAACAGGTGGCCGAGGAAGGCACCGAGGCCCGCGGCCAGCGCCGGCCCCTCGCCCCAATGGCTTGCCGCGAGCACCGGCAGCGTGCCCTTGAGCGCGTCGCAGAGCAGCGTCGCGGCAGCGAGGCCCTTGCGGCCGGTGCGCAGCACGTTGGTCGCGCCGATGTTGCCCGATCCGATCGCCCGCACGTCGCCGAGGCCGGCGAACTTCGTGAGGATCAGCCCGAAGGGAATCGCACCGCAGGCGTAGCCCAGGACGAGGGCCGCGATGAGGACCGGCCAGCCGGCCGCGAGAAGCGTGGTCATGCGGCGATGGCCGAGAGGGCGGAGCGGTGGACGATCCGGCCGGCCACCAGCGTCAGCACCGCCGCGCCCTGGAGACGCGCCTCGTCGAAGGGCGAGTTCTTGGAGCGCGACTTCAACTGCCGCTTGTCGAGCAGGTAGGGCAGATCGGGGTCGATCAGCACGAGGTCGGCGGGTGCGCCTTTCTCCAGCCGCCCCGCCTCGCGGCCGAGCAGCGCGGCGGGGTTCGACGAGAGGGCCTTCAGAAGCGTTCCCAACGGCATGTCGCCGGTATGGAGCAGGCGCAAGGCGGCCCCGAGCAGGGTCTCGATGCCGAGCGCGCCATCCGCGGCCTCGGCGAACGGCAGGCGCTTGGTCTCGACGTCCTGCGGGTTGTGGTCGGAGACGATGACGTCGATCACGCCTTCATTCAGGGCCGCGATGACCGCCTGCCGGTCGTCCTCGCGGCGCAAGGGGGGCGAGAGCTTGCAGAAGGTGCGGTAGTGACCGATGTCGCCCTCGTTGAGCACGAGGTTGTTGACGGACACGCCGCAGGTGACGGGCAGCCCTGCCTCTTTCGCCCGCCGCACGATCTCGACGGAATCGGCGCAGGAGATCATCGCCGCGTGGTAGCGCGCGCCGGTGAGGCGCACGAGCCGGATGTCGCGTTCCAGCATCACCGTCTCGGCCTCGCGGGGGATGCCGATGAGGCCGAGGCGGGAGGCCATCTCACCCTCGTTCATTACGCCTTCGCCGACGAGGTCCGGCTCCTCGATATGCTGCATCAGCAGCGCGCCGAAATCGCGGGCGTAGGTGAGCGCGCGGCGCATCACCTGCGCGTTGGTCACGGCTTTCAGCCCGTCGGTGAAGGCGACGGCGCCGGCCTCCGCCAGCAGGCCGAACTCGGTCATCTCGCGCCCCGCCAGCCCCTTGGTGATCGCGGCGGCGGGCAGGACGTTGACGCTTGCCGTGTCGCGGGCGCGGCGCAGCACGAAATCGACGATGGCCGGCCCGTCGATGACGGGATTGGTGTCGGGCATGCAGACCAGGGTCGTCACGCCGCCGGCCGCTGCAGCGGCACTCGCCGAGGCCAGGGTCTCGCGGTGCTCGGCGCCCGGCTCGCCGACGAAGGCACGCAGGTCGATCAGGCCCGGTGCGAGGGTGACACCCCCGCAGTCGATTTTTTGGGCGCCCTCCGGCGTGTCGGGTGCGGCACCCCAGGCGATGTCGGCGATGCGGCCGTCGCGCACGAGCACGGCGCCGGGACCCTCGCGGCCGGTGGCCGGATCGAGGAGATGGGCGTTGGAGAGGACGAGCGCGCTCATGAGTGTCACCCGTTCGGCAAGTGGGTCGCCAGCGCTTCCAGCACGGCCATGCGCACGGCGACGCCCATCTCGACCTGCTCGCGGATCAGAGACTGTGCCCCGTCGGCGATGTCGGAGGCGATCTCGACGCCGCGGTTCATCGGACCCGGATGCATCACCAGCGCGTCGGGCTTGGCCAGCGCCAGCTTGTCGCCGTCGAGGCCGTAATAGCGGAAGTACTCCTTCACCGAGGGCACGAAGGAGCCGTTCATCCGCTCGCGCTGGAGGCGCAGCATCATCACGATGTCGCAGCCTTTCAGCCCCGCGCGCATGTTGGTGAACACCTCGACGCCGAAGCGCTCGATGCCGGTGGGCAGCAGGGTCGAGGGGCCGATCACCCGCACCCGGGCGCCGAGCGCCTGAAGCAGGATGATGTTGGAGCGCGCCACCCGCGAGTGCAGGACGTCGCCGCAGATCGCGACCTGAAGCCCCTCTATGCCGCCCTTGTTGCGGCGGATGGTGAGCGCGTCGAGCAGCGCCTGGGTCGGGTGCTCGTGGGCGCCGTCACCGGCGTTGACCACGGCGCAATCGACCTTGCGGGCCAAGAGATGCACTGCGCCCGCCGCGTGGTGGCGCACCACGATGATGTCGGGCCGCATGGCGTTGAGCGTTGCGGCCGTATCGATCAGCGTCTCGCCCTTCTTCACCGAGGACGAGGCGACCGACATGTTCATCACGTCGGCGCCGAGCCGTTTGCCCGCGAGTTCGAACGAGGATTGCGTGCGGGTCGAGGGCTCGAAGAACAGGTTGATCTGCGTGCGGCCCCGCAGGACGGTGCGCTTCTTCTCGACCTGCCGCGACAAGGCGACGGCGGCGTCGGCGCGCTCCAGCAGCGATTCGATGTCCGGCCGGCTCAGGCCTTCGATGCCGAGCAGGTGCCGGTGCGGGAAGGCGGGTGCTGTCTGAGCGGTCATGCGGCGGTTCTGGCGTCGGCTCCGCGCTATAGGTGTCTGGGAGAGGCCCGGCAAGGCGCAGGCGTATCCGGTTGGCCCGCGCGGGCGATGGCGCCAGGGATAACGGTCTCACCCGGTCGCAGCTGAGAGATTTTCTTGGTCATCGCGAGCCCGTGATCGAGAAAAATTTGAACGAACCGGCCTCGCTTCCGTTTCCCCAACATCTGTCGGGGCTTGAGCGCGTCGAATGCCTGTCCCGGTATTCGCCTGCCTGCCCGGAAACGAAAGGTAGCCTATGAACACGCGACTTCTCCTGACCGCCGGTGCGCTCTCGCTCGGTCTCGCTCTCTCGTCCGGCGCCTATGCCCAGGGCATGCAGCGGGGCGGTATGGAGCCCGGCATGGGAGGCCAGATGGGCGGGCAAATGGGTGGCCAGATGGGCGGCCAAATGCAGCAGGGCGCCATGGGCGACGACATGGGCCAGGAGCAGCGCCCGATGAAGCGCAGCTCCAAGAAGATGAAAAAGCCGATGAAGAGCAAGAAGATGATGCGCTCGAAGCGCATGAATTCCGGCTCCGGCATGGAGTCCGGCGCGGGCGGGATGTGATCCCCACGTCACCTGACTGTGACCAACTCGCCATCTAGGCGACTATCGGCCCGCCCGGTTAGACCGGGCGGGCTTTTTCGTGTCGAACGAAGCCTTTCAAGTCCTCCCGCGCCGAGCGGCTCGCCCGCCCGGCATGGGTTGCTGCAATAGGAACAGCCGCGCCGTGGCCGCAGGATCGACGCTCTCGGGGCCGGACATCGTGGAGACGGTACGGCGACGCTGGATGTTCCGCCATCCGCTGGTGATCCGGCTGGCGCACTGGCTCAACGTGGTCTGCCTCGCCATCCTGCTGATGAGCGGGTTGCAGATCTTCAATGCCCATCCCGCGCTCTATTGGGGCGCGGCCTCGACCTTCGACACACCGTTCGTCGCGATCACCGACGACCAGCGGGACGACGGCACGCCGCGCGGCATCGTCTATGTCGCCGGTCACACCTTCGAGACGACGGGCGTGCTCGGCCTGTCGAACCTCAACGGCCAGCCCACGGGCCGCGCTTTCCCCTCGTGGTCGACCCTGCCGGCGCACCAGGATCTCGCCACGGGGCGGCGCTGGCACTTCCTGTTCGCCTGGGCCTTCGTCATCAACGGGCTGATCTATCTGCTCTACGGAATCGGCACCGGGCAGCTGCGGCGGCGCCTCGTGCCCGACGGCGACCAGATGCGCGGGTTCGGCTCCTCGATCCGCGAGCACCTGACCCTGCACTTTCCGGAAGGCGACGAGGCCAAGCGCTACAACGTGCTGCAGAAGCTCTCCTACCTCGTCGTGGTGGCCGTGCTGCTGCCGTTGATGGTGCTCACGGGGCTCGCCATGTCGCCGGGCGTCAACGCCGTGGTGCCCCTGCCCGACCTGTTCGGCGGCCGGCAATCGGCCCGCACGATCCACTTCATCGTCACGAACCTGCTGGTGCTGTTCGTGATCGTCCACGTCCTGCTCGTGCTGCTCTCCGGCGTGGCCAACAACATGCGCAGCATGATCACCGGCTGGTTCGTGATCGAGCGCAAGAAGCTTCCCGCCGGTTCGGGAGAGACCCCATGATCCCCCGCCCCATGTCCTCCCGCCCCGTGCCCCCCCGCCTCCAGATCCCCCGCCCTCATCGCCGCGGTTTCCTCACCGCGGCGGCCGGCCTGCTCGGCGTCTCGGCGCTGGGCGGCTGCGACCGTTTCGCCGCGAGCCCGACGGGGCAGCGGGCCCTGAAGGCGGGCGAGGATGCCAACCTGTTCGTGCAGCGTCTGCTCCTCACGCCGGCCTCGCTCGCCAAGGAGTTTCCGGATTCCGAGATCTCACCCTGGTTCAAGCCGAATGGCACGATCGAGCCGCCGGACCGGGCCTACAAGGCGCTGGCCGCCAAGAGCTTCGACGGGTTCAAGCTGCGCGTCGACGGCCTCGTCGAGCGGCCCCAGGATCTCAGCCTCGCCGATCTGAGGGCCCTGCCCGCCCGCACCCAGACCACGCGGCACGATTGCGTCGAGGGCTGGAGCGCCATCGGCAAGTGGACCGGCGTGCCGCTCGCCGAGGTGCTGCAACGGGCCGGCCTGAAGCCGAAGGCCCGCTACGTCGTGTTCCACTGCGCCGACACGATGGAATACGCCATGAGTAGTGGGGAGGACGAGGCGGAACCGGAAAAGACCGCCAATCCCGGCATGGAGACGCAACCGGAAGGGGCCGAGAATCAGGCGAGCGATTCGCAGGCCGCGGGCGCGGAGGCACCGAAGCCTGAGGACGAGGAGAGCCAGGGCACGCCGGTTCGCTATTACGAGAGCATCGATCTCACCGACGCCTACCATCCGCAGACCATTCTCGCCTACGACCTGAACGGCCAAGCGCTGCCGGTCTCGAACGGCG
This sequence comes from Methylorubrum extorquens, assembly GCF_024169925.1. Lineage (NCBI taxonomy): Bacteria > Pseudomonadati > Pseudomonadota > Alphaproteobacteria > Hyphomicrobiales > Methylobacteriaceae > Methylorubrum > Methylorubrum extorquens. The sequence goes on from NZ_JALJXF010000001.1 coordinate 2,638,531, forward strand.
CGCCGCTACGCCTGCGGGTTGAGCGCCAGCTCGGTTACAAGCAGGCGAAATACATCATGCGGATCGAGGTCACCGAGGGCCTGACCGGCATCGGCGACGGCAAGGGCGGCTACTGGGAAGACCGCGGCTACGAGTGGTACGCGGGGATTTAAGGGTAGGTCCGGCGCGTTCACCCGATTTGACAACGCCGCGCGGCTCACCCACTTCTGCGCGGCGCGAGAGCCGGCCTCCGACCGGTACGCATCCGCGCCATTCCCAAAACCGTATCTGCGGTGAGGCTCTGGCGAGAGGCAGAGGTTCATGAAAGTCGTCGTCGTCGAGTCGCCGGCCAAGGCCAAGACGATCAACAAATACCTGGGGCGCGATTACGAGGTTCTGGCCTCTTTCGGCCATATCCGCGATCTGCCGGCCAAGGACGGCTCGGTCGATCCGGAGGCCGACTTCGCCATGATCTGGGAGGTGGAGGATCGCGGCGCCAAGCGCGTGTCCGAGATCGCCCGCGCCGTGAAGGGAGCCGAGAAGCTCATCCTCGCGACCGACCCGGATCGCGAGGGCGAGGCGATCTCCTGGCACGTCATCGAGGCGCTCACCGCCCGCAAGGCGCTGAAGGGCATTCCCGTCGAGCGCGTGACCTTCAACGCCATCACCAAGGCGTCGGTCGACGCGGCGATGAAGAAGCCGCGCCAGATCGACCAGGCCCTGGTCGATGCCTATCTCGCGCGCCGCGCCCTCGATTACCTCGTCGGCTTCAACCTCTCGCCGGTGCTGTGGCGCAAGCTGCCCGGTGCCCGCTCGGCCGGTCGGGTGCAGTCGGTGGCGCTCCGCCTCGTGGTCGAGCGCGAGATGGAGATCGAGCGCTTCAAGGCCCGCGAGTACTGGTCGATCGTCGCCACCCTGGTGACGGAAGCCGGCGGCGTGTTCGAGGCGCGCCTCGTCGGCGCCGACGGCAAGCGCATCCAGCGCCTCGACGTCGGCAATGCCGAGGAGGCGGCGGCGTTCAAGCGCGACCTCGAACTCGCGACCTTCCAGGTGGCATCCGTCGAGGCCAAGCCCGCCAAGCGCCACCCGCAGCCGCCCTTCACCACCTCGACCCTGCAGCAGGAGGCCTCGCGCAAGCTCGGCATGGCCCCGGCGCAGACCATGCGGGTCGCCCAGCGGCTCTACGAGGGCGTGGATGTCGGCGGTGAGACCGTCGGCATCATCACCTACATGCGAACCGACGGCGTCGACATGGCGCCGGAGGCGATCCAGGACGCCCGCCGGGTGATCGGCCGCGAGTTCGGCGACGACTACGTCCCCGGCGCGCCGCGCAAGTACCAAGTGAAGGCCAAGAACGCGCAGGAGGCCCACGAGGCCGTGCGCCCGACCGATATGGGCCGGTTGCCGAAGCAGATCGCCCGCTATCTCGAACCGGAGCAGGCCAAGCTCTACGAACTGATCTGGACGCGCACCATCGCCAGCCAGATGGAATCGGCCGAGCTGGAGCGCACCACCGTCGAGGTGAGCGCGAATGTCGGCCCGCGCCGGATCGACCTGCGCGCCACCGGTCAGGTCGTGAAGTTCGACGGCTTCCTCGCCCTCTACCAAGAGGGCAAGGACGACGAGGAGGACGAGGATTCCAAGCGCCTGCCGGCGATGAAGGCGGGCGACGCCTTGAAGCGCGAGCGCATCGCCTCGACCCAGCACTTCACCGAGCCGCCGCCGCGCTACTCCGAGGCCAGCCTCGTGAAGCGGATGGAGGAGCTCGGCATCGGCCGGCCTTCGACCTATGCCGCGGTGCTGCAGACCCTGCGCGACCGCGAATACGTCCGCATCGAGAAGAAGCGCCTCCAGCCGGAGGACAAGGGCCGCCTCGTCACCGGCTTCCTCGAAAGCTTCTTCAAGCGCTACGTCGAATACGATTTCACCGCGAGCCTGGAAGAGCAGCTCGACCGGGTCTCGAATGCCGAGATCGACTGGCGCTCGGTGCTGCGCGACTTCTGGCGCGACTTCTCGGCGGCCATCGGCGGCACCAAGGAGTTGCGCGTCGCGGAGGTTCTCGAGGCGCTCAACGGCCTGCTCGGGCCGCACATCTTCCCCGAGAAGGCGGATGGCGGCGATCCGCGCGCCTGCCCAACCTGCGGGGCGGGCCAGCTCTCGCTCAAGCTCGGCAAGTTCGGCGCCTTCATCGGCTGCTCGAACTACCCCGAGTGCAAGTACACCCGCCAACTCTCAGCGTCGGGCGTCGAGGGTGAGGGCGACGGCTCCTCGGCCGAGGGCGGCCAGCCCGGCGTGCGGGTGCTCGGCGACGATCCGGCCACCGGCCTCCCCGTGACCCTGCGCGACGGGCGCTTCGGGCCGTTCGTGCAACTCGGCGAGGCGAGTGCCGAGAAGGGCGCGGAGAAGCCCAAGCGCTCCTCGCTGCCCAAGGGCACAAGCCCTAGCAGCGTGACCCTGGAGATCGGCCTACGCCTGCTGTCGCTGCCGCGCGAGGTGGCCAAGCATCCCGAGACCGGCGAGCCGATCCTGGCCAATCTCGGGCGCTTCGGCCCCTACGTGCAGCACGGAAAGACCTACGCCAATCTCGGCAAGGATGACGACGTGCTGGAGATCGGCGCCAACCGCGCCATCGACCTCATCGTCGCCAAGGAGCAGGGCGGCGGGCGCGGCCGTCCCTCGTCCGATCCCGGCCGCACGCTCGGCCAACATCCGGACGGCGCTGCACTCGTGGTCAAGGCCGGCAAGTACGGCCCCTATGTCAGCGACGGCTCGGTCAACGCGACGCTGCCGAAGACGATGGCCGCCGAGAGCCTGACGCTGGAGCAGGCGATCGACCTCGTCAACGCCAAGCGCGCCTCCGGCGGCGGCAAGAAGCCGGTCCGCAAGACGGCGGCCCGCGCCCGCGCCCCGGCGAAGAAGGCGGAGGCCGGCGAGGCGAAGAAGCCGGCCGTGCGCAAGGCGACGACCAAGGCGCCGGCGACGAAGGCCGCCGCCAAGCCGGCGGCTGCGAAGAAGGCTACCGCGAAGACGAAGGCGGGCTGACACGGTCCCCGCTTGATTCAACCGGGGACCGTGTCAGAGAGCCCGCGCGGCGCCTGAGCGACGCCCAAATCCGCCATCCCGAAGGGATCGAACGGATTTGGTACGAGGGCTGCTTGAAGCGGCCGCTTCCTCCGGATGTCGGGTCTTTCTCGACGTCCGGACTACGGATTGCCCTTCATCCGGGTCGAGGGGGCGCACAGACGATTTCGCCGCGCGTCTTCTGCTCTCGGATCGTTCAGCCGGCCGTCATCGCGAGCGACAGCGGACCGCTCCAGCCACGCGACCTTTCAGAGAAAGGCAGCGTGCTGGACCGATTCGGCGTCGCTCGGTGATGACGGCGTGGAGTGTTCGGCAGCCGGATCAGTCCGTGCCGACCCGCTCGAACGTGAGGTAGCTCGGCCACCGGCTGGCCGCGAGGGCCTTGGCCTCGTAGCGGGTGCCCGGCCAACCCTCGAACGGCTTGCGCCAGTCGTCGGCGGTCTCGGCCGTCCAGCGCAATTGCGGGCAGCGGGCGGCGCGGACCAGGGTCCAGCCCGCGTAATCGTCGATGTCGCTGGCAAAGCGGAAATGGCCGCCGGGGCGCAGAACGCGCGCGATCTCGGCGAGCGAGGCGTCCGACACGAATCGGCGCTTGCGCTGGCGGCGCTTCGGCCAGGGGTCGGGATAGAGCAGGTAGACGCGGGCGAGGCTCGCATCCGGCAGGGCGGCGAGCAGGGCTGTCGCGTCCTCGTCCCATACGCGGACGTTGCGCAAGCCGCGGTCGTCCACTGCGCGCAGCAGCTTGACCACGCCGTTGACGAAGGGCTCGCAGCCGATGATGCCGACTTGGCGGTGGGACTCGGCCTGGGCTGCGAGGTGCTCGCCGCCGCCGAAGCCGATCTCGAGCCAGACCTCGTCGATCGGCCCCGGAAACAGGCTTGGCGGGTCCAAAAATTCGCCGCGCTCGGGCAGCGCGACGCGTAAGTGCGGCAGTGCCCCTTCGAGGCGCTGCTCCTGCCCCGGGCGAAGGCGCTTGCCCTTGCGGCGCCCGTAGAAGGCCCGCTCGGTCTCCGCCGTCCCGCCCGTCTCGGGAGGGATGTCCGCATCCCTCCCCATCATGGTTCGGGCTTAGAACGCCGACTTCAGCTTGTCGGCCAGATCCGTCTTCTCCCAGGAGAAGCCGCCGTCGGCATCGGGCTCGCGGCCGAAATGGCCGTAGGCCGAGGTGCGGGCGTAGATCGGCTTGTTGAGCTGGAGTGCCGTGCGGATGCCGCGGGGCGAGAGATCGAGCGCGTCCATCAGCACGCCTTCGAGCCGGGCCTCGTCCACGGTGCCGGTGCCGTGCAGATCGACGTAGATCGACAGGGGCTTGGCCACGCCGATGGCGTAGGAGAGCTGGATCGTGGCGCGGCGGGCGAGGCCGGCGGCGACGACGTTCTTGGCCAGATAGCGGGCGGCATAGGCGGCCGAGCGATCGACCTTGGTCGGGTCCTTGCCGGAGAAGGCGCCGCCGCCGTGGGGCGCCGCGCCGCCGTAGGTGTCGACGATGATCTTGCGGCCGGTGAGGCCGGCGTCGCCGTCGGGGCCGCCGATCACGAACTTGCCGGTCGGGTTGACGTGCCAGACGGTGCTCTCGTTGACCCAGCCCTGCGGCAGGGCCTTGAGGATGTAGGGCTCGACGATGGCGCGCACGTCGGCGGAGTCGAGCGACTCGTCGAGATGCTGCGTCGAGAGAACGATCTGCGTCACCTCGACCGGGCGGCCGTCGGCGTAGCGCACGGTGACCTGGCTCTTGGCATCGGGGCCGAGCTTGGCCGCGTCGCCCTGCTTGGCCTTGCGCGCGTCGGCGAGGTCCTTGAGGATCTTGTGGGCGTAGAAGATCGGGGCCGGCATCAGGGCCGGGGTCTCGTCGGCGGCGTAGCCGAACATGATGCCCTGGTCGCCCGCGCCCTCGTCCTTGTTGCCGGCGGCGTCCACGCCCTGCGCGATGTCGGCGGACTGCGCATGCAGGTAGATGGCGACGTCGTTGTTCTTCCAGTGGAAGCCCGACTGCTCGTAGCCGATGTCGCGCACGGCCTCGCGGGTCAGTTCTTCCAGATCCTTGAAGGTCACGGAATCGGGGCCGCGCACCTCACCCGCGATCACGACGCGGTTGGTCGTCGTCAGCGTCTCGACGCCGAGGCGCGCCTCCGGCATCGCCGCGAGATAGGCATCGACCACGGTGTCCGAGATCCGGTCGCTCACCTTGTCGGGGTGGCCTTCGGAGACGGATTCGCTGGTGAAGAGGTAGTCGGAACGAGGCATCGTGTGCACCCCCGATTGTCGGGCGCGCCTCGTATGTCACGGCGCTTACCCTGGTCTCCAGAGGCGCGGCTTGTCGCATCGCCGTTTCGGACGGTCAAGCCGGAATGGCGAAATCGTCCGTTTTAACGAACGCTGACATGAGAGCTCTCGCCCTGTGCGTCCGTGCCTGCCACAGGTCGTGCGGGCGTCCCCTGCCCGATGCCTGGCCGACCGATCAGCCCTTGAGTTCCTGGCTCAGGATCTCGACGGCGGCGGAGAGTTCGCGGCGCTGCTGCTCGGTGAAGGTTTCGGTGAACTGCCGGGCGAACGCACGGGCAAGATCGGACCACGGCTCAACAGCGTAGGCTTGCTGGCCATTGTCCGAGAAGCCGCGTTCCGTTTCCGGGTCCGGATGGGGAATGCCATCGAGAAAGTCCGAGACCGGGGTATTGGTGAGGCGGCCGAGGATCGCAAGATGAACCGCGCTGATCCGGTTGACGCCTTTCTCGTACTTCTGGAGCTGCGCGGCAGACATCCCGAAGCTATCGGCGACAGCGCGCTGCGTCAGTTTCGAGCGTTTTCGCTGCTCGGCAATGCGACGTCCGAGAAGGACGTCGCGCTCATCGGTCTTCTGGCCTGCCATTTTCGTTCTGCCCAAGCTCTTTCGGGCGATGCTTCGAACGAAAACTTTCCTGTTGCAAGGGCGCTTCGGAGGCCAATCGCGACGACACACCTGTTATGTCATTTGTTATAGATGCGGCGTGGCGTCGCACTCAGATCGCAGGAAGTATCGAATGTTCGCCTGCAATCTCAGGCAGTGAAACGATTGGCGTCCCCGGCAGGGCTCGAACCTGCGACCCCAGGTTTCATACCACTTCGACTTTCGCCGCCACGCTGTTCGCGCGTTCGTGGTCTGGACTATCCCTTCACCGTGAGCTTCGAACGAAGCCTTTAGGTGCCACCCGTCTAGTCTCTACACCTTCCCTCGGACCGTGACCGGACCTCGGGCTTGGCTCGGGATCGGCAGGGCGCTGCGGCGCCGGAAGCTTTCCCCGAATTTGAGCGGATCCGCCGTGCGGTTTCCCATCACGGCGCCCAATTGTGGAGTTTAGGAAACCTGTGCTCTGTCCAGCTGAGCTACGGAGACGTCCGTTCAGGCTTAGCATCATCACAGGGGGGCGCCAACCGCTCCGGCCTGGGCCGTCGACGATTGTATGGGAAGAGCCGGAGCACGCGTTCGGCGAGCTGTTGCTTGGGAGGCGCACGAGCCGGCAATCCGCGATTGCGCGCCGGCGGTGCTCTCGCGTGCCGCGATCCGGGCACTTTTCGCGCGGCATCCTCGCCTGAATCGAAAAGCCGAGCGCGAACGGTGACGATGTTGCCCGGTGATGGTCACGAGATCGGCCCGCATGGGGGGCCTCATGGTGGGAGCCGGACGAGCCGAGGCGGCGCCCCGGCTCTCGTCTGCCTGCTCGCCGCCACCTGCGGCGCGCCCGGCAACGCGTCGAGCGCTCCGCGGATGGAAGAGGCATGCCGGCCGGCCGCCTCGGTTGAGGACCGCCTTGCCGACATCGGAGCCAGGGGCGAGCTGCATTTCGCATCCGGCCGCCGGGCCGTGCTCTCCGGGCTGCGCTGGCCCGACGAGCCGGCGTTCGACGCGGCTGCGCGGGGTTGGCTGAACGCCTTTCGCGGCGCGTCCCTGGTTTTGACCGAGCGCGGCGCCGAGGACCGCTGGGGCCGCCGTCACGCTGACGCGATCACGGGCGGGATCGCGGGCGGGGCGGAGCCGGTCGATCTCGCCGGAGGATTGGTCGCGGCCGGGCTTGCCTACGCCGATGCTGGCGAGGCCGACACGCTCTGCCGCCCGGCGCTCCGCGCCGTTGAGGCGGCGCCGCGGGCGGCCGGGCTCGGCCTGTGGGCTGGGGGCCCGCTCGCGGCGACGGATGTGGCGGCGCTGAGCGCGCGCGCCGGGCGCTTCACGGTGGTGGAGGGGCGCATTCTCCATGTCGGCGAGCGGTCGGCCCGAACCTATCTCGACTTCGCGCGCCGGGGCGGGCAAGGCTTGACCGTAACCGTGCAGAAACGCTCTTGGCGGATTCTGGGTGAACAGGGTTTGTCTGCGGCCACGCTGAGGGGCCGGCTCGTGAGAATCCGCGGCATGGTCGAGATCGGTCGGGGGCCGTTCATCGATCTCGCTGGCGTCGAAGGCATCGAGGTTGTCGAGGGGGAGCAGGCGCTGCGGCGCTAGAACGGCATGACGGGGGATCGGCAACACATATCGAGGCGGCGGCGCATGCGCGGGGGTAGCCCTCGGGAACTTGCACGGCTGGCCGCACTGGCCATGCTTGCGGGCTCGCTCGCGGCCTGCGCCGCCGACCAGACCGGAAGCGTGCTGACGCCGGCGGTCATCAAGGTGCCCGAGCAGGCACCGAAGACCACGGGGCGCGCCCGGTCGGACGAGGCGGACCACGCCAAGCTCGTGGCCTCGTTCGGCGGCGAGTACCGCGCGCCGGCCGCTCACCGGCTCATCACCGAGATCACCGACCGGCTCGTGCGGGTCAGCGACCGGCCGGAGGAAAGCTACGCGGTCACGCTGCTCGATTCGCCCGTCGTCAATGCCTTCGCCCTGCCGAGCGGCCGGCTTTACGTCACCCGTGGCCTGCTGGCGCTCGCCGGCGACAGCTCGGAGGTCGCGGCGGTGCTCGCGCATGAGATCGCCCACGTGACCCTGCGCCATGCCACCGCCCGCAGCGAGATGGCCCTGCGCTCGCAACTCGTCAGCCGCGTGGTCGCCGACGTGCTGAACGACCCCGTTACGGGGGCGCAGCTCGAGAGCCAGTCGAAGTTCACCCTCGCCCGCTTCTCCCGCGAGCAGGAGCTGGAGGCCGACACCAATGGCGTGCGCGTGCTCGCCCAGGCCGGCTACGATCCCTTCGGTGCCGGCCGCTTCCTCGACGCGCTCCAGCGCACCATGGCGCTCAAGGCCGGCAACGGCAGTGCGGCCGAGCCCGACATGCTCGCGACCCATCCGGCGACCGCCGAGCGCATCGCGCTCGTCACCCGCGCGGCCCGGCGCATCGGCGCCCCCGGCCTCGGCGCCGACGACCGCGCCCGCTACCTCGCGGCGATCGACGGACTCGCCTACGGCGACAATCCCGGCGAAGGGCTGGTGCGCGGGCGCCGCTTCCTGCATCCGGGCCTCAACATCGCCTTCGAGGTGCCGGACGCCTTCGCCATCGAGAACACCCGCAACGCCGTGCTCGGCACCACGCCGGAGGGCAGCCGCCGCCTGCTGTTCGATCAGGTCGAGGCGAGCGGCGACCGCAGCCTGGAGGATGTGCTGCGCGCGACCTGGAACGACGCCATCGAGGCGGGTTCGGTCGAGAATCGCATCGTCGGCGGGCGCTCGGCCGCCACCGCCCTGTCGCGGGGCAAGGATTGGACGTTTCGGCTGGCCGCGATCCGCATGGGCGAGACCACCTACCGCATGATCATGGCGGCCAAGGGCGCGACCGACCCCGAGCCGGCCTTCCGCCGCTGGCTGGAGAGCCTGCGCCCGATCGAGCCGGAGGAGACCGCCGCCCTCAAGCCGGCGCATCTGCGGATCGTCACCGCCGCTCCGGGCGACACCGTGGAGGGGCTGGCCCGCCGCATGAGCGTGCCCGACCGCGCCGTCGATCGCTTCCTCGTGCTCAACAGCCTGCAGCGCGGTGCGGTGGTGAAGCCCGGTCTGAGCTACAAGCTCGTCGTCGAGTGAGGGGCGAGGCCGTCGGGGTTGCACGTTCGGGGACCGGCGCTTAGGCCCTTGGCCGCAAAACAGGTCCGACGTGCAGCGCTCCGATCCCTCCGCCGACACCGCCGTCGCGGTCGTCTTCTTCCGTCCCTCCCCCGAGCAGGTGGCGCGGATCGTCGAGCGCTTTGCCGGGCGCTTGCCCGTCCTCATCTACGACAATGGCGGCATCCCGCCCGAGGCACTTGCGCAGTTGCGGTGCGCGGAGGGGCTCACGCGGCTCGGCGAGGGCCGCAACCGCGGCATCGCCGCCGCCCTCAACGCGCTGGCCGAGGCGGCGACGGCTGCCGGGTTCCGCCGCCTGTTCCTGCTCGATCAGGATGCCGACGCCACCGTGGAGACGGCGCGGGCGCTGGGCCACGCCCTCGACCGGGCCGTGGGCGCGGACCCGCCCCCTGCCCTCGTCGGCCCCGCGCCCGCGCCGAAGCCCGGCCACAAGGCACCGGTCTATCCGCCGCGCTCCGGCGTGGCGCCCCGCAAAGACCTTCGGCCGGTCGAGTTCCTGGCGACCTCCGGCTCGCTCGTGGATCTGGCAGCCTTCGCGCGTGTCGGCCCGTTCCGCGAGGATTTCTTCATCGATGCGGTCGATCTCGAATGGTGCTTTCGTGCTTGGGCGCGCGGGCGAAGCTGCTGGATGGACCCCGGCACCGCCATCCCGCACAGCGTCGGGCGCGGCACGATCCGGATGCGATTCCTGCCGGTGGCGATGCCCGACCAGCCGCTGTTCCGCATGGCCGTCTACGTGCGCAACTCCGCCTATAGCTGGCGCCTTCCGCACGTGCCGGCTCGGTGGAAGCTGAAGCAGGCCGCCTACCTGCCGCTCCAGATCGGTCTCTACTGGGGCCGCCACCGGTTCTCGCCCCGCGTGCTCGCGCGCCTTCTCGCGGCGCTGGCCCAGGGTCTGACCGGGCAGCTCGGCCGGCCGGCGGACGCCCCGCCGTGACCGCGACGCTCGACGTCGTCATCGTCAACTGGAATGCCGGGGATCAGCTCCGGGACTGTCTGACGAGCCTCGCCGCGAGCGCGGGGGCGGAGCAGCTGCGCGTCGTCGTCGTCGACAACGCTTCCTCCGACGGTTCGGTAGAGGGGCTGGATTCGCCGGGCCTCGCGCTCACGGTGCTGCGCAACGCCGACAATCGTGGCTTCGCCCGTGCCTGCAACCAGGGCGCGGCGCTGGGATCGGCCGCTTCCATCCTGTTTCTCAACCCCGATACGGAGGTGAGCCGGGATGGGATCCGTGTCGCCCGCGCGCGGCTCGATGCCGATCCCGGCACCGGCATCGTCGGCGCGCGGCTGGTCGATGAGGCGGGGCAGACGCACCGCACCTGTGCCCGCCACCCGACGGGGGCCCGCCTGATCGCCCACACCCTGTTCCTCGACCGGCTGCTGCCGCGCCTCGTGCGCCCGCACTTCCTGCTCGACTGGGATCACGCCGAGACCCGGCCGGTCGATGCGGTGATGGGCGCCTTCCTGATGATCCGGCGCCCGCTCTTCGCTGCGCTCGGCGGGTTCGACGAGCGCTTCTTCGTCTACTGGGAGGATGCCGACCTCTGTGCCCGCGCCGCCGCTGCCGGCTCTGCGGTGTGTCACGTCGCAGGGGCCGAAATCCGCCACCGTGGCCAGGGCACCACCGAGGCGGTGAAGGACCGTCGCCTGTTCTACTTCCTACGGGCGCAGACGCTCTACGCGCACAAGCATCACGGCCGGGCGGTGTCGCTGGCCGTGCTGGCGGCGGCGCTGGCCGTGAACCTGCCCGTCCGCCTCGGCCGGGCGTTGGTGCGCGGCTCGTGGGGAGATGCGGGTGCGGTGATCCGCGCTGGGCTGATGCTGACACGGGCCCTGCCGCACCTGTTGACCGGCCGCTTTCGATGAGGCTTGCCTCACCTGCGCATCTTGTTGTCCGCGGCGGCCTCCGTCATGGTGCCGCCCTCCGGACGGTCCCGCTTGCACCCGCGGCGGGCGGCTGAACGGGGAGTATCGTGTACGACAGCGCGGACAAGGGCTTTCCACCGGCGGATCTGTCGCCCGCCTTGTACCGCGCGGCCTTCGACCGCGCGCCGGTGGGGCTCGCCGTCTTCTCGCCCGATGGGCGCACGCTCCACACTGCCAATCCCTGCCTCTATCGGTGGCTCGGCTATCCCTCGGGCGCCCTCGACGGCCGCCCGATCGACGAAGTGATCGGCCGCGACGCGTTCGACGGTGAGGCAACCGGTCTGAAAGCCGGCATCCGCCGCTGGCTGCGGGCGGACGGCGGCAGCCTCGACCTGCGCCTGACCCTCTCCGGGGCGGACGGCGCCGAGACGGTCGCGGTGGTGAACCTCGTCGATGCCGACGATCTGGTGCGAGCCGAGCAGAACCGCGACGCCCTGACCGCGGCGGGCCTCGGGGAGTGGCGCTGGGACCTCGTCACCGGGCAGATGGTGTTTTCCCGCCGCGCGGCGCAGATCCTCGGCTACGCGCCGGGGCGCTCCGTCACCTGGGAGGGGATGCGCGGCCAGGTCGATCCGGAGGATGCCGAACGGATTCAGGTCGCGGTCGCCGCGGCCATCGCCGAACGGCGCGCCTACGCGTTCCAGACCCGCTTTCGGCGCGCCACCGATGGCGCCGAGATCTGGATCGGCGCCCGCGGCGAGGCGCTGCTGGCCGCCGACGGCGCGCCCATCGGTATCGTCGGCGTCGTGCAGGACGTCACCACCCGGGTCGAGGCCCGGGAGGCTCTGGCCGAGCGCGAGGAGCGCCTGCGGGTCGCCACCACGGTGGCCGATCTCGGCATCTTCGAGTGGCACGTCCTCGATGACCGGGCGACCTGGGAGAACGAGCGGATGTTCGCGATCTTCGGCCGCCGGCCGGACGAGGGCAGCATCGGCAAGTCCGCCTTCCTCAAGGAAATCCTCCACCCCGAGGATCGCCCCGTCTTCCGGCAGGCGATCCTGCGGGCGCTGCGGGAGGACACGATCCTGCACGCCACCGGCCGCATCCGCCGCCACGACGACGGCCTCTGGCGCACCATCGACATGGCCGGACGGTTCGAGCGAACCCGGCCGGGCGGGCTACCGCGGCGCCTGATCGGCGTCGTCGCCGACGTGACCGACCGCCACCTCTCCGAGGAGCGCCGCAGCCTCCTGATCCGCGAGTTGCACCACCGGGTGAAGAACACGCTCGCCACGGTCCAGGCCATCGTCGGGTCGACGGCGCGCACCGCCACCAGCATCGACAGCTTCCACGAGGCCTTCGTCGGCCGCATCAAGTCGCTCGCCCACACCCACAGCGTGCTCACCGAGGCGACGTGGCAGACGGCGAGCCTGCGCGACCTGCTCGCCTCCGAACTGATGCCCTATGCCGAGAGCGAGACCGAGACCTCGCCGGACCTGCGCATCGTCCTCGATGGCCCGGCCGTGGACCTGCCCTCCGAGATCGCCGTGCCGATCGGCATGGCGATCCACGAATTGACCACCAACGCCGCCAAGTACGGCGCGCTCTCGACCGGGCGCGGCCGGGTCGCGATCACATGGAGGATCGAGGCCGGCATGCTGCACCTCGATTGGCGCGAGAGTGGCGGCCCCCTCGTCGCCCCGCCGACCCGCCAGGGCTTCGGTTCACGCCTGCTGCAACGGGTGCTGACCGCGCAGGTTCAGGCGCAGATCACCACCGACTACGCGCCCGAAGGGTTCCATCTCACGCTCGCCGCGCCCCTGCCCGCACGAAACCCGGCGCTCAACCCCCTGGCGTGAAGGGGCCGGCGTGCCATCGGGTGACGGTGGCGTTGTGCGCGTTATGGCGTCGGCAGGGACGCGCAGCCCTCAGGCCGCGCCCCGAGCCTCCTCGCCCCCGGCATTGACGAAGCTCTTCAGTTCGTCGAGCGAGGCGAAGGTGAAGCGGCCGCGCGGCGTATCCGCCTCGATCGAGCCATCGGAGAACATCACGTAGGTGTTGGCGCCCGATGCGTAGGAGCCGACCGCGTGCCGCTCCTCCGGAGCACTCGCCTCCGGCTCGGAGGCCTCGGCCCCCGTTTCGTGAGCCGTGATCTCCTGCGGTGCAGGCGCCACGGCCTCCGGCTCAGGCAGCGCTTCCGGGGCCGGCGCGGGCGTCGGCTCGTCGAGGAAGGAGCGCAGGCCGATCGGTTCGGCCGCCGGTGTCTGGGCGGCGATCCGTGCCTCGTCCCGCTCCTCGGCGATGAGGTTCGGGAGCGTCACCGGCTCGGGTGCGGGAAAGGCCGGCGCCCGCTCGGGTTCGCGCGCGGGCTCGGACACGCGGAACAGGTCGTCATCGCTCGCATGCGGCGGCGCGGCCTCCGGCAGCAGGTTGGGCAGCAGCGGCTCGGCGGCGCTCGGCTGCGGTTCGGCCGAAAGCGTCGGATCCTCGAAAACCGGTTCGGAGCCGCGCGCACCCGGCCGCAGCGCGCCGATCGACAGCCCCGCGAGGCCGGCCGCACCCGCACCTGCCAGGCCCATACCGGCGAGCGAGGGCCGCTCCGGCGGCGAAACCTCGGGAGCGGTGAAGGCCGGCGCCTCCGCTGACGACACCTCCCAGGGCACGCCCCCGGCGGGCGTTGCGGCCGGGATGCTCGGCTGGGGGGATGCCTCGCGCAAGCTCTCGACGGCGCCGTGAAGGGTGCGCAGGCGGTGCACGATGGCCGTCAGCCCGAGCAGGACCACACCGGCCGAGGCCGCGGTCGAGCCGCCGATCACCATCGCCAGCCCGCTCTCCAGCCGGACGTAGGGAAAGCCCTGGACCACGGCGGCAACGCCACCGAGGATCATGACGGAACTGAGCGCGAGCAGCGCGACGACCATGGTACTCTCGACTGACTGTCGCGGGCGGCGTGATGACGACAGGATAACTCCCCGCCCGCTCATTGCAAAATCGCACGGCCACGCCTCGCGCGGGAACCGGCCTTTCCGTCGCTCCATGCACAACCGAGTGCCCGCCTCGCGGTGTCCTCACGCACGGGATCGGGCGAGCGCGGCGGCCGATGCCTTCCGTAAAACGGTGGATGCCGTGCTCCGATCGGTCACATGCGCACGGATACGGCTCCGCTGGCGTTGCCGAGCCCGGTCCCCCGACTTACCTACCCGCGCGTCACCTCGCCGGCCGCGCGCTTCGAACGACCTTGCGCGCTTCGCCTCCGCTCCCCGCGAGACCCGGACAACCCAGGAGACACGCATGACGTTCACCCTGCCCGTGCTGCCCTACGCCTACGACGCGCTGGGGCCCTACATGTCGAAGGAAACCCTCGAGTTCCACCACGACAAGCACCACAAGGCCTATGTCGATACCGGCAACAAGCTGCTCGAAGGCACCGACCTCGCCGGCAAGAGCGTCGAGGAGATCGTCAAGGCGAGCTACAACACCAATCAGGCGCTCTTCAACAACGCCGGCCAGCACTACAACCACCTCCACTTCTGGAACTGGATGAAGCCCAACGGCGGCGGCCAGCCCCCGGCGGCGCTCGCTCAGAAGATCGACGAGGATCTCGGCGGCTACGAGAAGTTCAAGGCCGACTTCATCCAGGCCGGCGTCGGCCAGTTCGGCTCCGGCTGGGCGTGGCTCGCGGTCAAGGACGGCAAGCTCGCCATCCTGAAGACCCCGAACGGCGAGAACCCGCTGGTCCACGGCGCGACCCCGATCCTCGGCGTCGACGTGTGGGAGCACTCCTACTACATCGACTACCGCAACCGCCGCCCCGACTACCTCAAGGCGTTCATCGAGAACCTCGTGAACTGGGAGTACGTCGAGAAGCTGTACGGCGAAGCGAAGGCCTGATCCGCTTCGAGGTTTGATGCCGCCGCCCCGTTTACCGACGGGGCGGCTTTTGTTTTCTGGAATGCAGCATTTCGTTTGTTGATCGTTGCAAGATCGGTGCGGAGGCACGGTGAACTGGCGCTGCGGACTCTTGCTGGCGACGTTTCTGAGCCTAGGCGTACCGAATGCGGTTCAGGGCGGGTCCGGGCCGGTTCTCATCAACTCGCCTGTCCCAGATAACCTGAAAGATCTTGTCGCCGCGATGCTCAGGAGGGAGCGGCCTCATGACGCCGAAGCGGCGCTTGCCGGCACCAAGGCGCTCGATATCTCCTGGCAGCCAGGCCAGTTGCTCATCCTGAGGATCGAGGCCGATTGTCGGGATGATCTCTGCATGACGGTGATCGCGCGGGTGACCCACGGTGCGATCGTCCCCGAATTGACGCTCAACGTCGGCCCGACATTCTACATGCCTGACACCGCCTCGACGCTTTGGGGTTCGGAGCATCCGGTCTGGGGCATGGTCTTTAAAGGCACTGGCGGTTCACGCCTGATTGCAATGTTGGGCAATGGCCAGTGGGTCGTGGAAGCGAACGGCCCATGGCAGCCGCCAGCGGCTAGCATGATCGAGGAGCCTCGGGCGTCGCCTCCACCTCTGCCTTTGGAGGAGTTCCGGCGGCAGCTCGGCCTGGAGCCGTAGGCCTGCCGGCCGGTGGCTTTTCAGAGTTGCCGTGACTCCACGGCCATTGTCGCGCCTTGCCCCATAGGCTTACTGCCAAGACAGGGCGGGATAGAGATCAAGCATCGCTCGCCTCCTCGCCCGCACGGGGTCAACCGCGAAAAACATGATCCGCTCGATCCTCTCCGTCGGCGGCTGGACGCTGGTCTCGCGGGTCACGGGCTTTGCCCGCGACGTGGTCACCGCCGCCGTGATGGGGGCCGGGCCGATGGCAGATGCCTTCGTCGTCGCCTTCCGCCTGCCGAACCACTTTCGCGCGATCTTCGGCGAGGGGGCGTTCAACACCGCCTTCGTGCCGGCCTACACCCATCTGGAACAGGCGGGGGCCGAGGATGCCGCCGCCCGCTTCGCCGACCGTGTCTTCACCCTGATGCTGATCGTGCAGGTGGCGCTGCTCGCTCTCGCGCTTCCGGCGATGCCCTGGATCGTGCGGGCGCTGGCCCCGGGCTTCTCCGCGGACGGGGAGCGGTTCGCGCTGGCGGTCAGCCTCACGCGGATCACCTTCCCCTACCTGCTGTTCATGACGCTGGTGACGCTGTTCTCCGGCATCCTCAACGCGCACCGGCGCTTTGCCGCCGCGGCCGGCGCGCCGGTGCTGCTCAACCTCTCGATGCTGGCGGCGCTGGCGCTGGCCTTCCTGTTCCCCAACGCGGCCACTGCCGCGGCCTGGGGCGTCTCGGTCTCGGGCGTTCTACAATTCGCGCTGGTGTGGTGGGATGCGCGGGCGCGGGCCTACGCGCCGCGGCTGACGAAGCCCACGTTGCGCGATCCCGACATGATCCGGTTCTTCAAGATCCTGGGGCCCGCCGTGATCGGCTCGGCCGGCTTCCAGATCGCGACCTTCGCCGACACCATCATCGCGAGCTTTCTGCCGACCGGTGCGGTTTCCGCGCTGTACTACGCCGACCGGCTCTACCAACTGCCCTTCGGCGTCATCGCCATCGCCGCCGGGACGGTGCTCCTGCCCGAGATGAGCCGGCGCATCGCCGCGGGCGACGTGGCCGGTGCCCACGCGGCGCAGAACCGGGCCGCAGGCTTCTCGCTGGCGCTCTCGGCCCCCTTCACGATCGCCTTCCTGACGCTACCGGGGCTGATCATGGCGGCGCTGTTCCAGCGCGGCGCCTTCACCGCCGAAGACGCCGCCCGCGCGGCCTCGGTGCTCGCGGCCTATGGGCTCGCTCTACCCGCCGTGGTGATGGTGCGCTCGGCCGTGGCGAGCTTCAACGCCCGGCAGGACACGACGACGCCGCTCTACGCCTCGCTCACAGCGATCGCCGTCAACGTCGCGCTCAAGCTCGTGCTGACCGGTCCCTACGGCGTTGCCGGCCTCGCGCTCGCCACCGCCATCGCCCAGTGGATCAACCTCGCCCTGCTCTACGGGCTGGCGCTGCGCCGCGGCTGGACCGCGCCGGGGCGGGTCCTCGGCATCACCGTCATCGCGGTCTTCGTGGCGAGCGCGGTGCTGGCGGCGCTCGCCGTCTACGGCCTGCCCTTCGCCGAGCGGATCGTGCCCCCCCTGCCCCATCTGCGCGAGATCGCGGTGCTGGCGCTCCTCGGCTTGGCCGGGGCGCTCGCCTATGCCGGCACCCTGCTCGCGGTGATGGGCGCGTTCGGCGTGCGATTGCGCCGCAGGTAGGCTTTCCGGATCGGTTCCGCGCCTCATCTCACCCGGTATGGCCCTCCCCGATCTCCGCCCCGGCGAAAGCTACGCCGTTTTCGATGCCTACGGCACGCTGTTCGACGTGCACTCGGCGGTCGCGCGCCATGCCGGCGCGCTCGGGCCTCAGGCGGAAAACCTCTCGGAGCTGTGGCGAACCAAGCAGCTCGAATACTCCTGGGTGCACGGCCTGATGGGCCGCTACGTTAGCTTCTGGGACCTCACCGAGCGCGCCCTCGATTTCGCGCTGGCGCGGCACCCCGAGATCGATCCGGCATTCCGCGAAAAACTCCTCGACGCCTATCGCGATCTCGACGCCTACGACGAGGTGCCCGGCGTGCTGGACCGCTTCCATGAGCACGGCGCGAAGACGGCCCTGTTCTCCAACGGCAACACCGCGATGCTGGAGCGGGCGGTGGCCTCGTCCGGCCTGGGCGAGCGGCTCGACGCGGTGCTTTCGGTCGATCCCATCCAAACCTTCAAGACGGCGCCCGCCGCCTACCAGATGGTTCTCGACCAACTCGTCACCGACCGGAACCGTGTGGTGTTCTTTTCCTCGAACCGCTGGGACATCGCGGGGGCCACCGCCTTCGGCTTCGATGCGGTGTGGGTGAACCGGAAGGGGCAGCCCGACGAGTACCCCGACCAGCCGCCTCGCGCGGTCGTGAAGAGCCTCGACGAGGTGATCTGAACCGCCGGCAACGGGGCGTTCGCCAATCCTTAAGCTTGACCGGATTAATTCGGGCTCACGTGCCTGATTTATCCGGTTGCTCGAAGGATCGGTTCTCGTGCCCGCCCTGTCTCTTTCCATTCTTGCCCGCAAGGGCATCTGCGCGGCGCTTCTCGGCGCTGCCGTCCTCTCCGCCGCTCCGGTTTCCGCTCGCGACGGCCGCAACGGAGCCCTGATCGGTGGCGCCGCGGCCGGCGTCATCGGCGGCCTCGCCGTCGGCGCGCTTCTCAACAATGGAGCCCCGCCCCCGCCGCCCGCGCGGCGGGTCTATGTTGAGGAGGAACCGGTCTACGTGGCGCCGCCGCCGCGCCGGGGCCCCATCTGCCACTACGAGCGCCGCAAGGTGTGGCTCGACGAGGTCGAGTTCACCTACCGCCGGGTCGAGGTCTGCGAGTAACGTCTTCGCATCCCCCCGCCCCGCAGCACGATGAAGGGCGTCCGCCTCAGGCGGGCGCCTTTTTCGTCAGGATCCAATCTTCGACCACGATGGCGTCGAGCCCGGTGGTGTAGAACATCAGGATCGCGTCCTCCGCCGTGTGGAGGATCGGCTTGCCCATCACGTTGAAGCTGGTGTTGAGCAGGATCGGCACGCCGGTCAGATCCGCGAACGCTTCGATCAAGGTCGCGTAGGCCGGGTTGCGCTCGCGGGTGACACTCTGCAGCCGGCCGGTGCCGTCGGCGTGGACCACCGCCGGCACCCCATCCCGCACCGCCTCGCGCCACACCAGCGTGCGCTCCATGTAGGGGCTGTCGGCGTAGTCTTCGAACCAATCGGGCCCCGCCTCGGCCAGGATCGAGGGCGCGAACGGGCGGAACGCCTCGCGGTACTTCACCTTGGCGTTGAGCGATGCCTTGGCATGGGCCGGGCGCGGGTCGGCGAGGATCGAGCGGTTGCCGAGCGAACGCGGTCCGAACTCCGCCCGGCCCTGCACCCAGCCGACGAGCCCGCCCTCGGCCAGGATCTTGGCCGCCTCCCGTGTCACGCCCGCGTGGCCGAGGCGACGGGCGCGGGGCTCCCACTCGGCCATGCGCTCCAGCGGCTCGGTCGAAACGGTCGAGCCGAGATAAGGCGTGAGCGGGCGCGTCTCGCGCTTCGGCCCCTTCCAGTCGGGATCGTCCTCGGCCAGCGCCAGCCACGCGGCGCCGATGGCGTTGCCGTCGTCGGCCGGGGCCGAGGGGACGTGCAGACGCCGGAAGCCCGAGCGCCCGAGCACCCGGCCGTTGTAGGACGAGTTGAGCCCGCAACCGCCGGCGATGACAAGATTCTCGGATGGCGCCAGCCGCCACGCCTCGGCCACCAGCACGTCCATGAGTTCGGAGAAGATGTCCTGGCCGCAGCGGGCGAGGTCGGCCCAACCCTGCTCGCCGACGTTGGCCGGGCGCCGCGCAAGGACCTCGGCGGCGACCGCTTGCACGGTGGCCTCGTTGGCAAATTTCAGGCGGCCCTCTTCGACCGCGTAGAGGCGACGCAGCAGCGCCATCAGGTCGGGGTCGGTCCGTCCATAGGGCGCCAGCCCCATGATCTTCCATTCCTCGCCCTTGATCTGGTCGAAACCGGCAAGATCCGTAACGAGCCCGTAGAGGAAGCCGACCGAGCCGCGCCCGCGCTGGCGCCGCACCTCCTCGATCCGGCCGTCCTTCAGGCGGTAGATTGCCGCCGCGCCGGTCTCGCCCATGCCATCGACGATGAGCGCGGTCGCCTCCTCGAACGGGCCGCTCCAAAGGGCGTAGGCGGCATGCGCCAGATGGTGGGCGTAGCGCCGCCGCCCGGCGATGGTCGCCCGCGGCTTGCCGCTGAGCCCGCGGGTTTCGTTGTCGAGCGCCAGCACCGTGCCGTTGCCGGCCCGCGCCTGCATGGCGTGGAGATCGGCGATGAAGACGCGCTCGGCCCGCTCAGGCACGAAGGAGCGGTTGAGGGTGGAGGGGTGCTCGGCCAGCGCCGGCAGCTCGAAGGCGCCGGACGCCGCCTGCCCTTTGAGAAACTCCGAGAACTGCTCGCCCCAGGAGGTGGCGATGACGAGGTCCGTCCCCTCGGGCACGTGCCGCTTCAGCAGGCCCGCCATGCGGGTGCCGGGATCGGGCTCGCAGTTCGGGGCGCGCTTGTATTGCAGGTAGCGCTCGGCGGCCTCGGCGAACAGCACGGTCCCGTCCGGCCCGACGAGGGCGAGCGCCGGATCGTGGAAGGTCGTGGCGAGGCCGAGATAGGTGCGCATGCTGCCGGGCTACACGCCGGCACGCGAGGCGACAACCGCGTTGCGGTGCTCCGGTTGCCATGCGAGACGGGCCGCCGATGACGGACGCCTTCCCCGCCTCGCCTCCCCTCGCCCTCGTGATCTTCGACTGCGACGGCGTGCTGATCGACAGCGAGCCGATCAGTCTCGCGACCCTGACGCGCGGGCTCAACGGGATCGGGCTCGCCATCGGCCTCGACAGCGTGCGCAAGCGGTTTGCCGGCACGTCCATGACCTCGATCATGGAGCGCGTCGCCCGAGAGGACGGGATCACGGCCCCGGACGGCTTCGTCGAGCGGGTGAAGGCGGAGACGCTTACAGCCTTCGAGGCGGAGCTAGCTGCCATGGCCGGCATCGCGGATGCCGTGGGCGGCCTCCGGCTACCGTTCTGCGTCGCCTCCAGCAGCGACCCCGTGCGGCTGCGCCGCTCGCTCTCGCTCACCGGCCTGCTGCCGCTGTTCGAGGGGCGCGTCTTCTCCTCCGCGCAGGTGGCGCGCGGAAAACCGTTCCCGGACCTGTTCCTGTTCGCGGCGGAGCGGATGGGCATCGCGCCGGAAAACTGCCTCGTGATCGAGGACAGTGTGCCGGGTGTGCAGGCGGCCTGCGCTGCGGGAATGCGCGTCGTCGGCTTCACCGGCGGTGGGCATTGGGGCCACGACCGGGCCGGGCGGGATCTCCTCGATGCCGGGGCCGCCGCGGTGTTCTCGGCGCATGCCGATCTCGGGCGCATCGTCGCCGGGGCATGAGACCAGCTTCGGCCCAGGGTTTGCTTGGCTCGGCCTAAGCCCTTGCCCGACAGGCGAGACGCGCCGCGGAACGCTCGAATCGCGGCGCGATCTTTCCCTGTCAAGCTGAACTTCGAAAGAACATTCCGTTGACGGTCGGGGTTAGACACCTCATCTTTAGGACGTGCGAACGACTTCGCGCCGCGGTGATTTGTAGTGGCAAGCTTGCGCCGCGTTATCAAACGCTAATGCATCACGACGCATTTGCGCCGTGGTCCTCGCGAGAGAGGAGGACTGGCCTTGAATAGCCTCTTTATTTGGAAGAATTCGAGACTTACCGGCGGATGGAGCGGCCGGGCGTGGGGGTGTTGTCGGCAGACAGTCACATCCGTGGGCTAGGGCAGCGCCCACGAACGCCTTGCCGATAACCGGCCGACGAAGGCCGCAGGAGTTCACCCCGTCATGACCCGTGTCCAGACCGCTTACCTCGACGATGACGCGCTCGACCTTTCCGTCGCGGACGCGACCCCCGCCCGCGTGATCGAGATCGGCGACATCACCGCCGGCATCGCCGTGCCCGAGCGTGGTGGTGTCCGCTTCTTCTCGTCCGAGCGCCGCTTCGATGGGCTCGACGGCACGCTGTTCCGCACCGTGGAGCAAGCGGCCCGCGCGGCGCGCGAGAAAGGCCGCCAGCCGCGCCTGCGCGCGGTGGTGTGACCTTCCGCGACAATCCGTGTGCAAGACAGCCGGCGGCGCCGATTCGGGCCGCCGGCTTGTTTTTGCGGCGTTCGTTTCTCACCAAATCCGGCGGATCCCTTCGGGAAGGCG
Source organism: Methylorubrum extorquens (assembly GCF_024169925.1). Lineage (NCBI taxonomy): Bacteria > Pseudomonadati > Pseudomonadota > Alphaproteobacteria > Hyphomicrobiales > Methylobacteriaceae > Methylorubrum > Methylorubrum extorquens. The sequence goes on from NZ_JALJXF010000001.1 coordinate 2,660,253, forward strand.
GATCTGGACCTCGTTCAAGCGCCGCGCGGGCTTTCTGATACGGTCCCCGCTTGGATCAAGCGGCGACTGTATTGCGGGTCAAGCCATGAGGTTGCTTTCAGCGAAGGTTTTGTCGTCCTTGAGGAGGGCGTTGGCGAGGACGACGAGGCGTCGGCCGGTGGCGACGATGGCGACCTTGGCGGGTTTGCCCGCGTCTCGCATGGCCCGGTAAGGGAGCTTGAAGGTCGGGCAGGTTCGGGCCGCGACCATGCCGGCCATGTAGAACGCGGTTCGCAGACACGGTCGACCGCCCGCGATGGCGTGGCGTCCGGGATGTCCGCCGCTCTGGGTCGGGTGGGGCGCCATGCCGGCCAGACTCGCCGCGGCCTTGCGGTCGAGGGCTCCGAGTTCGGGCATGTCGGTGATCAACACGGTGGCGATGCGCCGGGCGATGCCCGGGATCGAGGTGAGGATCACGCGCCTGCGGGCGAGGGCCGGATCGGCGCTGATGCGCTGGTCGAGTTCCGCCTCAATGGCCGCGCAGGCGCCCTCCAGGGTCTTGATCACCGTCCGGTGACTGTCGGCCACCAGGGGATCGAGGGCCTGGGCGAGACGCGTCTTCTCCATGGCGATCAGCTCGGTGATCTGGCGCCGACGGGTCGAGAGCGCCTTGAGCCGGACCTGATCGAGCGCGGGCGCGGGGTGCAGGTGCTCGGGCATGCGCTGAGCAAAGCGCGCGATGAGGGCTGCGTCCAGCCGGTCGGTCTTGGCGATCTGTCCTTCAGCCGTGCGGAAGGCCCGGACCCGGCGCGGATCGACCAGGGCGACCGCAAAGCCAGCCTCGGCCAGGGCGACCGTGACGGGATGGGCATAGGGACCGATCGCCTCCAGGGCGACGCGCAGGACGCCGCGCGGGCGCAGGGCGGCGATCAGGCGTTCGATGCCGGCCGGGGTGTTGTCACACCGGAGCGGCTTGGCGGCGGGATGGAACCCGAGGTCGAGGAAGTGCTTGCCGACATCGATGCCGGCCACCGGTACGAGGCTGAGCATGGCGGATCCTGTCCTGTACGCGGGTGCCCGCCGCAGCGGGACCCAACCGATTGTTCGGAATACGCAAGACAGGGCGTCCGGGATCGTGCCGTTTGACGGTCGCGCCACGACGGCAAAGCCGGTGTCATCGTCACGGACCCGGAAACCGTCAGATCGCCAGACGCCCAGGCCGTATCAAAGCACGGCCAGCCCTCAGGTACAGGAAACCGTATCAGGCCCCGATACGCTCGGCCGGGAAGCGGAGTTCGACGGCGGTGCCCGCCGGATCGCGCGGCCGGACGCGGATCGCACCGCCGATCTGCCGGCTCAGAACATCGATCAGCGTCGCCTCGAAGCTGCCGTCGCCCGCCGCGCTCAGACCGATTCCGTCATCCTCCACGGTCACCGTGACATCCGTCCCATCGCGGGTGATGCGGACGGTGAGCCGTCCGGCCCGGGCCGGGAACGCGTGCCGGACGGCGTTGGAGACAACCTCGTTGACGATGAGCGCGAGCGGTCCCGCCACCTCGGGCCGGACGCGAAGCGGTGCGAGATCGAGCGCAAGCGCGATGTCGCGTCGGCCCGAGGCCTCTACCACGATCTCGGCGATCTCGCGGACAAGATCGGAAAGATCGTGGCCCGCGCTCTCCTCCGCCGGGGCGGATTGGCGATAGAGCGTGGCCAGGGCATCGATGCGCCCGATCGCCTCGCCGAGCGCCGCGCGAACCGCCGGCTCGGCGCTGTTGCTGCTCTGAAGCGTCAGCATGGCCGAGATCATCTGGAGATCGTTGCGGGCGCGATGTCCGATCTCGCGCAGCAGCAGGGCGTTCGCGTCGCGGGCGGTCCGCGTCCGGTCGCGCTCGGCGGCGAGCGCGTGGCGCTCGCTCACGTCGAACTGCGAGGCGAAGTAGAACAGGAGGGTGCCGTCCTCGTCGTGGACGGGGCTGATGTACAGCGCGTTGTGGAAGGTCGAACCGTCCTTGCGATAGTTCAGGAGTTCTTCGTTCACGTCCTGCTCGGCATCGACCGCCGCACGGATCCGCGCCACCGCGTCGAGATCGGTGCCGGGCCCCTGCAGGAAGCGGCAATTACGGCCCGTCACTTCCAGCCGCGTGTACCCGGTGAGCCGCAGGAACGCGTCGTTGGTGTAGATGATCGGATTGTCGAGCTGGCGCGGATCCGTGATGATCATCGCCATCCGCGTGGCCCGCACGGCCGCCGCGAAGGGATCGCCCTTGCCGGAACGGGCGCTGGCCCGAACGCGCGCCGTCAGTTGCCAGTCGTCGCCGGGCTCCATCTGTTCCCGATCGCTCCTCAGGCGCGAATGGCGCGGCCGGAGCCGCCGAGGGCGCGGCCTCACCTGACCCTGTCGCCAAAGCAGACGGCGATGACCATATCAAGCGAAATCGAGCGGGACGCACACCGGTGCTCCGGCCGTGCGCCACGCTCCGCCATCATCAGAGGACACAGCGATGCTTCTGTTCCGCAAGCGGCCCGAGATGCCGGGCCCGTCCGAAGTGCTTCCCGGCCGGCCTCATCCCCTGCCGACCGCCGAGCGTCATTTCGTCAACGGCCATCCCCTGAAGGGGCCCTATCCGGAGGGCGTCGAGACGATCGTGCTCGGGCTCGGCTGCTTCTGGGGCGCCGAGCGCAAGTTCTGGGAACTGCCCCAGGGCATCCATGTCACCGCCGTGGGCTATGCCGGGGGCACCACACCCAACCCGACCTACGAGGAGGTCTGCTCCGGGCTCACGGGACACAACGAGGTCGTCCTGGTTGCCTACGACACCGCCGTGCTGACGCTGGAGGCCGTGCTCAAGACCTTCTTCGAGAGCCACAACCCGACGCAAGGGTACCGCCAGGGCAACGATGTCGGCACCCAGTACCGCTCCGGCATCTACACAGGCAGCGAGGCCCAGGCCGCGACGGCCCGGTCGGTTCGCGACGCCTATGCGCAGGCGCTCGACGCACGGGGCTACGGGCCGATCACGACGGAGATCGTCCCGCTCGAGACCTTCTATTTCGCGGAAGAGTACCACCAGCAATATCTCGCCAAGAATCCCGGCGGCTATTGCGGGCTCGGCGGCACCGGCGTGTCCTGCCCCGTCGGGGTCGGCCTCGCGGCGGAGTGATACGGTTTTCGCTCGGTCAAAGCGGGAAGTGGTATCAGGCGGCTGCCGAAGACTTGCTCTTGGTACGCTTACTCTCGGTGCGCTGGCGACGCGGAGCCCCTTCCAAACCGATTGGGTAAGGCTTGGCCAACGCGGCAATCGGGATCTTCCAAGCCTCGCTGACGACCCGGATCTGATCCAGCGTCATCCCGCGCTTGCGGCCGAGGATTTCCGATGCCCGCGACCGTGAGCCGAGCAGTTCAGCCAAGTCCGCTTGGCTGCGACCCAGATGCTCGATCGCGTATTGCAGAAGCTCGATCGGATCGCTCTCCGGGATCGGGTAATGCCGGTTTTCGTAGGCTTCGATCAGCGTCGTCAGCACGTCGAAGCGCTCCGCCTCCGGCGTGCCGAACGCGGGCTCCCGCGCGAAGTACGGTTCGATCTCTCCGAGAGCCCAAGTCAGATCGTCGTCGTTCCGGATGGCCCTGACATCCATCATCCTACCGTCTCCGGATCAATCCGATCGTACTCAGCGTGGGTGCCGACGAATTTGATGAGCACTCGCCGATACCGATAGGACACATGTACGATCAGGCGAAATTCATTGCGGCGAATGTCGAAGATGATGCGATTGTCGCCGACGAAGTCCACGCCCTTGCCGAACGCGGCCTTGATGTCCTCGGGGCCGGACCAGTCCGCGGTGCTGACCTTCGTGTACCAGTCGGACAAACCGCTCCGCGATCGCGGATGCGCCTCCCAGAAGGTGCGGAGCGTTCGTTTGGCGACGATCTGCATGACAACGGCTAGCATGTTCCATCATTGGGAACAAGCACCTCGTCAGGCCCCTGCTCTGCCAGATTCGTGCCTCACAGGGCGAACGTCGTCCTACCGCGCGTGCAGCACCGCCCTGCAAGCGTCGGGCAGGCCGGCGAGCGTCATCGGCGGGCGGGGTTTCGGCGGCGTCTTCGGCTTGGGCGGGTTCAGTACCGCCGCGCTGAACCAGTAATCGAGTTCGGAACCGCAGCCGTCGCCGGAGGGCGGGGGCGCCTGGTCGTCACAGGCGCCGTCGCCGGCTGGGCAGGCGAGGCGGATATGGTAGTGGTAGTTGTGCCCGTACATCGGGCGCACCTTGGTAAGCCAGCCGCGATCCCCACCCGCCTCGCGGCACAGGGCCTTCTTGATCGCCGCGTTCACGAAGATGCGCGCCACCTCCGGCTGCTTGGCGGTCATGCGGATCAGCCCGGTATGCTGGCGCGTCCAGACGTCGGGGTCGATGTCGAGCCGGTCCGAGCGCACCATGTCGGTGGCCGAGGTCTCCTCGCGCTCGGCCCGGGTCATGCGGTGGTCCGGCATCGGGGTGAGCCAGACGTCCACGTCGAGGCCCAGCTGGTGCGAGGCGTGGCCCGTCAGCATCGGCCCGCCGCGGGGCTGCGACATGTCGCCGACGAGAAGGCCCGGCCATCCGGCCTGCGGCGCGCGGGCGGCCAGCCGCTCGATGAAATCGACGAGATGGGGTGTGCCCCACATCCGGTTGCGGGAGGGCCGCATCACCTGCCAGGTCGCCCCGTCGAGGGGCAGCGCCTCGCCGCCGGAGAAACAACCCTTCGCGTAGGAGCCGAACGGCCGCGCCGGCCCTCCGGTCGGGCCCGTCACGCGGCCGAACAGGGCCTTGGCCGGCGTCGAGGGATCGTTCGGGTTGGCGAGCGGCGGCAGCGGCTTCGGGTTGACGCTGCCGCGGTCCTGCGCCGCGGCCGGGCTCAGCAGCGCCGGGAGGGCAAGCGCGAGGGCAGGGAGTGTCAGGCGGGTCAGCGGCATGCGCGGTGGCTCGTCCGGTATGGTGGGGCAAGAGTGTGGGCGGGGCTGGCCGGAACGTGCCCGGCCGCATGGGCGTTTTTTATGGCAAGCTGTAACAACGTTGCAGGATGATCGCCATGGATCCGGTCCGTTCCGAAGCTGCGGCCAATGCAGCGCCCCCGCCCCGCAGCCTGATCGCCAGCGATCGCGTCATCGGCACCGAAGTGCGCCGGGTCGACGGGAGCAAGGTCGGCCGCATCGAGCGGCTGATGCTCGACAAGCGCTCCGGCCGCGTCGCCTACGCGGTGATGAGCTTCGGCGGCTTCTTGGGCATGGGCGAAGAGTACTACACGCTGCCCTGGGCGGTGCTGCGCTACGATACCGGACTCGACGCCTACGTCGTCGACATCACCGAGGCGCAGTTGCGCGACGCGCCCGCCCGCTCGCCGGAGGGCGGCGACCCGGAGGACGAGCGAGCGTGGGAAGAGCACGTCCACCGCTACTACAACGCGGCGCCGTATTGGGGGATTTGAGGACAGCTAAAGCAAGGCAGCGTTCGGGACGATGCCCTACGGCCGGGTCAGGAACCCGATCGGCTCCCGTGGGGGCTGGCCGAGCCAGACCAGAACCGCCCCGAGGCCGAGCCCGAACAGGGCCGCCGGAACGAGGCCGAGCGGGGTCAGCAGCACCGCATCCGCCCAGGGCGCCGCCTGCCGGATCGCGGTTCCGAGGGCGGTGATCCGCTCCTGCGGCAGGGATTGGATCAGTTCGGCAAGGCTCGTGACGCGCAGGCCGTTATTGGCGATGGAGCGGGCGCCGTCGTAGCAGAGCTGCACGAAGCCCGCCGCCATCACCACGAGCCCGAGCGCCCGGCTGAAGAACGGCAGTCCGAGGAAACGGGAAACGGTTCGCAGCATGTTCGCCCTCGCGCGGGATGGCGGGCCGGAGGACGGACCACCTGCCACCGCGACGCTTCCGGCCTGAGTAGGCCGAGGCCGGAGGTCAAGGCAAGCGGTCGGACCCGGCTCCGAGGTCCCGGCGCGGCTTCGCCTCCCGCGTGCCCGCCCGGGCGAGCACCACGGCACCGAACAGCGCCGAGAGCAGCGAGCCGCCCAGCACGCCGAGCTTGGTCTCGGTCTCGTGCAGGCCATCCGTGAAGGCGAGCGCGCCGATGAACAGGCTCATTGTGAAGCCGATGCCGCAAAGGAGCGCGACGCCGTAGACCTGGACCCAGGTCGCCCCCGCCGGGCGGGAAACGAGGCCGAACGCGGCGGCGAGCCGCACGCTCGCGAAGATGCCGACTTGCTTGCCGATGAACAGGCCGAGCGCGACGCCGAGGGTCACGGGCTCGATCAAGGCCCGCGTCGGCAAGCCGAGGAGCGTCACCCCGGCATTGGCGAAGCCGAAAATCGGCACGATCAGGAACGAGACCCAGGGCGTCAGGGCGTGTTCCAGGCGGTGAAGGGGCGAGGTCGTGTCCTCCGGTCGGCCCGGACTCGGGCGGATCGGCACGAACAGGGCGAGCAGCACCCCGGCCACGGTGGCGTGAACGCCGGAGCGTAGGACGAACACCCAGAGGACGAGGCCCGCGAGCGCATAGGGCAGGAGCACGCGCACACCGAGCCGGTTGAGGGCGAACAGCACGGCCAGCATCCCGGCCGAGGCTGCCAGCATCGTTGCGTCGAGCTGCCCCGTATAGAACAGCGCGATGATCACCACGGCGCCGAGATCGTCGACGATGGCCACCGCCGACAGGAAGATCTTGAGCGAGATGGGCACGCGCGAGCCCAGCAGCGCGAGCACGCCCAGCGCGAAGGCGATGTCGGTGGCGGCGGGGATCGCCCAGCCCCGCGCTGTCGGCTGCCCGGCGTTGAAAGCGAGGTAGACCAGAGCCGGCACGGCCATGCCCGCCGCGGCGGCAAGCCCCGGCAGCACCCGGTCGGGCCAAGTGCGCAGGCGCCCGTCCAGCCCCTCCCGCTTGATCTCGAGACCGACCAGCAGGAAGAACACGACCATCAGGCCGTCGTTGATCCAGTGCATCAGGCTCAAGGGCCCGAGATGGATGTGAAGGAGGTCGTGGTAGGCCTGCGCCAGGGGCGAATTGGCGACCACGAGCGCCGCACCCGCCGCGGCCATGAGCACGAGGCCGCCGGCCGCCTCGTTCGTGAGGAAGCGGCGCGTCGCCGAATACGAGCGTTGCAGACGGAGTGGGAGCGCCCGGACGGCGGGAGGTGGCGGCTTCATGCCCTGACCCGTTGCCCGCCCCGGGCCGGCACCGCAATCCGGCTGGCTTGGAAAATCACGCGCCTTGAGAAATCACGCACCTTGGAAAATCAGGAGGATTCCGCCAGCGCCGCCTTGATCAGCCGCCTGCCGTCCTCGCCCGACCATTCGGCCGGCCCCTTCATCACGCCGAGCGTGCAGCCCTTGGCGTCGATCAGCATCGTCGTCGGCAGCCCCGTGGAGCCGACCGCCGACTGGATCACCGGCAGTACCTTGCCCTCGGGGTCGCCGTAATAGGTCAGGTGCGCGATGCCGTTGGCCTTGAACCAGGCGGGCGGCTTGTCGAGGTTGCGCGTCTCGACATTGATCGCCACCACTTGAAAGCGGTCGCCGCCGAGTTCCGCCTGAAGGCGGTCGAGGGCCGGCATCTCCGCCTTGCAGGGGGCGCACCACGTCGCCCAGAGGTTCACCAGGAGCCGTTTCCCGCGCAAGGACGCGAGATCGGTCGGCGCGCCGTCCGGGCCCTTGAAGGCCACGGCGGGTGCCGGCTTCGGGGCGGCGGACGCGTCGAAAGCGGCGACGTCGCCGCGGGCCAGCGGCGCGAGCCGGGCCGCCACCGGGGCAGCTTCGGCGCAGGGGCCGGAGGCCGCGAGGTTGCCGAGGTTCGAGCCCGTCCCGTATAGGGCGAGGCCGCCGACGAGGACGGCGGCGAGCACGCCGCCCGCGGCAAGGCTCACAGTGAGAATTTTCGGGGTCGCCGTCACGGCCGAACCTCGTTTCGCGTGCGGAAGGTGGGATCAGCCATGAGCAACCGGATGTGGGGTGGACGCTTCGCCAGCGGCCCGGCCGAGATCATGGAGGAGATCAACGCCTCCATCGGGTTCGACAGGCGGCTCGCGTCCCAGGACATCCGCGGCTCGCTGGCGCATGTCGCGATGCTGGGCCGTCAAGGCATCCTGCCGGCCGAGGATGTGGCAGCCATCGAAGCCGGGCTCAAGTCCGTCGAGGCGGAGATCGCGCGCGGCGAATTCGTCTTCCGGCGCGAGTTGGAGGACATCCACATGGCGGTGGAGAGCCGCCTGACCGAGATCGTCGGCCCCGCCGCCGGGCGCCTGCACACCGCCCGCTCGCGCAACGATCAGGTCGCCACCGACATGCGGCTGTGGGTGCGCGACACCCTCGACGCCCTCGACGCGCAGGTTGCCGACCTCCAGCGGGCGCTGGCCGAGACGGCGGTGAAGCATGCCGGAACGGTGATGCCGGGCTTCACCCACCTGCAATCGGCCCAGCCCGTTACCTTCGGCCATCACTGCCTCGCCTATGTCGAGATGCTGGCGCGCGACCGCGGCCGGTTCCGCGACGCCCGCGCCCGGCTCAACGAATGCCCGCTCGGCGCCGCGGCACTCGCCGGCACCTCCTTCCCGATCGACCGGCACGCTACGGCGGCGGCGCTGGGCTTCGACCGGCCGACGGCGAACTCGCTCGATTCGGTGGCCGACCGCGACTTTGCGTTGGAATCGCTCTCGGCGGCCTCGATCTGCGCGGTCCACCTCTCGCGCTTCGCCGAGGAGCTGGTGGTGTGGACCTCGGCGCAGTTCGGCTTCGTGCGGCTGTCGGACGGCTTCACCACCGGCTCGTCGATCATGCCGCAGAAGCGCAACCCCGACGCTGCCGAACTCGTGCGCGCCAAGGCGGGCCGCATCATCGGCGCGCTCACAGGCCTTCTCATCGTGATGAAGGGGCTGCCGCTCGCCTATTCGAAGGACATGCAGGAGGACAAGGAAGGCACCTTCGACGCCCTGCAATCGCTCTCGCTGTGCCTTGCCGCGATGGCCGGCATGGTGCGCGACCTCGAGCCCGTGGCCGAGACGCTCAAGCGCGCGGCCGGCTCGGGCTACGCCACCGCGACCGATCTCGCCGACTGGCTGGTGCGCGAACTGAACATGCCGTTCCGGCAGGCCCACCACGTCACCGGCCGCGTCGTCGCGGCGGCCTCCGAGCGCGGGATCGGGCTGGAAGAGCTCTCCCTCGAGGCCATGCAGGCGATCGAGCCGGGCATCACGGACGCCGTCTTCGCCGTTCTCGGCGTCGAGAACTCCGTGGCGAGCCGCACCAGCTACGGCGGCACCGCGCCGGACAACGTGCGCCGGCAGGCGGAAGGCTGGCTGGAAAAGCTCGGCCCTGTGGAGAAGTAGGGACAACCCCGCGGGAACAGGCACGGAAAATGCGGCGTTCAGGATTCAGCTAACTGAGCTTGGCTATCCGACCGTCGAACCCGCCGACCGTCGAACCCGCGGAGTGCCGTCGATGAACGTTGCGATGAACGTTGAGAGTTGGATCACCGTCGAAGAGACGCCGGCCCTGGCCGCGGAGGCGATGGCGGTCATCGATGCGCGCCTCGCACGGCTCACCGATGCGGAACGGGGCGCCTTCTGGGCCTCGATCCGCAAGGCCTACAACACGCCCTACAACGATCCGGCGAAGCCGGCGCAGCCCAAGCCTGTCGAGCCGGCGCCCGGCGCCCTCCCGTCGGCGGTCGAGATCCGTCTTCCCGCGATCGATCCGTCGATCGACCTGCCCGCGGCGGCCCTGGCCGCTGCGACGCTGGCTGCGGAAATCCGGGCGGCCTGACACCGCGTCCGAGAGTGGCTGGCCGCGTCAGCGGGTGCGGCCCATGGCCGTTTTCGGTTAATCGGAGCGGGCGGGGGTTTCCTGTTCCGCTGCGGCCCGTCATCCTGACGGCGCGTGAAGATGGCCGGCCCGGCCGTCCGTACACCCGAGTCCAGATGCAGCGGCACCGCCTTCCGATCGTTCATCCTGCCCCCCGTACCGGCTGCGCCCTCGCGGCCCTCGTGCTGGCTGCCACGGCTCTGCCCGGCCCGTCCGGGCGCGCCCTGGCGCAGGAGGGCCTACAGGGTGCGGAAATCATCCTCGCCCGGTCGAGCCGCCGCCAGCCGAAGAGTTCGGCGCTGCCGCCGGGGATGCAGCAGGCGGTGCCGCTGGCGGTGTTCGGCGACTGGAACGTCTTCACCAACGGCGCCCAGGGCCGCGACAAGCTCTGCTACGTCATCGCCCAGCCGACGACCCGCAGCCCCAAGACGCTCGCGCGCGACACCGGCTACCTGTTCGTCACCTTCCCCAAGGGCGGTGCCCAGGGGGAGATCGCGGTGATGCTCGGCTTCAAGCCCAAGCCCGCCGCCGCGCAAGCAAAGCCTGGCGCGGCCGCCACCCCGAGCGACCCCTACCTCACGGTCGGCAGCACCCGCTACGGCCTCGTGGCGAAGGACGAGAACGCCTGGATCCAGAACCAAGCCGACGAGCCGCGCATCGTCACGGAGATGAGCCGGACCCAGACCGCGACGGTCCGCACGACCTCCCAGCGCGGCAAGCCGACTCAGGACGAGTATGCGCTCGGCGGCTTCGCCGATGCGCTCAAGCGCGCACGCGAAGAGTGCAAATAGATCAACATATCGGCGGGCCGCATCGCCGGCCTTTCGCGCGGGCGGGCTGATCCGGGATCGTCGCGAACGGACGGGGCGGTCTCGCGATCGAAGACGCGACTGATACGGTTTCCACTTGATTGAAGCGGGGACCGTGTCAGCAAGCCCGCGCGGCTCCTGAGCGATGTCCAAATCCGCTATCCCGAAGGGATCAGCCGGATTTGGTATGAGCTCCCTCCCTCCGTCCGGACGTCAGTGCCGGTCGTCGGGGGGCGGCAGGGGCATGACCTCGATGCCTTCCTCGACCAGCGCCGCCGCCTCCTTCGGGCTTGCCTCGCCGTAGATCGGGCGCCCCTCCGCATCGCCGTAATGGATCGCCCGCGCCTCGTCGGCGAAGCGGTCGCCGACATGCTCGGCGGTCGAGACGACGTGCTCGCGCACGGCCCGCAGTAGGGCGCGCAACTGGCGCTCCGGCTCGGCGGCGAGCAGCGGCATCGGTACCTCCGGCGGCGCCGTCGGAACCGGAAGCTGCGGTGCGGGCGCCTCGGCCCGGCCACGGTCGGTCCGTGCCACCGCCGGGGCCATCGGCGCCTTGGCGACCCTGGCCGAGTCGCAGATCGGGCAGGTGACGAGGCCGCGGGCGGACTGCTCGTCATAGGCCGCGTTGGAGGGAAACCAGCTTTCGAACCGGTGGCCCGAATCGCAGGCGAGTGTGAAGCGGATCATGAAGGAGAGATGGGGAGGGTTCAGGCGCGGCGCACGCTGAAGCGGCGCGCATGGGACAGGGTGGGAATGCGGGCGCGTGCATCCGCGACCCGCGCGAGGTTGATCTCGGCGAGAATGATGCCCGGCGCGTCGCCCTCGGCCTCGGCGAGGATGCGGCCCCAGGGATCGATGATGAGCGAGTGGCCGAAGGTCTCGCGTCCGTCCTCGTGCCGCCCGCCCTGCGCCGCCGAGATCATGAACGAGCCGGTCTCGATGGCGCGCGCCCGCTGCAGGATGTGCCAGTGCGCTTCGCCGGTCTGGCGGGTGAAGCAGGCCGGTGCCGTCATCACCGTGGCGCCGGCCTCGGCCAGCGCCCGGTAGAGGGCGGGAAAGCGGATGTCGTAGCAGATCGTCAGCCCGAGGCTGGCAAGCGGCGTCTGCGCGACCACGGCGCAATCACCGCCGGAATAGGTCGCCGATTCGCGCCAGCTCTCGCCGTTGGGCAGATCGACGTCGTAGAGGTGGAGCTTGTCGTAAGCAGCCTGGATCTCGCCCGCGGCGTCGATCAGGAAGGCGCGGTTGGCGATCTTCTCGCCCGCGCGGATCGCCAGCGAGCCGATCTGCAGGACGATCTTTTCCGCCCGCGCGACCTCGCGGAGGGCGGCGAGCGTGGCGTCGCTCTCCTGCGGCCCGACCTTCTCGAACAGGGCGGCGCGGTCGCGCTCGATCAGCGAGGTCGTCTCCGGAGTCTGCACATAGGCCGCACCCCGGCGGGCCGCCTCGCGCACCGCCTGCACGGCGGCCTCGCGGTTGACGGCCGGATCGCGCCCGCCGCGCATCTGCACGCAGGCGGCGATGAAGGGCTTGCTGTCGGACAGATCCGTCATGCCGCGAGCAGCGGATCGAGATCGCCCGCCCGCTCCAGGGCGTAGAGGTCGTCGCAGCCGCCGACATGCCGGTCGCCGACGAAGATCTGCGGCACCGAGGTACGTCCGCCGGCCCGCTGGACCATGGTCGCGCGGGCGCCCGCCGTCTTTTCGACGTCGACCTCGCTGAAGGACACGCCCTTTTCGCGCAGCAGGCTCTTGGCCGCTGAGCAATAGGGGCACCAGGCCGTGGTGTAGATCGTGACCGGCTGCATGGGTCCGTCGCGTGCCCGAGTGGGGAGAGGCGACGGATATAGGCGAGCCGCGAGGATCTTCCTACTGCGGAAGGGACACAGCGTCGGACGATCGCCGCGCCGGCTCTCCGCTCAGGCGGCCCTTAGGCGGCCAGCAGCTTCTCGACCTCGTTGACGAGGTCGCGCAGGTGGAAGGGCTTCGAGAGCACCTTCGCATCCTTCGGCGCCTTTGAATCCGGATTCAGCGCCACGGCGGCGAAACCCGTGATGAACATCACCTTGATGTCGGGATCGAGCTCGGTGGCGCGGCGCGCCAGCTCGATGCCGTCCATCTCCGGCATGACGATGTCGGTCAGGAGAAGCTCGAACGGCTCCTCGCGCAGGCGATTGTAGGCGGACAGGCCGTTATCGAAGGACAGCACGTCATAGCCGGCGTTCTGGAGCGCCTTGGCCAGAAACCGGCGCATGTCGTTGTCGTCTTCCGCGAGCAGGATCTTCATCGAACGGCGTCCCGGTGCCCATGCGCCTTGGAGTGTCTCAGGATAACGCCCGGTCGCTACCATGCCGCTTGTGGGCATGACAGCGCGGCCGGCGCTTTGCGAGAGATGCTCGGTGGGTGTTCATTTCATAAAGCGTCGGCTTGGTAAACAGAGCGTTAAACGCGACCGGTGTCGCGACGCACCCGACAATCGCAGGGCGCTGTTCCGCTCCCCTCCCCGCTCTGTGCGGCGCATGGTGGACAGGGCCGGCGCGTCGCCGCAAAGTGGCGTGATGTCCCTTCCGTGCCACGCTCAGGCCCCCGCGTCTCGATGAGCCCATCACAGCCAGACGGCCCCGAGGCGTTCGATCCACCCTTCGCCGTGGACGAGCCGGCGCAGCACGCGATTCCCTTCGTGTTCAACACGCCTCATTCCGGCGCGCATTACCCCGCCTCCTTCCTTGCCTCCTCCCGGCTCGACGCGCTGGCCCTGCGCCGCTCGGAGGATGCCCATGTCGACCGGCTGTTCGCTGCGGTCGTCGGCCTCGGCGCGCCCCTGATGCGGGCGAACTTCCCCCGCGCTTATCTCGACGTGAACCGCGAGCCCTACGAACTCGACCCCCGGATGTTCGCCGGCCGCCTGCCCTCCTTCGCCAACACCCGCTCGATGCGGGTGGCCGGAGGCCTGGGCACGGTGCCGCGCATCGTCGCCGACGGTCAGGAGATCTACCGGGAGCGGCTGCCGGTGGAGGAGGCGGTGCGGCGCATCGAGTCGCTCTACAAGCCGTATCACCGGACCCTGCGCGGCCTAATCCACCGCACGGCGCGGACCTTCGGCCGGTCGTTCCTGATCGATTGCCACTCGATGCCGTCCTCGAGCCTCGGGCGCGACGAGAGCGCCCAGGCCGACTTCGTGCTCGGCGACCGCTTCGGCACGGCCTGCCAGCCCTCGCTGGTCGATGGGTTCGAGAGCCGGCTGCGGGCTCTGGGCTACAAGGTGGTGCGCAACAAGCCCTATGCCGGCGGCTTCATCACCGAGCATTACGGCGAGCCCGGTCTCGGGCGGCACGCGCTCCAGATCGAGATCAACCGGGCGCTCTACATGAACGAGCAGTCGCTGGCGCTGACGGCCGGCTTCGCGACGCTGGCGGACCATCTCGCCGAGGTCATTGCTGGCGTCGCCCTCGAGACGGTCGAGCTGCCGTCCCACCGCATCGCGGCCGAGTAAGCCCTCGGACCGGGGTGCTGCATCCGGTCCTTCGGGCTGCACGCTTTAGACAAAAAAAGGCCGCCCCGAAGGACGGCCCGAAGTCTAGGGAGGAAACGCCCAAGAAGGGCTGCGGGACCGCGACGCCATCGCGATCTCGCAATGCACAAATCGCATCGCGCTGCACAAATCGCAAGAGCGACGATAACGTTTTCACATGTGCGCCGCGCATATCTGCCCGACGCGTGCGTATGGAACCGGATCAGGCCTCGCCGAGCAACGTGCGGATTTCCGCTTTCAGCGCATCGGCCAGTTCCGGCCGCTCCAGGCCGTAGGCGAGGTTGGCGGTGAGGAAGCCGATCTTGGACCCGGTGTCGTAGGTGCGCCCGTCGTAGCGCATCCCGTAGAACCTCTGCTGCTCGGCCAGCCGGATCATCGCGTCGGTGAGCTGAATCTCGCCGCCGGCACCGGTCTCGCCCCGCTCCAGGATCGAGAAGATCTCGGGCTGGAGGATGTAGCGGCCGGAGATGATGTAGTTCGAAGGCGCGGTGCCGGGCTTGGGCTTCTCGACCATGCCGGTGATCTCGAAGGTCTGGCCGAAGGTCTCGCCGACGGCGACGATGCCGTACTGATGCGTCTCCTCGGGCTTCACCTCCTCCACGGCGATGACGTTGCCGCCATGCTGCTCGTAGGCCTTGAGCATCTGGCCCATGCAGCCGCGGCTTAGCATGTCGGGCAGCAGCACGGCGAAGGGCTCGTCGCCGACGATCTCGCGAGCGCACCACACGGCATGGCCGAGGCCGAGCGGCGCCTGTTGCCGGGTGAAGCTGGTCTGGCCGGCCTTGGGCAGGTCCTTCTTCAACTCTTCGTAGGCCGCCTGCTTGCCGCGCTCCTGCAGTGTGTGGTCCAATTCGAACGCGATGTCGAAATGGTCTTCGATCACCGCCTTACCGCGGCCGGTGACGAAGATGAAGTGCTCGATGCCGGCCTCGCGCGCCTCGTCGACGACGTGCTGGACGACCGGGCGGTCGACGACGGTGAGCATCTCCTTCGGCACGGCCTTGGTGGCCGGCAGGAAGCGCGTGCCGAGGCCCGCGACGGGAAGGACGGCCTTGCGAATTCGTTTCATGTGGCGGGACCCGTTTTTTGGCGTTTGTCGGGGCGAGCCCTGATCGACAGGGGATCAAATAGCACGCAGGCGGCCGCTAACAGCCCCGCTTGGGTTGGGATTGGCAGGATTTCGTCATTAAACATGGCGGAAACCTGCGCTGCCGGGTGGCAGAAGACGGATCGGGGGTAGGCGATGGCGGTTCTGGTCACGGGCGGCGCCGGCTATATCGGCAGCCACATGGTGCTCGCGCTTGTCGATGCCGGGCATGAGGAGGTGGTGGTCCTCGACGATCTCTCGACCGGTTACGACTGGGCCCTGCCTCCGGAAGTGCGTCTCGTCGTCGGCGATGTCGCCGATCAAGCCCTCGTGACCGAGACGATCCTGCGACACCAGATCGACGCGGTCGCGCATTTCGCGGCCAAGATCGTCGTGCCGGAATCGGTCTCCGACCCGCTGGGCTACTACCTCGCCAACACCGTGAAGACCCGCGCGCTGATCGAGACGGCCGCGCGCACGAACGTGCGGCACTTCATCTTCTCCTCGACGGCGGCCGTCTACGGCGAGCCCGAGATCGTGCCGGTGCCCGAGTCCCTGGCAACGAACCCGATCAACCCCTACGGCCGCTCGAAGCTGATGAGCGAGTGGATGCTGGCGGACGCCGCCGCCGCGCACGGCTTCACCTACGGGGTGCTGCGCTACTTCAACGTGGCCGGGGCCGATCCGCGCGGGCGTTCCGGGCAATCGATGCCGGCCGCCACCCATCTCATCAAGGCCGCGACGCAGGCGGCCCTCGGCCAGCGCACGCATCTGGAGGTGTTCGGCACCGACTATCCCACCCGCGACGGCTCCTGCCTGCGCGACTACATCCAGGTTTCGGATCTGGCCCAGGCCCACATGGTCGTGCTCGACCACCTGCGCGGCGGTGGCGACAGCCTGACCGTCAATTGCGGCTACGGCCGGGGCTACTCGGTTCTGGAGGTCGTGGAGGTGGTCAAGCGCATCTCCGGCCGCGACTTCGAGGTGCGGCTGTCGCCCCGCCGTGCCGGTGACCCCGCCCAGATCATCGCGGGCGCCGACCGCATCCGCAACGAACTCGGCTGGACCCCGAAGCACGACGACCTCGACGCCATCGTCGCCCAGGCGCTCGCCTGGGAGGACACCCTGGCGAAGCGGAACCGGCGGTGAGAGCGCCCCGCGCCGCCCTCATCCTCGCGCTCGCGCTGTTGGGGGGGGCGGCCCAGGCGCAGGACGGCGACTTCTCCGCCTTCGTCGCGTCCCTGCGCCCCGACGCCACGGCCCGCGGCGTCTCGCAAAAGACCTTCGAGGCGGCGTTTGCCGGCGTGCAAGGGCCGGACCCGGACGTGGTTGCCCGCACCCGCCGCCAGAGCGAGTTCAGCCGGCCGGTCTGGGACTACCTCGTCGGCGCGGTCTCGGGTACCCGCATCGCCAGGGGCCAGGCGCAGGGGAAGCGCCTCGCCGCCACCCTCGCCGCCATCGAAGCGAAGACCGGCGTGCCGCGCTCGGTCGTGTTGGCCTTCTGGGGAGTCGAGTCGGATTTCGGTGCCAGCGCCGGCGCCCTGCCGACGATCCGCGCGCTGGCGAGCCTCGCCCACGCCCGCCACCGTGGCAGCCTGTTTCGCGACGAGCTGCTGGCCGCCCTCCAGATCCTCGAGAACGGCGACATCGAGCCGGCGCGGATGGTCGGCTCCTGGGCCGGTGCCATGGGGCAGGTGCAGTTCCTGCCCTCGGTCTACCTGCGGGAGGCGGTCGATTTCGACGGCGACGGGCGGCGCGACATCTGGCGCTCCGAGGCCGATTCCCTGGCCTCCATCGCGCATTACCTGCAATCGCTCGGCTGGAAGCCCGGCCTGTCCTGGGGCTACGAGGTCAGCCTGCCGAAGGATTTCGACCTGACCCGCTCCCGCGGCCCGCTCGCCGACTTCGCCGCCCGTGGGGTGCGCCGCACCGACGGCAAGCCCCTGCCGACGGGTGGCGAGGCCAGCCTGTTCCTGCCGGGCGGGCTCGGGAGCCCGGTCTTCCTCATCACCGACAATTTCGAGGTGATCCGCGGCTACAACACCAGCGATTCCTACGCGCTGGCGGTGGGCCACCTCGCCGACCGGCTGGCCGGCGGCCCGGCACTTGCCGCGCCCTGGCCCAACGGCGCCGCCCGCCTCGACGGGCCGGGCCTCAAGCGTCTCCAGGCGGGGCTCGCCGCTCAGGGGCTCTATGCCGGCGAACAGGATGGACGCGCCGGCCCGAAGCTGCGCGAGGCGGTGCGGCAGTACCAGATCCGCGAAGGCCTGCCCGCCGATGGCTACGCCCGGCCCGCCCTTCTGGAGCGTCTGGAGGGACGGCCTTAGACGCGCCGGCTTCCTCGCGTTATCCTGTCGGGACTTCGGGTCGGTCTTCCGGCCCCTCCCCTTCGATCGAGGCTTCGCGCATGCAACGCCGCCCGACCGATCGCACCGCGTTCCCGCGCTCCCCTGCGATCCTCGGCCTTCTCCTCGCCGCCCTCTGGCTCACGGCGGCGTGGTCCGTCCTGCCGCAGCCGGCGGCGGCACAATGGGGCGACAGCTACGACGCGCCCGCGGCCGATCCCTACGCCGCGCCGCCGCGGCGCCGGGCCCGTGGCGCCTATGCCGACGAGTACGGCTATGGCCGGGCCCCCGCCCGCCGGGCCGCCCCGCCACAGGAGGCACCGCGCCAGTTCTACTGGCCGTGGGAGGACCAGCCGCGCGCCCAGCCGACCCCGCCGCCGCAGGCGCCGCCGGGCTATGCCCGGCCGTCGCGCCCGCGTGCGCCCGCCGCCGCCCCCGCCACGGCCGGCCGCTCGGACGAGGAGCGGGCCGCCCGGCGCCGCCGGCCGAGCCCCGCCCCCGCGGTGGCGCAGCCCAAGGCCAAGGTGCCGAAGGCGGCGCCGACGACGCAGATCGCCGTGTTCGGCGACTCGCTCGCGGGCTACCTCGCCAAGGGCGTCGATGACGCGTTCTCCGACAATGCCGAGGTCGCCGTGCTCGACCGCTCGAAGGCCGATAGCGGCCTCGTGCGCAAGGATCTGGTGGATTGGGCCAAGGCGGCCGAGGATTTTCTCAAGACCACGCCCAAAGTCTCCTACGCCCTGATGATGGTCGGCTTGAACGACCGGCAGGCGATCCGCGAGGGCGACCAGAGCGTCGAGGCCCTGTCCGACAAGTGGCGCGAGATCTACGCCGCGCGGGTCGATGAGGTCGCGAGGGTGTTTGCCGAGCACAAGGTGCCGCTGATCTGGGTCGGCCTGCCGCCGGTCCGCAGCGAGAGCCTGAGCCGCGACTTCGCCGCCATCAACGATCTCGTGCGCGAGCGGGTGCAACGGGCCGGCCAATCCTATGCCGAGGTCTGGCAGGGCTTCGTGGACGACCGCAACCGCTTCACCGCTTCGGGGCCCGACGTGGATGGCCAGGAGGCGCGGCTGCGCACCTCGGACGGGATCCACTTCACCGCCGCCGGCGCGCGCAAGGTCGCCCACTTCGCCGACGTGGAGCTGAAGCGCCTGATGGGGGAGAAGGGCGGCCTGCCCTCCGAGCAGCCCGCCGCCGCGATCGCCGCCACGCCCGGCGAGGGCGGTGCCGGATTGGGCGTCGACGACACGGCGGCGATCGATCGCAAGATCACCGCGATGCTGCCGAGCCTGCCCGAGCCGCCGGGTATCCCGAGCCTGCCGGTCAAGCCCGCGGCGGGGCCGGTGGTGCCGCTCGGCCGCACCGAGACCTCGCCGGGCGGGACGCTCCTTACCGCACGTCCGCAGGAGGGGGATGCCACCGGCACCCGCGAGCGCAGCCTGCAGCGCGGCGCCGCCCCCCTGCCCCAGCCGGGCCGAGCGGACGATTTCCGCTGGCCGCCGGGGTAAGGCCCTTCGCCTTACCGCGATGGATCAGCTTTCGGCGGCAGGTGGGCCGTGCGGGGTTGCCACGAGCCCGGCGCCGACGGCGATCCAGACCAGATGGGCGTCCGTGCGGGCGCCCAGCTTGGCCCGGATCAGCGAGAGATTGTTCTGGACCGTCTTGAGGCTGAGGCACAGCGCCTCGGCGATGCTCTGCGCCGTCGCACCCGCCGCCGTCATGCCGAGGATCTCGACCTCGCGCGGGCTGAGTTCGTCGAGGCTGCTGCGCCCGCCGGCCACCTCGTCCTGCGCGATCGCCAGGGCGATGTCGGCGCTCATGGCCCGCGCTCCGCGCAGCACGCCCGCAGCCGCTTCCAGCAATTCGCGTGGGGCGCTCGCCTTGCTGACATAGCCGCTGGCCCCCGCCGCGAAGGCTTGACGCGCGATGGCGGCGCCGGTGCGCATGCTGAAGACGAGGATGCGGGCCGCGCCGTCCCATTGCCGGATATGCCGGATCGCCTCGATGCCGCTCGGCCCCGGCAGCGACAGGTCGAGGATCACGAGGTCCGGCCTCTGCGCCTTGTAGAGGCGGTAGGCCTCCGCCGCGGTGGCGGCTTCGGCCACGACCGCGAAACCCGGCTGCCGTTCGAACAGGCGCCGATAGCCCTCCCGTACGACGGGATGGTCATCGACGAGGAGGATGGTCGTCATCGCCCGCCTCAACCGTGAACCGGAACGGTGACGCGGGCGCGGATGCCGTTGCCGTTCCCGGTAAGCGAGAGTTGGCCGCCGAGGGCGGCGAGCCGGGCGCGGATGCCGGGAAGTCCGCGGCCGGAGGCACTTGTCGCGCGGGCGGCGTCACCTCCGCCGTCGTCGTCCACGGTCAGCGTGACGATCCCGCCCCCGGTGCCGGTGCGCTGAAGTCGCAGGAAGATGCGGCTCGGCCGCCCGTGCCGCAGGGCGTTGGTCAGCAATTCCTGCGTGATCCGATAGAGGCTCGCCGACGCCTCGTCGGATAGGCCCGACCAGTCGCCCTCCGCATCGAGGTGCAAACTCGGCCCGGCCCGTAGCCGCGCCCGCCAGTCGGAGACGAGGCCACGGATACCGTCGCCCAAGCCGATCCCGGCAAAGTCGGGGAGTTCAAGTTGGGCCAGGGCGCCGCGCAGGCTCTCGCGCATGGAGGCGACGACCGCCTCGATGCCCCGCGCATCGGCGCGCAGATCCGCGCGGTCCGTCGGCGCGCCGGCCTCGATTGAGGCTGCAAGCGCCCCAGCGGCGGCGAGGCATTGGCCGAACGCGTCGTGCAGGTCACGGGCGAGGCTCTGCCGCTCGTCTTCCTGCACTTGCACGAGCCGCTGCATCAGCGCGGTCCGCTCGCTTTCGGTTCGGGCAAGCCGCCCGGCGAGCGCGTCGAGGGCGGTGGCGATCCGGTCGAACTCCGCCGCCCTGAAGCGCGGCAGGGGCGGACGGGACGCGCCGGCATCGAAGCCGTCCAGGTGGCGCACGATCCGTCCCGCGGGCGCGACGAGGCCGGCGGCGGCGAGCCAGCCGAGCAGCGCCGTCGCTCCGGCGAGCGAGAGGGCGAGGCCGCCCGCGAACCGCACCTGCCGCCACGCCCGGCCCGCGGCCGCGCCGGGATCGGGCCAAGCCGCGACGGTTCCGAGACGGCGTCCGCGATAGACGATCTCGCGGACGGCCGGATCTCCGAGGGCTCTGGCCGAAAGGGCAGCCGTGACCCAGGCCGGGGCCGTGCCGAGTCCGTCCCAATCGCCGCAGATCCGCCGAGGTACTTCGCTGCCGAGGCGGATCTCGGCGCAGATGCCCGGCAACACCATCAGGACTGCCGGCTCGGCCTGAGGCTCGCCGACCGGCAGCGCCGCCGGCCCAACGCTGCCGAGCCCCGGTTGCCGGGCAAGCGCTGCGGCGATCCGCTCCGCCGACACGGCCGCCTCGCCGCGCAGGACGCCGCGCGCGTCCCAAAGGGTCAAGGCGATGGCGCCCGCCAGACAGAGCAGGGTCACGATCAGAAGGCGCAGGGCGAGATGCGCGGGCAGGCTCATCGGGGCGACCGTGAAGCGGAGCGTCGCCCAAGATGGCACCGGCCGCTGCCCAGGGCGCAAGGGGAACGGAGGGATGTCGGGAAAAATGCCCGCGTGGAAGCGGGAGCCATTCCCTGGGCGGCGGTGACGAGGCGGCGCAGCATTTCGATCGCCCTTCCCCTCACCCGGATTGCCGCCGATGCTCCCTTTGCCGACCCGTCGATCCGTCCTCGCCGCGGGCGCTTGCCTCCCGATCCTTCGGTTTCCCGAGTCGCGGGCAGCGGCCTCCGTCCCCGCTTATCGCGTCGGCGCCTTCACCGTCACGCCGCTTCGCGACGGCCTCTTTCCGCTCGAGCCCGCCATGATCCCCGGCGCCGACAGCGAGGCCGGAGGTGCCCTGCTCGCCCAGGCCGGCTTGCCGCCGAAAGGGCCCTCGCCGGAACCGGTCAACGCGTTCCTGATCCGGCGCGGCGCATGGCACGGATTGCTCGATGCCGGCTGCGGAACGGTCTTCGGGCCGGGCTTCGACCGGGTGACGGCGGCTCTCGCGGCGGAAGGGTTGCGGCCCGACCAGATCGAAACCGTATGGCTGACCCACCTCCACGCCGACCATGCGGGCGGCCTGCTGACAGGCGATGGCCGCGCCCGCTTCGCCAACGCCGAACTGGTGCTTCAGGAGCGCGAGGCCGCCTACTGGTCGGATTCCGGTGCGCGTTCCCGTGCGCCCTCCGCGATGGGCCTGTTCTTCCACACGGCGCAGGCTGTGCTGGCCGCCTATGCCGGCCGGGTGCGCCGCGTCTCCGGCGGGGCCGACCTCGCCCCCGGCGTCTCGTTCCTGCCGCTGCCGGGGCACACCCCCGGCCATGCGGGCGTGCTGATCGAGGACGGACCCGAGCGGCTTCTGATCTGGGGCGACACCCTCCACTCCCGCCTGTTGCAGGTGCCGCATCCGGACTGGACCGTGGTCTGGGATGCCGATCCAGCGGAAGCGATCACCACCCGCCGCCGCATCTTCGACCGAGCTGCCAGCGAGGGGCTGGATGTCGCCGGGATGCACCTTGCGAACCGAGGCCGGATCACGCGCGAGGGAGCGGGCTACCGCTGGGAAGTCCGTGAGGGCGGGGGCGCCGACGGTTTATCCCGGTGATCCTTCGGATCAAACGAAAAGGGCCACCGCCAGCGGCGATGGCCCCGATTGTTCGTGTCTCGTCCGATGCGACGCCGCTTACCGCGGCAGGACGGTCGCGCCCATCAGCGCCTCGTCGATCGAGCGGGCGGCCTGACGGCCCTCGCGGATCGCCCAGACCACCAGGGACTGGCCGCGGCGCATATCGCCCGCGACGTAGATCTTCGGGTTCGAGGTCAGGTAGTCCTGATCGTTGGCGGTGATGTTGCCGCGCTTGTCGACGGCCACGCCCGATTCCGCGACCAGACCCTTCTGCACCGAGCCGGCGAAGCCGATCGCCATGAAGACGAGGTCGGCCGGCAGCACGAACTCGCTGCCCTCGATCGGCTGGCGCCGCTCATCGACGCGGGCGCAGACCACGCCGGTGAGTTGACCCTTGCGGTTGCCCTCCAGGCGCAGGGTCGCGGCCTGGAACTCGCGCTCGGCGCCCTCCGCCTGGCTCGACGAGGTGCGCATCTTGGTCGGCCAATAGGGCCATACCGTCAGCTTGTCCTCGCGCTCCGGCGGGCGCGGGCGGATGTCGAGCTGCGTCACCGAGAGCGCGCCCTGGCGGAACGAGGTGCCGACGCAATCCGAGGCCGTGTCGCCGCCGCCGATGACGACGACGTTCTTGCCAGCGGCCAGGATCGGCAACTCGCCGTTGCCCGGCATCGGCTCGGCGCCGACCCGGCGGTTCGACTGCACGAGGAAGGGCATGGCGTAGTGCACGCCGTCGAGTTCCTGGCCCGGAAGCTGCGGGTTGCGCGGATCCTCGGCGCCACCGCAGAACAGCACGGCGTCGAACTGGCTCGTCAGGTCCTCCAAGGGGACGTTGACCCCGATATTGGCCTTGTAGTGGAAGACGACGCCCTCGGCTTCCATCTGCTTCACGCGCCGGTCGATGTGGCGCTTCTCCATCTTGAAGTCGGGGATGCCGTAGCGCAGCAGGCCGCCGGCCTTGGGCTCGCGCTCGTAGACGTGGACATCGTGGCCGACGCGGGCGAGCTGCTGAGCCGCCGCCATGCCGGCCGGGCCGGAGCCGATCACCGCCACGCGCTTGCCGGTGCGGTTCGCCGAGGGCTCGGGCTTCACCCAGCCCATGTTCCAGGCACGGTCCGCGATCGCCTGCTCGATCGTCTTGATGGCGACCGGCTGGTTCTCGAGGTTCAGGGTGCAGGCTTCCTCGCAGGGCGCGGGGCAGATGCGGCCGGTGAATTCGGGGAAGTTGTTGGTGGAGTGGAGGTTGCGCGCGGCCTCCTCCCAGTCCGACTGGTAGACGAGGTCGTTCCAGTCCGGGATCTGGTTGTGGACAGGGCAGCCGGTCGGCCCGTGGCAGAACGGGATGCCGCAATCCATGCAGCGCGCGGCCTGTTTGGACAGGTCGTGCTCGTCGAGCGGCAGCGTGAATTCGCGGAAGTGCCGCACGCGGTCGGCGGCGAGCTGATACTTCTGCTCCTGCCGGTCGAATTCGAGAAACCCGGTGACCTTGCCCATCGATCAGTCCTTCGCAGGCGCGGATCTCTCGATCACGCGGCCTTGCCGTCTGCCCGGCATCACTGTGAACCGGTCGGCGGCGTCCTGCCGCCGACCGGTATGGCCCGCCTTGATGACGCTTGGTTACTCCGCCGCCACCGGCATGCGCGCCATTTCCATCTCGCGCAGCGCCCGGCGGTACTCGACCGGCATCACCTTGACGAACTTGGTGCGGAACGCCGCCCACTCGTCGAGGATCTGCTTGGCCCTCGGCGAACCCGTATACTTCATGTGGTTGGTGAGGAGCTGCGACAGGCGCTCCTCGTCATGGCCCGACATGTCCGCGAGGATGTCGACCCGGCCCTTGGTCTCCAGGTCGCCGTCCTGGTGGAAGCGGCGCATGAGGTCGTCCTCCTCCTCGACCGGCTCCAGATCGACCATCGACAGGTTGCAGCGGTCGCGGAACGAACCGTCCTCGTCGAGCACGTAGGCGATGCCGCCGGACATGCCGGCCGCGAAGTTGCGCCCCGTCACGCCGATGGAGACCACCACGCCGCCGGTCATGTACTCGCAGCCATGGTCGCCCATGCCTTCGACGACCGTGATGGCGCCCGAGTTGCGCACGGCGAAGCGTTCGCCCGCCGCACCGCGGATGTAGCACTCGCCCGCGATCGCGCCGTAGAGCACGGTGTTGCCGGCCATGATCGTGCGGGCGGGGGGCGCCTTCAGCGCCTCGCTCGGACGGATGATCAGCTTGCCGCCCGACAGGCCCTTGCCGACATAGTCGTTGCCGTGGCCGGTGAGGTCGAGGGTGACGCCCGCGGCGAGCCATGCGCCGAAGCTCTGCCCGGCGGTGCCGTTGAGCTTGACCACGATGGTGTCGTCGGGAAGCCCTTCATGGCCGTGGCGCTTGGCCACCGCGCCGGAGAGCATGGCGCCCGCCGCGCGATCCGAGTTGCGGATCACATCGGTGAGGATCACCGGCTCGCCGGTCTCGATGGCCCCTTCGGCGCCCGCGATCAGGCGGCGGTCGAGCACCGTATCGATCGGGTGGTGCTGCGTCTCGACGTGACGGATCGCCACCTCCGGCCCGACATTCGGCCGGTGGAACAGCTTCGAGAAATCGAGGCCGCGGGCCTTCCAGTGCTCGATCGCCTCGAGCTTGTCGAGGAGGTCGGAGCGGCCGATCAGGTCCTCCAACTTCGTGAAGCCCATCGCCGCCATCAACTCCCGCAGCTCTTCGGCCACGAAAAAGAAGTAGTTGATGACGTGCTCCGGTGTGCCCTTGAAGCGCTTCCTCAGCACCGGGTCCTGGGTCGCGACACCCACGGGGCAGGTGTTGAGGTGGCACTTGCGCATCATGATGCAGCCGGCCGCGATCAGCGGCGCGGTCGAGAAGCCGATCTGGTCGGCGCCGAGCAGCACCGCGATCATCACGTCCTTGCCGGTGCGGATGCCACCGTCGGCCTGGAGCGCGACACGGCCGCGCAGGCCGTTCATCACCAGCGTCTGCTGCGTCTCGGCCAGACCCGTCTCCCAGGGTCCGCCCGCGTGCTTGATCGAGGTGAGCGGGGCGGCACCCGTTCCGCCGTCGAAGCCCGAGATCGTGATGTGGTCCGCGCGCGCCTTGGCGACGCCCGCCGCGACCGTGCCGACGCCGACCTCGGAGACCAGCTTCACTGAGACGTCGGCAGCCGGGTTCACGTTCTTCAGGTCGAAGATGAGCTGGGCCAGATCCTCGATCGAGTAGATGTCGTGGTGCGGCGGCGGCGAGATCAGGCCAACGCCCGGGGTCGCGTAGCGGACCTTGGCGATCTTGGCATCGACCTTATGGCCGGGCAGCTGTCCGCCCTCGCCGGGCTTGGCGCCCTGCGAGACCTTGATCTGCATCATGTCGGCGTTGACGAGATACTCGGTGGTGACGCCGAAGCGGCCCGAGGCGACCTGCTTGATCGCCGAGCGGCGCGAACGCCCGTCCGGACCGGTGATGAACCGGCGCGGCTCCTCGCCGCCCTCACCCGAGTTCGAGCGACCGCCGAACGAGTTCATGGCGATCGCCAGCGTCTCGTGCGCCTCCTTCGAGATCGACCCGTAGGACATTGCGCCCGTGGCGAAGCGCTTGACGATCTCGGAGGCCGGCTCGACCGCCGAGATGTCGACCGGCTGGCGGCCGAGATCGGCGGCGGTCTTGATCCGGAACAGGCCGCGCAGGGTCTTGAGGTGGTTCTCCTGCTCGTTCACCAGCCGGGCGTATTCACGGTAGCGCTCGGCAGCATTGAGGCGCACCGCGTGCTGCAGCGTCGCAACGGTGTCGGGCGTCCAGGTGTGGGTCTCGCCGCGCAGGCGGTAGGCGTACTCGCCGCCGACATCGAGCGCGTTGCGGTAGATCGGGGCGTCCCCGAAGGCATCCTGGTGGCGAAGCGCCGTCTCCTGGGCGACCTCGGCCATGCCGATGCCCTCGACCGTCGTCGCCGTGCCGAAGAAGTCCTTGGCCACGAAATCCGAGTTCAGGCCGATCGCGTCGAAGATCTGCGCGCCGCAATAGGACTGGTAGGTCGAGATGCCCATCTTGGACATCACCTTGAGCAGGCCCTTATCGATCGACTTGATGTAGCGGTAGACGATCTCGTCGTTGGTCAGGTCCGGCGGGAATTCGCCCTTCATCGCGATCAGCGTCTCGAAGGCGAGATAGGGGTTGATGGCCTCCGCGCCGTAGCCGGCCAGACAGGCGAAGTGATGCACCTCGCGCGGCTCGCCCGACTCGACCACGAGGCCGACCGAGGTGCGAAGCCCCTTGCGGATCAGGTAGTTGTGCACGGCTGCGGTCGCGAGCAAAGCCGGGATCGGGATGCGGTCCGGCCCGACCATGCGGTCCGACAGGATGATGATGTTGTAGCCGCCGCGCACCGCGACCTCGGCTCGGTCGCACAGGCGATCGAGCGCACCCTCCATCGCTCCCGCGCCGGATTCGGCCGCGTAGGTGATGTCGAGGGTGCGGGTGTCGAAGCGGTCCTCGAAGTGGGAGATCGAGCGGATCTTCTCGAGGTCGCCGTTGGTCAGGATCGGCTGGCGCACTTCGAGCCGCTTGCGGCGCGAGGCACCTTCCATATCCAGCAGGTTCGGACGCGGTCCGATGAACGAGACGAGGCTCATCACGGCCTCCTCGCGGATCGGGTCGATCGGCGGGTTCGTGACCTGCGCGAAGTTCTGCTTGAAGTAGGTGTAGAGCAGCTTCGGCTTGTCGGAGAGCGCCGAGAGCGGCGTGTCCGAGCCCATCGAGCCGACGGCCTCCTGGCCGGTCACGGCCATGGGGGCCATGAGCAGCTTGAGGTCTTCCTGGGTGTAGCCGAAGGCCTGCTGGCGATCGAGCAGGGGCACGTCCGTGCGCGAGGCCCGCGGCTGGATCGGGTGCAGCTCCTCCAGCACGATCTGGGTGTTCTTCACCCACTCGGCATAGGGGTGCGCGGAAGCCAGCTCGCCCTTGATCTCCTCGTCGGAGACAATGCGGCCCTTCTCCAGATCGATCAGCAGCATTCGGCCCGGCTGCAGGCGCCAGGACTGGACGATCTTCTCGTCGGGGATCGGGAGCACGCCCATCTCGGAGGCGAGCACAACGAGCCCGTCATCGGTGACGATGTAGCGGGCCGGGCGCAGGCCGTTGCGGTCGAGGGTGGCGCCGATCTGGCGCCCGTCGGTGAAGGCGACGGCCGCCGGCCCGTCCCACGGCTCCATCAGGGCGGCGTGATACTCGTAGAAGGCGCGCCGCTCCTCGCTCATCAGCGGGTTGCCGGCCCAGGCCTCCGGGATCAGCATCATCATCGCGTGCGCGAGCGAGTAGCCGCCGGCCACGAGGAATTCGAGGGCGTTGTCGAAGCAGGCGGTGTCGGACTGGCCCTCGTAGGAGATCGGCCAGAGCTTCGAGATGTCGTTGCCGAACAGCTCGGAATCAACGCTGGCCTGGCGCGCGGCCATCCAGTTCACGTTGCCGCGCAGCGTGTTGATCTCGCCGTTATGCGCGACCATCCGATAGGGGTGCGACAGGCGCCAGGTCGGGAAGGTGTTGGTGGCGAAGCGCTGGTGGACGAGCGCCAGCGCCGAGACGAAGCGCGGATCCTTGAGGTCGAGATAGTAGTGGCCGAGCTGGTGTACGAGCACCATGCCCTTGTAGACGATGGTCCGGCTCGACACGGAGACGGGATAGAACGCCTTCACGCGCTCGTCTTCGAGGCCGTAGACCTGGTTCGAGATCACCTTGCGGGCGATGTAGGCGCGCCGCTCGAACGCGTCCTGATCGGTGACGCTGGCCGGGCAGCCGATGAAGACCTGCCGGTGATGCGGCTCGGTCTCCTTCACGGCCTTGCCGAGATCGGCCGAATCGACGGGCACGTCGCGCCAGCCCAGCAGCGGCAGGCCCTCGTCGGCCAGCGTCTTCTCGACGATCGCCTCGATGCTGGCGCGGGCATCCTCCGCCTTCGGCAGGAAGAACTGGCCGATGGCGTACTGGCCGGCGGGCGGCAGCTCGAAGCCGAGGCGCGAGCATTCCTCGGAGAAGAAGCCGTGCGGGATCTGGGTGAGGATGCCGCAGCCATCGCCCATGGTCGGGTCGGCGCCGACCGCGCCGCGGTGGTCGATGTTCTCCAGGATCTTGAGACCCTGCTGGACGATGGCGTGGCTGCGCCGGTCGTGCATGTCCGCGACGAAGCCGACGCCGCAGGCGTCGCGCTCATGAGCGGGGTTGTAGGCGCCTTCGGCCGCGGGAAGGGCGGGGTCGCGCAGGATCAGCGGCGCGGCGCCGGCGCGCGACGGCGCGGCTTTCTCGCCGTTCATGACCGACACCGACAGCTCAGACGGGATTTCACGCATCGTCCGCACATCTCCGACCCTGCCCGCATGCGAGCATGTTTCGTGCCCGTACACCGTCGGTGCCCGGGCCGCCGCCTATTTTATACCGAGTCGGGTGGGGTCAGGTTCATCCTGCCGGAATCGCCCGCCAACCCGCGGGCTGAAGCTCCGGCTTGTTCAGCCGGCGCTCGCCCGGATCGCCTCGACGGTCACCGGTTTCTCAGCTCGTTCGGACGTCACGTCGATCACGTGATGGATCCCCAAAGCCGGCCCGACGGCCAAGCACGACAAATGGGACAGTCTTGCTGTCCTATAAGTGGACGTTGCCAGATTTCATTCATTCCAGCAAGGGGCCGCCGACCACCGCCGCCGGCCTTTTGAACATGCCTCGGATACGCGCAACGCGCCCGTCCCTCGGCTTCGTCCCGGCGGGCGGACGCGTGCCGGGCAGCACTGCGTCACGACAATGGCACTGGCAGGTTCCGGGTCGGTTCGCAATGTCGCCCCAATCAACCGTTTAGAAAACCTTGCCGGCACGGAAGGAATGCGGGGATGCGTCTGCCGTGACGCCGGGGGACCCGCGATCAACAGCGGGCTCCCGGGACTTTCTTACTTCTTCTGCCTCTTCTTCTGCACAGCTTGGTTCGAGAGGTCCCTATGGCTTCGAGCCGTCACGCCCCCGGTGGGGTCACGAGAGCGGCACTGCGTCGCGGCCTCGGCTTCGGCCTTCTTGCCGCGCTCCTGTCCGGCGCCGGCCTGCAGCCCGCTGCCGCCCAGGGCTTCTACCGTGAGATCTATGGGCCGCCGCGGGCGGTCTACCTCGAGGATGACGGCCTGTTGCCGTCCCGCGAGGTCGTCGATGACCTGCGCGATCGCGGCTTCTCCGAGATCGGACGTCCCCGCTACGACGGGCGGAACTACCGTGTGGAGGCGACGAGCCCGCGCGGCCAGCGCGTGCGGCTCGTGGTCGATGCCCGCGAGGGCGACGTCATCGGGCGCGAACCGCTCGGCGGCGTCTACTATCCGTCCGACCGCGTCCGCCCGGCAGCGCCCGGCTATGGCTGGACCGAGGACGACATGCGCCCGCGCCGTCCGATCCGCGAGGCCGAGCGGATCGTGCCCCCCGCCGACATCCCCTCCGTTCCCGGTCTGCGCGGTGCTCCGCTCGGCAGCGAGCGGAGCGCGGCCCGGTCCGAGCGCGTGCCGCCGGCCGCACGGCCGGACGCCAACCCCCTCGGCGTCAATCCGGATGCGGCAACCCGCTCCGAGCCGCCCCGGCGCGCGGCGGCCCGGACTGCCCCGACGCCCAAGCTGCCGTCCCAGGCACACATTGCCCCGACGGCTCCGGAGCCCTCGCTGCGGTCCGGTTCGCCCGCGTCGCCCGCGATGACGCCTGCTGCCAAGATCGAGCGGGACAAGGGGGAGACGAAGGAAGCCAAGGCGGTCGAGCCGAAGGTGGGTGAGCCCCGGCCTGAAACCGGCAAGGCCGAGACGAAGACTGACGCCGCGAAGCCGGAGCCCGTCAAGGACGCCACGAAGACCGCTGAGTCGAAGCCGGCCGCCGGAAAGGGCTGGCAGGATCCTCCGGCCGACGGTCCGCGCAAGAACGTGCGGGTGATCGGCGGGGCCACGGTCGTTCCCGGCGGCACCGGCGAGGCTGGCGGCACCGAGTAAGGTGATCGATCCGGGGTGGCGCGGCTCAGCCGCCCTCCCCGGTCAGGATCAGCCGCTCGCGCCCCGAGAACACGGTCAGCGTGTCCGAGCGGGCGATGGCGCAGAGCGTCATGTCGTGGCAGCGCGCCCGCTCGATCGCGAGCGAGGTCGGCGCTGAGATCGCCACCAGCACGGAGGCGCCGAGGCTCGCGGCCTTCTCCGCCATCTCGAAGGAGCAACGGCTGGTGATGACGAGAAAGCCCTCGTCCGGCCGCACGCCCTGGCGCAGCAACGCGCCGATGCACTTATCCAAAGCATTGTGGCGGCCGACATCCTCGCGCACCGCCAGCAGCGAACCGTCGAGGTCCGCCCATCCGGCCGCGTGGACCGCGCGCGTCTCCCGGTTGAGCCTCTGACGGTCCGATAGGGCGGTCAGCGCCGTCTGGATCGCCGCCAGCGTCACCTGTGGGCCCGTGCCGGAGCGGGGCCGGGCAATCGGCAGGGCGGCGAGATCCTCGATGCCGCAAACGCCGCAGCCGGTGCGTCCGCTGATCGCGCGCTTGCGGGCAAGATGCTCGCGAAGCCGCCCCGGAGCCAGATCGACCAGCAGCCTCAGGCCACCCTCGCCGGGCTCGACGGTGACGCCGCGGATCTCGTCGGGCGCCTCGATCACGCCCTCGGTCAGGCTGAAGCCGTAGGCGAAATCCTCGAGATCGGCCGGCGTCAGCATCATCACGGCGTAGGGCACGGTGCCGTAGACGACGTTGACCGGCATCTCCACGGCCAGCGCGCGGGAATCGGGCCGCGCCTCGGGCGCGTCGTAGGCAACGACGAATGTTCCGACCTTGACCGACGTCGCGGGTTCGCCCGCGCCGAAGTCATCCCCGGCTTCTCGTTGAGGTTTTCCGCCGACGTCCTGCATCCGTATCCCCAGAGGCAGCCAAATTGCCCGCTGCGCAACCCTGATCCCGCGTCCAAGCGACGCTTGGGGGCGCTGTTGTGGTTGCGGTTTTTTGATCAGTATGGTTCTACGTCGCAACCGCCCATCCGGCAGCGACACGGTCACGCCGGAACCGGCAAGGCCCGCGACACGATTGGGCAGTTCTGGGATTTGCGACGCGGGTCGGCAAATTCAAGGGCAAACAAACCATAGGCACCAGGGGAGCCAAGCGGGGACATGCGGACGACGCAGGCGCAACATCGGTTATCGTGGGGGCTCGCCGCGTTCGGCGCTCTCCTCGGTTCGTCCTCCTCCGCTCTCGCGGCCGGCATCGGTCAGCCCGAGCCGTGGCAGATGAGCCGCCAGATACCGGTCACGGCCGAGGCCGCTGACCTCCTCAGCTTCGAGCACGGACTGCACTGGATTGCGTTCGCGATCTCGGTCTTCGTTCTCGGTCTCATTCTCTACTGCATCTTCAAGTTCAACGAGAAGACGAACCCCACGCCGTCGCGCACCACGCACAACACGGCGATCGAGGTGGCCTGGACCATCATCCCGGTCCTGATCCTCGTGGCGGTGGCGATCCCCTCGTTCCGCACCCTGCGCACGCAGCTTTCGGACCCGAAGGCCGACATCGTGGTCAAGGTGGTCGGCCACGCGTGGTACTGGTCCTACGTCTACCCGGCCGAGGGCGACAAGGGCGGCTTCACCTTCGACGCGAACGTCGATGAGGAGCAGCAGCCGAAGCTGCTCGCGACCGACAACGACATGGTCATCCCGGTCGGCAAAGTCGTGAAGGTGCAGGTCACCTCCGACGACGTCATCCACTCCTGGGCGATCCCCTCCTTCGGCGGCAAGATCGACGCGATCCCCGGCCGTCTGAACCAGTGGTGGTTCAAGGCCGACCGCGAGGGCACCTATCACGGCCAGTGCTCCGAGCTGTGCGGCGCCCGCCACGCCTACATGCCGATCACCGTGCGCGTGGTCAGCGAGCAGGCCTATGCCGAATGGCTGACCGAGGCGAAGACCAAGTACGCCGCGATCGACAACGGCGCGCGCCTCGCGGACGCCCGCTGACGCTTCTCCGGGCCGGCACGCGCCGGCCGGATCTCCCTTCGCCAGAGGCGACAGACATCTGATTAAGGCAAGGATCGATGGCCACCGCCACAGCACATGCCGGGCATGACGCCCACCACGACCACAAGCCCTCCTTCTTCTCCCGCTGGTTCCTCTCGACGAACCACAAGGACATCGGCACGCTCTACCTGATCTTCGCCTTCATGGCGGGCATCATCGGCGCGTTCCTGTCGTTCGGCATCCGCATGGAGATGGAAGAGCCGGGGCTCCAGTACTTCTCCAACCCGGCGACCTACAACGTGTTCGTCACCGGCCACGGCCTCATCATGGTGTTCTTCATGGTGATGCCCGCCCTCATCGGCGGCTTCGGCAACTGGTTCGTCCCGCTGATGATCGGCGCGCCGGACATGGCCTTCCCGCGGATGAACAACGTCTCGTTCTGGCTGACGGTGTCGGGCTTCGCCTGCCTGCTCTGCTCGCTGTTCGTCGAGGGCTCGCCCGGCGCCAGCGGCGCGGGCACCGGCTGGACCGTCTACCCGCCGCTCTCCTCCTCGGCCGGCCACCCCGGCCCGGCGGTCGATTTCGCGATCTTCTCGCTCCACCTCGCCGGTGCGGGCTCGATCCTCGGCGCGATCAACTTCATCACCACCATCCTCAACATGCGCGCCCCCGGCATGACGCTGCACAAGATGCCGCTGTTTGCCTGGGCCGAGCTGGTCACCGCCTTCCTGCTGCTCCTGTCGCTCCCGGTTCTGGCCGGCGCGATCACAATGCTGCTCACCGACCGCAACTTCGGCACCACCTTCTTCGATCCGGCCGGCGGCGGCGATCCGGTGCTCTACCAGCACCTGTTCTGGTTCTTCGGTCACCCCGAAGTGTACGTGATGATCCTGCCGGCCTTCGGCATCGTCTCGCACATCATCGCCACCTTCTCGCGCAAGCCCGTCTTCGGCTACCTCGCCATGGCCTACGCCATGGTCGCCATCGGCGTCGTCGGCTTCGTCGTGTGGGCCCACCACATGTACACCGTCGGCCTGTCGCTCCAGACGCAGTCCTACTTCGTCTTCGCGACCATGGTGATCGCGGTGCCGACCGGCGTGAAGATCTTCTCCTGGATCGCGACGATGTGGGGCGGTTCGATCCGCTTCACCGCGGCGATGCACTGGGCGGTGGGCTTCATCTTCCTGTTCACGGTCGGCGGCGTCACCGGCGTCGTGCTCGCGAACTCCTCGGTCGATAAGTACCTGCACGACACCTATTACGTCGTGGCGCACTTCCACTACGTGCTCTCGCTCGGCGCCGTGTTCATCATCTTCGCCGGTATCTACTACTGGTTCCCGAAGATGACCGGCCACGTCATCCCGGAATGGGCGGGCAAGCTGCACTTCTGGCTGGCCTTCATCGGTGCGAACGTCCTGTTCTTCCCGATGCACTTCCTGGGTCTGGCCGGCATGCCGCGTCGCTACGCCGACTATCCGGAGGCCTTCGCCGGCTGGCACAAGGTCGCGACGCTCGGCGGTCACGTCTTCGCCCTGAGCATGATCGTGTTCGTCATCGGCATCGTCCTGGCCTTCCGCTCCAAGACCCGCGCTGCGGACAATCCGTGGGGCGAGGGTGCCACCACCCTGGAATGGACCCTCTCCTCGCCCCCGCCCTTCCACCAGTTCGAGACGCTCCCCAAGATCGTCGACGAGCCGGCCCACTAAGGGCGGAGCAAAAACCGAAGATCGCGAGGACCGCCCCGGCGGTCCTCGCTCTTTCCCGGAGGCCTCTCACCGCTTGAGCGAGGCCTCCCGCAAAGGGCGGCGCCACGAACGGCGCGATCCGAAGACCTTCGAAAACATCAGAACAAGCGTCAGAGCACGGTTTCCATGACGAGCCTGTCGAACAGCCTGAGCGCCGACGCCGGCACCGCGTCGTTCTCCCCCGCCGCGGGGGGCGAGGTTTCCGACTTCTTCGCCCTGCTGAAGCCGCGGGTGATGGTGCTCGTCATCTTCACCGCGCTCGTCGGCATGGTGGTCTCGGATGCCACCGTGAACCCGGTGATCGCGGCGATCTCGCTGTTGATGATCGCCGTCGGGGCCGGCGCCTCGGGCTGCCTCAACATGTGGTGGGACGCCGACATCGACGCGCTGATGACCCGCACCGCCAAGCGTCCGATCCCAGATGGGCGCATCCGCCCCGACGAGGCCCTGGCCTTCGGCATCGTCCTGTCGGTCGGCTCGGTGCTGATCCTCGGGCTTGCCTCGAACTGGCTCGCCGCGGGGCTTCTCGCCTTCACCATCGTGTTCTACGCCGTGATCTACTCGATGTGGCTTAAGCGGGCGACCGCGCAGAACATCGTCATCGGTGGTGCCGCCGGTGCCCTCCCCCCGGTGGTGGGCCAGGCGGCAGTGACCGGTCATGTCGGCATCGAGTCGCTGGTGCTGTTCGCGATCATCTTCATCTGGACGCCGCCGCATTTCTGGGCGCTGGCGCTCGTGAAGAGCGGAGAATACGCCCGCGCCGGCATCCCGATGATGCCGAACGTCGCCGGCCCGGATTCCACCCGCCGCCAGATCGTGTGGTACTCCCTGGTCCTCGCACCACTGGCTCTCGTGCCGGTTTGGCTCGGCTTCGGCGGCTGGCTCTACGCCGTTGTCGGCGTGCTCGGCGGGATCGGCATGCTGGCGGGCGCGGTGCAGGTCTACCGGCTGCGCGAGGGTGAGCCCGAGCGCAAGGCGGCGATGGGCCTGTTCGCCTTCTCCATCCTCTACCTGTTCCTGCTCTTCTCGGCGCTGCTCGCCGAGCAGGGGCTCGGATTGTTCCGCGCGGTCGCAGCGTGAGGCCCGCCATGTCCGATCTCCCCGAAGGAATTCGTCCGCTGACGGCGGAGGAGGCCAAGACCCGCCGCAAGCGCTCGGTCGCCATCGCCCTGACTCTAGGCGCCCTGGTGCTGCTGTTCTTCGTGCTGACGATCGCCAAGCTCGGGCCGCAGATCCTGCAACGGCCTCTCTGAAGGCGTGACCCGATGACGAATGTGGGTGAGAGGCAGAAACAGGCGGTGCGCGGCACGCGCTGGACCGTGCTTGCCTGTGCGGGCGTCGTGCTCGGCATGGGCGGCCTCGCCGCCGTCTCGGCGCCGCTCTACTCCATGTTCTGCAAGGCGACCGGCTTCAACGGCACGCCGCTCGTCGGCGCCGCGCCCTCCGCGCCGACGGGCGAGGCACTCGCCCCGGTGACCGTCCGTTTCGACACCAACGTGTCGAAGAACCTGTCCTGGCGCTTCCAGCCGGAGCAGTCGCGGGTCGAGGCCGTGCCCGGCCAGACGGCGACCGTGTTCTTCAAGGTGACGAATACCGGCCCCGCTGCCTCGACCGGCATCGCCGTGTTCAACGTGCAGCCGGACCTAATGGGCAGCTTCTTCGTCAAGGTGCAGTGCTTCTGCTTCGACGAGCACACGTTGCAGCCGGGCGAATCGGCCGAATTCCCGCTGGTGTTCTACGTCGATCCGGCCCTGCGCAAGGATCCGGACATCGGCGAACTCTCGGAGATGACGCTGTCCTACACCTACTACCCTTCGAAGAACGGTGCGCCGGTGGCCGAGGTGGCCAAACCCGCCGCCACGCGCAACTTTTGAGGGTTCAAGCGGCGGGCCAAGCGTGACAATGGCGCGACCGCCGCAGTAGAGGGTTTTCAACCGAGGTCCGGTCCACCGGACCTCCAAGGCAACAGGGCCCGGCCGTCAGGCGGTGACGGGCAAGGGCTGAGGGAGAACCATTGCGATGGCCGGGGCGCACGCCAAGAACCACGACTACCACATCATCAACCCGAGCCCGTGGCCGCTGCTGGGCGCGTTCTCCGGGTTCCTGATGGCGTTCGGCGCCGTCTTCTGGATGAAGGGTCTCTCCGCGGGCGGCCTCGCCATCGGCCCCTACGTGTTCGGCGCCGGCACGCTCGGCGTGCTCTACACCATGCTATCGTGGTGGCGCGACGTCACCCACGAGGCGAATTCCGGCGACCACACCCGCGTCGTCCAGCTCCATCACCGCTACGGCATGATCATGTTCATCGCCTCCGAGGTGATGTTCTTCGTGGCGTGGTTCTGGGCCTATTTCGAGGCCGCGATCTACACCGCCGACCCGATCCAGCCGCAGCGCGTCGAGTTCACCGGCGGCATGTGGCCGCCGAAGGGCATCGAAGCCTTCGACCCCTGGCACCTGCCGCTCCTCAACACCCTGATCCTGCTCACCTCGGGCACCACCGTGACCTGGGCCCACCACGCCCTGCTGCACGGCGACCGCAAGGGCCTGAAGTACGGCCTGTGGCTGACCATCATCCTCGGTGTGCTGTTCACCGCCTGCCAAGCCTACGAGTACGCCCACGCCCATTTCGGCTTCTCGGGCTCGATCTACTCGGCGACCTTCTTCATGGCGACGGGCTTCCACGGCGCCCACGTCATCATCGGCACGATCTTCCTGGCCGTCTGCCTGCTGCGCACCTACCAGGGTGACTTCACCCCCAAGCAGCATCTCGGCTTCGAGTTCGCCGCTTGGTACTGGCACTTCGTCGACGTGGTGTGGCTGTTCCTGTTCGCCGCCATCTACGTCTGGGGCGCCGGCGCCGGCGGCGCGGCCCACTGACGGGCCAAGCCGACAGCATCCGCCGCCCTGCTTGGGCGGCAACCCTAAAGGGCGGCGTGAGCCGCCCTTTTTCACGTGCGGCGTGCCGTCCGTTACACCATACGGGCGAACAGCGAGGAGCATCCCTTGAGCCGAACCGCCACGAATCCG
The DNA here is from genome assembly GCF_024169925.1 of Methylorubrum extorquens. Taxonomy (NCBI): domain Bacteria; kingdom Pseudomonadati; phylum Pseudomonadota; class Alphaproteobacteria; order Hyphomicrobiales; family Methylobacteriaceae; genus Methylorubrum; species Methylorubrum extorquens. Next base: position 2,697,273 of record NZ_JALJXF010000001.1, read on the forward strand.
CCCCCCTCCCCGATCGCGACGGGCCTGCGCGGGCGCTGCCCCGCCTGCGGCGAGGGCCATCTGTTCAAGGGCTTCCTCGCCGTGAAGCCCGCCTGCGAGGCCTGCGGCCAGGACTTCTCCGCGTTCGATTCCGCGGACGGTCCGGCCTTCTTCGTGATGTCGATCACCGGCTTCGTCGTCGTCGGCATGGCCCTGTGGATGGAGATCACCTACGAGCCGCCGGTCTGGGTCCACGCCCTCGTTGCCGGCAGCCTCGCTATAGGCCTGAGCTTGGCTCTGGTGCGCCCGCTCAAGGGGCTGCTCGCGGCAGTCCAGTTCGCCAACAAGGCCGCGCAGGGGCGCTTCCGCTAGATGGCCGCTTTGTCCTCGACCGAGCGAAGCGCCCGCCTGCGCAGCCTGTGGGGCCTGAGCCTCGCGGTCCTGATCTGCCTCGCGATCCTGCTCGGTCTCGGCACGTGGCAATTGGCCCGCAAGAGCGAGAAGGAGGCGCTGATCGCCCGCATCGTCGAGCGCTCGCACGCCGAGCCACCGGCCGGTCCTCCCCCGTTCGACGAATGGGACGCGAAAGCCGACGAGTTCAGCCGGGTGCAGGCGCGTGGCACCTTCCTGCACGATAAGGAGACCCTGGTACACGGTCTGGCACCGGGCGAGCCCGGCCGGGCGCTCCAGGGCTTCTACGTCATCACGCCGCTCAAGCGCGACGACGGGACGACCATCCTGATCAACCGCGGCTTCGTGCCGACCGAGTTGAAGCGCCCCGAGGACCGCGCTGCCGGTCAGGTCGCAGGCGCGGCGACGGTGACCGGCATGCTGCGGGCGAGCGAGACCCGCACAATGTTCGTGCCGGAATCCGACCCGAAGCGCGATGCGTGGTTCACCCGCGACATCCCCGGCATCAGCGCCGCCCGCAATCTCACGAATGTCGCCCCTTACCTGATCGAGGCGGACGGGACGGCAAACCCCGGTGGCTGGCCCCGCGGCGGACAGCTTCGGGTCGATCTGCCGAACAACCACCTGCAATACGCCTTCACGTGGTTCGGCATCGCCGCCTGCCTGATCGGCGTCTTTTCCGTTTTCGCGTGGCGGCGGTTGCATGATCCGGCGGAGCCGAAGGCCGGCTGACGGCGTTGGCCCGCGTGATGCCGAAGGTCCGGCAGCACGCGCGGGAAGAGCCTCCCGCGGTGAGATCCGCGGAGTGCCCTTCGATGCGCACCGTTTTCAGCCTTCTCTTCCTCGTTCTGACCGGCGCTGCGGCCCAGGCCGACGACGCGGCCCGCAATGCCGCCCGCGCCACCATCGACCGGCAGATCGAGGCCTTCCGCCGCAACGACGCGGCGGGCGCCTACGCCGAAGCCGCACCGCAGATCCGCAACCTGTTTCCCTCGGCCGAGACCTTCATCGCCATGGTGGCGAAGGGCTACGCCCCGGTCCTACGGCCGCGCAGCTATCGCTTCGAAACGATGCGGGAGATGAGCGAGGACGAGATCGCTCAAGGCGAGATTACTCAAGGACTGAGCCTCCAGGACGAGGCCGGCCTCGATTGGGTGGCGCTCTACACGCTGCAGCGTCAGGCCGACGGCCAGTGGCGCATCACCGGGTGCCAGTTGAAGAAGGCGCCGGGGGAGAAGGTTTGACGCCGCCGATGTAAGAAACCGATCCGGCCCCGCTTCGACACGGCCGAATCGATCGTGTAGAGGGAGCGCCTTCCCGGAGGCATCCTTGCTGCACGTCTCGACCCGCGGCGCCGCCGCGCCCTTGAGCTTTTCCGATGCGCTGCTCGCCGGCCTCGCCCGCGACGGCGGTCTCTACGTGCCCGAGAGCTGGCCGCAGATCGACCGTGCGGAGATCGCGGGCTTTGCCGGCATGCGCTACGCCGAGGTGGCCAAGCGTGTGCTGCGCCCGCTCATCGACGGCGAGATTCCGGACGACGCGCTCGACGGGATGATCGAGGCGGCCTACGCCACCTTCCGCCATCCGGCGATCTGCCCGCTCACCCAGATCGACGACAACCTGTTCCTGATGGAGCTGTTTCACGGGCCGACGCTCGCGTTCAAGGACGTAGCGATGCAGCTCCTCGGGCGGCTGATGGATTACGTTCTGCGCCAGAAGGGCGGCCGCGCCACCATCGTCGGCGCGACTTCGGGCGATACGGGCAGTGCCGCGGTCGAGGCCTTCAAGGGTCTCGATCAGGTCGACGTGTTCATCCTGTTTCCGCACGGCCGTGTCTCGGAGGTGCAGCGCCGGCAGATGACCACGGTCAACGCGCCGAACGTCCACGCGCTCGCCATCGACGGCAATTTCGACGATTGCCAGAACATCGTGAAGGCCATGTTCCAGCACGGCGACTTCGCCGACCGGGTGAAGCTCTCGGGCGTCAACTCGATCAATTGGGCCCGCGTTGCCGCGCAGACCGTCTACTACTTCACGAGCGCCGTGGCGCTCGGCGCCCCGCACCGAAAGGTGTCGTTCGCCGTGCCGACCGGCAATTTCGGCGACATCCTCGCCGGCTGGGTTGCCAAGCGGATGGGCCTGCCGATCGAGCGGCTGATGATCGGCACCAACGCCAACGACATCCTGGCCCGCACCCTGGAGCACGGGGCCTACGAGCCCCGCGGCGTGCAGCCAACGACCTCGCCCTCCATGGACATCCAGATCTCCTCGAACTTCGAGCGTCTGCTGTTCGAGGCGTTGGGCCGCGATGCTTCCGCGCTCGGCCGCCTGATGGCGGGTCTGAAGCAGTCGGGCGGGTTCTCGCTCAGCCCCGAGGTGCTGGGAACCGTACGCGACGAGTTCGACGCGACCGCCGTGCGCGAGCCCGACGTGGTGGACGAGATCGCCGGCACCTATCGCAAGACCGGCCTCGTGCTCGATCCCCACAGCGCCATCGGCGTGCGCGCCGCCCGCCGGCTCTTGGAGAAGGATCCGGCCACCCCGGTCGTGGCGCTGGCCACCGCGCACCCCGCCAAATTCCCGGATGCGGTCTCCCAGGCGACCGGTGGCGGGCGCCCGGCGCTGCCGCCCCACCTCGCCGAACTGATGACCCGGCCGGAGACGGTGGCGAACCTCGCGGGCGATCAGGCCGCGATCGAGCGCTACATCACCGAACACGCCCGCATCACGCGCGGCGCTTGAGTGGCCTCACCAAACGTCCCGGCCCCGACCGTCGCCGTTTCGGCTGCGGCGGTGCAACGGGCGTTGCGTGAGAGACATTGATACGGAAACGGGGCCATCCCGGTCCGACAGGGCCGGGGCGATCCCATCGAGCCTGCGCAGTATCCGAGCGGAGACGCGCTCCGCATGACGCAGGGATCGATCGGAGTTTGCATGAACCAGCATTTCTCGACCTTCGGCGCCTCGCCCGGCCTCACCGTCAGCCGGCTCGATAACGGCCTGACCGTCGCCACCGAGACGATCCCCGGCGTTGCCACCGCCACGCTCGGCGTCTGGGTCGGGGCGGGCTCGCGGCACGAGCGGCCGGACGAGCACGGGCTCAGCCACCTGATCGAGCACATGGCCTTCAAGGGCACGGCGACGCGCTCGGCCCGGAAGATCGCCGAGGATATCGAGAATGTCGGCGGCGAGATCAACGCCGCCACCAGCACCGAGAGCACGAGCTACACCGCGCGGGTGCTCGGCGAGGATGCGGGCGTGGCCCTCGACGTGCTCGGCGACATTCTCACCCGCTCGGTCTTCGACGCGGGCGAGCTGGCCCGCGAGAAGGGCGTCATCCTTCAGGAATACGCGGCGGTCGAAGATACGCCCGACGACGTCGTCTACGACGCCTTCATCGAGACGGCCTTCCCCGACCAGCCGATCGGCCGGCCGATCCTGGGCCGGCCCGAGACGATCCAGAGCTTCGACCGTGCCGCGATCGAGGCCTACATCGCCCGCGAATACGTGCCCGAGCGCATGGTGCTCGCCGCCGCCGGCGCGGTGGAACATGCCGAGATCGTGGAGGCGGCCGAGCGCCATTTCGGCGCCCTGAAGCCCGTCGCGGCACCTCCGGCCGTGCCCGGCCTCTACGGCGGCGGCGAGCGGCGGATGCAGAAGCGGCTCGAACAGGCCAATCTCGTCCTCGGCCTGCCCGGCCTCTCCTTCCGAGACGACGGCTACTACGCGCTTCATCTGTTCTCGCAGGTGCTCGGCGGCGGGCTGACCTCGCGGCTCTGGCACGAGGTGCGCGAGACCCGCGGCCTCGCCTACGACATCCAGGCCTTCCACTGGCCCTTCAACGATTGCGGCCTGTTCGGCATCGGCGCCGGCACCTCGGGTGCGGATCTGGCCGAACTCGTCGATGTCACCATCGCCACCACCCGCGAGGCGGCGGAGCGGCTCGACGCGGCCGAACTCGCCCGTGCCAAGGCCCAGCTCAAGGTTTCCCTGCTCACTGCCCTCGAGACGCCGGGCGGTCGCATCGAGCGCAACGCCCGCCAGCTTCTTGCCTGGGGCCGGGTGATCCCGCCGCAGGAATTGATCGCCAAGGTCGATGCGGTCGAGGTCGAGCATGTGCGCGCGGCCGGCCGCGCTCTGCTGCGCGGCGCCCCGACCCTGGCCGCCATCGGCCCGGTGAAGGGCTTGCCGTCGCTGGCGCGTGTCGCGTCGGCCCTTCAGACGGCCTGACGCCGCCCTACCTCAGAGTTGTGAAGTCCGGTGCCCCGGAGGGCGCCGGACCCCGATCCCGTCGATAAAAACCACCCGCCATGAACCCCGTCGCCGTCGCGACCATGCTCGGCATCGCCCTCGGCTTCTTCGGTCTGCTCGCCTATGCGCTGACCGTGGGCGAGGCGTGGCTGCTCGCCATCCTCGCCATCGTTGCCATTGCGCTGTTCGTGCGCTGGGGGGAGTAGGCGTCGCCGCGTGGGCCTCTTCTCGGTTTGAACGCGGCCACCCCCCTTGCCGCGTGCGGTGAGAGGGGTGCGCTGCGCCGAAGCGATACTCGGAAGCGGCGTTACTTTTCCTCCAGCGCCGGTCCCCGCGTCGCATCGGCCCCCTGCCCCGTCCCCGCGAGCGGTCCGACCGTGACGGGCTGGCCGGAGCGGGCCGCCGCGTAGATCGCTTCCATCAGGATCATGTCCTGCAAGCCCTCCTCGCCGGGCGTGCGGGGGCGGCGGTCGGCCAGGATGCACTCGGCCATGTGATCGAGTTCGAGCGCGAACTGGTTCTTGGGCGTCAGCACCGGCTCGTCGCGTTGGACGTGGCTGCCCTCGCGGTGGGCGATGGTGAGACGCTGGCCGCGATAGGCGAAGGCGTTGTGCAGATCGAGCGAGCCGCCCGTCGTGTGGACCCGCAATTCGCGGCTCTCGTGGACGCCGTAGCTCGTGCCGCATTGCGCGATCACGCCGGAGGGGAAGCGGAGCGTGAAGGCGACGCTCTCCTCGACCTCCTTGAAGCGCGGATCGTTCTCGGGCGTGACGATCTGCGCCTGGATCGAGACCGGCTCCTCGCCGAGCAGCGCCCGCACGCCGTTGAGGCAATAGAGGCCGATATCCGGCAGCGCCCCGCCGCCCGCGAGCGCCTTGCGCAGGCGCCACTGCTCGGGCAGCGCCGTGGTCTGTCCGTTGAAGGCTTCGACCATCTTCACCCGCCCGAACTCGCCCGAGCGGGCGAGCCGCGCCACCTCGCGGTTGAACGGCTCGTACTGGCAGCGATAGGCGATCATCAGCTTGACGCCGGCCTTGTGGCAGGCCTCGATCATCTCCTGCGCTTCGGCCGATGTGTTTGCCATCGGCTTCTCGCACAGCACGTGCTTGCCCGCGCCCGCGGCGGCCAGCACGTTGTCCCGGTGCAAGCCGTTCGGCGTGACGATGTAGACCGCCTTGACCGCGGGGTTGGCCTTCAGCCGGTCCCACTGGTCGTAGGCATAGATCGCGTCCGCGGGGATGCCGTACTGCGCCGCCGTGAGCCCGGCTTTCTCGGGCGAGCCCGACATCAGCGCGACGACCTTCGCTTTCTTGGCTTCACCGAAGGCCGGAAGGATTTCCTCCAGGCTCAGGCGCCCGAGCCCGACGATGGCGAAGCCGACCCGCTCGGACGGAGGCATCGGCGCGGGCGGCGGCGGGGGCGGCGCGTCGCCGGAATCGCGCCAGTTCGGGAAGGCGATCCGGTCGCCCTGAACCGCACCGGTATCGGCCGGCACCGAGGGAGCCGGTGCGCCGGCGGCCCGCGCACCCCCGCCGAGGCCGAGGGCCGCGCCGGTCAGGCCGGCGCCGCCCGCGAGAAGGAGGCGCCGGGACAGTTGGAGGTCGTCGCTCATGACAGGATTTCCGGCCTTGCTGATCAGGTGCCTTGCGGGCACGAGGCCGGAACGCGTCAGCCCGGCGCGGAGGTCCCTTTGAGCTGGCCGGGACCGGTCGATGCGGGTGTCGGATCGGGATCCTCCACCTCGCCCCGGCGCTGGAGCTGGAGCGCGACGAACCAGCACAGGGCCGCCCAGGCGGCGCCGACGCACCAGCCCGCCACCACATCGCTCGGCCAATGTACGCCGAGATAGACGCGGCTGATGCCGACCAGCACCGTCATCCCGATGCCGAGCGCCAGCATCAACGCTTTCACGCTGCGCCGCCGCTCGACGCGGGCGAGCAGGGTCGCGAGCGTGAGGTAGGCGATCGCCGACATCATCGCGTGGCCCGACGGGAAGCTCGCCGTGAACACCTCCATGCCGTGCGGCACGAGGTCGGGCCGGGGGCGGTGGTAGAACAGCTTGAGCACCGTCGAGACGGCTTCACCGCCGCCGACGGCGGCCAGCACGAACACCGCGACGCGCCGCCGGCCGGAGAGCGCGAGGTAGATCACCGCCGCCGCCGTGAGGAACACGATGGTGACGACGCTGCCCCATCCGGTGATGTCGCGCATCGCCTCCTCCAGCCAAGCGGGCCCGAGCGGGTCCGAGAGGTCGGCGGGGTTGCGCAACCCGAGCAGGATCTTGCGGTCGAGGGCGGCGGTCGATCCTTCGCCGACCTCGCGGGCGAGCGCGAAGAAGCCGTAGCCGAGGGTGCTGACGAGAAGCAGCGAGACCAGCGGCCCGACCTCGTTGAGGTGAAGCCGCAGCCAGACGGCGGACGAGCCGCGCCAGAGGGCGCCGCCGCCGGTGCGTGCGATACCGGGCAGTCTCATGCCGCATCCCCGAATGCGATCGTGGCGACCCGCTCCCACGGGCCGCCGAGATAACGCCATAGCAGCACGCCCGGTGCCCGGAAGTGCGAAGGTTCGAAGTCCTGGGCCAGCGCGGCGTGCAGCGCGCGGGCGGTCTCGGGGGCGACCTTGTTCTGCACGGTGACGTGCGGGCGCCAGCCCTGCCGATCCTGCGCCGTGAGACGATCACGGAACGCTGCCGCGACCCGCTGGCGGAACGCGGACAACGCGTCCGATTCCAGCGCGTAGGCAACGCCGCGCCCGGTGAAGCGCACGCCCGTCACAGCGACTTCCGGTGCGGCTTGCGTGCGGGCCAGCGCCGTCACCGTCTCGGCCACGCCCGCCGCCTCCACGCCCGGCAGGTGGTGGAACAGCGTCGCGTGGGCGGGAATGTGGTTCAGCGCCTCGGGGAAATGCCGCCGCCGCAAACCGTCGAAGGTGGCGAAGGCCGCCTCGTCCATCTGCAGGGTCAGGATCAGCGGGGCGGGCTCGGGCAACGCTTTGAACTCTCGGTCGAGGCCGGGGCGCCCGGCGCGGGTCCGAGCAAGATGGCGCGGCGCAGGGAAGGTTCCAGCCGGCGACGTGTGATGCGCCTGCGCTGTTCAGCCGGCCTAGCTGCGTCTAGGACACTGCCATGGCCCGCAGGAAGAGAGAGATCGTCCACCGGGGACGCGACGGATGGCTGTTCCTGATCGGGGGCACCAACGGGGTGCTCCTCCAATACCGGCGCTCGCTCGCCGTGTGGTGGCACCTGCGCCGCTGGGCGCGGCTGATCGAGGCGCGGTCCGCTCGCGCCCAGGCGCTCGGCATCCGCTACATCCACACCATCGTGCCGGAAAAGCTCTCGGTCTACGACGACCGCACGCTCGACCTCGACTACGACGCGCGCCTGTCGCCGGCCCGGCGGCTCGCCCGCCGTCTCGACCGGATGGGCGGCTTCGTCGATCTCGTCGCGCCCCTGCGTGCCGCCCGTGACGGGGCGGAACCGCTCTACCGCCGCACCGATTCGCACTGGACCTACGAGGGATGCCTGATCGCGTGCCGGGCGCTGCTGCGGGCCTGCGGTGCCGTGGCGCCGCCCGATATCGCCGAGCGCCCGCGCTTTCCCCATGACGGGCTGTGGGATCTCGGCGACAAACTGCCCGACCGGCCGCGGGAGACGGTGGTGAACTGGGCGGTGCACCGCGACGCGTCACGCGCCTATGCGAGTCCGCTCGTCGAGTCTTACGAGGCGGAAGGCCGGGCGGGCGACCTCCATGTCGGCGCCCACGTCATCTACCGGAACCCCTCCCCCCAGGCCGACCCGCGCACCCTGGTGCTGTTCGGGGATTCCTATGCGCATTTCGCGCCGATCATGCTGACCAGCTTCCTCGCCGAGACCTTCCGCGAGATGCACTTCATCTGGTCGTCCAGCATCGACTGGGGCTACGTCGAGCGGGTGCGCCCCGACATCCTGATGTTCGAGATGGCCGAGCGCTTCCTCGTCCGCATCCCGAGCGACGATTTCGACGTCGCGGCCTACGAGAAGCCGGGGATGGAGAAGCCGGCGCGTCAGGCGGAGATGGCGCCGTTGGTCTGAGGCAGAACGGCGCCCCTCGAGGTGAGGAGCGCCGAATGCTGGCTCAAGCGATGCTCTAGGCTATTGTTTTTGCATCACCTTTTTCCGAAATCCGGAAGCCACCTTTCGGGATGATGCTCTAGCGCGAGCACACCCGCTGGCGGGCCGGGCCGCCGCCGCCGGCTTGGTAGCTTTTCGCGTGGCCGATCGAGCCGGTCATGTCCTGGGTCGGATTACCGCCGCCCCGCTTCACGACGATGTCGCAGTAGCCGGACGGGCCACCCACCGCGAGCGGAAGCGCGCCGAAGCCGCCATTGGCGATGCGGGCTGGTTCCGGCGGGACGATTTGCGACGGCAGCGCGGTCCAAGTTCCCTTCTTGGCGCGGGCCGACTGCGCCGCGACCGGTGCCACCGTGGTCGCGAACGCAAGAAGGAGGACGGATGCGTATGATGCAAAGCGCAGCATGTTCTGCTCCTCTCGTGTTCAATTGCCGATTAATTTCGAAGCAAGAGCACAAGTAACATGCAAATCGCCCAAGGAAAGTGTGTTTGAGCACAATATTGTGATATATTTTAATCCGAAGAAATATAATTATATTAGAACGGATTAAAATGGATACTCGGCCGTACAATAGAGATACGAGTAGGCTTGGCGGGGTCCCGGCGCACGGCTGATGGCATGAGCCTCACCGTCGGGCCGCTCACTGAGGTTGGCGCTCTCAGGTGCTCACCGGTGAACTGGACATCGAGCCTGCGCGTGTACGGTTTCGTGCCCATCCGCCGGCTCGTTTTTTGGTCTGCGCAGGCTGGGACTTGTCGGACAGCGAAGACGAGAAAGGCCGCGTTCCCGTCGGGAACGCGGCCTTTCTTGCAGAGCCGTAACGCCGTGCCTGCCGGCGTCGGCTCGGCGTCTTTCATACCAAATCCGGTTGATCCCGTCGGGATAGCGGATTTGGGCTTCGCTCGAGCGCCGCGCGGGCTTGCCGATACGGTCCCCGCTTGAATCAAGCAGAAACCGTATCAGACCCCAAAACGCTTCTGCGCCGATTGCGACGCGGCGGTCGGCATGCCGGGTGACGGCGCGCCCATCAGGGACATCCCCGCTGCGGCGGTGGCCTTCTGGGACGGCGACTCGTTCGCGGCCGGATCGACGGGCTTCGCCTTGAAGCCCGAGGCGAGGCTCTTGGCCTCGGCGAGATCCTTCGGCGAGAGCTTGGCGGCGACCTCGTCCCGCTTGCGGCCCGCTTCCTGGTCCCCCTGGATGGCGGCGGCCGAGAACCAGAGATAGGATTGGACGAGATCCTGCCCGACGCCGAGGCCACGGGCGTAGAGCACGGCCAGGTTGTACTGGCTGTCGCGCACCCCGTGTTCCGCGGCCCGGCGGAAGGCGTTCGCGGCGGTCACGAAGTCCGCCTTGCCGTTGGCCGCCGGGTTCTCGGCATGCATCACGGCGAGGTTGTGCATCGCGCGGATGTTGCCCTGATCCGCGGCGCGGCCGTACCAGCCCTTCGCCCTTTCGATGTCCCGGACCACGCCCGAGCCCTTCTCGTAGGCGTTGCCGACCTTGAACTGAGCCGGCGCGTAGCCGGCATTGGCGAGCCGCTCGTAGAGCTTGGCGGCGATCGCGAGGTCGCGGGTCACGCCCCGGCCCTCGGCCTCGCGGGAGGCGAGTTCCCAGACCGCGGCGCCGTCGCCGTCGAGCGCGTCCTGCTTGAGCTTGGACAGGGCCGGCGGCAGGCCGGTGAGGTCGGGGCCGAGCACGCTCATGCCTGCGACCTGGGGCAAGCCGCGCTTGGCCGTCGCGGCTTTCGGCTCGGCGATGGATTGGGTCGTCGCCGGATCGGGCGTCGTCTGGGCTCCGCCTTGGGCCGATGTCCCGATCTGGGGGGCGGTCGCGGACGCAGCCTGAGCCTGTGAAGACGCCGCCTGCGCAGGCTCGGCCGTGGTCTCGGTGCGGCTCACGGTGGTGTCGGCGGAGGCCGCCGGCGCGGTGCTCGCCACCGGACGGGCCTCCGGTGCCGCCGGGTCGACGGTCGGAGCGCCCTTGCCCGCGTGGAAGGCTTGGTAGGCGCCGAGCGCCAGCACCACGGCGGCAAGGCCGAGCAGGAGCGTGCGGCGGCGGCCGTCGAGGGCACCGCGGATCCGCGAAAGCGGCGTCGTCTCCGCGCCCGGCACGCGGGCCGGGGCGACCTTGTCGCGCAGGCGCGCCGTCAGCGGGGCCTCGGAGGCCGCTTCGGTCTGCGCCGCCTGTGCGGCACGGCGCGCGGCGGCGATGAAGCTCGTCTTGATGTCGGCGCCGCCGGCGGCAGCGGGGCTCGCTTCCGGCGTGGCCGGGCGGCCGGGTCCGGGCCGGCCGGCACCGGGCTCCAGCAGCTCTTCGGACAGGCGGCTCGCTTCCGCCCCGCCGACCTCGTCGGACGGCGCAGTCCGGTTCGGGCGGGGGAGGTTGTGGGAAGACTGCTGAGAAGACGGCTGGGCGGCTGGCTTCGGGGCTGCGGGGCGCTCGTGCGCGACGCGCTCCTGATCGACGCTCTCGGCAGAGGTCAACGCGACGGGCGTGCGCTCCTGCGGGGCGGCGGCGGTGAGTGCCGCGGACGAGGTCAGGGTACGGTCGAGCTGCTCGCTCAGCCGCATCAGCACCGTCTGGACGCCCTCCATCGTCGATTGGAGGCGCTGGTCCGCGCCCTTCTGGCTCGCCCGCATCTCGGCGAGATCGGCCCGCAACAGCTCGAAACCGCCACCGGCCGCAGGCGGGGCGGCCGAGCCGGCCACGGCCTCGCGGACCGCATGCGCGACGGTGGCCTCCAGATCGGTTCCGTTGCGCAGGGCCGTGACCTGGGCGAGCAGGTCGCCCATGGAGCGCTCGAGGCGCGCCACGGCCGGGTCGGTGTCGCGCGGCGCTTCGAGGCGGCTCGCCAGGGCGAGGACGTGGCTTTCGAGGGCATCGAGCCCGTTGCCGCCCGCGCTGACACGATCGACCTTTTCGGCCACCCCTTCGAGCCGCTCGATCAGCTCGCCGACGGAGCCGGTCTCGGCCCCGTCGAGCCGCTCGGCGAGCGCCTCGAAGCGTCCGAGAAGCGCGCCGGGAATCTCGCGGGATGAATCGGGCGCCTTCAGCTCGCCGCGGATCTCCTCCAGCAGCGGCTTGAGGGTGGCGATGCCCGCATCCTCGTCCCGTTGGAGCTGTGCGATCTGGGCGCTGATCGCCTGCACGCCCTGGGCGAGGCTCTGGATCCGCTCCGGCCCCGCCAGGGACGCCACGAGGCGGCGGATCTCGTCGAGTTCGCGGAAGACGGCGTCGAGGGCGCTCTGGTCGGCCGGGCCGGACAAGGCGCCGGAGAGGACGGCATCGACCTTCCCGGCCAAGCGCTCCACCTCACCCGCGATGCGGGCGTGGACGTTGTCCGCCACGTCTTCGGCGATCCGCTCCACTTGGAGGCGCATCAGCTCGACCGGTGCCGCGATGGCGGCGAGTTCCTGCGGTGCGCGCGCCCGCTGGAGGTCGCTGGCGACGGCCTGCATGGTCTGCTCCAGCTCGCTCACGTCGCGGCCGGTGGCGAGGCCGCCGAGCGCGTCGCGCAGCCGGTTCGTCTCGCGCTGCAGTTCGGCGACTGCCGGGGACGGCTCCTGGCCGGACCTTTCCTCGGCCTGCGTCACCGAAAGCGGCGCGGGGCCGTCCTTCGGTTCTCCCGCGCTGGCGGCGTTCCATTCGGCGATGCCCTCTTCCAGCTCGCGCTGGCGGCGGCGCACCTCGGCGACGGCATCGCGGACCTCGCTGGCGAGCGGGCGCCCGCGCCGGCCGAGCGGCCGGGGCGTGTCGAGCTGGCCGGCGATCTCGCCCATCTTGCGTTCGATGTCGGCGATGCGTCCGGCGATCATTTCCGGCGCCGCCAGCTGGCGGGCCGTGGTCAGCCGCGCCTCGATCTCGCCGATCATCCGGGCGGCGTCGGCCTTGGACGCCTCGCGCTCCTGGCTGATCGAGCGGTCGAGGGCATCGAGCCGCCGCATCATCGCGCCGAGCGAGGCTTCGAGCGACGTCGTCTCCGGAGCCTCGGCGGCGTGAGCGGCCTCCCGGCGCTTGTGCTGCGGCCCGTCCTTCCGTGGGGTGGGTGCGGGCGCCTTCTCCGTCGCCCGGCCTCCGACCTGCCGGGCCGTCTCGGCGCCGGCCTCCCTGGCCTGGGGCACGGCATCCGCGCGCCGCCGCCTCGGGCCCGGCTTCGACGGGTCGGGCGTCGCCACCGAGGCGATCCAGCTCTCCAGCGGCACCCCCGCTCGCCGGGCGACCTCGCGGGCAGCCGCGAGTACCTCCGGGTCGAAGCTGTCGAGGCTGATCGGGGCAGTCTGTTTCATCTCGCGGAGATCCGAAGTCGGCGGCTTCCGGTGCCCGGCGGACCAACGTTTCGCGCGAGGCGTGAAGCGGCGGACTGCGGTTCGGACTGCGACGACCTTTTCCATTCTTGGTAAATGCTTGGTTAAGGGTGTGAGCGAAGGGCCGCGCTTTTCCGGGACGGGCCTGCATGGTGGCGCGCGGGTCGCACCGGGGACCGAACCGGCCGGCTCTTGCGAAGCCGCCGCAGGATAGTTTACATATGAACTATCGAGGATCGGAGCCCGCCGAATCGGTGCGGCTCGCCTTAAAAAGATGCGGGAGGCTGACGCGATGCCGAGCTACCGGGCCCCGGTCGAGGACACCCTGTTCCTCCTCAACGACGTTCTCGCGATCCATCGGTACGACAATCTCCCCGGCTTCGCCGACGCCTCCGCCGACGTGGCCCAGGCGGTGCTGAGCGAGGGCGGCCGGCTCGCGGGGGAGGTGTTCGCACCGCTGAACCTGTCCGGCGACCGGGAGGGGTGCACCCGCCGGGAGGATGGCAGCGTCGCCACGCCGAAGGGCTTCAAGGCGGCCTACGACGCCTACGCCGCCGGCGGCTGGATGGGCCTGTCGATCCCCGAGGAGTTCGGCGGCCAGGGCCTGCCGCACGTGCTCAACACGGCGATGCAGGAGTTCGTCTCCGGCGCCAATCTCGCGCTCAGCATGTATCCCGGCCTGACGCAGGGGGCGATCGCCGCGCTGCTCGTCCACGGCTCGCAGGAGCAGAAGACGACCTACCTGCCGAAGATGGTCGAGGGCGCCTGGACCGGCACCATGAACCTCACCGAGCCGCATTGCGGCACGGATCTGGGCCTGCTGAAGACCAAGGCGGTTCCCAACGGCGACGGTTCCTACAGCCTCACCGGCACCAAGATCTTCATCTCGGCGGGCGAGCACGACCTGTCGGAGAACATCGTCCACCTCGTCATCGCCCGCATCGAGGGCGCGCCGTCGGGCACCAAGGGCATCTCGCTGTTCGTGGTGCCAAAGTTCCTCGTGAACGCGGACGGCTCCGTGGGCGAGCGCAACGCGGTCGCCTGCGGCTCGATCGAGCACAAGATGGGCATCCACGCGAACTCCACCTGCGTGATGAACTACGACGGGGCGAAGGGCTGGCTCGTCGGTGAGGCGAACCGCGGTCTGGCCGCGATGTTCGTGATGATGAACGAGGCGCGGCTGGCCGTCGGCGTCCAGGGGCTCGGCCAGTCTGAGGCCGCCTACCAGAACGCGGTCGCCTACGCGCAGGAGCGTCTCCAGGGCCGCTCGCTCACCGGAGCCAAGGCACCGGACAAGGCCGCCGACCCGATCATCGTCCACCCGGACGTGCGCCGCACCCTGATGCAGATCCGCGCCTTCAACGAGGCGGCGCGCGCGCTCATGCTCTGGACCGCCCTCAACTCCGACATCGCCCACCGCTCGCAGGATGCGGCCGAGCGGCAGGCGGCCGAGGACATGCTGGGCCTGATGACGCCGGTGGTGAAGGGCGTGCTGACCGACCGGGGCTTTGTCAACGCGGTCGAGGCGCAGCAGATGTTCGGCGGCCACGGCTATGTCGAGGAATGGGGTATGTCGCAGTTCGTACGCGATGCCCGCATCGCCATGATCTACGAGGGTGCCAACGGCATCCAGGCCATGGACCTCATCGGCCGCAAGCTGCCCAAGGACGGCGGCCGGGCGATGATGGCCTTCCTCACCGAGGTGCAGACCTTCATCAAGGACCACGGCGAGGACGAGGGGATGAAGCCCTTCGTCGCGCCGCTCCAGCCCGCACTGAACGACCTCCAGGCCGCGGTGATGTGGCTGATGCAGAACGCCTTCTCGAAGCCCGACAACGCGGGCGCCGCCGCCACCGACCTGATGCACCTGCTGGGGCAGGTCGTGCTGGGCTACATGTGGGGCAGGATCGCCAAGGCGGCCCTCGCCAAGAAGGCGGAGGGCGCCGACGCCGAGCGGATGGACGCCAAGCTCGTACTCGGCCGTTTCTTCATGGAGCGGATGCTGCCGGAGACGGGCCTTCGCCTCGCACGGATCAAGGCCGGCGCCGAGACCACCATGGCGCTGCCGGCCGAGGCGTTTTAAACGCTGCCGAAAACCCTCTCCCCTCCGTGGGAGAGGGAGATGCTGGCGACCGGGGATACGAGGAAGCGCACGATGACCGAGGCCTACATCTACGATCACGTCCGCACCCCCCGCGGGCGTGGCAAGCCGGACGGCTCGCTGCACGAGGTGACGGCGCTCCGCCTGGCGGAAACGGCTTTGCGCGCCCTCAAGGACCGCAACGGGTTCGACACGCGGCAGGTCGACGACGTGGTGCTCGGCTGCGTCGATCCGGTCGGCGAGGCCGGCGGCGACATCGCCCGTGCTGCGGCGCTGGTGGCCGATTACGGAACCCATGTGCCGGGCGTGCAGATCAACCGCTTCTGCGCCTCCGGCCTCGACGCCATCAACTTCGCCGCCGCGCAGGTCATGGCCGGCCAGCACGACCTCACCGTGGGGGGCGGCGTCGAGTCGATGAGCCGCATCGGCCTCGGCGCCTCGGGCGGCGCCTGGCCGGTCGATCCGGCGATCGCAGTCAAATCCTACTTCATGCCGCAAGGCGTCTCGGCCGACCTGATCGCCACGAAGTACGGCTTCACCCGCGACGATTGCGACGCCTACGCCGTCGAGTCTCAGAAGCGCTCGGCCCGGTCCTGGAACGAGGGCCTGTTCGAGAACTCGGTCGTGCCGGTGCGGGACATCAACGGCATCACCCTGCTCGACCGCGACGAGCACATGCGGCCGACCACCGACATGCAATCGCTGGCGAGCCTGAAGGCCTCCTTCGTGCAGATGGGCCAGATGGGCGGCTTCGACGCCGTCGCCGTCGATGCCCATCCGGATGTCGAGGCCGTGGAGCACGTCCACCATGCCGGCAACTCTTCGGGCATCGTGGACGGCGCGGCAGCTGTCCTGATCGGTTCGCGCGAGGCCGGCGACGCGGCAGGCCTGCGGCCGCGTGCCCGCATCCGGGCGTTCGCCAACATCGGCTCCGATCCGGCGCTGATGCTGACGGGGCCGGTCGACGTCACGCGGAAGGTGCTGGCGCGGGCCGGCATGAGCCTGTCCGACATCGACCTTTTCGAGATCAACGAGGCTTTCGCCTCGGTGGTGCTTCGCTTCCAGCAAGCCTTCGACCTCGACCCGACGCGGGTCAACGTCAACGGCGGCGCCATCGCCATGGGCCATCCGCTCGGGGCCACCGGGGCGATGATCCTCGGCACCGTGCTCGACGAGCTGGAGCGCACCGGCAAGGAGCGGGCGCTCGTCACCCTGTGCATCGGCGCCGGCATGGGCACCGCGACGATCATCGAGCGGGTGTGATCGGACCGGGCGGCGTCACGCCGCCGCCCTGACCCTGCCATCGGCGCGCAAACGCTGCTAAGGGCCTCTCACGCCGCGCCCTTTTCGACCGGGGCGGCCCCAGAACGCCAATGGGAGAAACGCCACGATGAAGATGACGAAAGCCGCCCTCTGCCTCGCCGCCGTGCTGGTCCTGCCGCTTGCGGCGCAGGCCGACGACAACGCGGACAAGCTCGCTGTGGCCACCAAGCTCACCGAGAAGACGGTGCTGAAGAACCTCGACACCGGCTTCGGCGGCGCGCTCGAGAAGACCGTCTCCACCATGCCCGAGGACAAGGCCGAGAAGGTGCGCAAGGAGGCCAAGGCCGAGTTCGATAAGCAGCGCAAGGAGCTGCTCGACGGCCTGTCCAAGCAGTATGCCGACAAGTTCAGCCTCGACGAGCTGAAGGAGCTCGACAAGATCTACGAGGACAAGACCTACCAGAAGTTCCAGGCCGTCAACGCCGACCCGAAGTCGGAGGTGAATCTGCTCTCGCAGGCGGTGGTGACGCGGCTCTTGAACATGCTGACGCTCGCCGCCGCCAGCGACCAGACCGGCGGCGCCCCGGGCGGCCTGCCCGGTGGCATGCCGACGCCGGCCAAGTAGGCGCGCAAGTCGGCGAGTGAGGGCTTGAGGATGAGCGGCGCGGCGGGCAGCTTCGGGGAAAGGGCGTCAGGCGACGCGCTTCACCCCTGCGCCGTCGGCCGCGAAGCCCGCCACCGGCGGCAGGGCCTCCAGCGCCGGACGGGCGAAGTGGTAGCCCTGCAGCAGGTCGATGCCGAGGCCGTGCAGCGCCTCGGCCTCGGCCGTGGTCTCGATGCCCTCGGCGATCACCGCGACGCCGAGCGCCCGCGCGATCTGGGTGATGCCGCCGACGATGGTGCGGCGTCCGGCATCCGCATCGATGCCGCGCACGAGATCCATGTCGATCTTGATGAGGTCCGGGCGGAAATTGGCCAGCAGGCCGAGGCCGGCATAGCCTGCGCCGAAATCGTCGAGCGCCGTGAGGAAGCCCTGCCGCCGGTACTCCGTGACGATGCGCTGGACATGGGTGATGTCTTGGAAGCGCTCGTTTTCGGTGAACTCGAAGTTGAGGCGCCCGTTGTCGAAGCCGACCCGGCGGGCGGCCTCCAGCGAGGCGCGGATGCAGGCCGCCGGCTCGTAGACCGCGTTCGGCATGAAGTTGATCGACAACTTGGTGTCGCCGCCCGGCGGGAACAGGCGGCCGGCCAGTTCGATCGCCTTGACCCGCGCCGCCTGATCGAACCGGTAGAGCGTCTCCTCGGTCACCCGAGACAGGATCGAGCCGGCGGACTCGCCGGCCGGTCCGCGCACCAGCGCCTCGTAGCCCCAGACGCGCGCGTTGGCGACGTCGACGATGGGCTGGAAGGCCATGGTGAAGGTAAAGTCGAGATCCGCCCCGTCGCGGCAGGCTCGGCAAGCGGTTCGCGGTCCGGCGTCCGTCTTCATGATCCGTCTGGAGTTTGGTGTGGAGAGCCGGGGCTGATCGCGCACCCGTTGCATCCGCCATGACGAGCCCTCCTTGTTAAAATTCCGATACGGCCAGGCTCTTTTCCTTCGAGGCTCCGCGATGACCGCAACCGAGAATTTCCGCTTCGAGACCGATGCCGACGGCATCGCGCTCGCGACCTGGGATATGCCGGGCCGTTCGATGAACGTCATCACCATGGAGGTGATGGCGGAACTGGAACGGATCGTCGACGCGGTCGTCGCCGACGAGGCGATCAAGGGCTGCGTCATCGTCTCGGGAAAGAACAACTTCTCCGGCGGCGCCGACCTCACCATGCTCCAGGGCCTCGGGGTCGAGTACGAGCGGTTGAAGGCGAGTGAGGGCGAGGAAATCGCCATGCGCCACTTCTTCGAGGAGTCGCGCCGTCTCAGCCTCGTGTTCCGCAAGCTGGAGACCTGCGGCAAGCCGTTCGCGGCGGCGGTGCACGGCCTGTGCCTCGGCGGCGCGTTCGAGCTGGCGCTGGCCTGCCATCACCGGGTGCTCGCCGACGACGACAAGACCCGTGTCGGCCTGCCCGAGATCAAGGTCGGCCTGTTCCCCGGCGGCGGCGGCACCCAGCGCGTGTCCCGTCTGATGCAGACCGGCGACGCGTTGCAGATGCTGTTCAAGGGCGAGCAGATCCGTTCGCTCATGGCCAAGAATATGGGGCTGGCCCACGCCGTCGCCCCGGCCGCGGAGATCGTCGAGCGGGCCAAGGCCTGGATCCGCGAGGGCGGCTCGGCGGTGGCCCCCTGGGACGTGCCGAAGTTCAAGGCGCCCTCCGGCAAGGTCTACTCGCCCGCCGGCATGATGATCTGGCCGCCGGCCAACGCGATCTACCGCCGCGAGACCCACGACAACTACCCCGCCGCCAAGGCGATCCTGGCTTCGGTCTACGAAGGCCTGCAACTGCCGATGGATCTCGGCCTCCGGGTCGAGAGTCGCTACTTCGCCCACATCCTGCGCACCAAGGAGGCGCAGGCGATGATCCGCACCCTGTTCATCTCCATGGGCGAGATCAACAAGGGCGCCCGCCGCCCGAAGGACGTGGAGGCGACGAAGGTCGGCAAGGTCGGCGTCATCGGTGCCGGTTTCATGGGCGCGGGCATCGCCTACGTCACGGCGCAGGCCGGGATGGAGGTCGTGCTGATCGACCGCGATCAGGAGGCGGCCGATTCCGGCAAGGCGCATTGCCACAAGCTCATCACCGGCCAGATCAACCGCGGCAAGGCCAAGACCGCCGACCGCGACGCCCTTCTCGCCCGCATCACCGCGACGCCCGATTACGGCGCCCTGTCCGATTGCGACCTCGTGATCGAGGCGGTGTTCGAGGACCCGAGGGTCAAGGCCGAGGTGATCGCGAAGGTCGAGGCCGCGTTGCCGGAGCACGCGATCTTCGCCTCCAACACCTCGACCCTGCCGATCTCAGGGCTCGCCCAGACCTCGAAGCGGCCGCAGCAGTTCGTCGGCATCCACTTCTTCTCGCCGGTCGAGAAGATGCTGCTCGTGGAGATCATCCGTGGCAACCAGACCGGCGACCGCGCGGTGGCCACCGCCCTCGACTACGTCCGCGCGATCAAGAAGACCGGCATCGTCGTCAACGATTCCCGCGGCTTCTTCGCCAACCGCTGCGTGCTCGCCTACATCCAGGAGGGCCACAAGATGCTCGCCGAGGGCGTGCCCCCGGCGATGATCGAGAACGTAGCGCGGATGGCCGGCATGCCGGTCGGCCCGCTCTCGCTCAACGACGAGGTGGCGCTCGATCTCGGCCTCAAGATCATGCGGGCGACCGAGGCGCAGCTCGGCGAGGGCGCCGTCGATCCGGATCAGAAGCGGCTCCTCGTCGCGATGGTCGAGACGCATGGCCGGCTCGGGCGCAAGAACAAGCGCGGCTTCTACGATTATCCCGAGGGCGGCCAGAAGAAGCTCTGGCCGGGGCTTGCCGAGATCCAGCCGAACCGGCTCGAGCCGGAGGGGATCGACGTGGAGGAGCTGAAGCACCGCTTCCTCGTGGTGCAGGCGCTGGAGGCGGCCCGCACGATGCAGGAGGGGGTGGTGACCGATCCGCGCGAGGCGGATGTCGGCTCGATCCTCGGCTTCGGCTTCGCCCCGTTCACCGGCGGCGCGCTCTCCTACATCGACTTCATGGGCGCGGGGGCGTTCGTGGAACTGGCCCGTGGGCTCGAAGCCCGGCACGGCGCCCGTTTCACCCCGCCGGACAACCTCCTGGCAATGGCCGAGTCCGGGGGGCGCTTCTACGACGCCTTGAGGCAGGTGGCGTAACGATCCGGCCGGCTCTCCCTTATGGGGAGGGCCGGCATGCGGAACCGAACGGCTCCGCTTTCGTTCACCGCCCGACCGCAGTGAGCGAACCGGAGTGTCCCTTTGTCGAGCCTCATCAAGATCCTGATCGCGTTCTTCCTGCCGCCGATCTCGGTGCTGATGACGCATGGATTCGGGATTCAATTCCTCTTCAACATCCTGCTCTGCCTGCTGTTCTACCTACCGGGCTCGCTCCACGCGCTCTACCTGCTGCTGAGCGACCGCTGACCGGATCCCATCCCCAGCCCGAGGGCGTCGCGCTGCGCCCTCAGGTGATCCATCAGGCGTGCGGCAATCCGGCCCGGCGGGCGACCCGCCGGGTGCATCATCACCGTCTCGATGGACAGACGCGGTCGGAACGGCCGCAGCACGATCGGCAGGCCGGCGAGGTTGCGCGCCGGTAGCGGATCGACGATGGCCACGCCTAGGCCTTCGGCCACGAGGCCGCACCGCGCCGCCGTGTATTGCGCGGTGAAGCTGAAGGCCGGCGCGATGCCGGCCTCCGCAAACGCCGCCTCGACCCTCTCCTGAAACACACCTGGTGCGCCCGCGATCAACGGCTCGTTCGCGAGGTCCGCGACCGTGATGGTCGTCTTGCGCGCCAAGGCATGCCCGCGGGGCAGCGCGCATACCGCATCGGCGGCGAGGAAGGGTTCGCTGGCCACCCCTTCATGGCCCGGACGCCACCGCGCGAGGCCGACATCGCATTGCCCCGATGCCACCCAGGACCAGATCGTTTCGGGGCTCGGCACCAGCACCGCGACGTGGATGCCGGGATGTTCCCCGTTCAGATCGCGGATGGCGCGGGGCAGCAGGCGCGACGCCAGCGAGGGCTGGCAGGCGACGCGGAGCGGACCGGTGCCGAGATCACGAATCCGGCTTGCGGCCTCGCGCAGGGCATCGAGCCCGGCATAGGTCCGCTCGACCTCGCGAGCGAAGGCTTCGCCCTCTTGCGTCGGCAGGGCGGCGCCGTGGCCGCGCACGAACAGCGCAAATCCGAGATCGGTCTCAAGCTGCGCGATGGCGCGGCTGACATGCGGCTGGCCGATGCCGAGCGCCGCAGCGGCCCGCGTCATGCCGCCGTGGCGCAGCACCGCACGAAACAGATCGAGATGGGCCGGGTTCATCATGCCTCATCTGCATGGACTGCGCCGTTCGAGGCATTTGACGTCATGGAGCTTCGCGGGCGTCAATGCACCGGCCGCGTTGTGCCAGGCGCCTGCCTGCACCCATCAATGAGGCCGAGGGCCGATGTTCCGTCTCCTGCTTCCCTCCCTCCTCGCGCTCGGCGCGGGCATCAGCATCGTCGTGCAGCAGGTGCTGAACACGCGCCTGCGGGCGGAACTCGGGTCGGCGGCCTGGGCCGGCTTCGCGAGCTACGCCGTCGGCCTCGCCTGCATGGCGCTGCTGGTTTTGGCCCTGCGCGATCCCGTCCCCGCGGCGGGCGTGGCCGCGCGGGTGCCGGGGTGGGCCTGGAGCGGCGGCCTGTTCGGCGCGCTTTTCATCGGGTTGGCCATCGTTCTCGTGCCGCAACTTGGCGCGGCGGCCTTCATCGCGCTGCTCGTCGCCGGGCAGATGCTCGCCTCGGTCACCTTCGACCATTTCGGCTGGATGGGCCTCGCCCAGCGCTCCCTCGACGGGCCGCGCCTGATCGGCGTCGCCCTGCTCGTCGGCGGCGTGATCCTGATCCGCCGCTGACGGGCGTCACGCGCCGACGGCGTGCAGCGCAATCTCCCGCCGGTGGCCGCGGTCGCGGTGCTCGATCAGGTAGATCCCCTGCCACGTCCCCAGCGCGAGGCGGCCGTCGCGCACGGGGATGGTGAGGCCCGAATCGGTCACCATCGTGCGGATATGGGCGGGCATGTCGTCCGGCCCCTCCAGGCCGTGGACGTACTGACCGTGGCGGGGCGCGAACCCGTCGAGCGCGGTCATCAGATCCACGCGCACATCGGGGTCGGCGTTCTCCTGGATCGTCAGCGAGGCCGAGGTGTGCCGGCAGAACACGCTGACGAGGCCGGAGCGGAGGCCGCTCTGCGCCACGAAATCAGCCACCGCTTCGGTGACATCGGTGAAGCCGGGGCCGGGCGTCGCGACCGTGATCCGCGCGCTCGCCTGCCGGGTCACGTCCCCGGCCGAGAAACCGTCGAGCGGCCCGATCTTTCCAGCACTTCTGCCAGACTGCCTCATTCCGACGTCTCCATACTTGCGCCCGGCGCGACCTCGCGCTCGCCGCGCGCCAGAATCCGTTCCAGCACCTCGATCCGGTCAGCCTCCGCGGCTGGCTTGTCCCAGCGGATGCGGCTGACGCGGGGGAAGCGCATCGCCACGCCCGACTTGTGCCGGGTCGAGCGCTGCACGCCCTCGAACGCGATCTCCAGCACGAGCCCGGCCTCGCGGCCGTAGGCGACCTCGCGCACCGGGCCGAAACGCTTGGTGGTGTGGTTGCGGACGTAGCGGTCGAGCTTTTGCAGCTCGGCATCGGTGAAGCCGTGATAGGCCTTGCCGACCGGCACCAGCTCCTCGCCCTCGGTCCCCTCGCGCCAGCAGCCGAAGGTGTAGTCCGAGTAGAAGGACGAGCGCTTCCCGTGGCCGCGCTGGGCGTACATCATCACCGCGTCGACCACGTAGGGCTCGCGCTTCCACTTCCACCACGGGCCCTTGGGGCGGCCGGGCAGGTAGGGGCTGTTGCGCCGCTTGAGCATCACGCCCTCGATGGCGTCGGCATCCGCGCCCGCACCTGCGGAGGCCGGGTCGGCGCGGGCGGCGGCCACCTCGTCCCAGGTCGCGAAGTTCACGAGCGGCGAGAGATCGATGCGAGCATGGTCGAGCCGCCGCACCAGGGCCTCCAGCCGGGGCCTGCGCTCGCCGAAGGGCAGGCCCCGCAGATCCTCGCCCTCGGCCGACAGCACGTCGTAGGCGCGGACATGGGCGGGGAACTCGTCGAGCAGCTTGCCCGTCACCGCCTTCCGGTTGAGCCGTTGCTGGAGCACGTTGAAGCTCTGGACGCGGCCTTCCCGCAGGATCAGCAGCTCGCCGTCGAGGGCGCCCTCGAAGGTGATCGCCTCGGCGAGATCGGGGAAGGCCTCGGAGATGTCCTCGCCGGTGCGCGAGTAGACCTTCTGCACCTGCCGGCCTTGGGCATCGCGTCCACCCGCGAGCTGGACGCGGATGCCGTCCCATTTCCACTCCGCCGAGAACGCCTCCGGTTCGAGCTTGTCCAGGTCTTCGAACTCCTCAACCGGGTGCGAGAGCATCGGCGGGCGGAACGGGGCCGGGTTGCGGCTCTCCGGCCGCTCGCCCCGTCCCTCCACCCAGGCGAACAGCTCGGTATAGGGCGGCTTGAGCCCGTGCCAGACCTCCTCGACCGCATCGGCCTCGTGGCCGCCGAGCGCGCCGACCGCCGTCTTGGCAAGACGGGCCGAGACGCCGACGCGCAGGTTGCCGGTGACGAGTTTCAGGAGCGCCCAGCGCCCGGTCTCGTCGAGCGCGTCGAGCCAGCCTGCCAGATGCTGCGGCAGTTCGCGCTTCGGGGTGGTGGCGAGGGTTTCGACGACTTCGGCGAGGGTGGGAACGGAGGGCGGCGGGTTGTTGTGGCCGATGGCCGGCGCATCCCCTCTCCCCGCGTGCGGGGAAAGGGCTCCGGCGACCCTGTCGTCGCGATCCTCTCCCCGCGTGCGGGGAGAGGGGGCCTCCTCCGGCCCCGGCCAGATCAGTGCGGTGGTCTCGGCGAGATCGCCCACGTAGTTGTGCGAGAGTGCGAACAGCACCGGATCGATGCGCTCTTCCACCAGCCCGCGGATCAGTGCCGGCTTGGCCTCGCGGAAGGTGAGGCCGCCGGTCATGGCGGCGAGCGCCCAGCCGCGCTCCGGGTCGGGGGTGCCGGCGAAGAAATCCTGGAGCAGGCGCAGCTTGGCGTTGCGGCGCGGCTCGTAGGCGAGGCGGTCGAGGAGGTGGGCGAAATCGTTCACGCCGAAGCCTCCTCCATCCGCGGGTCGTGTCCCGGATCGAGCTCGGCCTCGCCGTCGTCGCCATACCCTAAGAGGTGCAGCGGCTTGGCTCGGATGCCGAGCGTGCCGCACCAATGCACCAGCGCATCCTCCTGGCCATGCGTCACCCAGACCTCCTCGGCCCCCGTGTCGAGGATCGTCCGGCAGAGGTCCGGCCAGTCGGAATGGTCGGAGATGACGAGCGGCAGCTCGACGCCCTTCTGTCGGGCGCGGGCGCGCACCCGCATCCAGCCCGAGGCGAAGGCGGTGACCGGATCGGGGAACTTGCGCGACCACACATCCTGGATCGAGGAGGGCGGGCAGAGCACGATGGCGCCGTGCAGGGTCTTCCGGTCGGCGGCGGCCACCTTCGGCGTCTCGCCGAGCGGTACGCCCTCCCGCTTGTAGAGTTCGGTCAGTTTCTCCATCGCCCCGTGCAGGTGGATCGGCCGGTCCCAGCCCTCTTCGCGCAGCAGCGCCATCACCCGCTGCGCCTTGCCCAGCGCGTAGGCGCCGACGATGTGGGCGCGCTCGGGAAACAGCGTCACCGAGTCGATCAGCTTGCGCACCTCGCCCCGCGTATCGGGATGGCGGAAGACCGGCAGGCCGAAGGTGGCCTCGGTGATGAACACGTCGCAGGGCACCACTTCGAACGGCAGGCAAGTCGGATCGGGGGCGCGCTTATAGTCGCCGGAGACGACGATGCGTTTGCCCTCGCGCTCGATGGCGATCTGCGCCGAGCCGAGCACATGCCCGGCGGGGGCGAAGAACACGGTGACATCGCCGATCCGCATGCGGTCGCCGAGCCGCGCCTCCTGGCGGGCGGTACAAAAGTCCTCGCCGTAGCGCACGGCCATGATCCGCAGGGTCTCGGGCGTGGCCAGCACCGTGCCGTGGCCGGCGCGGGCGTGGTCGGCATGGCCGTGGGTGATCAGCGCCCGCTCGACGGGATGCGTCGGATCGACGTGAAAGCGCCCGAGCGGACAGTAGAGGCCCTCGCGGGTCAGGGTGAGGAGATCGGAGGCGCGCTGCGACATCGTCCGGGATATAGGGCGGAGGTTTCTCACCGCCGCAAACGCACGATGTCCCGACAGCGCTCCTCCGGTGATCTCCTCGCCGACCGCCGCTACGCCTATGCCGAGGCCTGTCTCATCGAGGACGACCCCGCCGGGGCGGCGGAGATGGCGGAGCAGGCGCTGGAACGCGCTCCCGGCTACGCACCCGCATGGTTTCTGCTCGGTCGCGCCCGCGAGACCGTGTTCGGGCAGAGCCGCGACGCGACCGACCGGCGGGCGGCGCTCGCGGCCTTCGGGCGGGCGCTCGAGCTCGATCCGGAGGATGCGCTCGGAAGCCGCCTGCATCTCGCCGCGCTGGGCGGGGGCGACGCGCTCGCGGCGATCTCGCCGGCCTATGTCCGCGCCCTGTTCGACGGCTACGCCCCGCGCTTCGAACGGCATCTCGTGGACGAACTCGGCTATTGCGGGCCGGCGTTGATGGTCGCGGCTCTCGACGCGCTGGCGCGGCCGGACCCGAGCGGTGCGCCGCAACACTTCCCGAACGGGCTCGATCTCGGCTGCGGCACCGGTCTGATGGGGCGGGCGCTCGCGGGCCGGGTGGGACGTCTGGCCGGTTGCGACCTCTCCCCCGCCATGCTGGCGCTGGCCGGCCGCACCGGGCTCTACGAGCGCCTCGCCGAAGCCGACCTCGTCACATTCCTATCGAGCGAACCGGAGGCCTCCGCCGACCTGATCGTGGCCGCGGACGTCTTCATCTATCTGGCGGATTTGACGTCGGCCCTGTCCGGGATGGCCCGCGTGCTGCGGCCCGGCGGGCTGGCCGCCTTCACCGTTCAATCGCCGCAACCGGAGGAAACGGGCGTCGCGCTCGGTGCCGACGGGCGCTACGCCCATGCCGACACCTACCTGCGAGAGGCGGCCGAGCAGGCTCATCTGGCCATTGCCGAGATGCGCCCGGCGGCCATTCGGCGCCAAAGGAAGGCGGACGTGCCGGGGCGCATCTTAATCCTACACAAACACTTGATCCCAGGCGGTGCAATGGACGCAACCGGACAGCCGTAATACCGTTGTGCTGCGCAGCAACATTAGAGGAACCGATGGCTGACGAGTCGAACAAGGCCTTTCCGGCAAGTCCCGTGACACGTGTACCCATCGCACTCATGCTCGCAGGCACCGCGGGGGCCGCCGACTCGATCGGCTTCCTCGAATTCTCCCAGCTCTTCATGTCGTTCATGAGCGGCAACACCACGCGGTTCGGCGTGGCCGTCGCCGGCTTCGACTGGGACGGCACCACCCGGTTCGCCAGCGTGATCGCGCTGTTCTGCTTCGGCGCCTGCATCGGCACGCTGATCGCGGCCTGGTCCGGCCGGTTCCGGCTCTCGGTCCTGCTCATCATCCAGGCGGTGCTGTTCGCCATCGGCCTGTTCGTCCCGTTCGGCACCACGGCGTTCCCGCTCCACGCCTACCCGATCGTGCTGGCGCTCGGCATCCAGAACGCGACGCTCCAGGATGAGGCGGGCCGTAGCCTCGCCATCACCTACGTCACGGGAACGGTGGTGCGCTTCGGTGCGGGCATCGCCAACCTGATCCTGCACAAGCCAAACCCCTCGTTCTGGCTGCAGGCGCCGCTCTGGGGCGCGCTCAGCACGGGCGCCGTGATCGGCGGCTTCCTGCACGGCTGGTACGGTGAGCGGGCCTTCCTGTTCCCGGCCAGCCTCGCGGCGCTGCTGGCTGTGGTCTCGCTGGTGCTGACGGTCCTGCTCAAGGACACGCCCTACGTTTCCGGCGTGGCGGCTCCGCAGCCCGACGCGCATCCGGAGGCGAAGCCGACGGCGACCGTTCCCGCCGCGAGCTGATACGCGGCGACCGTCAATCGTCCCCAGGGCCGCCGCGCAGCCGCTTGACGCTGCTGCGGCGGCTTTTTTCGTCGAGGCGCCGCTTCTTCGAGGCCAGCGTCGGCCGAGTGGCGCGGCGCGGCGTCGGCGGCACCGCCGCTTCCGCCACCAGCGCCGCGAGCCGTTCGCGGGCATCGGCCCGGTTGCGCTCCTGCGTGCGGAAGCGCTGGGCGTTGATGACGAGCACCCCCTCTCCCGTCAGGCGCCGGCCGGCGAGCCGCATCAGCCGCACCGCCACGGCATCGGGCAGGCTGCGGGAACGGCGCACATCGAAGCGGAGCTGCACCGCGGTGGACAGCTTGTTGACGTTCTGCCCGCCCGGACCCGAGGCGCGCACGAACGTCTCCTCGAGTTCGGCCTCGTCGATCTCGATCAGCGGCGTGCACTGGAGCGCCACGGCGGCTTCCCTTCCTTGATCGGGCCGTTCGGCCTCAACCGGCCTCGCCCGGCGTCCGGGCCCGCACCGCAAGCGCGTGCAGCCCGCGCTTGAAGGCCTCGTCGAGAAGGCCGTTGACGATCCGGTGGCGTTCGACCCGGCTTTTTCCCTCGAAGGCCGCCGAGACGACATCGAGCCGGAAATGGGTCTCACCCTCCGGCCGGGCGCCGGAATGGCCGGCATGGAGGTGCGACTCGTCGGTCACATTGAGCGCCGTCGGTGCCAACTCGGCCTCCAGGCGCCCGGCGATCCAGTCCTTCAGGGTCCCGGTCATGGTGTCCTCGCTGCGAACGGTAGCGCTTGGGCCGTGCTTCGGCCCTGTGTCGGAGGCGTTTGCCCGGCGCGGTCCCGGCACAAAAGCGTCAACCCCGGATCGATGCATGCGGCATCAGGCCCGACGGCCTTTTCGTCGGCGCGTCCGCCCCTCATAATCGGCCCGTCATGGATCTCAACTCGCCGCTGTTCGACCGCATCCGTATCAAGCCGACCTGTGACGATCCCAAGCCGGGAGCGAAGACGGGGGCGAAGGCCGGCGCGCGC
The DNA here is from genome assembly GCF_024169925.1 of Methylorubrum extorquens. Lineage (NCBI taxonomy): Bacteria > Pseudomonadati > Pseudomonadota > Alphaproteobacteria > Hyphomicrobiales > Methylobacteriaceae > Methylorubrum > Methylorubrum extorquens. The sequence goes on from NZ_JALJXF010000001.1 coordinate 2,725,418, forward strand.
GCGAAGGCCGGTGCGGCCACGGCCGAGGCGGGCTGCGAGGCGGAGGGCTGCACCCATCCCGGCCTCTACCGCGCGCCCAAGGGACGCAAGCAGGAGGGGCAGTACTGGCGCTTCTGCATCGACCACGTGCGCGCCTACAACGCCTCATACAACTACTTCGACGGCATGAACGATGCCGCGGTCGAAGCCTACCAGAAGGATGCGATCATCGGCCATCGGCCGACATGGTCGATGGGTATGAACGCGGCCGCCGCCACGGCCGAGGGTAAGGCCAAAGGGGCAAAGGGCGGCCAGCCCGAGGCCGAGCGGGATTGGGCCTATGCCGATCCGCTGGGCATCCTGCGGGCGAACGGGGTCGGCGGCGGGGCGGCGGGCCGGCGTCAGGCCGAGCCGGAGCCGCAGCGTCCGCGCCACTCGGCGGCGGTGCGCAAGGCGCTCGACGTGATGGGGCTCGACGAGAACGCCGACACCGCGGCGATCAAGGCGCAGTACAAGACACTGGTGAAGCGCTTCCACCCCGATGCCAACGGCGGCGACCGCTCCTTCGAGGAGCGCTTGCGCGACATCATCCGCGCCCACGACATCCTGCGCGGCGCCGGGCTATGCTGACCCGCGCTGCCCTCCCTTGCCGTCACTGAGCCGGGTGCAAAGCCGGCGATCCGAACGGGCAATGCACCGAATGCCGGTCCGTCCGGCGGCGGGTGGGGCAGCAAATGTCCGCGCGCGCCCTATATTTCCCGGATACCGCTTCCTCGTGAAGCCGGCTTCCCCGGATGAACCCTTCTCCTCGCCGAGCCTTCTTTCTGGCTGAGCCCCCTTGGCGATGCCGAGGGGCGGCGATTAAGGAAGACATCCACCCGCTTGCCCGCGGGCCGACCGGCAGGTGAGTGACGATTGAAAGCGTGGTCGTGTGGGCGTCTTGCCCGTCCCGGCCGCCCCGATGAGGTTCCGTATGCTGTCTGACGAAACGCCCGCCTCCCTGCCCGACCGCCAGGTTTCCGTCCGCGAGGTGTTCGGCATCGACCTCGACCTGAAGGTGCCGGCCTATTCCGAGCCCGAGGAGCACGTGCCGGATCTCGATCCGGACTATATCTTCGACCGGGAGACGACGCTGTCGATCCTGGCGGGCTTTGCCCGGAACCGTCGCGTGATGGTCACCGGCTATCACGGCACCGGCAAGTCCACGCATATCGAGCAGGTCGCGGCACGGCTGAACTGGCCCTGCATCCGGATCAACCTCGACAGCCACGTCTCGCGCATCGACCTCGTCGGCAAGGACGCCATCGTCCTGAAGGAAGGCAAGCAGGTCACCGCGTTCCAGGACGGGATCCTGCCCTGGGCGCTGCAGAACAACGTCGCGCTCGTCTTCGACGAGTACGATGCCGGCCGCCCCGACGTGATGTTCGTGATCCAGCGCGTGCTGGAACTTTCCGGCCGCCTGACCCTGCTCGACCAGAAGCGCGTCATCCGCCCGCATCCGGGCTTCCGCCTGTTCGCCACCGCCAACACGGTCGGCCTCGGTGACACGTCCGGCCTCTATCATGGCACGCAGCAGATCAACCAGGGCCAGATGGACCGCTGGTCGATCGTCACCACGTTGAACTACCTGCCGCACGACCGCGAGGTCGACATCGTTCTCTCGAAGTCGCCGCATTACCAGAACGAGGGTGGGCGCGACACGGTGAGCCGGATGGTGCGCGTGGCCGACCTCACCCGCAACGCGTTCATGAACGGCGACCTCTCGACCGTGATGAGCCCGCGCACGGTCATCACCTGGGCCGAGAACGCCGACATCTTCCGCGATATCGGCTTCGCCTTCCGGGTGACGTTCCTCAACAAGTGCGACGAGCTGGAGCGGCCGCTCGTGGCCGAATTCTACCAGCGCGCCTTCGGCAAGGAGCTGCCCGAGAGCGCGCTCAACGTCGCCTTGAGCTGACCTGACGGTGGCGTCCCCGCCCGCGCTCGGCGTGCGGCGGGGACGGCGCCTCTCTCCCCGTGACCGGGGGCGATCCCCCGGCCGGGCCTCCGAACTCGATCCGGTGGCGTCCGCGAAGATATGGCCCTGACCAACCGCCCCAAGACCGGCGACCGCAAGGAGCCCGGCGCCGAGCCGCTGAAGCGCTCGGTGGCCGGCTGCCTGCGCGCCATCGCCAAGCGGCCCGACATCGAGGTCACCTATGCCAGCGATCGGCCGGCGCTGATCGGCGACAAGGCGCGCCTGCCGGAGCCGACCCGGCGGATCACGTCCGAGGACGCGGCGATCCTGCGCGGCCACTCCGATTCGATGGCGCTACGCCTCGGCTGCCACGACACGAGCGTCCACCGCCGCCTCGCCCCCGACAACGCCGCGGCGCGTGCGGTCTACGATGCAGTCGAGCAGGCGCGCGTCGAGGCGATCGGTTCGCGCCGCCTGGACGGCGTGGCCGCCAACATCACCGCAATGCTGGAGGACCGCTACCACCGCGGCGGCAAGTACGAGAACATCACCGACCGCGCCGACGCACCGATGGAGGATGCCGTGGCGCTGATGGTGCGCGAGCGCCTCACCGGGCAGAAGCCGCCGCCGGCTGCGGCCCGGATCGTCGAGCTGTGGCGCGAGCATATCGAGGCCCGCGCCGGCAAGAACCTCGACGGATTGCTCGGCTCGCTTGAGAACCAGCGCAGCTTTGCCCGCTCGGTGCGCGATCTCCTCTCCTCCCTCGATATGGCCGACGAGACGCCCCTCGATCAGGACGACGAGAGCGACGAGGACGAGAACCAAGCCCAGGACGACGAGCAGCAGCCGAGCGAGGGCGAGGCGGAGGAGCAGAGCCAGGGCGACCGCGCCGAGATCGAAGTGACCGACGAGGCCACCGACGAACTCGACGAGGGCGCCACCGAATCCGCCGACGCCCCCTCCGGCGAGCTGCCGGAGGAGGCCGAGGATGCGGAGTCCGAGGAGGCCTCCGAATCCTGGCGGCCGCCGAGCCAGCGCGGCAACGAGCGGACCGGCCCGGACTACAAGGTCTACAACCCGCGCTTCGACGAGACCGTCGAGGCCGAGGATCTGTGCGACGCCGAGGAACTCGCGCGCCTGCGCAGCTATCTCGACAAGCAGCTCGCCCACCTTCAGGGCGTCGTCGGCCGCCTCGCCAACCGTCTCCAGCGCCGCCTGCTGGCGCAGCAGAGCCGTGCCTGGGACTTCGACCTCGAAGAGGGCCAGCTCGATCCGGCCCGGCTCGTGCGCGTCGTCACCGACCCGTTCCAGCCGCTCTCCTTCAAGCAGGAGAAGGATACCGACTTCCGCGACACCGTGGTCACGCTGCTGCTCGACAATTCCGGCTCGATGCGCGGGCGCCCGATCACCGTGGCCGCGACCTGCGCCGACATTCTGGCCCGCACGCTGGAGCGCTGCGGCGTGAAGGTCGAGATTCTCGGCTTCACCACCCGCGCCTGGAAGGGCGGCCAGTCCCGCGAGGCGTGGCTCGCCGGCGGCAAGCCACCCGCCCCCGGCCGCCTCAACGACCTGCGCCACATCATCTACAAGAGCGCCGACGCCCCCTGGCGCCGTGCGCGGAAAAACCTCGGGCTGATGATGCGCGAGGGGCTCCTGAAGGAGAACATCGACGGCGAGGCGCTGGATTGGGCCCACAAGCGCCTGCTGGCGCGGCCGGAGCAGCGCCGCATTCTGATGGTGATCTCCGACGGGGCGCCGGTCGATGACTCGACGCTGTCGGTCAACCCCGGCAACTATCTCGAACGCCACCTGCGCTACATGATCGAGGAGATCGAGACCCGCTCGCCGGTCGAACTGCTCGCCATCGGCATCGGCCACGACGTGACGCGCTACTACCGCCGCGCCGTGACGATCATCGACGCCGAGGAACTCGGCGGCGCGATGACGGAAAAGCTCGCCGAGCTGTTCGAGGAGAACACCGGCGCGTCACGCGGCGGCGGGATGAAACGGGTGGCCGGGCGGCGCTGAACGGGCGGTTCCGAAGGGCGCTGCTCGCCTGTCGGAGCCGACCCGTCCGTCTTTGTCCTAGGGGCTGTCAATCAGGGTCCAGCGCCCGCGGCGGCCGGAATGAGAAGCGTCAGCGGGAGCCGTCCGGACAGCCGCTCCGCCGCATCTCGGGTTTCAGGATCATCCGTCCTTCGAAGCCGTCGTAGCCGCCGCTGTAGGAGAAGCGGCTCAGCGCGATCTTGCTTCTCCGTTCCGAGGTGAGGTCGCCATCCGGCCGCGTCTTGCTGACGTCTCCGACGCGGTGGCGCGCCTTCCCGGATGAGGTGCTGTACGGCTTGCGCATTCTCGATGTTCCATTCGGGCCTTGTACGGGCCGGGATTCGCAGTTCTCCGTGAGGGTCTTCGCCCTTCCCGACAGGTAGGGCGATCCGCGGCGGGTCAGAACGGACTGACCGGAAAAAATCGCAGATACAGCTCGGCGTACTTCCCGTCGTCCCACACCCGCTGCAACGCGTCGTCGAGGGCGCGGGCCAGTGCCGCGTCCTCGGTGCGGGTGACGAAGCCGATGCCCTCGCCGAAATAGCGGTTCTCGAGGTAGTCGCCGCCGGACGTGGCGCAGCAGCCTTCCGCCTCCTGGCCGTTCAGCCAGAGCGCGAGGCTCAGGCCGTCGGCGAACAGATACTCGACCTCGCCGCGCTTGAGCGCGCTCTGGGCCGCCGAGAGATCGGTGAAGGTCTTTCGCGTGGCGTTGGGGAAGAAGGCCTTGAGAAAGGCTTCGTGGGCGCTGCCCTCGACGATTCCGATGCTCCGCCCGGCGAGTGCGGTCGCCGAGGGGGCGGGCAGGCTGCGGTCCTTGCGGGCGATGAAGCGGGCGGGCCAGCGGAAGTAGGGCCGCGTCGCCAGGAAGCGCGCGCGCAGGGCCGGCGTCAGGGGAATGGCGGCGGCCACCACGTCGCCCTGCTTGTCCGCCAGCGCATCGAGCAGCGTGTCGAAGCGGCGCGCCTGCACCGTGCACATCACCGTCAGCCGCTCGCAGACCGCGCGGGCGAGTTCCACGGCAAAGCCGGTCGGCGTCCCGTCGGGCCCTGCGAAATGCAGCGGCGGAAACTCGTCGTCGGTCATGAATCGCACCGCCCGCCCGGTCTGGGGCGCCTCGACCCGCTCGCCGCGGGCTCGGGGATTCCAAAAATTCGGAATGACCACGGAGGGAGGCTCGCCGACGGGGGGAGCAGGCTGTTGTGCCTGTGCAACGCCTGCGAGTAGGCTCAGCAGAACACCCGCGATCGCGGCGGGCAAGGCCCGCCACCGTCTTGACGCAGGGGTTGAGGCGGCGGAGCGATACACGTCCGTGGAAAGGTCGAAGCCCATACCTTTCCCTAGCACGGCGTGGGGCTGCGGGGAGCCGCCCCCTGTTCGACCTTGCCGATGGAAGTCACGCCCAAGCGCCCGCTGTCCCCGTGAAAGCGGGCACGGGCGCGGCCGATACGTCGGATTCCGGCCAGTGGCCGGCCGAGATCGCCTTCCTCGCTGGCGAAGGCGTGTCGCCACGTGTGCTGGACCGGGCGAGCGCCGTCGCCCGCCGCTGCGGGACGGATGCAGCGACCGCCCTGCTGAACGAGGGTCTGGTCTCCGAGGACGCGTTCTACCGGGCCCTGGCCCGGCGGCTCGGGACGGTGTTCCTCGATGCCCCGATCCGGCTCGGCGACGGCCTGCGCTATCCGCACTGCCTCGTCGTCGGCGCCGCACTGCTCGCTCCCGGTTCGGCCGCCCTGGTCGTCACCGCGCCTCATGGCCCGGCCATCGCCCGTTTGATCCGGGCCGTGGAGCGCTTGGAGTCGCGGCCGGCCGTGACGACGCCGACGCGCCTCAGGCTGGCGGTGTTCGCTCAGCACGGTGCCGGCATCGCCTCGGAGGCGTCCGATGCCCTGGGCCGTCTGCGACCCGAATGGTCCTGCCGGCCGGGCCCTCATGCCCTCGACCTTGCGCTCGGAGGCACCGCGCTCGCGCTCTTCGTCGGGCTCGTCCGTCTGCCCAGCGTCATCGGCTTCGTTCTGCTGGCGCTGGTCCAGGCCCTGATGCTGGCGCTGCTGACCTTCCGCCTCGCTGCGGTGGGTACCGGAGCGGCCAGACCCTTCGGGATGCGGCCCGTGCTCCTCACCGATGCCGCGCTTCCGACCTACACGGTGCTCGTCGCCCTCTACCGGGAGGCGGCGGTGGTGCCGCGCCTCGTGCGGACGCTGGCGCGGCTCGATTATCCGGCGGCCAAGCTCGACATCAAGTTCCTGCTGGAGGCCGACGATGCGGAGACCGCCGCAGCGCTCCGCGCCATTCCGCTGCCGACCCGGTTCGAGATCGTGACGGTGCCGCCGGGCCAACCGCGCACCAAGCCGCGGGCCCTGAACGCGGCGCTGCCGCTGGCCCGCGGCACGTATCTCGTCGTGTTCGACGCGGAGGACGTGATCGAGCCCGATCAGCTCCGGCGCGCAGCCACGCTGTTTGCGTGGTCACCCCCTTCGATCGCCTGCCTCCAGGGCCGCCTCGTCATCGACAACGAGGGGGACGGGCTGCTGCCCCGACTGTTCGCGATCGAGTACGCCGCCTTGTTCGACGTGCTGGCTCCGGCGCTGGCGGCGTGGCGGATGCCGATCCCGCTCGGCGGAACCTCGACGCATTTCCGAACGCGGGTGCTCCGGTCGCTGCACGGATGGGATGCCTGGAACGTGACCGAGGATGCCGATCTCGGCTTGCGCCTCGCCTTGGCGGGTTACCGGGTCGGCGATCTGCCGAGTTCCACCTACGAGGAGGCGCCGAGGCGGCTGAAGGCTTGGCTGCGCCAGCGCACCCGGTGGATGAAGGGTTTTTTGCAGACCAGCTTCACCCACGGCCGGCGCCCGCGCGCGGTCTATCGCCGTCTCGGGGCGGCGGAGACCCTGTGCGCCCTGGCCTTCGTACCCGGCACGGTCGCCTCGGCGTTGTTCTACCCGTTCCTGATGGCGGGCAGCCTCGGGGAGCTGTTCCTCGTGCCGGCCGACGACACCGTGCTGGCGCATCTCACCCGGGCCGGGGCCTGGACCATCTTCTTCGCCGGCCTTGCGGCGATGTGGCTGCCCGGCTTCATCGGCTGCCTGCGGCGGGGCTGGGGCGATCTCCTGCCCTTCGTCCTGCTGCTGCCGCTCTACCATCTGCTGGTCAGCCTCGCGGCGTGGATGGCGATGGTCGAGTGGCTGCGCGACCCGCACCGCTGGGACAAGACCGAGCACGGGCTGGCCCGCACCTCCCGCACGGGAGCGCTGGGGCGGCGCCCGCCGGGTGCTGTTAGATCCGCTTCGACAGTTCCGCCGCCGTCTCCGCCGCCGGCCGGCTGAGGTTGACCGCGCCGACGAAGCCGTTGCGGGCGTCCATCAGGTAGACGAGCGCGGTGTGCTCCATCGTGTAGTCGCCGCTCGAACTCGGCACCTTCTTGGCGTAGGCGCGGAACGTCTTGACCGTCGCCGCGACCTGCTCCGAGCTGCCGGTGAGGCCGACGATGCGCGGGTCGAAGCTCGACAGGTAGGTCTTCAGCGATGCGGGCGTGTCGCGCTCGGGGTCGACGCTGACGAAGGCGACCTTCATCGCATCCGCCTTGGGGCCGAGCGCTGCCAGCACGTCGCTGATCTGCTGGAGCGTGGTCGGGCAGACGTCGGGGCAATGGGTGAAGCCGAAGAACATCAGGTAGGGCTTGTCGGCGAAATCGCGCTCGCTGACCGTCGCGCCGTCCTGGTTCACCAGGGTGAAGGGACCGCCGATGCCACTCGGGCCGCTCTGCGGATGCTGCGGCACCAGCGTCATCACCAGCGCGACGGAGATCGCCACGAGGCCGGCCACGAAGGCGGCGAGCGGTAGGAGAACGCTGCGGGACGGACGCATGGGGCCCTCGAAGGCGTGTCTGTGGAGGCGGCGCGACGGGCGAGGCGGCCGCATGAAAATGCCCCGACCCATGGCATCGCCGATAAGGGAAGCGGCGGTCCGAGCGTATCGGGGCAATGCCCCTCACATCACAGAGCCGGGGCGGGCCGCAAGCCCGCGAGAGGCCGCAAGGCCTGCAGTCGCGCGGGGCCTGTACAGGAGGTTCAGGAAGCTTCCGCCCGGATCTCGACGTCCCGATCCACGCTGCGTGCGTTGTGCCGGCGCAGGGCCTCGCCGACCATCAGGAGCGCCGGCCCTTCGAGCCCGGAGGCCTCGACCCGCTCGGCGAGGTCGGCGGCGGTGCCGGCCACTGTTGCCTGCTTGGCTCGGGTCGCGTTGAACACGACGAGGGCCGGCGTCTCGGGTGCGAGCCCCTCGGCGATGGCCCGCTCCAGCAGGGCGCGCAGCGTGCGCTTGGGCATGTAGACCACGGTGGTGACGCTGCGATCGGCGAGCGCGCCCCAGTTCAGATCCTCGGGTAGCGCCCCGCGCCGGTCGTGACCGGTGACGAATTGCAGGCGCCGGGCCGCGTCGCGATGGGTCAACGATACGCCGAGCGCCGCCGCCGCCCCCTGCGCCGCGCTGACGCCGGGCACGATGGTGCAGGGAATGCCTGCCGCCTCGCAGGCCTCGATCTCCTCGCCGGCCCGCCCGAAGACGAGCGGGTCACCGGATTTCAGCCGCACCACCTGCTTGCCGGATTTGGCCAGCGAGACCATCAGCGCGTTGATGTCGTCCTGGCGGCAGGAGGGGCCGTGGCCGGTCTTGCCGACCAGCATGGTGCGGGCCTCGCGGCGGGCATAGTCGAGGATCTCGGGGGCGACGAGGTCGTCGTAGAGGATCACGTCGGCGTTGCGTAAGCTTCGCAGGGCCTTGAGGGTGAGGAGTTCGGCGTCACCCGGCCCGGCGCCGACAAGCGTCACCGCGCCGCCGAGGGGCAGCGCCTCGGCCTGACCCATCAGGTCGGCGAGGTCGGCCTCGGTCGGCGTGCGGTCCGGCTCGGCGAAGGCGCGGTCGGTGAAGCGCTCCCAGAAGCCGCGCCGCTCGGCAAAACCGTGGAAGCGGGCCGAGACCGCCTCGCGCCAGTCGCGGGCGGCGCCGACCCAGTGCTTGAAGCCGCGCGGCAGCATCGCCTCGATGCGTGCCCGCACCGTCTGCCCGAAGACCGGGGCGGCGCCCTCGGTCGAGATGCCGACGACGAGCGGCGAGCGGTTGACGATGGCGCCGAACTTCACGTCGCACAGATGCGGCCGGTCGACCGCATTGACGATGGCCCCGGCCGCGCGTGCCGCCGCGACGAAGGCAACGCAGTCAGTCTCGTCCTCCATGGCGCCGATGGCGAAGGCCGCGCCCTTCAGGTCTTCCGGGGTCCAGCGGCGCTCGTGCAGGATCACCGAGCCGGCGGCGATCTCGGCCGGCACGCCGCGCAACTCCTCGCTCGGCTCTTCGGCATAGACATCGACCCGCGCGCCGGCGGCGGCCAGCAGTTTCACCTTCCAGGGGGCGCCGCCATTGGAGCCGGCGAGCACGGCGCGCTTGTCCTGGAGCGGCACGAACACGGGGAGCACCGCCAGCGGCTCGAGGCCGGCGCGGGTTTCGCGGGGTTGGCGGGGCGTGCTCATGGTCTTTGTGTACGACTCGACTCAGGGGTCCGGTCCGCCTCGCTCATCCGCGCCGAGGCTGCTTTGCAGCACCTCAGGAAGAGGGCGAGAGTGGGACGGAGAACCTGAAAACTGCGCCTACGCGGCGCTGCGCGCAAGCGCCGGTGCGAGAAGCTTGCGGATCTCAGGGATGCATGAGCCGCAATTCGTTCCCGCCTTGCAGGCCGCGCCCACCGCCTCGACCGAGCCGGCCCCGGCGGCGATGGTTGCGGTGATGACGTCGAGTCCGACGCCGTGGCAGGCGCAGACCACCGGACCGGCCGAGGCCGTCGCCGCCCGGCCCGAGAGCAGGGTGCGCCGGTCGATGGCGTCGATGTCGGGGGCGGCGAATACCGCCTTGGCGAGTTCCCAATCCGGCCGCCGATCCCCCGGCGCCACACTGAGCGCGGCCACGAGGCGGTCGCCGCGCGTGACGACGCAGCGGTAGAGTCCGCGGGCATGATCGACGTACTCGGCCAGTTCGTGGCCGGGGAACATCCCGCGCACGGACAAAGCCATCTCCCGCGAGCCCTCCCCTGTCGCGAAGAGGAGACCGGAGCCGCCGGAGACGGTCGCCCGTGCCCACCACCAGCCGGCGGGGGCCGCCTGGGCGTCGCGCGTCAGCAGGTAGCCGCGGGAGCGGTAAGCCACCGCCTCGACGGAGGCCGGCGTCGCCTTCAGTTCGGGCTGGCCCGAGACCGGATCGGGGATGCCGCGGGCCAGCGCCGCCGCGCGCCCGTGAGAGGCGGTCATGTCAGACCAGTGCATCGGCGCGAAGATCGAGCCCGGCAGAACGGCGTCCGTCACCGTCACTTCGAGGATCGCGCTGCCGAGATCGGTGGTGATGCGCGCAAATCCCCCGTCATTCAGGCGGTAGCGGGCGGCGTCGTCGGGGTGGATCTCGACGAAGGGCACGGCGCGGTGCCCCGAGAGGCGCTGGCTTTTGCCCGTGCGGGTCATGGTGTGCCAGTGGTCGCGGATGCGGCCGGTGTTGAGCACGAGCGGGCGCTCGGCGGTCACCGGCTGCGCCAGGGCGGGCGGCTGCACGGCAACGAAGCGGGCGCGCTGATCGAAGGTGTAGAAGCGCCCGTCGGCGAAGAGCCGGGCGCGGCCCTTCTTCCCGTCCGCTCCGCGCTTCGGCACCGGCCACTGTATCGGCCGATGGGCATCGTAGCCGCGGTCGCTCATCTCGGCGAGGCCGCCGAGGTCGAAATCGCGGGTGCCCTCGTTCTCGAAGGCCGAGAGCGCGGCGTGCTCGCGGAAGATGTCGGCGGCGGACTTGTAGGCGAAGGCCTCGCCATGGCCGAGGCGGCGGGCGACGTCGCACAGGATCGCCCAATCGGCCCGCGCCTGCCCCGGCGCCTTCAGGAAGGCGCGCTGGCGCGAGATGCGCCGCTCGGAGTTCGTCACCGTGCCGTCCTTCTCGCCCCAGGCGAGCGCCGGCAGCAGCACGGTCTTCTTGCCCGTCGCGCGGGCGCTGTCGCTGGTGGCGACGGCCTCCGAGACGACGTAGAGGTCGAGCCCCTGGATCGCTTCGCGGATCCGGTCGGCCCGCGGCATCGAGACGAGCGGATTGGTGCCGATCACCCACAGCGCCTTGATCTTGCCCCGCTCGATCGCCTCGAAGAGGGCCACCGCCTTCATCCCCTCGCCGGTGATGATGTTGGGCGCCTTCCAGAAGCGGCGCACCCGGTCCACCTCCTCGGGGGCGAAGTGCATGTGAGCGGCCAGCATGTTGGCCAAGCCCCCGACCTCGCGCCCGCCCATGGCGTTGGGCTGGCCGGTGAGCGAGAGCGGCCCCATGCCGGGCTGTCCGATCCGCCCAGTGGCGAGATGGCAGTTGATGATGGCGTTGCCCTTGTCGGTGCCCTGGGCCGACTGGTTCGCCCCCTGGCTGAAGGCGGTGACGACCCGCTTCGTCTTCGCGAACAGTTCGAAGAAGGCCTGCACGTCGGCTTCCGCCAGCCCCGTGGCGCGGGCGGTGGCGGCGACATCCGGCGCGATCTGCCGGGCGCGCTCCAGAGCGCCCTCGAAGCCGGCGGTGTGCGCCTCGATGAAGTGTCCGTCGAGCTTGGCCTGTCCGGCCAGATAGGCAAGCAAACCGGAGAACAGCGCGGAATCGGTGCCGGGCTGGAGGCCGAGATGCAGGTCGGCCTCCTCCCCGGTCTGCGTCCGGCGGGGATCGACGGTGACGATCCGGGTGCCGCGGCTGTTGCGCGCATCGACCATGCGGCGAAACAGGATCGGGTGGCACCACGCGGTATTGGAGCCGACGAGCACGATCAGGTCGGCCTCGTCGAGATCTTCGTAGCAGCCGGGCACGGTGTCGGAGCCGAAGGCGCGGCGGTGGGCGGCGACGGCGCTCGACATGCACAGCCGCGAATTGGTGTCGACATGCGGCGTGCCGAGGAAGCCCTTGGCCAGCTTGTTGGCGACGTAATAGTCCTCGGTCAGGATCTGGCCCGACAGGTAGAAGGCGATCGCGTCCGGCCCGTGCTGCTCGGCGATCCGCCTCAAGCCCCCGGCGACCGTGCCGAGCGCGCCCTCCCAGGTCGCGGTCTGGCCATCGACGGTCGGGACGAGCAGCCGGTCGCCGAGATCGACGGTCTCGCCGAGCGCCGAGCCCTTGGAGCAGAGGCGGCCGAAATTCGCGGGATGCTCGGGATCGCCCGCGATCGCGACGCCGCCCTGGCCGTCCGGCGTCGCAAGTACGCCGCAGCCGACGCCGCAATAGGGGCAGGTCGTCTTCACCGCGGGCGCGGCGAGATCGGGGGCGGGCTGAGACATCGCGAATCCTCGGCGGATCTTTTCGCCACACGGACGTTTCGCCCGAGATCGCAAAAGTCGGGCCGCTCGCTCGCACACCGCCGACGGTGGCCGAAAGTCCAAGCCGTTTAAGATGGTTCGGGCCGATCCTCGCCTGCTATCCTCGGTGGCGCTTCTGGGCTCATGGATATCCGCCGGCCCGGCCTCAGATAACCACGAGAGAACGATCAGGGAGACGAACACCATGAGCGAGTCCGCGAGCCCCCAGCCCGAGCGGATCGATCCCGTCACCGCCGAACAGGCGGACAATGCCGGCACGCCCCTGCGGGTGACCGCGACGCCCGCGGCGCTCGAACTGATCGAGGAACTCAAGTCGGAGTACGGCCCGGTGATGTTCCACCAGTCCGGCGGCTGCTGCGACGGCTCCTCGCCGATGTGCTACCCCGTGGGCGACTTCATCACGAGCGACGGCGACGTGCATCTCGGTCGGGTCGGCGGCGCGGACTTCTTCATCTCGCGCTCGCAGTTCGAAGTCTGGAAGCACACCCACATCATGCTCGATGTGGTGCCCGGCCGCGGCGGCATGTTCTCGCTCGAGAACGGCCGCGAGAAGCGCTTCCACGTCCGCTCGCGGCTGTTCACGCAGGCGGAGAACGAGGCGTTGTCCGGCGCCTGCCGATTGTAGGCGCAGCCCGTCAGCGCAGGCCGATCTCCGTGCGGCTTTCCGCGGCGAGGCGGAGGTCCGTCTCCGTCGTCGCGTCGAGCGGTGCGAGGCGTGCCGCGGTGCCATGCAGGGCGCCCGCGGCGTCACCGTTGAAGCTGCCATCGAGGAGGCCGGGGCGGCTCGTCCCGTCGGCGGTGATCACCCGCCATGCCAGGATGCGCGGACCCGCCTCGCCCTCACGCGGCGGAAGCAGCGCGGCGTAGGGCTGGCGCCGGCCGTCCCCGGTGACGAAGGTGCAGGCGGCGACCCGCGCCGTGCCGAAGACGAGCCCGAGATCGGTGCGGGTCTCGCAGGTCAGCGTTCCCGCCACCCTGCCCTCAGCGGTGGCATCAATCGTGCGCGCGTCGGCGGCGGTGGCGAGGGTCATGGCAACAAGGGCGGCGAGGATCGTGCGCATGGAAACGGCTCCGCATGGAAGGGTCGCCTCCCCGAGGAAGCGTTGCCGTGACCATGATCGGCCCGCATTGCCGGCCGATGTTGTGGCGATGCCCGATTGTTTCGTCGGGCACCGCGATCACGCAATCAAAGGCCCGGCTTACGCCTCGCGCTGCAGGGCGTGGACCGAGAACAGCCCGTCCGGGTCGGTCCAGGCCTCGAGCGAGGCCCAGCCGGCACGGGCGGCGAGCGCCCGGAACCCGTCGAGGGTATATTTGTAGCTGTTCTCGGTGTGGATCGATTCGCCCTCTGCGAAGGCGAAGCTGCGGCCGGCCACGCGCACAGTCTGCGCCCGACGGCTGACGAGATGCATCTCGATGCGCGAGGCCGCCTCGTTGAAGAAGGCCCGGTGCGTGAAGTCTTCGAGGCTGATCTCGCCGTCGAGTTCGCGATTGATGCGGTGGAGAAGATTGAGGTTGAACGCGGCCGTGACCCCGGCCGCGTCATCGTAGGCCGCCTCCAGCACGGCCCGGTCCTTCACGAGATCGACGCCGAGCACCAGCGTCGCGCCCGGTCCGAGGATGCGGCCGAACACATCGAGGAGGCGGGTCGCCTCGCCGGGCTCGAAATTGCCGATGGTCGAGCCGGGGAAGAAGCCTGCCAGAGGCCGCTCGCCGAAGCCGTCGGGCAGGGCGAAGGCGCGGGTGAAGTCGGCGACCACCGGCTCGACGGTAAGATCGGGAAAGTCGCCGCGCAGGGTCTCGGCCTGTTCGCGCAGGAACTCGCCCGACACATCGACGGGGAGATAGGCCGAGAGGCTCGGCAGGTGCCGCAGCAGACGCCGCAGCTTCGCGGTCGAGCCGCTGCCGAACTCGACCAGCGCCGCACCCTCCGGCACCAGGGCGGCGATCTCGGGGCCGCGCGCATCGAGGATGCCGAGCTCCGTCCGGGTCGGGTAGTATTCCGGCAGGACGGTGATCTGCTCGAACAGGGCGGAGCCGGCGGCGTCGTAGAAATACTTTGCCGGCAGCGCCTTCGGGCTCGTGCCGAGCCCGTCCCAGACATCGGCCAGGAACAGGCCGTTCTCGGAGATGGGGGCGGCGGGGCTCGATGCCGTCAGGCGGGGGTCGATCGTCAAAGGCTTACTCCGGGACCGCGGGAGGGTTGAGGACGAGGCGGGGGATCAGCCCTGCGCGTCGGCGAGCCGCAGGCCGGTGAACTGCCAGCGCTGGTGCGGGTAGAAGAAGTTGCGGTAGCCGGCCCGCGCATGCCCGTCCGGCGTCGCGACCGAGGCGCCGCGCAGCACGTACTGGCTCGACATGAACTTGCCGTTGTACTCGCCGAGCGCACCGGAGACCGGGCGGTAGCCCGGATAGGGGCCGTAGGCGCTCCGGGTCCATTGCCAGACGAGGCCGAAGGCATCGTCGATCAGGCCGTCGCGGGCGGCGACCTCCCACTCGGCCTCCGTTGGCAGATCGCGGCCGGCCCAGCGGGCATAGGCGTCGGCCTCGAAGTAGCTGACATGGGTGACGGGCGCGGCCGGATCGACGGCCTTACGGCCGGCGAGCGACATCATCGACCAACGCTCGTCATCCCGGCGCCAGTAGCCCGGCGCCTCCCAGCCCTCGCGCTGGACGCAGAGCCAGCCCTCGTTGAGCCACAGCTCGGGCCGCGCGTAGCCGCCGTCTTCGATGAAGGCGAGCCAGTCGCGGTTCGTCACGAGGCCGCGGTCGATGGTGGCGCCGAGCATCAGCACGTCGTGGCGCGGACTCTCGTTGTCGAAGGCAAAACCGTGCCCGTCATGGCCGATCCGGGTGATGCCTCTTTCGAGAGCAACCTTGCCGGCGCTTGCCTGCGCGTTGGGCATCGCCCAGCCCGTATCGTAGACGGGATCGAGCGGGTTCTGCGCGAAGGCGTGCAGGATGTCGGTGAGCATCAACTCCTGATGCTGCTGCTCGTGGTAGAGGCCGATCTCCAGGATCGGCAGCGCGCGCTCCAATGCCTCGTCCGAGGTTTCGCGCAGCCACACCGTCACCGCGCGGTCGACATGGGTGCGGTAGGCGGCGGTCTCCGCCGTGGTCGGCCGGGTGATCATCCCGCGCAGGAAGCGCGGCTGCCGCGGGCCGGCCTGCACGTAGTACGAGTTGAACAGGTAGTGCAGGCGCTCGTCGTAGATGGCGTAGCCCGGCAGGTGCTCGCGCAGCAGGAACTGCTCGAAGAACCACGTCGTGTGCGCCCGGTGCCACTTGGTCGGGCTCGCATCCTCCATCGACTGGATCTGCTGATCCTCGGGCGAGAGCGGGGCGGCGCGCCGCTCGGTCTCGTCGCGCACGGTGCGGAACGCGGCGATCCAGGCGTCGCGGTCGATCGGTCGGGCGTCGAGCGGGGGCGGCGGGAAGGCCGCGCCGCGCTCAGGGTGGGTGAGACGTGCTGCACCGGCTGCCATTGTTGGAATCTCTTCCTCCGTTGCGCGCCGGAAATAGACGCCGAATGTCGTCTGACAACGTGGAGGCCCGCCAAGCTGTTCGTCGCACCCCTTGTCGCACCTGCGGCCGCCATCGCCCGGAGCGCAGCCTTTTTGCAGCCGCAGTGAGGTGTCCTTAACCGTCGCGGACGGACACTCGACGCCCCACGGTTTCTAGGGATGCGCGAGCCCGGGCGGCGGTGATGCGGATCGATCTGATGGCAGGGGCGACCCTTTCGGCGGCGTTGCCGGCGCAGAATTCTCAGCCGGTCATCCTCGTCTTCGATTCCGGCCTCGGCGGTCTCACCGTGCTGGATCAGGTGCGCCGCGCCCGTCCGGATGCGTCCTACGTCTACGCCGCCGACGACGCGGCCTTCCCCTACGGTGCCCTGACCGAGGAACGGCTGGTGGCGCGGGTGATCGCGGTGATGGAGCGACTGCTCCTGCGTCACGCCCCCGACCTCGTGGTGATCGCCTGTAACACCGCCTCGACCCTGGTGCTGCCGGCGCTGCGCCAGCGCTTCGTCACGCCCTTCGTCGGCGTGGTGCCGCCGATCAAGCCGGCCGCCGCGCTGACGCGGAGCCGCGTCATCTCCCTACTCGCCACCCCCGGCACCGTGGCGCGGGCCTATACCCACGATCTCGTCGCGAACTTCGCGGGCGATTGTGCCGTGACGCTGGTAGGCTCGAAGAACCTCGCGGGCTACGCCGAGGCCGAGATGGCCGGCGAGCCGGTCTCGGACGCGGCGATCCTGGCCGAGATCGGACCCTGCTTCGTGGAAGGGGCGGATGGACGACGCACCGACGTGGTCTGCCTCTCCTGCACCCACTACCCGCTGCTGCTGCCCCGCTTCGAGCGTCTCGCCCCCTGGCCGGTCACTTGGATCGACCCGGCTCCCGCCATCGCCCGCCGGGTGATCCAGCTTCTCGGCGAGATGCCCGCGCACGCGCTCGACGCGCCGCCCGCCTGCGCCGTGTTCACGGGCGGGGCCGGGCTCAACCCGGCGCTCGGCCGCTCGCTGGAGCGGCGGGGCCTGTCCGAGACGGTGGTCGAGGCGATGCCGCTGACGGTGTGCTGAGACGGGCCGTCAGCGCATCGCCCACGCTGCCAGTTCCTCCGGCACCAGCGTCGCCTCATCTTGCCGGGCGATGATCTCCGCGAGACCGACCGGCGAAAAATCCCAGGCATCGACGCCGACATCGCAGGAGCGGGTGGTG
Organism: Methylorubrum extorquens; assembly: GCF_024169925.1. Taxonomy (NCBI): domain Bacteria; kingdom Pseudomonadati; phylum Pseudomonadota; class Alphaproteobacteria; order Hyphomicrobiales; family Methylobacteriaceae; genus Methylorubrum; species Methylorubrum extorquens. Next base: position 2,742,493 of record NZ_JALJXF010000001.1, read on the forward strand.
TCGGGTAACGTCGCGTGGGTGTGTCCGTAGAGGTGGCGGGTCTCGCGCCACAGGCCGGGCCAAGCGCGGTGGGCGTAGTGCGCCAGGAACAGCCGCCAGGACTGGCCGGTCTCGTCGGTCACCGAAATCCGGACGCTTTCCACCGGCGACTCGGCCCAGGGTAGGTCGAGCACGCGATTGCTGTCGTGGTTGCCCCGCACCAGCCGCTTGATACCGTTCAGCCGGGCGAAAACGCTGGCGCAATGGTCGCGGCTCGCATGGGCAGCGAAGTCGCCGAGATGCCAGACCTCGTCCGCCGCGCCGACCCGCGCGTTCCAGCGGGCGATCAGCGCCTCGTCATGCGCCTCCACCGAAGTGAAGCCGGTTCGGCGACGCTCGACGAGCCGGGCGTCGCCGAAATGGGTGTCGGCGATGAAGAGGGTTGCCATTCGTTCTTCACGAAGATGTGAGAGGTGTCGTTGGGCTCGGAGGGGAGGAGCCGGCCTCGCGTGCACCACGATCCCAACTCGCTCGACGCCGCAGGGTCTCTGTCGCGAACAACAACAAAAGGTACAATTCTGCCGATCTGCTGTCCGGAACCACATGAATGGGGCAGGTTCCCCGGCGGATGTGTCGAAATGCGCAGGATTTTTCAGAGGACTTGTGGCGAAGTGTCACCTGTGTCGCTCGGCTCACCTGCACAAACGTGCTAGCGCGGCTGCCATGCCGGTCTGGACAAAAATCCTCATTGTCGTCGCCATTGCCGTGATCCTGACGGCGTGGGGATGGATGCTGGACGTGAGCCTGTCCGCCGTCCATGCGTGGCTTCTCGACCGGATCGGCCATACCGGGATGCGCCTTCTGATCGGGACGATGGTGTTCGCGGGGGCCTGGGCCCTCTGGAAGGAGACGGAGGATCGATGAGCCGGCCTTTCGCCGTCGCGCTTCTGGCGCTGTCTCTCTATCTCGGCGTGCTGGATTGCGCCTTGAACCTCGGCTTCTCGGCGGTCCATGCGTGGCTGCTCGATCTGGTCGGCAGGGCCGGCCTGTGGATCGTCATCGCGGCCACCCTGTTCGGCGGTACCTGGGCTGTCTGGAGCGAGCAGGAAGACGGCTGACGGCCGGCATCGAAAATGATGCTCTGGGCTTTTGTTATTGCATCGTCTTTTTCCGAAAGCCGGCAACCAGCTTTCGGGATGATGCTCTAGAATCTGTCGATTACCGCGGCAGCCCAGATCAGGGCGGCGATGACCTGCGTTAGGAACGCTCCGGCCGAGGCCAGATCCTTCACGATGCCGATCCGCTCGTGCCGGTCGGGATGGAGGTGGTCGCACAGCTTCTCGATCGCGGTGTTCAGGAGTTCCGCCCCGAGCATCAGCAGCAGGCTGGCGATGAGTGCCACCCGCACCCACAGGCTGCCGCCGAGAACGAGCGCCACGGGCAGGCCGAGCGCCAGCAGGACGAGTTCGAGCCGGACCGCCCGTTCGGTGCGACCGCCATGGACGAGGCCGCGCCAGGAATTCAGGAAGGCGAGGTAGAGCGCGGTCACGGCCCCTCCCCTGGAACCGCCCGGGCGATCCACTTGGCGAGGATCGGGCCGGTCGCCAGCACGACGAACAGGCGCAGGGTCTGCACCGCCAGCACGAACGACACGTCGACCCGCGAGCCGACGGCGATGATCGCCACCGAATCGAGCCCGCCCGGACTGGTGGCCAGGAAGGCGGTCAGGAAATCGATCGGGAGCCAGTGGGTGAGGATCCAGGCCCAGACGCCGCAGAGCAGGATGATCCCGATGGTCGCCGCCAGCACCCCCGGCAGCGCGTGGAGCGTCTCTTCCAGGGTGCGCCGGTTGAAGCGCAGCCCGACATACCAGCCGACCGCCGCGTAGGCCGTATCGAGCACCGGCGCGGGCAAGGCGATGTCGAGAAGGCCGGCAGCGTGCAGGCCCGCGCCGAGCAGCATCGGCCCGATCAGGGGGGCGGAGGGCAGCCGCAGCAGCGACGCGAGGCCGAACCCGGCGGCGGCGACCGCGATCGTCGCCGCGAGGCCGGGCCAGCTCCATGTCTCGCCGGGAGCGCCCGCGCCGGACGGGCCGGCGACGTCGGCGAGGAGGCGCGCGGCGAGCGAGGCCGAGAGCACCACGGCGGCGACGCGTACGTACTGCATGAACGCGACCAAGCGCGGATCGGCGCCGTAATCCTCCGCCATCGCCACCATGGCGGCGGCTCCGCCCGGCGATGAGCCCCAGGCCGCCGTCGTGCCGGGCAGGACGCGCAGCCGCGTGAGCGCCAGCCCGGTGAGCGCGCCGGCCGCGACCGTCACACCGACGACCGCGAGGATGATGAACCCGTCCTCGCGCAGGGTCGCGGCGATCTCGGTGGTTGCGGAGCGGGCGACGAGGCAGCCGATCGCCGCCTGGGCCGCCAGGAAGAGCGGCCGGCCGAGCGAGAGTCCAGCGCCGCGAACCCCGAAGGCGATCGCGGCGAGCATCGGCCCGAGGAGGAAGGCGGCGGGAAAATGCGCGCGGCTCAAGCCGTAGGCGAGAGCGGCCGAGACGGCGACGAGCGCCGCCCAGCGCAGGAGGATGCGGGTCTCGGGCACGGGCCTGGATGCTGGATCGCGCGGGGGAAGACGGGAGAGGAACCGCGCGTGGCCCGCGCTACACGCTCTTCCCCGAACTGTCACGGCACGGGGCCGGGGCGCCGACCCCGGCGGTGGTCTCAGGCGGTCCACCGCTCCCGCCCGCCGGGCGGTGGGACACCGTAGGCCTCATCCTCCCGGCAGGCGGCGGTGCCGGGCGGCGCGTGCGCCCGGAAGAAGGCCGCCAGATGCGCGAGGCCCGCCGCTCGCGGATCGCTGGAACGCCATGCCAGAGCCAGGGTGCGGCCGGGGCCCTCTCCCTCGAAGTTGCGCACCACCGTCAGCCCGGTCGGATCGGGGCCGGAGGGAATCGCCAAGGCCGGAATCAGGGTATAGCCGGCGCCCGCCGCCACCATCGAGCGCAGGGTTTCGAGGCTCGTGGCGTGCCGGCCCGCGCCACGCAGGGTGCCGCAGGCGGCGATGGTCTGATCGCGCAGGCAATTGCCCTCGTCGAGCAGCAGCAGGTCCGGACCGCTCAGGTTTTCCGCCCGCGGCGGCGCACCCTGGGCGAAGGCGTGGTCCACCGGGCAGGCGAGCCGGAACGGCTCGACGAAGAGCGGCGAGAGGGTAAGCCCCGAAGCCGCGACCGGCAGGGACACCAGGGCCGCGTCGATGCGCCCATCACGCAAGCCATCGAGGATCTCGGCGGTGCGCGCCTCGCTGAGCGCCAGCGTCAGAAGCGGAAATTCCTGGCGCAGCAGGCGCAAAACCAGGGGGAAGTAGTAGGGCCCCAGCGTCTGGATCGCGGCCAGCACCAGCCGGCCGGTGAGCGGCGAGCCGCGCCCCTCGACGGCGAGCGCCAGCAGGCGCTGCGCCTCGCCGAGCACCACGCGGGCCTGCCGCACGATCCCCTGCCCCGCGACCGTCAGCAACACGCGACGGTTGGACCGCTCGAACAAGGTCAGCCCGAGCGCATTCTCGAGTTTGCGCACCTGTACGGACAGCGTCGGCTGGCTCACGTTGCAGCGTTCGGCGGCCCGGCCGAAATGCCCCTCGTCGGCGACGGCGACGACATATTCGAGATCGCGCAGGGAGAGTCCGGACAGGTTCATAGGCTGCATCTATCACGTCGTTTGTAATGATGCATTTGCCAATGGGTCATGCCTGGGTCATACCTGCGAGCGAGAATGGTTCCAGGTTTCGGCCCGCTGGCTCTCGCCTGCGCTGGCCGACCGCACCATCCGATGTTTCAAAGAGAGAGTGACGCATGAGCGAGAACCGCCCGATTCTGACGACCCGCCAGGGCCATCCGGTCCGCGACAACCAGAGCACGCGCACGGTCGGAGAGCGGGGGCCGGCGACGCTCGAGAACTACCAGTTTATCGAGAAGATCACCCATTTCGACCGCGAGCGGATTCCGGAGCGTGTGGTGCATGCCCGCGGCGCCGGCGCGCACGGCTACTTCGAGGCCTACGGCAAGATCGGCAACGAGCCGGCTTCCAAGTACACCCGCGCCCGCGTGCTGAACGAGACCGGTGTGAAGACGCCGATGTTCGTGCGCTTCTCCACCGTGGCCGGTGCCAAGGAATCGCCCGAGACCGCGCGCGACCCGCGCGGCTTTGCGGTGAAGTTCAAGACTGTCGAGGGCAACTGGGACCTCGTGGGCAACAACCTCAAGGTCTTCTTCATCCGCGACGCGATCAAGTTCCCCGACATGATCCACGCGTTCAAGCCGGATCCGGTGACGAACCGCCAGGAGGCATGGCGCTTCTTCGACTTCGTGGCGCAGCACCCCGAAGCGATCCACATGGTGACTCACCTGAAGTCGCCGTGGGGCATTCCGGCCAACTATCGCGAGATGGAAGGCTCGGGCGTCAACACCTACAAGCTGGTCAACGACCAGGGCGAGGCCGTGCTCTGCAAGTTCCACTGGGAGCCCAAGCAGGGCGTCCGCAACCTGACCTCGGCCCAGGCGGCGGAGATTCAGGGCAAGGACGTCGGCCACGCGACGCGTGACCTCTACGACAACATCAGCGCCGGCAACTTCCCCGAGTGGGAATTCTGCGTGCAGATCATGCCCGACGGCCCGAACGACCACCTGTCGTTCGATCCGCTCGACGACACCAAGCTGTGGCCGGTCGAAGACTTCCCGCTGCTGCCGGTCGGCCGCATGGTTCTCGACCGCGTGCCGGACAACTTCTTCGCGGAAGTCGAGCAGTCGGCCTTCGGCACGGGCGTGCTCGTGGACGGCATCGACTTCTCGGACGACAAGATGCTGCAGGGCCGGACGCTGTCCTACTCGGACACGCAGCGCTACCGCGTCGGCGCCAACTACCTGCAGCTGCCGATCAACGCGCCGCAGCCCGGTGTGAAGGTCTATTCGAACCAGCGCGATGGCCAGATGACCTACGGCGTCGATGGGACGGGCCAGAACCGGCACATTAACTACGAGCCGTCGACCCTCGGCGAGGGTCTGCGCGAGGCGCCCAAGCCGGCACGCGACTACCACCAGCCGGTCAGCGGGAATCTCGGCCGCTACCAGACCTCGCGGACCGAGGACGACTACACCCAGGCCGGTGTGCGCTACCGCTCGTTCCAGGATTGGGAGCGCGAGGATCTGATCGCCAATCTCGTCGGCGACATGAAGCAGTGCCCGGAAGCCATCCAGCTTCGGATGGTCTGGCACTTCTGGCACGCCGATGAGGATTACGGCCGCCGCGTCGCGGAAGGAGCCGGGATCGATCTGGAGAAGGCCAAGGCCCTGCCACCCCTCCCCGGCCGTGCCGCCCCGCACAAGCGCCTCCAGGCAGAGACCTACACCGACGGCAGCACCGCCTCGCACAAGGTCGCCGCCGAGTAAGGCCAAGAACCCAACGACGTAAAAAACCCCGCTCGACCATCAGGTCGGGCGGGGTTTTTCTTGAGAAGAAGATGGGAGCATCAATGCTCCCATCGTCTCAGAACCTTACGGGCAAGAGCGGCGCACGCCGCGACGAACGGCGTAGGTCTGCGTCTGCGGATCGTAGGTCTTGAAGCGGCGGGCGCACTCGGCGACCAAGTCGTCGTCACCGCCGGGCGCGACACCGGTCGTCACCGTTTCGGTGCCGTAATAGCCGGCCGGCGCGTAGTAACCCTCGTCGTAGCCGCCGTAGCCATAACCCGGATATCCGTAGCCGCCGCCGTAGAGGCCACCTGCCGCGAGGCCGAGACCGGCGCCGACCCCCAGGCCGAGCCCGAGACCGCCGTAGCCGTAACCCCGGCGATAGAAGCCGGCATTGCGCCAGCGGTTGCCGCCGTAGTAGCCGCGATTGCCGAAGCCGGGCCGCACGCCCGCGACGCCGTTGCCGAAGCCGGGACGACCAACGCCGAACCCAGGGCGACCGGCAAAGCCACCGCCTCGGAAGCCGCCTCCGGCGAGGCCGGCGCCGCCGCCCCGGAACCCACCACCGGCCAGACCGGCTCCACCGCCGCGGAAGCCGCCCCCGGCAAAGCCGCCGCCACCGCCGCGGCCGAACCCGCTCACGCCACCTGCGCCGAGCGCGCTGCGGAAGTTGCCGCCGCCGAGGCCGCCGGAGCCGCCGACACCGATCGGCCGCGCGTCCGCGCTCGCCGGAAGATAGGCCAGGGCGCCCGCAAGGACGGCCGAGGCCAGGAAGATCTGTTTCATCGTCATTCCCTTGGAGTTCGAGAGAATGGCCTGCACCGGTTTCCACCGGCGAAAAATGGGCCGTTATCTTAAGAACGCCGGGCGATGACGGATGATCCTACGGCCAAGATTGCTCGAATGTCGCGCATGCGTCGCCATTCGCGCGCGGGCGTCTTGAAAGCTCTCCGATCTAACCTTGGCCGTTAAGTACGACGGCGGCGCGCGGCGAGTGCGATCAGGAGGCAACCGATGAGGCCGGCCCCGAACGGCAGATCGCCGAAGGCGGCGTAGAGGGTCCGTCCGGGCAGCCTTGCCGGCAAATTCGCATCGAGTACGCTCTCGATGCCGAGCGGGAGGCTCGCGACGATCCGGCCATGGGCATCGACCACCGCCGAGATGCCGGAATTGGCGTCGCGCACCAGCGGCAACCCCTCCTCCACCGCCCGCAGCCGACTCTGCGCGAAGTGCTGGCGCGGGCCCGGCGTGTCGCCGAACCACGCATCGTTGGTGAGGTTGAGGATCAGCCCCGGTACGGCGGGCGCACCCTCGGCCGGATCGGGCGGCAGGATCGCGCCGGGGAAGATCGCCTCGTAGCAGATCGTCGCCGCGACCGGCGGCAGGCCCGGCACGTTGAGGATGCGCTGGCCGGCGCGATCACCTGCGGTGAAGCCACCGGGGATGGAGACGAACTGGCGCAGACCCACCGCCCGCAGCAGCGCATCGAGCGGCCCCGGCAGGTATTCGCCGAAGGGGACGAGGTGGACCTTGTCGTAGAGGTCGCCGAAGCGCCCGCCCGCGCCGATCGTCAGGATCGAGTTGAAGAAGACGGCGTTCTCGCGGGTCAGCCGCTCGCCATCGGGCAGCTCGCGCACCCGTGCGGCGCCGGCGATGAGTTGCTTGCCCTCGGGCAAAGCCGCGCCGATCCGCCCGAGCGCCTGCGGGTCGCGCTGGATTAGGAACGGAAAGGCCGATTCCGGCCAGATCAGGTGAGTGACGTCGGCGATGCCGGTGCGGTCGGGCGAGAGGGCGCGGTCGCTGAGTTCGAGATACTTGCCGACGATCCGCTCGCGGTTCTCCGAGCCGAACTTGTCGTCCTGCGGGATGTTGGGCTGGATCAGCCTCAGGCGCACGCCCGCCACGGTCGGATCGGGCGCGGCGGGCACGCGCCCTGCGCCGTAGGCGGCAAGCCCCGCGAGCGCTGCGAGGCCTGCCAGAGCCGGCCCGAACCGGCCCCGCGGTGTCGCGCCGGTGGCGAGCGTCGCGGGCGCGGCGGCGATCAGCACCGCGAGCAGGGTCAGTCCGTAGAGGCCGACGAGCGAGGCGGCCTGCATCATCCAGAGGTTGCCCCCAAGCGCCATGCCCAGCGTGTTCCAGGGAAAGCCCGTCAGGATATGCCCGCGTAGCCACTCGGCGGCCGCGAGCCCGAAGGCGAGCGCCGCGATGCGGGCGGCCCCCCGCGACCAGACGAGGCGCGCGAGGGCAAAGCCCGCGGCGCAGAACAGGGCGAGCACCGCCGGCAGGCCGACGACGCCGAGCGGCAGCGCCCAGGCGAACTGGTCCGCTTCCACGAGGAAGGCGGCGCCGAGCCACCACAGTCCGGCGGTGAAGTAGCCAAAGCCCCAGGCCCAGCCGATCCCGGCGCAGACCCACACCGTGCGCCGGCCGGAGCCATCGATCGCCGCGCCGTCAATCAACCAGACGGCGATCGAGAGCGACACGACGAGCGCGGGGAACAGGCCATAGGGCGGCATCGCCAGCGCGCCGCAGGCGCCGGCCGCGACGGCGATCGCCGCCCGCGTCCAGCCGTGGCTCAGGATGATCCGGTGCGCGATGGCCTCGAGGAGGCCGATCCGTGCCGCGGCCGAGCCTATTCCGGCGCCGAGCGGAGCGGTCATGCCGTGTCGCTTTGTCTCGTGATCGTTAGCATGAGGTGCATTCCTTGCGATGAACACGTCGTCGGAATGCGCCAGCCTTGCTCGCGCCGTCTCGTTCCCGAAAGCCGGAGGCCGCCTTTCAGGACGATGCTTTACCGGCCGGATTCAGCGACCTGCGCGGTGTCCGTGTCGGGTGCGTGCGGTGCCGGGCGGGGCGGTGGTAGGGCGAGCGGCACCACGGTGCCGATCTTGGCCTGCGCGCGCTGGAGCTTGATCCGCTTGACCCGCCGGGGGTCGGCGTCGAGCACCTCGAATTCGAGGTCGTCGGGGCCGGGAATTCGCTCACCGCGCTTCGGAACCCGGCCAGCCAGGGTGACGATCAGGCCGCCGATCGTGTCGATTTCTTCCGCGAGTTCCCCGAAGGCGGCGGCGAGGTCGAGGCCGGTGGCCGCCGACACCTCCGCGAGGCCGGCGCGGGCGTCGGCGATGTATGCCTCCGTCTCGCCTTCCATGCGGTTGACGAGCTGGCCCTCGGCCACGTCGTGCTCATCCTCGATGTCGCCGACGACCATCTCGATCAGATCCTCGATCGAGATCAGCCCATCGGTGCCGCCATACTCGTCGATGACCAGCGCCATGTGGGTGCGCGTGGCCTGCATCCGCACCAGCAGATCGATGGCCGGCATGGAGGGCGGGACGAACAGCACCGGACGCTGGATCCGGGTGGAGGCAAGGGTTGCGGTAAGATCGACCTTGCCGAGATCGAGGCTGCGCAGCGCGCCGCGGGCGGAAGCCGTGCGGCGCGGGCGCGGCGTCGGCTTGGCCTCGGCGCCGGTGACCACGGGCTGCGGCGCGGCCCGGCGCGGCGCGGCTTCCGCCTGGGTGGCGAGGTATTCCACGAAGTCGCGGATGTGGACCATGCCGCGGGGATCGTCGAGGGTTTCGCCGTAGACCGGCAGGCGCGAATGGCCGGCGGTGCGGAACAGCTTCAGGAGATCGCCGAGGCTGGTGTCGCTGGCCACTGCCACGATGTCGGCGCGGGGCAGCATCACATCGTCGACGCGCACCTTGTGCAGGCCGAGCACGTTCTTGAGCATGGCGCGCTCGAGGGGAGAAAAGGCGTCCTCACCCGTGCCGGGCTCGGCCAGGGCCTCCTCGATGTCGGTGCGCAGGGAGTCGCGCGGACGCATTTGGAAGACGTTCAGCAGACGATCGTACCACGCCTCGCGTGGGGGCGGTTCGGCGTCCGCGGCTGGCGCGGCCAGGGCCGCGCCGCGACTTCGGTCGTTGGTCATGGGTCTCTAGGCTGGATACGGCGGGAGTGCCGGAGTTCAGTCGTCGTAAGGGTTCGGAATGCCGAGCGCGCGGAGCGCGGCGACCTCGAGCGCCTCCATGGCGTCGGCCTCGGCCTCGCCGGTCTCATGGTCCTGTCCGAGAAGGTGAAGGGTGCCATGAACGAGGAGGTGGGCGAAATGGTGCTCGAAGGGCTTCGACTGCTCCGCACTCTCGCGCACGAGCGTGTCATACGCAAGAACCACGTCGCCCAGCGGCCGTGCCAGACCGGGCTGGGACGGTTGCTCCGCGGCCGGAAACGATAACACGTTGGTGGGTTTATCCTTGTTCCGCCATGTGCGGTTGAGGGCTTGAACGGTGGCGTCGTCGGCGAGCAGGACGCTCACTTCGACGGGGCCGGCGGCCGAATCGGGCAGAATTGCCAATCCCGCCTCGACGGCCCGCAGCGTGAACGCCTCCAGTTCGGGGATCGCCTGTTCCCAGCGCGCATCCTCGACGGCGATGTCGATCTCGTTGTCGCTCATGTCGGTCGGTGCAGGCTCACGCCAGCGGCCGGCGCCGCGGGTTCGGGTTGCGGTCGGCCTCGCCCTCGCCGTGGGCGGCGGACTCGTAGGCCGTGACGATGCGGCGCACGAGATCGTGGCGCACCACGTCCACGTCGCGGAAGCGCACGCGGCCGATGCCCTCGACGCCGTCGAGCACGTTCACCGCCTCGACGAGGCCGGATTTCTGGCCCGGCGGCAGGTCGATCTGGCTCGGATCGCCGGTGATGATCATGCGCGAGTTCTCGCCCAATCGGGTCAGGAACATCTTCATCTGCATCGAGGTCGTGTTCTGCGCCTCATCGAGCAGCACCACGGCATTGGTCAGCGTGCGCCCGCGCATGAAGGCGAGCGGGGCGATCTCGATGATGCCGGTCTGAAGGCCGCGATCGACGTGGCGCGCCTCCATGAAGTCGTAGAGCGCATCGTAGATCGGTCGAAGATACGGATCGACCTTCTCACGCATGTCGCCGGGCAGGAAGCCGAGCCGCTCGCCGGCCTCGACCGCCGGGCGCGACAGGATCAGCCGCTCGGCATGGCCCTGCTCCAGCATCGAGACGGCGTGGCCGACCGCGAGCCAGGTCTTGCCGGTGCCGGCGGGGCCTTCGGCGAAGACGAGTTCGTTGGCTCGCAGGAGCTTGATGTAGTCGCTCTGCGCCGCGTTGCGGGCGCGCACGGCGCCGCGCTTGCGGGTGGCGATCTGCTCGAATTGCTCGCGGCCATTATCTGCGACGATCTCGGCGGAGGGGAACAGGTTGCCCTGCACGGTGACCTCTTGGATCACCCCGTCGACGTCGCCCAGTGTCAGGGTCGTGCCGGCCTTCTGCACCCGCGTGTAGAGCCGCTCGAACACGCGGCGTGCCTTCTCGGCAGCCTCAGGCGTGCCCTTGACCACGAGGTGGTTGCCGAGCGCCGTGCCGGTGATGCCGAGCCGTCGCTCGATATGGGCGACGTTTTGGTCGTACTGACCGAAGACGAGACTGGCGAGGCGGTTGTCGTCGAAGGTGAGCGAGACCTCCACAACTTCGGCGAGACCCGGACGCCCCGGTGAGGGGCGGTTGTTGCGGCCAGCAGGGCCACGGGCGGACGCAACGTCAATCGGCACGCGAGAGATCCGGCATGGTGATGGGCCTCATATAGGTCACGCGGCCGCCGCCGCACCCTCCAGCGCTTCGCCGAACAGGCTGTTGGAGCCCGCCCGCGTGATGCGCACCGGCACCACCGTGCCGATGGTGGAGGCGGGCGCATCGAACTGCACCGCCTGGAGGTGCGGCGTCTTGCCCGCGACCTGGCCCGGATGCCGGCCGGTCTTCTCGACCAGGATCTCGGTGAGCGTGCCGACGCTCGCCGCGTTGTAGGCGTGGCGCTGACGGTCGAGGAGGTCTTGGAGGGCGGCGAGCCGCTCGGTCTTCACCGCCTCCGGCACCGCATCCTCGCGCTCCGCCGCGGGCGTGCCGGCCCGCGGGCTGTACTTGAACGAGAACGCCGCCGAAAAGCCGACGTCGGAGACGAGCCGTAGGGTCTCGGCGAAGTCGGCATCGGTCTCGCCGGGGAAGCCGACGATGAAGTCCGAGGACAGGGCGATGTCGGGCCGCGCATTCCGGATGCGCTCGATCAGCCGGCGGTAGGCGTCACCCGTGTGGCGCCGGTTCATCGCCTGGAGGATGCGGTCCGAGCCCGACTGCACCGGCAGATGCAGGTATGGCATCACCAGCGGGTTTGTTTCGTGCGCGGCGATGAGATCGTCGGCGAAATCGTTCGGGTGGCTCGTGGTGTAGCGCAGGCGCAGGAGGCCCGGCACCGCGGAGAGCGCGTCCATTAGGTGGCCGAGCGTCGCGGGGGCGCCATCCGGCCCATCGCCGTGATAGGCGTTGACGTTCTGGCCAATGAGGGTGATTTCGCGCACCCCACCCTCGACGAGGCGGCGCGCTTCGTCCACCACCGCCGCCACCGAGCGCGAGACCTCCGCACCGCGGGTATAGGGCACGACGCAGAAGGCGCAGAACTTGTCGCAGCCCTCCTGCACGGTCAGGAAGCCGGTGACGCCGCGGTTGCGCCGGGCCGGCAGGTGGTCGAACTTGTCCTCGGCCGGAAACTCGGTGTCGACGACGCGGGTCTCGCGCGACTGGCGCAGCAGGTCCGGCAGGCGGTGATAGCTCTGCGGGCCCACCACCACGTCCACAGCCGGTGCACGGGACAAAATCTCGCGGCCTTCCGCCTGCGCGACGCAGCCCGCCACCACGATGCGGGTGTCCTGCCCGCTCTCGGCGCGCTCGCCCTTGAGCACACGTAGGCGCCCGAGTTCGGAATAGACCTTCTCGGCGGCCTTCTCGCGGATGTGGCAGGTGTTGAGGACGACGACGTCGGCCTCCTCGACCGAGTCCGTCGCGCTGTAGCCCTCGGCCGCCAGCACGTCGGCCATGCGGCCGGCGTCGTAGGCGTTCATCTGGCAGCCGTAGGACTTAACGTAGGCTTTCTTCAAGATCGCAACCCTGCCGCCGGTGGGCGGTGAATTTTTGAGGACTTTTTGCTCGACAGGCCCTCTATCACGGTTCGAACGCCGACACGATTCTCTTGCTTCTTCGAAAAGGTCCGCCCGTGAGGCTCGCCGAAGATCCCGCCTTCTTCGCCCTGCTGACCGGCAGCTTCCTGCGCCTCGTCGGCCGCCCGCTCATCCCTGAGCCGGATCTCGGGCCAGACTGGCTCTACGCGCAGGCGCCCTTCGCCGTGCTGGCCCACGACAGGAGCGCCGACCCGCTCTTCGTCTATGCCAACCGGGTGGTGCAGCGGGCCTTCGGCTACGGCTGGGATGACATCGTCGGCATGCCCTCGCGGCTTTCGGCCGAGGCGCCGGAGCGGGCCGAGCGGCAGCGCCTGCTCGACGCGGTCGCCCGCGACGGGTTCGTCTCGGATTATGCGGGCGTTCGCGTTGCCAAGGACGGGCGGCGCTTCCCGGTCACCGACGGCATCGTCTGGCAACTCGTGGATGAGGGCGGGATCGTTCGCGGCCAAGCGGCGACTTTCCCGATGCCGGCCTGAACGGTCACACCGCGGCGATGCCCGGCGCCGAGACGTCGGCGCCCTCCCCAATCGTTTCCGGCGCCGCCGGCGCCGGGCGGGGGGCGGCCCCGCCGAGATGGATCTGGCGCAGACCCTGCCGCACGGCGGCCTCGGCCTGGGCGGTGGCGACTTTGCGGTCGGTGGCGGCCTCGAAGGCGATCGGCGCGCCCCAGTTCACGTGTACGTCGATGGGCCCGCGAGCCGCGAACAGGGCGAGATGCGGCGCGAGTTCCATGTCGCCGTACCACGCGATCTCCGGCCGCTCGACACGGGTCACCGGCAGGCCGTTGCGGCGCGGGTAGCCCAGCGCCAAGGGCTGGAGCCGGATGCGCGCGAGCCCGCCGGTTTCCGCCGTCAGCGCCGTCCGGGCGGCGCCGACCAGCGAGGAGCGGAACGGCAGCAGGCGCAGGCCATCGCCGGTGGTGCCCTCGGCGAACAGCACGATCAGGTCGCCGTCCGCGAGCCGTTGCCCGACCGTGGCGTTGACGTGGGCGGTCGCCGTGCGCTTGGCCCGCTCGATGAAGACCGTGCGTTGGAGCTTGGCCAGCATACCGATCAGCGGCCAGCCTGCGATTTCCGACTTGGCCACGAAGGAGAGCGGGCGCAGCGAGCCGAGCGCGACGATGTCGAGCCAGGAGACGTGGTTCGACAGCACGAGCGCCGGCTCGCCCGGCGGTGGCGGCGTGCCGCTCTGGATCACCCGAACGGAGAACAGGCGCAGGAACAGGCGGTGGAACAGCGCCGCGATGCGCGCCGCGAGCCGTCCCCGGCCGAAGCGCAGGCTGAGCCAGTGCGGCACGATCACGATCAGGAAGGCCAGCGCCTGGACGAAGAGGCGGAGGCCGATGCCGACGCGCGTCATCGGGCGGATGCGCTCCCGCGAAACCTCACGACAGCGTCGCGCTCATGGTCAGCGCCGTGGCCCGACTGCCGTCGGGCAGCGGGTAGTAGCCCTTGCGCTCGCCGACCTTGAGGAAGCCGTGGTGGGTGTAGAGCTTCAGGGCCGGCGTATTGCCCTCGTCGACTTCGAGATGGACGGTGCGGATGCCGGCATAGGCCAAAGCGGTCAGGTGCTCGCGCAGGAGCCGGTGGCTGTGGCCGCCGCCACGGGCGGAGGGCGCCAGAACGATGGTGAGGATCTCCGCCTCGTCCACGGCTTTACGTGACAGCACGAAGCCCAGCAGCGCGTTGCCCCGGCGCAGGGCATGCGCCTCGGTCGAGCGCTCGCACAGCATCCGCTCGAATTCGTGGGCCGCCCAGGGGCGGGCGAAGGCGGTGGCGTGCAGCTTTTCCAGGTCGGACGCCTGTCCGGCATCCCGCAGCGGCGCGACGTAGGGCACGGAGCCCCAGGCGTCCCACCATGCGGACCACCAATCGAGCGGCCAGAACGGGGAGACGGTCCGCGTCATGCCCTTGCGAGCCTCGCATGATGCTGCGGCTGGGCGTCGGGCCCGCGCAGGTAGAGGGGGCGCGGCAGCGCCTGGTCCGGATCGGCCACGAGTCCGAGCGAGGCGACCCAGGCGATCTGCGGCGCGCCGGTCTCGGCGACCTCGACGGTAATGCCGGCGGCCGCGGCCGCCGCCGCGAGCGCGGGAGCGCCGGAGCCGGTGAGGATCGCCCGCCGTCCGCCGAGCAGGCTCACCGCCTCGTCGAGAGCGATGTGACGGGGTGGGATCACCGTGCCTTCCGTCACGCTCATGGCCTGGAGGTAGACGGCGCCGTGGCGCGCGTCGATCGCGGCGACCACCGTGTCGTCGCCGTTGAGGGCGAGCTGCGGCGCGAGCAGGGCGGACAGGGTGGTCACGCCCACCACCGGAATGCCGGTGGCGAGCCCGATGGCGCGGGCAGCGGAGATGCCGACGCGCAAGCCCGTATAGCTCCCGGGCCCGACCGTGACTGCGACCCGGTCGAGACCCTCGAAGCCGCCCTCGACCCGGGCCATGACCCGCTCGATCAGCGGCAGCAGTGCCTCGGCATGGCCGCGTACGAGCGGCATCGACTCCTCGGCGAGCAGGTCGTCGCTGTCGTCCGTAGCCAC
Source organism: Methylorubrum extorquens (assembly GCF_024169925.1). Taxonomy (NCBI): domain Bacteria; kingdom Pseudomonadati; phylum Pseudomonadota; class Alphaproteobacteria; order Hyphomicrobiales; family Methylobacteriaceae; genus Methylorubrum; species Methylorubrum extorquens. The sequence goes on from NZ_JALJXF010000001.1 coordinate 2,757,505, forward strand.
GCAGGCCGCGCAGGCTTCAAGCGCCGTATCGATGGCAAGGATGCGCAAACGTCGATTCCATCCGGCGGCGGGCCGCAAGCGCCCGCCTTCCGGCTAATCATAGGACAAAACCGCCCTCCCCGTCAGCGCATCCACGGCCGACCTCCCCAAGGAAGCGGTGCGGTGTTGCGCCGATGCCAGGGGAAAACCGGGCGGCCGGGCCGTCGATCAGATCGCCTGCACTTCCCGCACGGAGGGGAGGAAGTGGCGGAACAGATTCTGCACGCCCTGGCGCAGGGTCGCGGTGGAGGACGGGCAGCCCGAGCAGGCGCCCTTCATCTCGAGGTAGACGATGCCCTCGCGGTAGCCGCGGAAGGTGATGTCACCGCCGTCGCCGGCCACCGCCGGACGCACGCGGGTCTCAAGCAGGTCCTTGATGGTGGCCACGGTGTCGTGGTCGGCCTCGTCGTAGAACTCTTCCGTTTCTTCTTCCGCGAGCGCCGTGCCCTCGGCCAGCACCGGGCGGCCGGACTGGAAGTGGTCCATGATCGCGCCAAGCACGGCGGGCTTCACCTGCGGCCACTCGTTCACGCCGTCGGCCTTGGTGACGGAGATGAAGTCGTGCCCGAAATAGACGCCCGAGACGCCGGGCACCGCGAACAAGGCGGTGGCGAGCGGCGAGCGCTCGGCGCTGGCGGTGTCGCGGGCCTCGAAGGTCCCGTCGGTCAGCACGACGCGACCGGGCAGGAACTTGAGCGTGGCGGGGTTCGGCGTGGCTTCGGTCTGAATGAACATGTGGAGAATCCTCGGGTCCGCTGGCGCCGGTTCAAGGCCGGCCGGGATCGGTGCCGGGTTGGACCGGCACCGCTTTCCATGTGGACCGACAGGGACGGATTCTCAACCGCTCCCGCGACTTGTTGGACAGCGATAACCGGTGTAAGAAGCCCGTTCATCACGCATATCGTTCGTATCCGCGCCTGAGGAAGGAGCCGCCTCGCATGGCTCGCGTCACCGTCGAAGACTGCATCGAGAAGGTCGAGAACCGCTTCGAGCTGGTCCTGCTCGCCAGCCACCGGGCCCGCCTGCTTGCCGCCGGCGCCCCGCTGACCGTGGAGCGCGACCGCGACAAGAACCCCGTCGTGGCCCTTCGCGAGATCGGCGACGAGACCATCACGGCGGAGGATCTGAAGGAGCAGCTCATCCACTCGATGCAGAAATACGTCGAGGTGGACGAGCCCGAGGCCGAGACCGTGCCGCTCCTCTCGAGCTCGCCCGCCGCCGCGGCGGTGGCGCCCCAGTCTTCCTCAGACGACAAGAACGTGCAGTTCGACTTCATGAGCGAGGAGGATCTCCTCCGCGGTCTCGAGAACCTTGCGCCCCCGACCGAGACCGACGACGAGGGCGAGTAAGCTCTCTTCGCGCTCCGCGTCACGATTCACGCCCGCCCTCGGTCCCCGAGCGGCGGGCGTTCTCGTGTTTCGCTCCGTCTCCGACGTGTTGCGCCGCTGGCCGGCTTTCGGGGTAAAGCCCCGTCCTGGCGTCCATGCGGGAGCGGCGGAGCCGTCGCGCTTTGCCCGCGACGCCATGGGTCTGGGCAAACGCGTGCCGATGCAGGAAGGTGTCGGGCGAGCGACCGCGTCCGTCCGGGCCGGGCCCCCTTGAGAGTGCCGCACGAAACGCCCGATCGCCGATCGTCGCCCCTTGGGCACGGCGGCGCAGCGGGCGTGTTGTGAACGACACCGAGCAGATCGAGAGCAGGATCCTTCGGCGGATGATGCGCCAGTATGAACTCGTCGAGCGGGTCAAGCGCTACAACCCGACCGCGAACGAGGCGCTTCTCAACCGCGCCTACGTCTATGCCATGCGGGCGCACGGCACGCAGAAACGCGCCTCGGGCGGTCCGTTCTTCGCCCATCCCCTCGAAGTCGCCGCCATCCTCACCGACCTGCGCCTCGACGACGCGACCATCGTTGCGGCCGTCCTGCACGACACCGTCGAGGACACCGCCGCGACCCTCGACGAGATCCGCGAGATCTTCGGTTCCGAGATCGGCGCGCTGGTCGACGGGCTGACCAAGCTCAAGCGCCTCGACCTCGTCTCGAAGCGGGCGGTGCAGGGCGAGAACTTCCGCAAGCTGCTGCTCGCGGTGGCCGAAGACGTGCGGGTGCTTCTGGTCAAGCTCGCCGACCGCCTGCACAATATGCGCACCCTCCACTTCATGCGCGACGACAAGCGGGCGCGGATCGCCGAGGAGACCCTCGACATCTACGCGCCGCTCGCCGGCCGCATGGGTATGCAGGAGCTGCGCGACGAACTGGAAGACCTCTCGTTTCGCACGCTGAAGCCGGAGGTCTACGCCACCATCACCAAGCGGCTCGAAGACCTCTCGGCGAAATCCGGCAGCGTCATCGAGAGCATCGAGCACGACCTCACCGCCCGGCTCGCCGCGCGGGGTATCGCCGCTCAGGTGAAAGGGCGGCTGAAGAAGCCGTTCTCGATCTGGTCGAAGATGGAGCGCAAGTCGGTCGCCTTCGAGCAGCTCTCCGACATCGTCGGCTTCCGCGTGATCGTCGGCACCCTGGCCGAGTGCTACGCGGCGCTCGGCGTGGTGCATACGAGCTGGCCGATGGTGCCGGGCCGCTACAAGGACTACGTCTCGACGCCCAAGCAGAACGATTACCGCTCGATCCACACCACGGTTATCGGCCCGAAGCGCCAGCGCGTCGAGCTGCAGATCCGCACCGCCGAGATGGACGAGATCGCCGAATACGGCATCGCCGCCCACGCGCATTACAAGGAGGCCGGCAAGGAGGGCGTGGAGGGCGAGGTCCATCCCCGGCTCGCCACCGAGAGCGGCGCCTACCAATGGCTACGCCGCACCATCGAGCTGCTGGCCGAGGGCGATTCGCCGGAGGAGTTTCTGGAGCACACCAAGCTGGAGCTGTTCCAGGATCAGGTGTTCTGCTTCACGCCCAAGGGCCGCCTCATCGCCCTGCCGCGGGGCGCCACGCCGATCGACTTCGCCTATGCGGTGCACACCGATGTCGGCAACACGGCGGTGGGCGCCAAGATCAACGGCCGGCTCGCGCCCCTGCTGCACGAACTCGCCAACGGCGACGAGGTCGAGATCGCCCGCTCCGATGGCGCTTCGCCGCCGGCCGCCTGGGAATCCCTCGTCGTCACCGGCAAGGCCCGCGCCGCGATCCGTCGGGCGACCCGCGCTGCTGTGCGGCGGCAATATGCCGGGCTCGGCCGCCAGATCCTCGACCGGGCCTTCGAGCGGGCGGGCAAGAGCTTCTCCGAGGAGAAGCTGCGCGGCGCCCTGCCCCGGCTCGCCCGCGCGAGCACCGAGGACGTGTTTGCCGCCGTCGGGCGCGGCGAGATGTTCTCCGGCGACGTGGTGAAGGCCGTTTATCCCGACTTCAAGGAGGAGCGGCGCGCGGGGGCGAGCGGCGGTCCGGCGGCCAACGGGGCGGCGGGGCGCCTCACCCGTTCCAAGGACCAGACCATGCGGCTGACCTTCTCCGGCGAGGCCGACGGCGCCTCGGCCTCGGCCAGCATCCCGATCCGCGGGCTGGCCGGCGACCTGCCGGTGAGCTTTGCCCCCAATGGCGGTGCCCTGCCGGGGGATCGCATCGTCGGCATCCTCACGCCCGGCGTCGGCGTGACGATCTATCCGATCCAGTCGGCCGCGCTCGCCGCCTTCGACAACGAGCCCGAGCGCTGGCTCGACGTGCGCTGGGACGTGGAAGGCTCGCAGGAGCGCTTCCCCGCCAAGCTCGCGCTCGAATCGATCAACGAGCCCGGCACGCTGGCACAGATCGCCCAAGTGATCGCCGAGCATGACGGCAACATCGACAATGTTTCGATGAAACGCCGCACGCAGGACTTCACCGACATCTCCATCGACCTGTCGGTGCCGGACCTGAAGCACCTCACCGCCATCGTCGCGGACCTGCGTGGCAAGCGCTCGGTGAGCCGCGTCGAGCGGGTGAACGGCTGACGGTCGCTCCTGCGGGCGTCGCTTGCCGGAACCGATGCCGGGACACGTCATTCCGTCATCGGACCAGCCTATGGACGGCAGGGCCTACGCCGCGCTTTTCCGGAGCGACCGTCATGAAGCTTTCCCTGGTCACCCCCGTCATCCTCGCGCTCGGGATCCCGCTCGCTCAGGAGGCCGGCGCGCAGGGCCTGCAACCCGGCATGCGGACGATGCTCCAGCGGGGCGGCGCGGAGGGTCTGCCGCTCGTCCCCGCCCATCCCGACGATCTGGATGACGACAAGCTGCAGCCGGGCATGCGCACGATGATCCAGCGCGGTGGAAGCGAGGGCGTGCAGCTCGGCGCGCTCCTGCCCCGGTCCTACGATCCCTGCTATGATGGGCCGGTCTACGACGCGTCCTATCCTCCGCCCGCCTACGAGACCCGTCCCGATCGGCGCCGGGACCCTCTGCGCGTCCGGAACTAGGGTTTCGGCGACGCGGACCCGATCCTGCCCGTCGGATCGTCATCGTCCGCAGATCGGCAGCCGTCGTCCCGGACGATGGCTCGGCCTTCGGCTTGCGCCCCGCTTGCGCCGCTGCAAGAAGCAGCGGAACACGGTTTGGCGAGCAGGTGACCATGACGCCGGAAGAAGTCCTCGAAGAGTTCCGTTCCGCAGGGGCCCTGCTGCAGGGGCACTTCATCCTCAGCTCCGGCCTGCGCTCGCCCACTTTCCTGCAGAAGATGACGATCTTCTCCGATCCCGCGCGCACCGAGCGGCTGTGCCGGGCATTGGCCGAAAGCATCACCGCCCGCTTCGGCCGGATCGATATCGTGGTCTCTCCGGCCATCGGCGGCATCATCCCCGGCTACGAGACCGCCCGCCATCTCGGCGCCAAGGCGATCTTCGTCGAGCGCGACCCCGGTGGTCCCTTCACCCTGCGCCGCGGCTTCTCGATTCCCGCCGGCACCCGCGCCGTCATCGTCGAGGACATCGTGACGACGGGCCTCTCCGCCCGGGAGTGCCTGGCTTCGCTGAAGGACGAGGAGGGCGAGGTGGTCGGCGCTGCCTGCCTGATCGACCGTTCGGGCGGCCGGGGCGAGATCGGGTTGCCGCTTCTGTCCCTGGTCACGCTCGACATCCCGGCCTATGCGCCGGACGCCCTCCCCCCGGAACTTGCCGCCATCCCTCCGGTCAAGCCGGGCAGCCGGGCGCTGCCGAAGCCCTGAGACGGGGCATGAAGGCTCGCGGCATGAGACGGTTTGGTGGGGCTGGGAAGTTTCCGTGCGGGCAGCTCATGTCAATTGGGCTCGTGCAGCAACTTCAAGTATGTAAACTCGACGGTGCGCCCCTAAAGACGCTGTGTCGCAACCGTTAGTGCAAAAATGAATTCGTAGAATACGCTCTCGGTTGCGGACAATCATCTTCGGTTAAATTTGACGCTGGCGGCCTTAACTCTTTCTGGCGCTTGACAGGGATTGCCTGCTCGGTCACCAAAGGGGCGGCTCGGGCCGGTGTCTGCTACGCTGTTCCGAGCCCTGCAACTCTCCGACGCCGCGAGCCCGCTGGCCGGATCACGCTCTTTCGGACGAAAGCGTGTTTCGGAACACGAAGGCTGCTATCCGTCGAGAGTGCAGGGATGCCGGACTTCGGCAGCGCATTGAATCTACGATTTCATGTACTGCATTCATGTCTGAATTTCCAGAAATAATTGCTGCCATCTCAAGCACACGGATCAGTCGATGAGCGATAAGCAACGGACCGCAGTCTTTATCGACGGCGCGAATTTGTACGCGACCACGAAGGCGCTTGGTTTCGATATTGATTACAAGCGTCTTCTCAAGGATTTTCAGGCCCGCGACAACCTCATTCGGGCTTTTTATTACACAGCAATGATCGAGGATCAGGAGTATTCCTCGATCCGCCCGCTGATCGATTGGCTCGACTATAACGGTTACCGGGTCGTCACCAAGCCTGTGAAGGAATTCACCGACTCCGCCGGGCGCCGCAAGATTAAGGGCAACATGGATATCGAGCTCGCCATCGACGCGCTCGAACTCGCCCCCCACATCGACCACATGGTGCTGTTCTCCGGGGACGGTGATTTCCGCTCGCTCGTGGAGGCGATCCAGCGCCGTGGCGTTCGCGTCTCCGTCGTCTCGACGATCCAGACCCAGCCGGCGATGATCGCCGACGACCTGCGCCGCCAAGCGGACGAGTTCATCGATCTCGCACATCTCGCGAGCCGGATCGGCCGCGACCCGAGCGAGCGCACTACCCGCGCTCCCGGCGACGGCCCCCGCCGCGAGTTCGCTGAGCGCACGCCCCGCCCCAACCCCGGTCTCGAGAGCCGCTACGGCATCCGCCCCGGCGCGTCCGACGAGGAAGCGGAAGGCTGAGCGGCACTTCGGGGCTCTTATCGCGGTGACGGGCGAACGCCCCTCGCCGTCAGCAGCGATCCAGCGACCTGCCCGATCCGGACAGGTCGCTTCGGCTCCACCTCGCGATGACGGGAGCGGGCTGAGCCCGAAGCGATCAATGGTAAACCGGATCAGCCCTTGTCACGCATCAGGCGGGCCTTGTCGCGATCCCAGTCGCGCTGCTTGACGCTCTCGCGCTTGTCGTGGAGCTGCTTGCCCTTGCCGAGGCCCAGCTCGACCTTCGCCCGGCCCTTGTCGTTGAAGTAGATCTTCAACGGAATCACCGTGTAGCCCTGGCGCTGGGTGGCGCCGATCAGCTTGTTGATCTGGCGGCGGTGCAGCAGCAGGCGGCGGGGCCGCTTGGTGTCGTGGTTGAAGCGGTTCGCCTCCAGATATTCCGGAATATAGGCGTTGAACAGCATCAGGTCGTTGCCGGACGGCCCGGCATAGGACTCACCGATCGTCGCCTTGCCGCCGCGCAGCGACTTCACCTCGGTGCCGGTCAGCGCGATGCCGGCCTCGAGCGTGTCCTCGATCGCGTAGTGGTAGCGGGCGGAGCGGTTGTCGGCGACGACGCGCCGGCCGGGATCGGGTTTGGGTGCCATTCGTCTTCAGGTTCGTGATCGGGCGGCGGTCCACCGATATGGGGACCGCCACGTTCTCCGGCGAGGCTTCGCGCCGGATCTTCTCGGATCAATCCGACGGCGTCAGATCAGGCCGGCATGCTCGAGCGCGGCATCGACCGCCCGGCGGCAGCCCTCCGTCGCCGGCACCAGCGGCAGGCGCACCTCCTCCGACATCAGCCCGAGGCGCGAGAGAGCGTATTTCGCCGGCACCGGGTTCGATTCGTAGAACATCTGCACGTGCAGCGGCATCAGCCGGTCCTGGATCTTCAGGGCCTTGGCGTAATCGCCCGCCAGCGTCGCTTCCTGAAGATCGGCGCAGAGCCGGGGTGCGACATTCGAGACCACGGAGATGCAGCCGACCCCGCCATGGGCATTGAAGCCGAGCGCCGTCGCATCTTCGCCAGAAAGCTGGATGAAGTCTTCTCCCAAAGCCTGTCGCTGGAGGCTGACACGGTCGATCTTGGCCGTGGCATCCTTCACGCCGGCAATGTTCTTCAATTCGAACAGCCGCTTCATGGTGTCGACGCTCATGTCGACCACGGACCGGCCGGGGATATTGTAGATGATGATCGGGATGCCGACGGCGTCGTTCACCGCCTTGAAGTGTGCGTACATCCCCTCCTGCGTCGGCTTGTTGTAGTAGGGCGTGACGGTGAGCACCGCATCCGCGCCGACGCTCTCAGCATGACGCGCCCGCGCGACGGCCTCCCGCGTCGAGTTCGAGCCGGCGCCCGCGATCACCGGCACCCGGCCGGCGGCCTCGGCGACGCAGACCTCGACCACCCGGTCGTGCTCGGTGTGGCTCAGCGTCGGGCTCTCGCCGGTGGTGCCGGTCGGAACCAGGGCGTGGGTGCCCTGCTCGATCTGCCAGTTCACGAATTTCCGGAAGGCCGCCTCGTCGAACTCGCCGTCGCGGAAGGGGGTCGCGAGCGCGGTCATCGAGCCGCGAAGGCGGGCGTGGGTATCGGTCATCCTGGCGTTCCCGGCCGTTCTTCTTGCCTGTCTTCCGGCGTGCCCCGGCGGCTGCCGCCGCGCGGGCCGCGCTTGGGACGCGCGAGACATAGGCCCTCCCCCGTCCGCGCGCAAACGCTTCGCTTGCGCAGTTAATGCCATCTTAACGGACCGGGGCCCAGCTTAAGGCTTGGCCTCCGGTCGGGGTGTCTCAGATCATGGCGTTGCCCACACGCTCCCTGCCCCTGCTCCTCGGCCTGCTGCTGTCCGGCACGGCCGTGCTGCCACAGCGCGGCGGGGCCATCGAACTCCGCAACCCGCAACCGGCCTCCGCCCCTGCCGCCCCCGCGAGTGACGCCACCGCGCCCGCCGGGCAGCCGAGCGACGGCCAGGGTCCTGCCTCGGATCCCGTCGCGGCGGATGCGCTGCGCCTCGATCCGAGTTCCGGCGAGGCGGCGTCCGACAAGCCGCTGCCCGCCGCGGCGTCGTCCTACGCCTCCACCGAAGCGGACGGCCCGGTCGCCTTCCCGCTGCCCGATGCCGCCGTGTCCCCGGCCGCCCCCTCCCCCGAGGTGCCGGATCCGGCCCGGCCGGTCGCCTTCGGCGAGACCGATCTCGGCCAACTCCGCGAGACGATCGACCTCTATCGCAAGGGCAAGGTCTCCGACGGCGATCGGCTCGCCGCCGGATTCTCCGATCCGGCGGCGCGGGCGCTGCTCGAATGGGTCGCGATCCGCGCGGGCGCCGGCGTCAGCTTCGAGCGGGTCGTCGCCTTCTCGCGCGCCAACCCCGATTGGCCGGCTGGCCCCCTGCTGCGCCGCCGGGCCGAGGAGCGGCTGCTCACCGAGCGGAAGAGTTCAGGCTTGGTGCGCGCCTATTTCGCAAGCGCCAAGCCCATCAGCGCGCCGGGCAAATTCGCTCTGGCGCTGGCTCTGCGTGCCGACGGGCTCGATGCGGACGCCGCCGAACTCGTGCACGATCTCTGGCGCGAGGAGAGTTTCGGGCGCAGCCTGGAAGCGAAGGTCACCGACGCCTTCCCCGGCGTGCTCACGGTGATCGACCACCGCTACCGGATGGAGCGTGCCCTCCTGAAGGAGGATTGGGTCACTGCTGCCCGCGCCGCCGACTATGCCGGCGGATCCTATGCCAGCCTCGTGCGCGCCCGCCGGGCGGTGCAGGGCAAGGCCGGGGCAGCGGCCGCCCTCGCGGCGGTGCCGCCGTCGCTGCGCAACGATTCGTCCTATCTGCTCTCGCGCGCACAGTACTTCCGCCGCGCCGACAAGGCGCCCGAGGCGGCCAAGGTGCTGCTCTCCGCGCCCACCAACCCCGAGGTGCTCGCCGACGGTGACACGTGGTGGGTCGAGCGCCGCATCGTCGCCCGCAAGCTGATGGATGCGGGTGAGTCCAAGACCGCTTACGCGGTGGCCGCCGCGCATTCCGCCCGCACCTCCGAGAAGCGGATCGAGGCCGAGTTCCACGCCGGCTGGATCGCGTTGCGCTTCATGGCCGATCCGGCCGCGGCCGAGCGGCACTTCGCGCAAGCCGCGAGTGTCGCCGAGACACCAATCTCGCTGGCGCGCGCCGCCTATTGGCAGGGCCGCGCGGCGGAGGCTGCGGGCAAGACCATCGAATCGAAGGCTTTCTACGAGCGGGCCGCGCTTCAGCCGATCGCCTATTACGGGCAGCTCGCCCGCGCCCGGCTCGGCCAGCACAGCCTGCCCCTGCGCCGGGCCGCCGAGCTGAGCCCGACGGCCCGCGCCGCCTTCGACGATCGGCTCTTCATGCGCGGCCTGAAGCTTCTGGCCGCCGCCCAGATGAAGGAACTGGCGCTGCCGCTCTACATCGACGCCGCCCGCTCGCTCACCGAGGAGGCGCAGGTCAACGCGCTCGGTGAGACCGCGGTGGCGATGCGCGACGCGCGGGCGCTGGTCTCCATCGGCAAGCTCGCCACGCAGAGGGGGCTGGCACTGGACACCCATGCCTACCCGACCATCGGTATCCCCGATTACGAGACCTTCACCGCGGTGCCGCAGGTCGAGCGGGCCATGGTCTTCGCCATCGCCCGGCAGGAGAGCCAATTCGATCCCCGCGCCCAGTCCGGTGTCGGCGCGCGCGGCCTGATGCAGATGATGCCGGCCACCGCCCAGCGCACGGCCAAGCGCGTCTCGACGTCTTACGAAACGGACCGGCTCACCAGCGATCCCGCCTACAATGCGCGGCTGGGCCAGGCCCATCTCGGCGAGCTGATGGAGGATTGGAAGGGCTCCTACGTCCTCGCCTTCGCCTCCTACAACGCGGGCGGCGGCAACGTGAAGAAGTGGGTCGATGCCTACGGCGATCCGCGCCGCCCCGATGTCGATCCGATCGACTGGGTCGAGCGCATCCCCTTCACCGAGACGCGCAACTACGTGCAGCGGGTGATGGAGAACCTGCAGGTCTACCGCAACCGCCTCGACGGCAAGAGCGCGCTCCTGATCGAGCGCGACCTCGCCCGCGGCGCTCGCACCGCCGTTAGCGCCGAGGCCCAGCCGGTCACGCCGTAGTGTCGTGACCCTGGTAGTGGCGGCGGACCAGCGCTTCCACGAAGGGCCAGAGGCCGGGGATGCCGCGCTCGATCACCGGCCGGTAGCGCGCCATCACTTGCGCCTCGGTCAGGCCGTTCTCGGCCCAGGTACCGCCCTCGGTCAGCGTGTTGAGCAGCAGCGGCTGGAGCCGGTCGAGCGCCTTGGCGAACCGGGCCTCCACCGTCTCCACCGCCTCGAATTCCCGCCAAAGCCCCAGGAAGCGATCCCGCTGCGGTTCCGGCAGGAGCCCGAAGATCCGCTCCGCCGCGACCGCCTCGACCCGCGCCAGGGCAACGGAATCGTAGGCGCTGTGGATCGGCACGTCGCCGGCATCGACCTCGACGATGTCGTGCACGAGCAGCATCGCGACGACGCGGTTCAGGTCGAGACCGGGTGCGAGATCCCCGAGAACGAGCGCGAACATCGCCAGATGCCACGAATGCTCGGCCGAGTTCTCGCGTCGGCGCTCGCTGATGGTACGGTTCTGGCGCAGCACCGCCTTGAGACCGTCGATTTCGCTAAGGAACGCAAATCGGCTCGCGATATCGGTAGCGTCGTCCATGTCGTTGTTCCCGGCATTGTGCGGAACGGTTGAAGGGTTCGAAGCGTCCGGGCAAGGCGGCTGTGCGGTCGATTTCCCACAGGGCATCGATCCCTATGCTTTTGGATCGCCGCATGGGCGCCGATAGAGTGGGGTCGCCATGGCCGTCACGGACTCGATCTCAGCCCCCGCCCTCCGCGGCATCGAAGCTCGCCTGATCGCGCGGGCGACGGAGTCCGACGAGGCGGAGGCCATCATCGCGGAGTTCTGCGAGGCTCTGGTCACGGCCGGTCTCCCACTCTGGCGCCTCAGCCTCGCGGTGCCGGTGATCGATCCCCTGTTCCGCGGGGTGAGCCTCGCGTGGCGGCGTGGGGAGGGCATGGCGGTGTTCCCGACCGTGCACGGCCCGGAGGGCGAGGATACCTTCTTCCGAAGCCCCGTTGGCTGGCTGCAGGCGAACGACCTCGCCTTTGTGCGCTGGCGGCTCGAGCGCTCGAACGGCTGCCCCGACCTTCCGTTGCTGAACGAACTCAGACAGGCGGGCGCCACCGATTACCTGCTCCATGCCGCCGCCTTCGCGCCCGGCAGCGCCATGGCGGGCGTCGGCATCTCGTTTGCGACCGACCGGCCCGGCGGCTTCACCGAGGTGGAGCAGGCGGCCGTGGCCGGGCTCGTGCCGGTGATTGCCCTTGTCACGGCCAAGCTCAGCCTGTCGCACGCGATGCGCGAGATGCTCGACACCTACCTCGGACCGGCGACGGGCGCGCGGGTGCTCGCCGGCGAGATGCGGCGCGGCCAGGGCACGGTGGTCCACGCCGCGATCCTGCTCGCGGACCTGCGCGGCTTCACGGCGGTGGCGGACCGCGACGATCCCCTGAAAGTGGTGGGCTGGCTCAACGAGCATTTCGATGCGCTGGGCGAGCCGGTGCAGCGCCACGGCGGCGAGATCTCGAAGTTCCTCGGTGACGGCTTTCTCGCCGTCTTCCCCGTGGCCGAGCCGGACGCCCTCGCCTGCCCGGCCTGCACCGGGGCGCTCGATGCGGCGCGCGAGGCGCTCGCCCGCAATGCCCGGCTGAACGCGTCCCGCCTCCGGGACGGGCTGCCGCCCCTGGAGGCGGACATCGTGCTGCATTACGGGCGCGTCGTCTCCGGCAATGTTGGCACCGACCGGCGCCTCGACTTCACGGTGATCGGCCGGGCGGTCAACGAGGCGAGCCGGATCGAGCGGCTCTGCGACGGGTTGGAGCGCTCGCTGCTCCTCTCGGATGCCTTCGCCCGGCGTTGCGGAGCGGCGCTCGTCCCCGTCGGCGAATTCGCCCTGCGCGGCGTCGGGCGCAAGCAGCGGATCTGGGGGCTGGCGGCGGAGGAGGCCGACGCATCAGAGCCGGCGGCCGGAGACGGAGCGCCCGAGACCGCCCAGGGCGCAGCCCGCAAGATAGGCTCCCAGCAGCAGCGCACCCGTCTCGATCCACAGGCCGGGCGCGCCGGGCACGGTTCGGAGCGCCGCCAGGGCGGCCAGGATGGCGAGGCCGACGAGGAGAAGGCCGGCCGCAGCCAGGGTGAAGCTGCTCCGCGGCAGGCCGGTCAGCGTGCCGACGGCGAGGCCGAGCAGCAGCGCCGCCGCCAGCGCGGGCCAGAGCGAGGAGACGAGCCCGATCACGAGCGTAGGCTGAGGCCGATTCCCTGACGGTCGGAGAGCGGTGCGACGCCCGTCGGCGCGGCGGTGCGCTCCAGCGGCACGCCGGCTTTCTGGAGGTAATCCACCACCGCGAGCGCCCGTGCCCGCGCAAGGTCGGCGCCGGCATCCGCCCGCTCGGCCTCGGTCTTCTCGGGCTTCGGCTCAGGTTTCGGTGCGGGCTTGGCCGCCTCCTTCGTCTCCGCCTTGCCCTTGATGGCCTTGCCGGATTTCGTGTCCGTCTTCGCCTCCGCCTTGGCGGGTTTGGGTGCCGTTTCCTTCGCGGCCTCCTCGGCGACCGGATCGGCCGGCGCGTCCGGCTTCGCCCCGGCCGGATCGAGATGGCCTACGACCTCGATCCGTTCGGCGGGGCAGGCGCGTGCCAGCGCCGCCACCGCATCGAGCACCGGGTAGAATTCGGGCGCGAGCGCCGTGCTGCCCGGAGCAAAGCGCAGCGGATGCCCGGCGGTGCGCTCGGCAAGGCGCTGTCCGCACGGGCCCATCTCAGTCGTCGCCGCGGGGGCCGCGTCCGAAGCAACGGACACCGTGGCGTTCCAGCCTGCCGGCATCGCCTTCGGCAGGGACTGAGCGAGGCGGGCGGCGCTCTCCGGATAGAGGCTGGTGCCGGTCAGGCGCAGGCTGGTGCCGGTGATCGTCAGTTCCCCGCTCGCCAGCGTCGAGAACGGATCGACCGCCGCCGCGAGCGCTGTGGCCAGACCGGCCGGGGCACCGTCGGCCAGGCGGGTACGGTCCTGGATCGATTCGCGGAAGAAGCGCGGATTGAGCCGGGCCAGCAGCGCCTCGCGCGTCGCCCGATCCGGCAGATGGCCGCTTACCGTGACGCTGTCGCTGCCGCGGCGGATCCGCAGGACGTAAGGGACAATGGGCTGAGCGGTGAGCGTCACCCGGCCCGCGGCGATGCCGGAGGGCCGGGCGTCGCGCATCAGCGTCTGCGCCTCGGTGACCGCTCCGGCATCGAGCGCATTGCCCTCGACCGAAACCGCCGCCCCCTCGAAGCTGACGCGTCCCTCGTGCAGCAGGCCCGAAAGCTGGAATACGAAGCGCATCAATGCCGGGCCGTCGATGCCCTGCGGCAGGCCTCGGGCGTCGCGCAGGCGATCATCGATGGCGGCCCCCTCCGCGGCGTCCGCGGCGGCGGCACGGATTTCCTCGCGGGCGCTTTCCGAGGCGACGTGGCCGTTCAGTTCGAGGCTGCCGTCCGGCCGGCGGGAGACGCCGAACCGGAAGTCTCCGATGACCGGCGGCGTGATCTCGATCGTACCGAGAGTGTAGCCCTGCGGTGGGGTCGCCAGCGCCGTGCGCAGGGCGTCGTAGGCGGCCAGGCTCGCCGCTTCGCCGCGGATCGAGATCACGGTGTCGTTGAGCGTGGCGACGGCGCCGGTGGTGAGATCCTGAAGCCGCTCCACGGCAAAGGCCGCGGCGTCGGGGAAGTCGCGCGGGGCGCCCCGCGCCGCTCGGGCATGGTCGCTCAAGGTGGCGTCACGCGGCAGGGCCGGCTTCAGGCGCTGCGCCAGCTCGAAGGCGCCGACCTCGGCCGGTCGGCTGCCGGTGGCCTCGACGCGACCGGTGGCGGGGCGCTCCACCGACCAGACGAAGGGGGACACGTCCTCGATCACACCGGTCCGGTCGGTGAGGCGGCGAATGCCGTCGATGGCGGCCAGCCGACCGACGAACGCCTCGCGCTGGGAGGCTTCCGGTGCTTCGCCCGTCGCGGTCAGGTCGCGGCCCGTCACCGAGACGCGCAGCCAGGGCTCGGGCTGTCCCTCGCCGGTCGCGGCGGCGATCGCCGCGGCCTCCCGCTCGAGGCGTTCCGTGACCCGCAGCATGCCGAAATAAGCCGCTGCGGCGATCAGGGCCAGAAGCGGAAGGCCGGCGATCCAGCCGGCCCGAATCAGTCGAGACCGGGGCGAGCGGCCGGGCGGCGGTATCGGCGAAGGCGGTATTTCCGAAAGCTTGGACATGGGCTCGACCTCCTCGGCGGCCGGCGATGGTGGCCAGAAGACAGGCCCATCGGGGCGCTTTGAAGGCCACGCCCGTCTCGCGCCGACGGGCGCTGATTCGTGCCTGCCCGCGTTTCGATCGGTTGTCGATCAACAAAAAACCCCGGCCGCGAGGCCGGGGTCTGGAAGGTGTCCGTCGTGTCCGGCCCCCGCGCGGGCGGGGTGCCGGTTCGGCTTAGAAGTCGCGCTGCACCCGGAAGCGGGCCTGGAACACGTCCTCGCTGCTGACCGTGCGGGTCGGGATGTTGTTCACGAAGCCACCCTTGTCGCTGTCGGAGACGCGACCGTTCTTGACGCCGGTTTTGATGTACTGGCCCTCGACGCCGATATCGAGATCCTTGACCGGCGACCAGATCAGGCTCGCGCCGGTGACGACCTGATAGGTGTCACGCAGGGCGGGGCTGAGGCTGTAGCCGACGGCGTTGGTGAGGTAGGAGGGCGGAGCCACAGTCGAGGCCGCGCCGACCACCGAGTTCGCCTGGCTGATGGCCTGACGGGCGCCCTGGGAGAACCAGATCTCGCCGTAGCTGGCGTAGAAGGCCGAACGCCACTCGGGTGACCAGTAGTGGAGGTAGGACGCCACCGCCGTGAAGCTGTTGGACAGTTCGATGCGGCCGGTCAGCGGGTTGACTACGGCGTCGGAGAGGTACTGGTTGAACGGGTTGCCCGCGTAGACCGAGGCGTTGCTCAGGTAGCCGGCGGTGAAGCGGTTGATGCCGGTGTAGAACGAGGCACCCTCGCCGTAGGCACCCTGGAGGTAGAGGCCATCGCCGGGAGCGATGAAGGGCAGGTTGAACTTCATGCCACCCTGGACGGCCCAGCCGTATTCGGTCTGCGCGCCGGCGTTGATGCCGCGTGCCGCCAGGGCCGCCGCGGTGTTGGTGGCCAGCACGCCGCCGGTGCCGGGGACGCCGACCGAGGACCCGGCGATGAAGCCGCCGGTGTTGATGTCCTTGACGGCGGCCGAGAACTGGGCCGAGCCCCAGGCGGCGTCGTAGCGCAGCGAGCCGACGAAGTCGGGCAGGCGCGAGCGCTGCACGGCGTCGACGAAGGCCACGGCGGTGGCGTTGCCCGCGGCGTTGGTGCCGAGGATGATCGGCGTCGGCGCCGTGGTGAACACGTTGTTCAGACCGGCCTGGCCGGGGACGAGGCCCGTCGCGCCGGCCGCGTCGGAGTAGAGCGGGTTCTTGCGGTAGTTCGGGTCTTCCATCGACAGCGTCACGGACCAGCCCTCACCGAACTTCTGGGTGTAGGCGAGCAGGTTGGTGGACGGCAGATCGGAGCCCAGCGACGAGCCGATGATCTCGAAGTCGTGGGCGTAGAAGTCGAAGAACGAGGAGGCGCGACCGGCAGTAAGGCCGGCGAACTGCACGAACGCCTTGTCGACGTTGATGAAGTTCTGAACGCGGCCGAGCTGGTCCTGGCCGGTGCCGGAGAAGGCGTAGGCGCCGCGCAGGTTCGTGCCGGAGGAATACTTCGTGTTGCCGGTGCGGCTCGCGGCGTCGAGGCGCAGGAAGGCGCGCAGGGTGCCGTAGCCGGTCTGGGTGCGGGCATCGAAGTTGAAGCGGGCAAGGCCCGTGAAGCCCGAGATGTCGCCGCCGCCGGGGATGTCGCGGTTGTCGCTGCCGATATAGCCGTACTCGGCGCGGGCGCGGCCGGAGACACGCAGGCAGGTATCGGTACCGGGAATATAGAAGAAGCCCGCGCCGTAGGCCGTGCAGACGCGGACGTACTCGATTGGAACGGCCTTCTTCACCGGCAGGTCGGCGGCCTGAGCCCCACCCACGACGGCCAGCCCCGCTGCCGATCCAAGGAGAAGGCTCTTCACGAGCTTCATGGTATACCCTCCAGAAGTTTCGAGACCCACGGGATCGGACTTCTGTTTTGGCCGGGCGCCCACGATGTCCGTGGTCGTTCTGGCCCGTCCTTGTTTCCCTTGGAGCCTGGCCCTTCCCAACCGGGTTGTCGGCCAAGCCGCAGCGGGGTTGTCCCGTCCGCAGCGGCACCATGAGCGAGCGTGGCCGTACGGGCAACAGAGATGACTGTCTTGGAGCTGACACAGAGTAGCTTCCCTGCACTCTGTTGCAGCCTCGCAACTTAATCCCGGCTCAAACGCAAAAGTTTTCCACGGATCCGGGTGCGACGAGCCGGATCATTTCGGGCTCGATCAGCCGTTCTGGGCCTCGCGCTGCATCTCCAGGGTCAGCCAGCGCTCTTCGGCGGCGGCGAGTTCGGCTTCCGCCGCGCCCAGCATCGCGGTCGCCTTCTGGAAGCGGCCGGGATCGCGGCCATACAGGCCGGAATCGGACAGGACCTCGCGCAGTTTGGCGATCCCCGTCTCCAACTCGGCCATGCGCACCGGCAAGGTCTTCAGCTCGTGCTGCTCCTTGAAGTTGAGCTTGGTCCGGGCCGGAGCCGCTTCGGCACGTGTCGCCTTCTCCCGCGGCTCCGCCCGCTCGCGGGCGGGCTTCTCCCGCCCGTCGCTGCGTGCCTCGACGCCGCGCCCGCGCTGGGAAAGCATGTCGGAATAGCCGCCGGCATACTCGACCCAGCGCCCCTCCCCCTCGCTGACCAGCACGGTGCCGGCCACCCGGTCGAGGAAGTCGCGGTCGTGGCTCACTAGAATTAAAGTGCCCGCATAGTCGCCGAGCATCTCTTGGAGCAGGTCGAGGGTTTCGAGGTCGAGGTCGTTGGTGGGCTCGTCGAGCACGAGGAGGTTCGAGGGCTGAGCGAGCGCCCGGGCGATCAACAGCCGGTTGCGCTCGCCGCCCGAGAGCACGCTCACGGGCGTGCGCGCCTGTTCGGGCGCGAACAGGAAGTCCTTGAGGTAGCCGATGACGTGGCGGCTGCGCCCGCCCACCGTGACGCTGTCGCCGCTGCCACCGGTCAGCACCTCCGTGACGGTCGCGCTCCCCTCCAGCACTGCACGGGCCTGATCGAGATGGACCATGTTCAGACTGGTGCCGAGGCGCATCTCGCCCGAGTCGGGCGCGAGCGCGCCGGTCAGCAGGTTGATCAGCGTGGTCTTGCCCGCCCCGTTCGGACCGACGATGCCGAGTCGGTCGCCGCGCAGCACGCGCAGGGACAGGTCGTGGACGATCCGGCGCTCGCCGTAGGATTTCGAGACGTGCCGGGCTTCCGCGATCAGCGTGCCGGACGCCTCGCCCTCGCTGGCCGTCAGCACCGCCTGCCCGACCGGGCGGCGGTGGTCGCGGCTCTGCTTGCGCAGGCTCTGCAGGTCGGAGAGGCGGCGCACGTTGCGCTTGCGCCGGGCGGTGACGCCGTAGCGCAGCCAGTGCTCCTCGTCGGCGATCTTGCGGTCGAGCTTGTGTTTGTCGCGCTCCTCCTCCTCGAAGAAGGCGTCGCGCCACGCCTCGAAGCTCGAGAAACCCTGCTCGATCCGGCGTGTCACGCCGCGGTCGAGCCAGACGGTGGATCGCGACAGGCCCGAAAGAAAGCGGCGGTCGTGGCTGATGAGGACGAGGGCCGAGCGCGTGCGCTTCAGCTCGGATTCCAGCCACTCGATGGCGGGAAGGTCGAGATGGTTGGTCGGCTCGTCCAGCAGCAGGATATCGGGCTCGGGCGCGAGCGCCTGGGCAAGCGCGGCTCGGCGCGCTTCGCCGCCCGACAGGCGCTGGGGGTTCTCCGTGCCGTCGAGACCCAGACTCTCCAGGAGATAGCGGGCGCGGTGCGCGTCGTCGCCCGGTGCGAGGCCGGCTTCCGCGAAGGCCAGCGTCGTCTCGAAGCCGGAGAAGTCCGGCTCCTGCGCGAGGTAGCGGATGGTGGTGCCGGGCTGCACGAACCGCACGGCCCGGTCCGGCTCGACCAAGCCGGCGGCGATGCGCATCAGGGTCGATTTGCCCGAGCCGTTGCGGCCGACGAGGCAGGCGCGCTCGCCGGGCGCGATCGTCAACTCGGCGCGCTCGATCAGCGGGGTTCCGCCGAAGGTGAGCGCGACGTCTTGGAGGGTGAGAAGCGGGGGAGCGGCCATGCCGGGCTTATGGCAGCAGCCGCAGCCCGGAACAACGCAAGTGGACCGCGCCTTCTGGACGATCGCCGGAAAGCGACGGCCCCGGTTGTCGGCGCCGCCTCCGCGTATTCAGGCTTCCGCGATGCGCGGAGCCGTCGCTGCTTCGGCTGACGCGCTCAGGCGGTCGGGTTGGCAGGGCCGGTCGGCGTCGAATCCGGCAGGCCGGGGCTCTCGACGGGAATCTCGGCCGGTGTGGTGCCGGGTGCCTCGACGGGCGTTCCGCCGGGGATTTCCGGGCCGGGACCAGGCTCGGGGATCTGGGGGGAGTCGGGCGTCGCCGGTCCAGGCGTCTCGGGGCCGGGCACGGGGGTCTCCGGGATCGATCCGGGATTGGCCATAGGTGTCGAAGCCTCGCTGGCGGCGGGCACCGTGCCGCCGTGTCACGCCAACGAGGCGTCGCGGAGCCGGTTCCCGCCGCCCGGTCCCCGCACTGTCCCGGCCCGGGCTATTTCTTGGTCAGGAGGAGCTTGTTGCCC
Organism: Methylorubrum extorquens; assembly: GCF_024169925.1. Classification (NCBI taxonomy): domain Bacteria; kingdom Pseudomonadati; phylum Pseudomonadota; class Alphaproteobacteria; order Hyphomicrobiales; family Methylobacteriaceae; genus Methylorubrum; species Methylorubrum extorquens. Next base: position 2,776,769 of record NZ_JALJXF010000001.1, read on the forward strand.
TCCTTGCCGACGATCTTCTGGATCTTCTGGGCGAACATCGCGAGCAGCAGCGGCATGCGCACCTCGACGCGCACCACGTCCTGGCCGACATCGATCTGGCCGTCCACGGTCTGGGTCATGGCCGTGACCGAGTAGTCGAGCCGGTCACCGGTCCAGGCCAGGGTGTTGATGGCGATGCCGCTCTTGCCGAGCGCCTCGCGCACGCGAACGGTGCCCTCGTCGATGCGCCGCCGGGCCTCGTCGCGGCCGAGTTCATGCGGAATCTCGACCACCATCGGCTTCGCCATCTCGTCTCCTCATCCCTCTGCAGCCCGGATCGAAAAGCGTTCCGGGCCTGCGTGTCATCGGTTGAGACGAAGATGGGAAGGGGGCGGTTCCCCGGCAACGCCGGATGGAACGGATGCGGTGCTCGCTTCAGCGCACCACGTTGAGCGAGACGTAGCTGACGCCCGACATGCCGATGGCGCGGGCCGAGCCGCGGGCCAGATCGATCACCCGGCCGCCGACGAATGGGCCGCGATCGTTGATGCGCACCACGACCGAGCGGCCGTTGGACTTGTTCGTGACGCGAACACGGGTGCCGAAGGGCAGGCTACGATGGGCGGCGGTGTAACCGTTGGGATTGAACCGCTCGCCATTGGCCGTCTTCTTGCCGCTTCCGTACCAGGAAGCCCGGCCACCCTGGGCCTGGGCGGGCAGCGCCGTGAGGGCGCCGATGACGGTGGCGAGGCAGACGGCAGCGGTCCGGTTGGAAACCTTCATCGAGGATCGCATTCCCTTGCTTTTGCGACGTGTTGTGAGCGGCGCGGAAAATGAGCCCGATCCCGGCTAAAATAAGACGGGGATTTTGCGCTTCAGCATGCGGCTGCAGTCAGAATATCGATCGCGGTTTCGGGGTTTTCCGTCGTAGTAAGAATTGATTGCTTGGCGCAACGTTGACGCTCAGCCATTCGATATTCACAAAACTTGTCGCGTAAAAATTCAGGGGGGCTCCACGTCCGGCAGGGAAAGCCTTGACAAAGCTTCGCGCGCACTTGCCCGAGTGGCACTGCAGCCGTGCATTCCATGCATGGCGAAGCCCGGCAAAAACTGCCGCCCCATATCGAGACGCAACCATACGGCGACGGCAAACGCGACCTTTACCGTGATCGGGGCATGGTCCGGTTGTCAGTCGCGTAACCGGTGTTTGCCATGGCTTCCCCGCGTACCGCGGTCGTCGGCGCCACCGCCCGGAATCAAGTCTCGCGTACCGGGCGGATCGCGTCGGCGCCGCGGATGGGTCTCGCACCCTCCGTTCAGCGTCTTCCCAGCACCTTACCCCTCGACGAAATCCTGGTCGGCGACTGTATCGCCGCCATGGACCGTCTTCCGGCGGAAAGCGTCGACTGTGTCTTCGCCGACCCGCCCTACAACCTCCAACTCGGCGAGGCGGGACTGACCCGTCCCGACCAGAGCGTGGTCGATGCCGTCGACGACGACTGGGACAAGTTCTCCAGCTTTTCCGCCTATGACGACTTCACCCGCGCTTGGCTGAAGGCCGCGCGCCGCGTGATGAAGCCGAACGCCACGCTGTGGGTGATCGGTTCGTACCACAACATCTTCCGGGTCGGCAGCGCGTTGCAGGATCTCGGTTACTGGATCCTGAATGACATCGTCTGGCGCAAGGCCAACCCGATGCCGAACTTCCGCGGCAAGCGCTTCACCAACGCGCACGAGACCCTGATCTGGGCCTCGCGCTCGCCGCAGGCGAAGTACACTTTCCATTACGATGCCCTGAAGGCCGGCAACGAAGACCTTCAGATGCGCTCGGACTGGTTCATCCCGCTCTGCACGGGTGAGGAAAGGCTGAAGGACGTGGCGGGCCGCAAGGTCCACCCGACCCAGAAGCCGGAAGCGCTCCTGGCCCGCACCCTCATGGCGGCGACCAATCCCGGTGACGTGGTGCTCGACCCGTTCTTCGGCACCGGCACGACCGGCGCGGTGGCCAAGCGTCTCGGGCGCCACTTCATCGGCTGCGAGCGCGACCCGACCTACGCCGCTGCGGCGCGGGCCCGGATCGCTGGTATCGAGACGCTGTCCGCCGCCTCGCTGGCGCTCGCCACCCCGAAACGGGCCGAGCCGCGCATCCCGTTCCTCAGCGTGGTCGAGGCGGGGCATGTGCGCCCCGGCGAGACGCTGACCGACGAGCGCCGTCGCTTCCGGGCGACGGTGCGGCCGGACGGCCAACTCAGCGTCGGACCGGCGATGGGATCGATCCACAAGGTCGGCGCCCTGGTGCAGGGCCTGCCCGCCTGCAACGGTTGGACCTTCTGGCACGCCGAGCGCGGCGGAAAACTCGTCTGCATCGACGATTACCGCAGCGAGATGCGGGCCCGGACCGGAGCATAGCGATCGTCGAGTTTTCGAAGGGACACGTCCTTTCGCGGGTGCAGGGCGGAGCCCTGCATCATCGCGTCCGAACGGGTTTGGGCGCTTTCTTGACGATCCGCGCCAGATCCGAGGGCCGCGACGAGGCGGGTTTCGGGATCGGCCCGCGCCGCGGCGGCGGCTCGGGTTCCGGGATCGTGGCCAGATCGGGTTCGCGGACCGGCGCCGGCTTCGGCGCGGCCACGGGAACCGGGCCGGTGAACGCGTGGACGAGCACCTTCTTCATCGCACCGGGCAGCGGCTCGGTTTCGAGCGCGTCGCGGGGGGTGAAGCGCATTCCCTCCGGCGGCTTCGTGTCCGCCGCGACGCGGGCGAGAAAAACTGTGAGTTCGAGCGGGAAATGGGTGAAGCCGTGCTTCACCACGCCGGGCAGGCGCTTCCAGCGGGCATCGAGCGGCGCGTCGAGCAGGCCCTTGGCGGGATCGTAATCGGGCAGCCAATCGCTGGTCGGCGGTTCGGCCATGGCGCCGAGCAGGCCCTCCGGCGGCCGGGTGCGCAGCAGGACCGCCTCGTCGCCGGCCCGCAGCGCGACGAAGGCCGCGCCCTTGCGCAAGATCCCCTTCTCCTTCTTCACTTTGCGCGGAAACGTCTCCTGCAAACCCTCGGCGCGGGCGCGGCAGGGCCGCATCCAGGGGCACAGGGCACAGGCCGGGCGCTTCGGAGTGCACAGCGTCGCGCCGAGATCCATCAGCGCCTGCGCGAAATCGCCCGGCCGCCGGTCCGGCACCAGGGCCTGCGTGAATAGGCGGATCTGCGCGCGGGCGGCGGGGAGCGGCGTCTCGATGGCGTGCAGCCGGCTCATCACCCGCTCGACATTCCCATCGACCGCCGCCGCCGGGCGGTCGAAGGCGATGGCGGCGATGGCGCCGGCCGTGTAGGCGCCGATGCCGGGCAGCTTGCGCAGGCCGTCCTCGGTGTCGGGAAACCCGCCCGCGGCCGTCACCGCCTTGGCGCAGGCATGCAGGTTGCGGGCGCGGGAATAGTAGCCGAGCCCGGCCCAGGCCGACATCACCGCCTCTTCCGGCGCGGCCGCGAGCGCCGATACGCTCGGAAATAGCGTCAGGAATTTTTCGAAGTACGGTTTGACCGCCGTCACCGTGGTCTGTTGCAGCATCACCTCGGAGAGCCAGACCCGATAGGGATGCGCCTCTTCGCCCGGCAGCGCCCGCCAGGGCAGTGCCCGGCGGTGGCGATCGTACCAAGCGAGGAGGTCGGCGGCCGAGGCGGCGGGCATGAAGCGTCCATAGCGGGAGCGCGGCCGCGAAAACAGCGCCTTGCCGAAATGTGACGCGGCTGTGCCGTCGCTCCCCCCACATGCCGCTCCCGACTCCCGTGCGGACCGCAATTCGGGTAGGTTCGCGACAGGGACGCGCCTGCCGCACGACCCTGGTGTTCCGGAGTGCCGATGGCGCGCGTCAAACCGCTGAGCGAACTGATCGAGGGCTGCATCGGTCCGGCGTTTGCCGCGCAGGGCTTCGCCTCGTCCGACATCCTCGCCGCGTGGCCGGACATCGTGGGCGCGCGGCTCTCCGAGGCCTGCCAGCCGGTCAAGCTCGAATGGCCGCGCCGCGCCCGCCGCGATGCGGAGGGGCGGCCGGAGCCCGGCACGCTGGTGGTGCGGGTGGAGGGCGCCTTCGCCCTCGAACTCCAGCATCTCGCGCCGATCGTGATCCAGCGCGTCAACGCGCATTACGGCTGGGCCTGCATCGGCAAGATCGTCATGCGCCAGGACCGCGTGCATCGGGCGACACGCCGCGCCCCGCAAAAGGCTCTCGACCCGGCGCGGCGCGGCGAGGTGGCGCTGGCGGTGGCGAGAATCGAGGAGGAGCGCCTGCGCGACGCCCTCGACCGGCTCGGCATCGCCGTGGTGGCGCGGCGATAGCGGCGCGGATCACGCAAAGCGCAAATCGAAGAACGTGCGGGCGGCGGCGCAGCGTGATAAGCGGCTCGTGAAAGGCCGTGCGGCGACGCGTCCCCCGGCCGGACGGAGCCATTCCGTCCTATCCTCGCGCGGTATCGGGCCGGTTGCGGCCCGCGAACGGAGCCCGCCCCTGCCATGATCACCCGGCGCGACGCCCTGAAACTGACCGGCCTTGCCCTCGGCACCGCCGCCCTGCTCCCCCGCCTGACCCTCGAGGCGCTGGCGCAATCGGCCGACACGGCCGCGCTGATGCAGCCCGGCCCCCTCGGCGATGTCTGGCTCGGGCCGGCGGACGCCAAGGTGACGATCATCGAATACGCTTCGATGACCTGCTCGCACTGCGCGCACTTCCACGCGACGACGTGGCCGGTGCTGAAGGAGCGCTATATCGACACCGGCAAGGTGCGCTTCACCCTGCGCGAGTTCCCGCTCGATCCGCTCGCCACCGCCGCCTTCATGCTCGCCCGCTGCGACGGCGAGGCGAAATACTACCCGATCACCGATCTGCTGTTCGACCAGCAGCAGAACTGGGCTTTCGTGCGCAAGCCGCAATCGCCCGTCGATGCCCTGGAGCAGCTTCTGCGTCAGGCCGGGTTCTCGAAGGAGAAGTTCGAGGCCTGCCTCAAGGACCAGAAGACCTACGCCGCCATCAACGCGGTCAAGACCCGCGGCCTCGACACCCTCAAGGTCGAATCGACGCCGACCTTCTTCATCAACGGCGAGAAGCGCTCCGGTGCCCTCTCGATCGAGGAAATGGAGAAGATCATCAAGCCGATCCTGGGGGCCTGATCCGGCTTCCGAAAGCCGTGGAAAAATCAAAAATTATGTTGTTCCATCAACAGCTTAGTGGGCATTTTGGCCGCCTTGACACTCAAGGTTGGCGAAACTATGGTGCGCCGCGCCGAGGGGGTGAAACCTTTCCCTCCGCTCCCCACGACGTGTGGGGTCGCCCGTGAGCGGCGGCCCGGCAGGTGACGGGAGCGGGCCGGAAAAGGCTCCCGCCGACGGCGATCTCTCCGCGAGGCTGAAGCGTCTCGAGACGCAGCTCGAAGGCAGGCGGCCCAACGCCGCGCCCGACAAGCTTGCGCGCACCGGCACGTCCGGCGGGCCAGCCCCGCTCGGTCAGGCCATGCGGCTCTCGACCGAGTTCATCGCGGGCGTGATCGCCGGGGGAATCCTCGGCTACATCGTCGATCATCTCTTCGGCACCAAGCCGTGGGGCATGATCGTGCTGCTGATGCTGGGCTTCGTGACGGGGATCTACAACGTCATGCGGGTCAGCGGCTTCAGCGCCAAGAAAAACTGAGAAAGAACGCCGGTCAGGGTCTCCAAGTCGCCTCAAGGGTCTTGAGACTCGCCCGGCATCGTGTAAGGGCGACGCGCGATAGACGGGAGCCGCACAGGCTTCCTCGCGCGGCACACAAAGGGGCGGAAGCGGGCACATGGCGGTCAGTATCGACCCGATCCACCAGTTCGAGCTGCAGCCGCTCGTCTCGCTGGGTCACATCGGCAACCAGCAGCTCGCGTTCACGCAATCGGCTCTCTACATGTTCGCCGCGGTGGGCATCATCGCGCTGCTGACCATCGTGGCGACCTCCGGGCGCTCCGTGGTTCCGGGCCGCCTCCAAGCGCTGGCCGAGACGCTCTACGAATTCATCGCCGATACGGTGCACCAGGCGACCGGCGAGGACGGCAAGCGCTTCCTGCCGCTCGTGTTCTCTCTGTTCATGTTCGTGCTCATCCTGAACCTGCTCGGGATGATCCCCTACGCCTTCGCGGTGACCAGCCACCTGATCGTCACCTTCGGCCTCGCGCTGGTCGTGATTCTGACCGTGGTGATCTATGGCGTCGCCAAGCACGGCACCCACTTCCTCGGCGTGTTCGTGCCGTCGGGCGTGCCGAAGCCGCTGCTGCTCATCATGGTGCCGATCGAGATCGTGTCGTTCCTGTCGCGGCCGATCAGCCTCTCGGTTCGTCTCTTCGCCAACATCCTGGCCGGCCACATCGCGCTGAAGATCTTCGCCTTCTTCGTGGTCCAGCTCTTGGTTGCCGGTGCCTGGGGCGTGCTCTCGCCCTTGCCGCTCGCGCTCACCATCGCGCTGACGGCTCTCGAGTTCCTCGTCGCGGCCCTTCAGGCTTACGTCTTCGCGACGCTGACGGCGGTCTATCTCGCCGACGCCCTCCACCCCGGCCACTGATCCGTCCCGGCCGGACCCTTCCGCCCTCAACGAACCCCGTTCGAACTTCAGGAGTGTTTCATGGATCCCGTCGCTGCGAAGTACATCGGCGCCGGTCTCGCCTGCCTCGGCATGGCGGGCGCCAGCATCGGCCTCGGCAACCTGTTCGGCCAGTTCTACGCGGGCGCCCTGCGCAACCCGTCGGCCGCCGATAGCCAGCGTACCAACCTCCTCCTGGGCTTCGCGCTCACCGAGGCGCTCGGCATCTTCTCGCTGCTCGTCGCGCTGCTGCTCCTCTTCGCCGTCTGACGCGTCGTTCTCCGGGGGAGCGCGGGCCGGCCACAGGGCCCGCCCCGCGCTCCCCCGCTCGTTGAGAGTGTCTCGCGAAACCTCCTCTGCTCGGTCTTCCGTCCTTCGACACGGCGGCGCAGCGGAGGTTTCTTGAGAGACTCCGATCCGGCCGCTCCGCCCGCGGAGCCGGCCTTCCGACGTCACCGGACAGGGCCATGGCCGAGCAGAAGAATCCCCTCACGACCCCCTCCCCGAACGCGGACACGACGATCGTCCCGGCGGGAAGCCCGCACACCCATACCGAGCAGCCCTCCGGCGGCCATGGCAGCGCCTTTCCGCCCTTCGAGAGCCACACCTTTCTCTCGCAGTTGATCTGGCTCGCGCTGGCCTTCGGCCTGCTCTACTACCTGATGTCCAAGGTCGCGCTGCCGCGCATCGAGGCGATCCTCGGCGACCGCGCCGGCCGGCTCTCGTCCGATCTGACCGAGGCGCAGCGGATGAAGACCGAGGCCGACGCCGCCGGCGCCGCCTACGAGAAGTCTCTGCGCGAGGCCCAGGCGAAGGCGCAGGCCATCGCCCAGGAGACCCGCAACACCCTCTCGGCCGAGGCCGACGCCAAGCGCAAGTTGCTCGAGGCCGAGCTGAACCAGCGGCTCGCCGCCTCCGAGGCGACCATCCGCACGCGCACGACGGAAGCCATGGGCAACGTCCGCGCGATCGCCGGCGAGACCGCCTCGGCGATCGTCGAGCGGCTGACCGGCCAGGCCCCCGACCAAGCGAGCCTGAACCGCGCCCTCGACGCGACGCCCGCCGTACACTGATCCGAGGGCCGGCCCGTTGCCGGCCCCTCCCATCCGACCCCGCCCCGGCCCGACGGGCCGAGGGCCGATCAAGGGTTTGAGACCGACATGTTGTTGACCGCGGAATTCTGGGTCGCCGTCGCCTTCGTGGCGTTCCTGGTCATCGTCTGGCGGGTCGGCGGCTTCTCGATGATGACCAACGGGCTCGACAGCCGCGCCAAGCGCGTGCGCCACGAGCTCGACGAAGCCCGCCGCCTGCGTGAAGAAGCCGCGGCCGTGCTCGCCGACTACAAGCGCCGCCGCACGGAGGCCGAGCGCGAGGCCGAGGCCATCATCGCCGGTGCCCGCGAGGACGCCGAGCGCATCGCCGCCGAGGGCCATGCCCGCCTCAACGATTTCGTGGCACGCCGCACCAAGGGCGCCGAGGCCAAGATCGCCCAAGCCGAGGCGCAGGCCTCCGCCCAGGTTCGCGCCGCGGCCGCCGACGCAGCCGTGAAGGTCTCCGAGACGCTGCTGCGTGAGCGACTCCAGGGCGCGGCCGCCCAGGATCTCCTCCGCGCCAGCCTCGGCGACGTGAAGAGCCGTCTTCAGGCCTGAGCCTGACGCCGCCGATCGAACGGGCCCCTGCCGTGTTTCGGCAAGGAGAGGGCGTGAATCGGCAAGCGGCGTCGATCGGAGCCGCTACGGTTCTCGGGCTCGTTCGCGGGGCCGGCCACTCACCGACTTGATCGGTCCTGCGACACCCGGCCCTGCCGGGTGTTTTCGTGTGTGGGGTCGGCCCGATGCGCTGCGGTGCCGCAGAGCGGGGCCGGTCCCGTTAAAAATTTTGAAGACAGGCGAAAAATCACCTGTGCTTGGCCTGTGGTGCCGCGGCGTGTACGAATAGTGCCTGAAAAACACCCCCGTGAACGCCGACGGGAGAACGGGTGGGTTTGCCCGTAAACAACGAAAAGAGGCTACGCTCATGAGCGCCGGAACTGCGACCGACAACACCGACCTCGACACCTTCTTCTCGTCTCATCTCGCCGAGACCGATCCCGAGATCGCCAAGGCCATCTCGCAGGAGCTTGGCCGGCAGCAGCACGAGATCGAGCTGATCGCGTCCGAGAACATCGTCTCGCGCGCCGTGCTCGAAGCGCAGGGCTCGGTTCTGACCAACAAGTACGCCGAGGGCTATCCGGGCCGGCGCTACTACGGCGGTTGCCAGTTCGTGGACATCGCCGAGGAACTCGCCATCGATCGGGCCAAGCGCCTGTTCGGCTGCGGCTTCGCCAACGTGCAGCCGAATTCCGGCTCCCAGGCGAACCAGGGCGTGTTCATGGCGCTCATGCAGCCCGGCGACACCTTCCTCGGCCTCGACCTCGCCGCCGGCGGCCACCTCACCCACGGCGCCCCCCCGAACGTCTCGGGCAAGTGGTTCAAGCCGGTCTCCTACACCGTGCGCCGTGAGGATCAGCGCATCGACATGGAGCAGGTCGAGCGTCTCGCCAAGGAGCACAAGCCGAAGGTGATCATCGCCGGCGGCTCGGGCTACCCGCGTCACTGGGACTTCGCCAAGTTCCGTGAGATCGCCGATTCCGTCGGCGCCTACTTCTTCGTCGACATGGCCCACTTCGCCGGCCTCGTCGCCGCGGGTCTGCATCCCTCGCCGTTCCCGCACGCGCACGTCGCCACCACGACGACGCACAAGACCCTGCGCGGCCCGCGCGGCGGCATGATCCTGACGAACGACGAGGCGCTGGCCAAGAAGTTCAACTCGGCGATCTTCCCCGGTCTCCAGGGCGGCCCGCTGATGCACGTCATCGCCGCCAAGGCGGTGGCTTTCGGCGAGGCGCTGAAGCCCGAGTTCAAGATCTACGCCAAGCAGGTCATCGACAACGCCAAGGCGCTCGCCGACACCATCATCTCGGGCGGCTACGACATCACCTCCGGCGGCACCGACAACCACCTGATGTTGGTCGACCTTCAAAAGAAGGGCCTGACCGGCAAGGCGGCCGAGGCGGCCCTGTCGCGGGCCGACATCACCTGCAACAAGAACGGCGTGCCGTTCGATCCGCAGAAGCCGACGATCACCTCCGGCATCCGTCTGGGCACGCCGGCCAGCACCACCCGCGGCTTCGGCGTCGCCGAATTCAAGCAGGTCGGCTCGCTGATCGTTCAGGTGCTCGACGGCATCGCCGAGAAGGGCGATGGCGGCGACGCCACGGTCGAGGCGGCGGTGAAGGAGAAGGTCCACGCCCTCACCGATCGGTTCCCGATCTACGCCTGAGCCTGCTCGAAGCACATTCGGCCCGCCACGCGGGCCGGTGCGGCCGCGGATCCCCCGATCCGCGGCCGCTGTCGTTTCGGGGCGGCCTCAAACTTGATCCACGTAAGGTTTATCGTCTCGTGGGGTGTACCGTCCTGGCATCCTTGAAATGATGTGGGCCGAGCCGTCCTTCGCCCGAAAGTTGCGCGGCATCGCTCGGGAGGGCGACCCTGCCTCTCTCGCTCTACACGGATTACGGCCGGCTTCTGCGGATGCATCTGTCGTCGGCCGAGCGGGGCGCCCAGATCGCGACTCAGGCCGTTCGGGTGGCTCTGTCGCCGATCTGGAGGGGGAAGGCACGGTGGCCGATGAGCGCCGCGACCCCTGCCCGCTCATCGGCCACTGCCGTCTCAAATGGGCCCTCGACGCCGCTGAGCCGGTGTTCTTCCTCCAATTCGACCGTCTGACCCGCGCCGACGTGGTGCCGGACCGACAACAGCCGCACGCCGTGCCCTCTTTCGCGCCGATCCCGGCGACGGGGGGCGACGCCTGCCGCGCCCGTTCCGAGCAATCCCACTTCTGGCAATTGAGCGGCGGGTGGGGCAGAGAGGGGCGGCTTTCGAGAGTGTCCGGGACGAGGTGGTGAGCGCGCGATGCGGTGTCCGTTCTGCGGAGGTCCCGACACCCAGGTGAAGGATTCGCGGCCGAGCGAGGATTCCTCTGCGATCCGTCGCCGCCGCGTCTGCCCGGATTGCGGCGGCCGCTTCACGACCTTCGAGCGGGTGCAGTTGCGCGAACTCGTCGTGCTCAAGCGCTCGGGCAAGCGCGTGCCTTTCGATCGCGACAAGCTCCAGCGCTCGATCGACGTGGCGCTGCGCAAGCGCACCGTCGATCCCGAGCGGGTGGAGCGCCTCGTCAGCGGCATCACCCGGCGCCTGGAGAGCGGCGGCGAGGGCGAGGTCACCAGCGAGGCCATCGGCGAGGCGGTGATGGAGGGCCTGAAGGGGCTCGACGACGTCGCCTATGTCCGCTTCGCCTCGGTCTACAAGAATTTCCGCGAGGCCCAGGACTTCCAGGATCTGCTCGGCACCCTCGGCGAGCGATTGGAGGGCGAAGGCGCCCTTCCCGAAGATGAGCAGGCTGTGCCCGCCCCGTCCGACGAGGCGGCGGCTGCCCCGCGCCGCGGCCGTCCGGCCCGGAAGCGGGCGTGACAGGGCGAGCCGTGGACGTGTCCGAGCAGGAAGCTCTCGATCGCCGCGCCATGCGCCTCGCCCTCGCGCTGGGGCGGCGCAATCTCGGCCGGACTTGGCCGAATCCGAGCGTCGGCGCCGTCGTCGTGGCCGGGGGCCGCATCGTCGGGCAGGCGGTGACGGCGGTTGGCGGACGCCCGCATGCGGAGCCGCTGGCCCTCGCCATGGCCGGCGAGGCCGCGCGCGGCGCCACGCTCTACGTCACCCTCGAGCCCTGCTCGCATCACGGCCGCACGCCGCCCTGCACCGACGCGACCATCGCCGCCGGAATCGCCCGCGTCGTCACCGCGATCGAGGATCCCGATCCGCGTGTCGCCGGGCGGGGCCACGCGGGTTTGCGCGCTGCCGGGATCACGGTCGAGACCGGCCTGCTGCGCGAGGAGGCCGCCCGCGATCATCGCGGCCATTTCGCCCGCGTGACGCGGGGTCGCCCGAGCCTGCACCTCAAGCTCGCCCGTACCCGCGACGGCTTCGCCGCCCCCTCGACCGGCGAGCGGCTGAAGATCACGGGTCCGATCGCGGACGGCGCGGTGCATCTGTGGCGGGCACATGCCGACGCGATCATGGTCGGCATCGGCACCGCCCGCGCCGATGACCCTTCGCTGACAGTGCGGCTGCCGGGGCTCGCCGGGCGTTTGCCGCTGCGGGTCGTGCTCGACTCGACTTTGCGCCTCAACCCCGCCAGCCATCTCGTGCGCGGGGCCCGCGACCTGCCGACGCTGGTTCTGACCGGGCGCGGCGCCCCGGCCCATGCCCGGCGGATGCTCGCTTCCTTCGGCGTCGAGATCGCCTTCGTCCCCACTGACGCGGGGGGCCGTATCGATCTGCCCGCCGCGCTGACCGCACTGGCGGAGCGTGGTCTGACCCGGATCTGCAGCGAGGGCGGGCCGGCGCTTGCCGACGCGCTCGCGGCGCACGATCTCATCGATGCTTGCACGCTCATCACCGGCCCCGTCACGCTGGGCGAGGCCGGCGGCTTGCCGGCGCTCGGGGCCAACCTCGCCCGCCGCCTCGCCGACGGCACCTTCACCGAGGTCGAGGCCCGCGACTTCGGCCCCGACACGGCGGTCACCTACGAGAGGATCTGAGATGTTCACCGGACTCGTCAGCGATGTCGGCCGCGTCGTCTCGGTGGAGGGCTCGGAGCGCCTGCGCCGGATCGTGATCGAAAGCGCCTACGATCCCGCCGGCATCGCGCTCGGCGCCTCGATTGCCTGCTCCGGCCCCTGCCTGACCGCCGTCGCGGTGGAGCCGCACGGGACGGGCTGCCGCTTTTCGGTCGATGCCGCCGCCGAAACCCTGGCCCGCACCACCGTCGGCACATGGCGCGAGGGCACGCGGCTCAACCTCGAACGCTCGCTCAAGCTTGGCGACGAACTCGGCGGCCACCTCGTCACCGGCCATGTCGACGGCATCGCCGAGATCCTTGTGCGCGAGACCGTGACCGGCGAGGACAACCCCTGGGGCGCGAGCGAGCGCTTCACCCTGCGGGCGCCGGCGGCGCTCGCCGGCTTCATCGCCGAGAAGGGCTCGATCTGCCTCGACGGCACCTCGCTCACCGTCAACGCGGTCTCGGGCCACGACTTCTCGGTGCTGCTGATCCCGCACAGCCTCTCCGTCACGACCTGGGAGGAGCGCCGCACGGGGGATCGGATCAACCTGGAGGTCGATCTGCTGGCCCGTTACGCCGCGCGCCTCGCCGAGACGCGCGGGTTGTTGCCGGCGTGAGGACCGGCCCGGCTTACTTGGCGTCGTAGGAGGCGGCGAGACTGTTCATGATCTGGTTCGTCTCGGCGTCGTACTTCTTGTCGCCCTCCGGCGAGGCCCAGTAGCTCACCAGCAAATGGCGCTGGCCATCGGATTTCGGCACGACAGAGAGGTAGCGCAGCACCGTCGGCTTGTTCTCGTAGGTCGCCGGAACCTCGGTGACCTTGAGGCTGTAGGTCGGGAAATCGACCTCCTTCGACTGGCCTTCGCCGGTCACCTTGACGCCTTGCTCCTTGAAGTAGGCGTTGTGCTCGCCGAGCAGGGTCTGGAACTGGGCGGGCTTGTAGCTCTCGAACCAGAGGTAGATTTCCTCATCCGCAGTCCGGGCCTGGACGCCACGGTCGATCGTGGTGACCTTCCACGCGGCCGGGATTTCGACGGAAATCGGCCGATCACCGGGGACGACCGTGACTTTCTTGGCGAGGGCGGCGCTGCCGGCCAGCAGAAAGAAGGCGAGCGCTGCGCTGCCTAAGAATTTCGCCGATCCGATCGTCATGAATATCCCCTGCCGGCCCCCTTCGTCGTGAGCGAGCCGCGGCGAGACTTGCCGTCAGTCCCTGTCCTCGGCAATGCACCACCGTCCCAGATCGGCGGAAACCTTTTCAAGGAGGCAGAACGAGCCGGCGCATCGCGCCGGTCGGCCTCCACGTCGGGTGAGCACGGGATGCGTCTGCGGCTCGATCAGTCTTCGCGAGGAGGCCCACTGGCTTATTCGTGAGGAAGACTTAACCCTTCCCATCAAATCTCCCGTGTCGATTCGGGATCGTTTCGTGAGAGGGCGGTGGCCACCATGACGGTTACAGGACCCCGCGACCGGGTGCTGGCGGTGCTGACCGCGCTGAGCGGTGCCCTCCTCCTCGCCCTCCTTCTGGGGCGGGGGGCGCTGCGCGATGCCGGCTTCAACTCGCACGGGGCGCTCGCCGACGCGTTCCTGCACGGCCGGCTCTGGGTCGAGCGCTGCCCCGAGATCGATTGCGCCGTGTTCGAGGGGCGCACCTACATCATCTTCCCGCCCCTGCCGGCACTGCTGCTGACGCCGTTCGTGGCCCTGTTCGGATTTCCCGGCTTCAAGGGCTTCGTGCTTCTCGGTTTGGGCCTGTCGGCCCTGAGCCTCTTGGCCTGGAGCCGCATCTTCCGCGCGCTGGAGGTCGAGCGCGGGCAGGCGTTGTGGCTGCTGGCCGCGCTCGCCTTCGCGAGCCCGCTCTATCAGGTCACGCTACGCTCCGATGGCGTCTGGTTCTTCTCCCAGACCGTCGGCTTCCTGATGATGACGCTGAGCCTTTGGGCGGTGATCTGTCGGGGTTCGCTGCCGCTCGCCGGATTGTTCGTCGGCCTCGCCTTCCTGTGCCGGCAGATGGCGATCTTCTACCCGCTGTTCCTGCTGGTTCTCGCTCTGCCCCGCGGGCGCCCGCTACTGGCGAACCCGGCCTCGGTGGCGAAATCCGCGATGCTGGCGGGCCTGTTCGTCGCGGCCGCCCTCGCCGTCTACTGCGCCTACAACGCCGCGCGCTTCGGAAGCCCGTTCGAGACCGGCTACGCCTTCATCCACAATCCCGGCCAGGAGAGCTTCATCTGGCGGCGTATCACCGAGGGCGGCCTGTTCTCGCGCGATTACCTGCTGTTCAACATGCTCTACCTGTTCCTTCAGGGAATTCATTTCGAGTTTGGCGGCCCTCGGCTGACGGAACTCGTCGGCTTCGACAAGGCCGGCACGGCACTACTCGTGGCGAGCCCTTGGCTGCTGCTGGTCTTCTACGCGCGGCTCGACCGGGTCTTCGCCGCCGGGGCGGCGACCATCGCGGTCATCGCCGGGATCACCTTGTTCTACCACTCGAACGGCGCCGAGCAGATCGCGACCCAGCGCTACGCCCTCGATTGGCTGCCGATCCTGATCGTGCTGATGGTGCGCGGGGAACGCCCGGCAGCTTTCGCCGCCCTGCCGATCCTCGTCACCTGGGGCGTCGTCGCCAACCTCGCCGTTGTGACGCTGCTCTCGCTCTACAGGCTCTGAGGCGCGGCGCGCGGGCCCGAGGCGAAGGTGAGGAGCCGGTGGCCGAGATAGTTCGCCACAGCGCCGACGGCGATGCCGACGCCGTGGCCGAGGGCTTGGCGCGCGGCCGGCTTTAGATCCGGCAGCAGGCCTTTCAGGCCGTCGATCATCAGCGTGCTGACCGCGAGGACGACGGCGGCGCCGATGGCGTTGACCGCGAGGAACAGGGCAAGCTGTCCTCGCAGCGAGCCGCGCGCAGCCGCCCGGAACACGAAGGCGCGGTAGAGCCAGAAGCCGGCGGCCATGCCGATGCCGTAGGCCACGATCAGGGCCGCCTCGAACGGCAGCACCAGGGAGAGCAGAATCCGGGCGAGCCAGTTGATCGCCGCCGCCGAGCCGCCTGCGATCAGGAAGCGGACGACCTCGCTTCTCATCACGGCACCAACCCCTGCGGCGGGAGGCTGGGCAGGAGAGCGGGCGGCAGGCCGAAGGCCGCCACCGCGAAGGCGAGACCGGCCACGCCGGCGAGCACGAGGCTCGGGCGGTCCTTGACCGCGAAGGCGACCGGGTCGTCGTGGAGCGCGTCGCGGCCCGCCAGCAACCAGACCCGGCCCATGAACAGGACGAGGATCAGCGGGAAGCTCCACAGGGCCAGCGGCGCGGCAAGCACGGCGTGGCGGAACGCCTCGTTGGCGAGATACAGGATGAAGATGACGACGCTGGCGAGCCCGGAGGCGATGCCGAAGGCGAGCACCACCGGCTCGTCCGCCGGCTCATAGCCGCGCCCGGCAATGGTGCCGGCCTGCCCCCGCCGCACAGCCCCGCGCAGCTCGGTGTGGCGCTTGGCGAAGGACAGCGAGGTGAACAGGAACATCGAGAAAGTCAGGAGCCAGGGCGACCACGCCACCGAGACCGCCGCGACGCCGACCGCGATGCGCAGCGAGAACAGGCTCCCGAGCGTCAGCGCGTCGAGCATCGGCACCCGCTTCAGCCACGCGGAGTAAGTCAGCGTCAGGGCGAGATAGGCGAGCACGCCGGTCAGCACCGCCGCCCCGGCCCAGGCCGCAACCGCCAATCCGCCCGCGAGGCCGAGCACCAGCGCCGCCAGACCGGTTGCGATCGGAAGCCGGCCGCTCGCCAGGGGGCGCTCGCGCTTCGACCAGTGTGCCCGGTCGTGGGAGAGGTCGAGCAGATCGTTCAGCAGGTAGCTTGCCGAGGCGACGAGCCCGAGCGCGAGGAAGGCCAGACCTGCGCTCCCCCAGGCCTGCGCCTCCCCTGCCCGGCCGCCGAGGACGAGCGGGAGGAAGACCAGGGCGTTCTTGGCCCATTGGTGCAGGCGCAGGGCCTTGAGCAGCGCGCGCGAACGCGAGGCGGCGGGAAATTCCTCGACCGGCTTGCCCAGCCCCTTGCCGAGCCGCCGCGCCGCGCGGAGCACGGGACCGGAGGCGCCCACGACGATCACCCGCCGGGCTGCGGCCCAGACCGGAAGGTCTGCCGCGGCATCCCCCGCGTAGTCGAAGCCCTGCGGGTAGAGCGTCCGGAGCTGCGCGGCCTTGGCCTCCCCTTTGAGGTTCCGCACCCCGTCGCTCGCGACCACCCGGTCGAAGACGGGAAAGCGCCGCAGGGCGCGCAGCGCCATCAGCTCGTCGGCGGCGGTGGCGAGCACGATGGGCTGGCCCGCAGCCTTTTGCGCCTCGATATGCGCGAGCAGCGCCGCGTTGGCCGGCAGGGTCGCGACGTCGAGCACGGCGCCTTCCGCGATGCGGCGCTTGAAGAAGGCCCGGCCCCGCGGCAGCCACAGCAGCATCAGGAGCAGCATCAGCGGGTTGCGCCGCAGCAGCGCGATGATCCCTTCCAGCAGCAGATCGGTGCGCAGCAGTGTGCCGTCGAGGTCGATCACCAGCGGCACCGGCCGCGGGGCCGAGACCCCGTCCTCGATCAGGATCGGAGCCGTCTCCACCCTTTGCGCGTGCGCCGTCGCCATGCTGGATAACCCCCGTTTCCAGTGCGGGATCGATGGTCGAGCGCCCGCAACCTTGCGTTCGACAATCTATCGCCGGGATCGACTTCGGGCGGGTTAATGGATGTCATCACAGGTTGTGGCGGCGAGACTTCGGCTCCATTTGATTGATCAAACCTTTCCATTTCCGCTGAAATGCGCCTGTCGCCGCTCCGGCACACCGGGCCTGCGCCGCGTACGAAATGCTCGCTCGCAGGCGATCACGCCGTTTCCCGTCCGGCCTCAAGCGCTGGAGCATCATCCTGAAAGGTGGCTTCCGGCTTTCGGAAAAAGATGATGCAAAAACAAAAGGCTAGAACATCGTCCTGGATCCGGTATCCAGGACGATGTTCTAGCGACCTTCGTTTTCGCTCCGCGCGGCGCTCTTCGCGCCCGGCGGGGGCGTCGTCGCTCTTCGAGCAATTGTCCGGCCTGCGTCCCGTGCCGCTTGTGGAGCCCGCGGCACTTGCGCTAACCCTCCGGCCCGCCCCGAACATTCGTGAACTCGCCCCGGAACGACAGTCGCATGGTCTCCCAACGCCGGGACGCGGACGCGCCCAAGGATACGTCCGAGAGCATCCTCGAAAGTCTCGCTGGCACCCGCGTGCTGGTGGTGGAGGCGCGCTACTACGACGACATCGCCGACGAATTGTTGGCGGGCGCCCGCGCAGCGATCGAGGCGGTCGGCGCCGAGGCGCGGGTCTTCACGGTGCCGGGTGCGCTTGAGATCCCCGCCGCCATCGCGATCCTGATGGAAGCCGGCCGCAAGGCCGGCGGCCCCTACGATGCGGCGGTCGCGCTCGGCTGCGTCATCCGCGGCGAGACCGGCCACTACGACATCGTCGCGGGCGAGAGCGCCCGCGCGCTGATGGACCTTTCCGTGGCCGAGCACCTGCCGCTCGGCAACGGCATCCTCACCGTGGAGACCATGGAGCAGGCGCTCGCCCGCGCCCGGGTCTCCGAGATGAACAAGGGCGGCGGTGCCGCGGAGGCGGCTCTGAGCCTCCTCGCCATCAAGCGCGCCGCCAACCTGGAACCCGCCCGATGACTGAACCTGCCGCGACACCGGCCCAGCCGAAGCCGAACGCCCGCACCGGCGCCCGCCTCTCCGTGGTGCAGGCGCTCTACGAGATGGAGATCTCGGACAAGGGCGTGATTGAGGCGCTCGCCGAGTTCGAGGCGTTCTGGATCGGTCAGGAGATCGACGGCGTCGTCCACCCGCCGGCCGAGATCGCGTTCTTCCGCGACGTGCTCCGCGGCGCCGTGGAGGAGCAGCGCGCCATCGACCCGAAGCTCGATGCGGCGCTGGCCAAGGGCTGGCCTCTGCGGCGGCTGGAAGCCGTGCTGCGCGCGATCCTGCGGGCGGGCGCCTACGAACTGATGTTCCGCCGCGACGTGCCGGCCCGCGCCGCGATCTCGCAATATGTCGAGGTCGCCTACAGCTTCTACGGCGGTGACGAGCCCGGCATGGTCAACGCGGTGCTCGACCGGGTCGGGCGCGAGGTGCGCTCCACCGAGTTCGGCATCCCGGCCGCCCCCGGCCCGGTGACGGCGAAGAAGGGCTGACCGGCATGGCGCGCGCGGGCGAGGAGGCGCTGATCGCGCGCTACTTCGCGCCGCTCAGCGGCCCCGGCGCCGAAGGCCTGCGTGACGACGCTGCGAGCCTGACACCGACGCCTGGCCACGACCTCGTGGTGACGACCGACGCCATCGTGGCCGGCGTGCATTACTTCCCCGACGACCCGCCCGGCTCCATCGCTGCCAAGGCGCTCGGCGTGAACCTGTCGGATCTGGCCGCCAAGGGCGCCAGCCCGCGCGGCTTCCTCCTGACCCTCGCTCTGCCGGACGACTGGACCGAAGCGTGGCTCGCGGATTTCGCCGAGGGTCTCGGCATGGCGAGCCGCGCCCATGGCTGCCTACTGCTGGGCGGCGACACCGTGCGCTCCGGCGGCCCGGCGCTCATCGGCGTGACCGCCTTCGGCGAGGTGCCGACGGGCGCAATCCTGCGGCGGCAGGCGGCGCGGGCCGGCGACCGGCTCTGCGTCAGCGGCACCATCGGCGACGCGGCTTTGGGCCTCGCCCTGCGGCTCGTGCCCGATCCCGCGCTGGCACCGCTTCACCGCGATACGCTCCTCGATCGCTACCTTCACCCGCGCCCGCGGCTGGCGCTCGTCCCCGTGCTGCGTCGCCACGCCCGCGCGTCCATGGATGTCTCGGACGGACTTGCGGGCGATCTGACGAAGATGTTCGATGGCACCGGCCTGACCGCCCGGATCGACGTACCGGGGGTGCCGCTCTCACCGGCGGCGCAGGCGGCCATCGCCGGCGATGCACGCCGGATCGATACGGCCCTGACCGGCGGGGACGACTACGAGATCCTCTGTGCGGTGCCGCCCGATTCCGTGAGCGCGCTCCTGGCCGAGGCGCGGGCCGCCGGGGTGCCCGTGGCCGAGATCGGCACCGTGGAAGCCGGCGACGGACCGCCGCGCTTTCGCGATGCGCACGGGCGCGCGATGGATTTCGCGCGCGCCTCGTTCAGCCACTTCTGACATGCCGACGCCGCTGACTGCGTGAATCAGGCAGTGCGAGGCCGAAGTTCTGTTCTGACGACTCGATTTTGAGAAATACACATTCGTCGCGTGACAATATAAGATTATAATATTTTTATAAATTGCTGCATTGTGCAGTTATCCGTTGCGTCGGTTCGGGAGTGCTGCATTATATTTGGGTCGACACAGGAGATCTTACTGATGCAGCATGTTTCCAAGTTCCTGATCGCTGCCGCCGTCGTGGCCGGTGCCGCAGCTCTGCCCACGATCGTACAGGCCGAAAGCGCCAAGGGGAGCAAAGCCGAGCCTGCGAGCGCGGCGACGAAAAATCAGTCGAGCGTCGACGAGTTCGAAGAGAACCGTCGCGCCCACATGCAGAAGAGCAAGGAGAACAACACGAAGAAGGGGGCCGAGTAGGCCTGCCTCACGGAACGCCCGATTGCGGCGGCGGGCATTCTTCGAGGGACACGACGGTGTCCGCCCGGAGACCGGGTCAGGTCTCGATGCCGGCTTGGCGCCGGCTCAGGGCCCAGACCCGCTCCTGCAACGCCTCGTTCCGGCTGAGGGCGGACGAGGCGGTCTCGCGGCTCTTGGCGAAGTATCGCCCGCTCACGCCGTCGAGTTCGGGCGCGGTGGCGACGTGGAGCGAGGTCTTGGCGCCGGCCTCGGTCGAGATCAGGAACGGGCGGATCAGGCTCCAGGCGAAGCCGAGCCCGCCCCTCGTGTTCTTGGCAAAGTCACTCGCCACGACGCCCGGATGCACCGCGTTGACGGTGATGCCGCCGACCGCCAGACGCCGGGCGAGCGCAGTGGTGAACAGCACGTTGCCGAGCTTGGCCTGGGCGTAGGCTTTCATCGCCGAATAGCGGCGCTCGCCGCCGAGGTCGTCGAAGTCGATGCGCCCGCGGGTATGGGCGGCGGAGGCGAGGTTGACGATGCGGGCGCGGGGTGCAGCTTCGAGCGGGCGACGCAATTCGTGCGTCAGCAGCACGTAGGCGAGATGGTCGAGGGCCCAGGTCCGCTCGATGCCATCGACCGTGACGTGGCGCTCCGAGAAGATCGCGCCGGCATTGTTCACGAGGAGGTCGAGGGCGGGGTAGCGCGCGCTTACCTCGCCCGCGAGCCGGCGGATTTCGGCTTGGCTCGACAGGTCGGCGAGAAAGACATCCGCCGCGCCGCCGGTCTCCCGGCGCAGATGCGCGGCGGCGCGTTCCGTGCGCTCACGGTCGCGCCCGACGAGGCCCACCCGCGCCCCGAGGCGGGCGAGCCCCAGGGCCGTCTCGGCGCCGATCCCGGAGGAGGCGCCGGTGACGAGGGCGGTGCGACCGTCGAGGCGCACGGGATCGAGCCGGCGGCTCAGAACACCGCCTGACCGATGGCCAGCGCGATCACCACGATGACGATGGCGAGCACGAGGAAGAGGCCGAACAGGATGCGGGCGATCGAACTCGCGCCGGAGGCGATGCCGGTGAAGCCGAGGCCGCCGGCGACGAGCGAGATCACGAAGGCGATGGCGGCCCATTTGAGAAGCGTCATGGCAGTTCACTCCGAAACAAAAGCGGAGCAGTAACGGTCAATGGGCCGGCGGCGTTCCGTCGCGGCCCGCGCTTTACGCGCTTCGTTCTCCGGCCGCCCGACGCACCAGCACCTCCGCCAGGGTGTGATAGAGGCCGCCGCGGCAAACCAGCTTCGACACCGCATCCGCGATCAGCGCCGCCAGCATCAGCGGGATCATCATCGCGTGGTTCTGGGTCATCTCCGTGACGATGACGAAGGAGGTGATCGGCGCCTGGAGCACGCCGGTGAGGTAGGCGGTCATGCCGATCAGCACCAGCGCGCCGACCGGCACGCCCGGCAGGAACAGGCTCGCCTCCGCGCCCAGCCCGGCGCCGACGGCCAGCGACGGCGCGAACAGACCGCCGGGAATGCCGCTGATCGAGGACAGGACGGTCGCCAGGAACTTGAGTGGGGCGAAGTCCCAGCGCGGGTCGCCCCCGGCATGGAGGAGGGCCCGCGCCTCCTCGTAGCCGGTGCCGTAGACGGTGCCGCCGGAGGCGAGCCCGCACAGGGCGACCCCGAGCCCGCACAAGGTCGCGAACAGCACGGGATGGCGCCCGATCATCGCGCCCGCCCGTCCCGGCAGGCCGCGGCCGAATGCGATGACGATGCGGCTGAACAATCCGCCTGCGAGGCCGCCCGCGACGCCGAGCAGCGGCACCGCGAGCCAGCCGGCGGCCAGCGAGAGTTGCGCGTCCGACGTGCCGAAATAGCTGTAGTCGCCGAGGATCGCGAGCGAGGTCAGTCCGGCGGCGACGATGGTGGCGACGATCAGCGCGCTGCCGCGGCTGTCATAGGCCCGGCCGAGTTCCTCGATGCCGAAGACGATGCCGGCCAGCGGCGTGTTGAAGGCCGCCGCCACCCCGGCCGCACCGCCCGCGAGCAGCAGGCCCCGCATCCGCTCCGGGCTCAAAGTCCCGAAGGCGGCCATGATCGCCGCGCCGACCTGCACGGTCGGCCCCTCGCGGCCGATCGAGGCGCCGCACAGGAGGCCGAGGCACATCACGACGATCTTGCCCGCCGCGACCTTGAGCGAGACCAGCGCATCGCGCGCGGGCCCGGCATCCAGGGCGCGGGCGGCGATCACCTGCGGGATGCCCGAGCCCTGCGCATTCGGGAAGACGGCGCGGGCGAGCCACGCGGCGAGCGCGAAGCCGGCCGGGCACAGCAGAAGCGCCAGGGCGGGCGAGACGTGGAGCCCATGGTGGAACACCTCCTGCGCCGCATCGGCCGCCTTGGCCATCAGCACCGCGGCGAGGCCGACGCAGACGCCGCCTGCCAGGAACAGGCTCCGTCGGCGCCAGGTCGTCCACGCATCGCCGGAGGCACCGCGCAGCCGCGACAGGGCTGGTCTCAGGTCCGTGGGTCGCAGCGGCATCGGGATGGATCAGGCAAGGGATGGGCCGTGTCGCCCACACCCTGCCCGTGAAATCGGCGCAGGGCCATCGCTGCCGAGCGATGATCCGGCCCGAACGTCCCCTCCAATGGGGAGGATGACACCGGGCGCTGCAACAAATGGTCCCGGTTGCGGGATGGATGAGGATCTGCGCGTTTAGAAAGCTTCATGACATCCCCGGCTTCCGGTGACCCATGCGGGGTCTCGAGTCGCCGGCAGTCGACGCGGGCAAGGCGCGGATCCGGCCGAACCGGGCCGCGCGGCAAGCAGCCAGGGAGACGGCATGGGGCGGCTGACCACGGTACCCGCGAGCGCGGTCCTTCTCGGTATCGCGGGGTTGATTCCGTTCGTGGGCTTTGCGGCCCTTTCGGTCAGCGGCACGGATGTCGGGCTCGGCACCATCGGCCTGTCGCCGCGCACCATCCTCTCGGCCTACGGGGCGGTGATCGCTTCGTTCCTCGGCGGCATCCGCTGGGGCGCGGCGGCGGCTCGGGATGCGGGCTGGCGCGATTACGGACTCGCGATCGTGCCTTCGCTGCTCGCCTGGGCGGCGCTCGCCGCGCCGCCGCCCTGGGATCTCCGGATCCTCGGCGCGCTCGTGCTGCTTTGGGGCATCGTCGATCAGGACCTTCCCCGCCGCGGCATGGTCCCGGTCTGGATGGGCCGCCTGCGGCTGGCCCTGTCGGCGGTCGCAGGCGCGGCGCTGTTGGTGGCAGCGTGACCCGGTTCAATCCCGCCCGAGCATCGTCCGGCCGATGGCGAAGACGCGCCCGTCCCCGAGCAGGTAGGCCGTAAACCCCTTCGGGAAGAGCGGCTCGAAGACGGCGTCGCGCACGTTGAGGCCGCCCGTGTAGGCGCCGAAGGCCGGCATGACGAGGCGGTGTCCGTCGCTCACGAAGCAGCGGCGGCGCACCGAGCGGCCACGCATGGTGACCTTTCCGCAGGGGTGCAGGTGGCCGGCGATCTCGCCTGCTTCGGCGCCTGCCAGCGGCTCGTGCCGCAACGTCAGGCCGCCGACGGAGACCGTCTCACAGTAGCGCCCGCCGACGCCCTCGCTCACCGCCGCGTCGTGGTTGCCGGCGATCCAGACCCAGTCGCGGCCTTCCTGAAGCGCGGCGATCATTGCCCGGTCGCCGGGCTCCATCCGCTCGGGGCCGCGGGCATCGTGGAAGGAATCGCCGAGCGCGACCACGCAGGCCGGATCGAGCCGCTGGATCACCTCGTGCAGAAGGCTCAGGGTCTCGCGGGTGTCGTAGGGCGGCAGGAACTGGCCCGAGCGGGCGGCGAAGGACGAGCCCTTCTCCAGATGGAGGTCCGACACCACCAGGGTGCGGTGTTCGGGCAGCCACAGGGCGCCGGTTCGGTCGAGGCTCAGCGCCTCCCCGGCGAGCGCAAGGTCGGTGCCCTTCACGGTCTTCTCGAGTCTCTGGCCGAGTGCCAACGTTGTCTTCCCAAGCTTCGTGGAGGAGGCGGCACGCCGCGTCAGCCGAGCGCCTCTTGGAGAAGCTCGGCTTCGGCCTCGGCCAGGATCTCGTCGGCCCCCTCTCCGTAGACCCGCTCGCGCCCGATTTCGAGCATGACGGATACGGAGAGCGGCGAGACCCGGTCGAGCGCCCTATGGGTGATTCGCCCCCGGATCCGCCTCAGCATCATGCCGAGGCGGGTCACGTCGAGGAGTCCGGTTGCCGCATCCTGCCGCGCGGCGCGCAGGAGCAGGTGGTCGGGCTGGTGGCGGCGCAGCACGTCGTAGATCAGGTCGGTCGAGATCGTGACCTGCCGGCCGGTCTTCTTCTGGCCGGGAAAGCGCCGCTCGATCAGCCCGGCGATCACCGCGCATTGCCGGAAGGTGCGCTTCATCATCGCCGACTCGTCGAGCCAGGCCTCCAAGTCGTCGCCGAGCATGTCCTCGTCGAACAGGGCCTCCATGAAGCCGGGCGAGAGGGCGGCGCGCTCGCTCAGATCCTTCGTGCACCAGATGGCGATGCCGTAATCGTTGGCGGCAAACCCGAGCGGGCGCAGCCGGGCGCGCTCCAGGCGCCGGGTCAGCAGCATGCCGAGCGTCTGGTGGGCGAGCCGCCCCTCGAACGGGAAAGCCGTGAGGTAGTGGCGCCCGGCCCGCGAAAAGGTCTCGACCAGCAGGTCGCGCTCGCCCGGCAACACGGAGTGGCGGCGCTGCTGCGCGAGGTAATCCGCGAGTTGGCGTGGCAGGCGGTCCCACTCGAACGGGTCGGCGATGATCGCCCGCACGCGGGCGGCGAGGAAGGTCGAGAGCGGGAACTTCGAGCCGGCATAGGAGGGAATCGCCGGATCGGTGCCGGGCCCGGCCCGCGTGACGAGGCATTCATCCTCGGCCAGCCCCTCGAAGCGCAACACCTCACCCGCGAACAGGAAGGTGTCGCCGACGGTGAGCGTCTCGGCGAAATCCTCCTCGATCTCGCCGAGCGTCCGCCCGCCCTTCGGCAGCACGGTTCCGGGCTTGGCGCGCAGGCTGCGGGCCATGCGCACCTTGATGTGGGTCGATTCGACGATGGTGCCGATGTTCATGCGGTATTGCTGCGCCACCCGCGCGTCCCGCACCCGCCACTTGCCGTCGGCGCCCCGCAGGATCTTGGCGAAGCGCTCGTAGGCGCGCAATGCGTAGCCGCCGGTGGCGACGTAATCGACCACTGCCTCAAAATCCTCCCAGCTCAACGTCGCGTAGGGCGCGGCCGAAATCACCTCGTCGTAGAGTTCGAGGGGATCGAAGGCGTCGGCGCAGGCCATGCCGAGCACGTGCTGGGCGAGCACGTCGGGGGCGCCGAGGCGGGCGTCGGGGGTGTCCTGGGCCGCCTCCCCCACCGCGTCGAGAGCCGCGCGGCACTCCAGCATCTCGAAGCGGTTGCCGGGGACGAGATAGGCCTTCGAGGGCTCGTCCATGCGGTGGTTGGCCCGGCCGATCCGCTGCATGATCCGGCTCGCGCCCTTCGGCGCGCCGAGATTGACCACGAGATCGACATCGCCCCAGTCGATGCCGAGATCGAGCGTCGCGGTGCAGACGATGGCGCGCAACTGCCCCGCCGCCATCGCCGCCTCGACCCGGCGTCGCTGCGTGGCGTCGAGCGAGCCGTGATGCAGGGCGATGGCTAAGGTGTCGTCGTTGAGCCGCCACAGCTCCTGGAAGGTGTACTCGGCCTGGAGCCGGGTGTTGACGAAGACGAGCACCATGCGGTGCGCCCGGATCAGGTCGTAGATCGCCGGCATTGAGTGCCACGCGGTGTGGCCGGCGAGCGGGAGCGTGCGGTTCACTTCGAGCATGTGCAGGTCGGGCTTAGCGCCGCCCTTCACCACGACGAGCTCGGCCCGGCGGTCCTCGCCCGGCACCTGACCGACGAGGTACTTTCGCAGTTCGTCCGGCTCGCGCACGGTGGCCGAGAGGCCGATGGCGCGGGCCTCCGGCGCCAGCCGTCGCACGCGGGCGAGGGCGAGGGCGAGGAGATCGCCGCGCTTCGAGGTGACGAGCGCGTGCAGCTCGTCGAGCACGACCGTCTTCAGCCCGGCGAAGAACGCCTCCGCCTCGCGGTGGGCGAGCAGCAGCGAGAGCTGTTCGGGCGTGGTGAGCAGGATGTCGGGCGGGCGCTGGATCTGGCGCGCGCGCTTGTGTGCGGGCGTGTCGCCGGTGCGGGTCTCGACCGTGACCGGCAGTTCCATGCCCTCGATCGGCGCTTCGAGGTTGCGGGCGATATCGACCGCAAGCGCCTTGAGCGGCGAGACGTAGAGGGTGTGGAGCCCCTTCGCCTTGCTGCCCTTGCTCCCATTCTTACTCCCTTGCCGCTCGCTCAGCTCGACCAGGCTCGGCAGGAAGCCGGCCAGCGTCTTGCCCGCTCCCGTGGGGGCGACGAGCAGCGCCGACGATCCACCCCGGACGGTCGCGAGCAATTCGAGCTGGTGCGGGCGGGGGGACCAGCCGCGGGAGGCGAACCACGCGGAAAAGCGCGGCGGAAGGTCTGGGGGCGCAGGCACCCGGCTCAGGTAGAACGTGCGCGGCGCGGCGTCACCGCGTCACGCCAGCGCCATCAGGAAGCGGTCGATCAGCTCCAGGGCCCGTTCGGTCAGCGCGCTGGGGTAGCGCACGAAGACGTGGCAGCCGCCGGCATAGACCGCGGTGTGGCCGCCATTGTTGGCCGCCGCCCATCGGGCCGACATGTAGAGTGTGTCGTCGAGCAGCGGATCGGCGGTGCCGACGGTGAACAGGGCCGGCGGCAGACCCTTCAGGTCGGCGTAGAGCGGTGACACGTCGGGCCGGCGCCGGTCGATGCCCTCACGCACGTAGCCGTCGGCGAAGCGCTTGAGGTCGGTGGTGTTGATGACGAGGCGTTCCTCACCCCACAGCCGCACGCTCGGGGTCAAGCCGAGATCGAAGAAGCCGGCATTGAGGTTGGCGCCGCGGAAGGCGCGGGGCAGGTTGTGCCGGTCGCGCAGGCGCAGCAGCGTCATCACCGCGAGATGCGCGCCGACGGATTCGCCGCCGATGGTCAGGGCGTGGACGCCGAGTTCCGCCCGGCCTGGGCCGGCGAGCCAGAGGGCGGCGGCCTCGCAATCCTCGAGCGCGGCGGGATAGGGATGCTCCGGCGCCAGCCGGTACTCGACCGAGAGGCAGACGAAGCCGCAGGTGTCGGCGATACGCTCGAGCCAGGGGTCCTGCTCGTCGGCCGCGCCCCAGACCCAGCCGCCCCGGTGGATGTGCAGGTAGGCGCCCCGTGCCTTACCCTGCGGGCGGATCACCCGCAGTGCCAGCGGGCCGGCGGGCCCTTCGATGGTCAGGGTCTCGGCGCGCGGGCTGCGCGGCATGGCGGGGGAGGCCTGCGTGCCCGCCCGGCGGCGCGCGCGCACCTGCTCGATCGGCAGCGACCATGGGTCGGCCTGGGCGGCGTGGGCGGCCACGATCTCGGCATTGAGCGCCTTCGTCTCGGCATCGATGGTCGCCGGGTCGAACAGAGCGTGGTCGATCATGGCCGGAATCAGGTCGCGCTTTATCGGGTCAACGGGAGCCGGCAGGGCCGGATGAAGCCTGCCATCTTGAGCGGAACGTTCGAGGATGCCATCTGGCTGCTACCCCGAATGCGTCGAATGATGCGGCGGCGTCCCGGTTTCGCAGAGGTGTGGCGAAGCAGCAACGCCGTTGCGAGGGTGCCACGACCCATCGTGCCAAGGCCCAGCAAGGATATCGGCAGAATGATCGGCGATCACGACTCGCGGCGCCGCGCCCCGCTCGACTCCGGCGCCTACCCGGCCGATCCGCGCGTCGAGCCGCGCTATGGGGCCCCCCGCCGACGCTCCGGCCTCAACCGCTTCCTCGGCGGCTCGCCCGCGGCGGTGTTCGTGAAGCTCCTGTTCCTGTCCGTGCTCGTCGGTGCGGTGATGGCGATGTTCGGCCTGACGCCGGGCCTGCTGTTCTGGCAGCTCTACGATTTCACCCGCTCCTTGATCGAACTCGGGCTCGACACCTTCCACGATTTCGGCCGCTGGATCCTCGCGGGCGCGGTGGTGGTGGTGCCGATCTGGTTGATCGCCCGCGTGCTCACCGTCTCGCGGGACCGGTGACGCCGGCTCGCCGGGTCGATCCCTCCGGACCGGCGCGCCGGCCCTCGGTGTGAGGACGTGCGACACAGCAACAGGTTAGAACCGTTCCGATTGCCTCGCCCGCGCGAACGGTTCTAAGACTCGAGCGAGAAGCAAGAAACCGCATCGAGGCGTGTCGTGCAGACCAATTTCGCCCCCGAGCAGCTCGCCGACCCCGCCATGGCGGCCTCGGAGAAGATCCTGCGCACCTGTGTGCATTGCGGATTCTGCACCGCGACCTGCCCGACCTACCTCCTGCTCGGCGACGAACTCGATTCACCCCGCGGCCGCATCTACCTCATCAAGGACATGCTGGAGGGCGGCAAGCCGGCGAGCCGCGAGGTGGTCAAGCACGTCGATCGCTGCCTCTCGTGCCTGTCCTGCATGACGACCTGTCCGTCGGGCGTGCACTACATGCATCTCGTCGATCACGCCCGCACGCATATCGAGAAGACCTACGCGCGCCCGCTCTCCGACCGCGCCTTGCGCGCGGTGCTGGCCTTCGTCCTGCCCTACCCGAACCGCTTCCGGCTTGCCTTGCTCGCGGCCAAGATCGGGTCGCCGTTCCGGCCGCTGGTCGCCCGTCTGCCGCGGGTCGGCAACCGGCTCGCGGCGATGCTTGACCTCGCCCCGGCGCAACTGCCGAACCGCAACCGCACCGACCGGCCCGGCACCTTCCCCGCCGACACGTCGGCGCAGGAGATCAGCGACCTCTTCCAGACCGGTGAGGACAAGGCGCCGGCCAAACGCCGCGGCCGGGTCGCGCTGCTGCGCGGCTGCGCCCAGAGCGTGCTGCGGCCGGACTTCAACGAGGCGGCGATCCGCCTGCTCAACCGCCACGGGGTCGAGGTGGTCCTGCCCAAGGGCGAGGGCTGCTGCGGCGCACTGACCCACCACATGGGCAAGGAGAACAACGCCCACGGCCACGCCAAACGCACGATCGACGCCTGGATCGCCGAGATGGACGGGCCCGGCCTCGATGCCATCGTCGTCACCGCGTCCGGCTGCGGCACGACGATCAAGGATTACGGCTTCATGTTCCGAGACGACCCGGCCTATGCCGAGAAGGCTGCGCGGGTCTCAGGTCTCGCGAGGGACGTGACCGAGTACATGGCCGAGATCGGCCTGCTGCCGCCGGTGGAGGATACCGACCTCGTGGTCGCCTATCATTCCGCCTGCTCGATGCAGCACGGGCAGGCCATCCGCACCGAACCGAAGACCCTCCTCAAGAAGGCGGGCTTCACGGTCAAGGACGTGCCGGAGGGCCACATCTGCTGCGGCTCGGCCGGCACCTACAACATCCTCCAGCCGGAGATCGCCGCCCGGTTGCGTGACCGCAAGGTCGCCAACATCGAGCGCGTCCGGCCCGACATCATCGCCACCGGCAACATCGGCTGCGCGACCCAGATCGGGAAGGGCACCGACATCCCGATCCTGCATACGGTCGAACTGCTCGACTGGGCGACCGGCGGGCCGCGGCCGGAGGCGCTGGCGCATCTGTCGGTGCGGCCGGCACCCGTCCCGGCGCATGCCTGATACGGTTCGCTTGATCCAAGCGGGGACCGTATCATCAAGCCCGCGCGGCGCTTGAGGAGGGTGTTGATCGCGCCAGCGCGATGGGATCCCGCCGAAGCCCAAATCCGCCATCCCGAAGGGATCAAACGGATTTGGTATGAGACCAATTGACAGGGCATCGGACCGACGCTCGCCGCCCCGCAATTGCGAGGCAATCGGGGTCATCGCCGGTCGATGTAAGGTCAAGGTTGACTATCCCGCTCTGCACAATTGCGGGTCATCCCTTCCTTGACCTCGCTGCAGGTGCGAATTAGGCCCGCAACCAGTGTCGGTCCGAAATCGTTTGCAGGCTTATGACAGAGAACCCGACAGAGTCGCCCGTCGTCCTCCTCGTCGAAGATGACGGTCTGCTGCTGATGGAGGCCTCCGACACGCTGGCGGAGGCCGGGTTCAACGTCATCGAAGCGCATCATGCCGACAAGGCGCTCGACCTGCTGGAGGGCCGGCCCGATGTCGGGATCGTCATGACCGATGTCGACATGCCGATGGGCTCGATGGACGGCTTCGCTCTGGCCCGCCTCGTCGCCCACCGCTGGCCGGAGATCCCGGTGCTGATCGTCTCAGGCATGGGAACCCCCGGCCCCGGCGACATGCCCGACGGCGCACGCTTCATCCCCAAGCCCTACGCGCCGACCATGCTCGTGCGCACCCTCAAGGCCTGCCTCAAGAGCGCGGCCTGACCGCGTTCCGCAGACGTTGCGCGCATGGCCGATGCGCGCAGGGGCCAATCGCGGGTTTCGCCGCGGGTCGTTTCGCGGCAGAAGGCGCGTGAGAGCGGCGTACTCCGCGCGCCGACAGACCGATCAGTTCAGGTCCCGCCATGACCGCCGAGCCAAAAACCCTCCGCTTCGCCACGCAGGCGGTCCATGCGGGCGCCGCCCCCGATCCCGCCACCGGCGCGCGGGTGCAGCCGATCTACTTCACCAACGGCTTCGTCTTCGACTCGACCGAGCAGGCCGCCGACATCTTCGCCATGCGCAAGACCGGCTTCTCCTATTCGCGCGGCTCGAACCCGACGGTCGCCGCGCTCGAGCGCCGGGTTGCCGCATTGGAGGGTGCCAAGGCGGCGGTCGCCGTCTCGTCCGGGCAGTCGGCGGTGCTGCTGGTGATGATGACGCTGATGCAAACGGGCGACGCCTATGTCGCCTCCCCGCGTCTGTTCGGCGGCTCGCTCGGCCTGATGCGCCGCCTCGAAGGGCGCTACGACCTGACGCCGCACTTCGCCGCGGACCTGACGCCGGAGGCGTTCGAGGCCGCGATCACGCCGCAGACCAAGGCGATCATCTGCGAATCGATCGTCAATCCCTGCGCTACGGTGATGGATATCGAGCGCATCGCCGCGGTCGCCAAGCGCCACGGCCTGCCGCTCGTCATCGACAACACTCTGGCCTCGCCCGCCCTGATCCGCCCGATCGAGTACGGCGCCGACATCGTGGTCCACTCGACCTCGAAGTTCCTCGGCGGCTCGGGCCAGGTGATCGGCGGCATGATCTGCGATGCCGGCACCTTCGATTGGAAGGCGCAGGGCTCGCGCTACAACCTCATCAACGATCCCTGGCCGGACTATGACGGGCTGATCGTCAGCGATCGCTTTCCCGAGATCAGCTTTGCCGTGGCTTGCCGCCTGTTCGGCCTACGCGACCTCGGCCCCGGCCTCTCGCCGATGAATGCCTTCCTCACGCTCACCGGCATCGAGACCCTGCCGCTGCGAATGGCCCGCCACTGCGCCAACGCCAAGGCGGTGGCCGCCTACCTCAAGGACCATCCGGCCGTGGAGTGGGTGAGCTACCCGGCGCTTCCCGGCCAGAAGGGCGAGGCGCTGGCCAACCGCTACGTGCCGCAGGGGCCGGGCTCGATCTTCACCTTCGCGCTGAAGGGCGGCGAGCCGGCGGCCCTGGCGTTCATCGCGAACCTGGAACTGGTCTCGCACCTCGTGAACATCGGCGAGATCAAGTCGCTCGTGATCCATCCGGCCACCACGACCCATCGTCAGCTCCGCCCCGAGGAGCGCGCGGCGGCCTGCGTCGGCCCCGAGACCGTACGTCTCTCGATCGGCCTGGAGGATCCCGAGGATCTCATCGCCGATATCGAGCAGGCCCTCGCGAAGATCGGCTAACGCCGCGATGGGACGGCGCGGGCGCATCGCTGCGGTGATCGGAGGCCTCGCCGTCCTCGGCTCCGGTGCCGTCGTCCTCGCCGACTTCCTGCAAGTCGGCCGCACCGAGCCCCCGCTGGTGGCCGAGGCCGAGCGCGCCGACCGCGTTCTCGTGGAGAAGGCGGCGCGCCGGCTGACCCTGCTGCGCGAGGGGCGTGTGCTCGCGACCTACCCGGTGTCGCTCGGTTTCGCGCCGGAAGGGCACAAGGCGCGCGAAGGCGACGGGCGCACGCCCGAGGGCGTCTATGCGATCGCGTTCCGCAATCCGCGTAGCGTCGCCCATCTCTCGCTCAAGGTGTCCTACCCTTCCCCGGCCGATGCGGCGGTGGCACGGGCCGGAGGCTATCCGCCCGGCGGGGACATCATGATCCACGGGCTGATGAACGGCTTTTCCTGGCTCGGCCACCTGCATCGGCTGAGGGACTGGACCCAGGGCTGCGTCGGCGTCACCAATGCCGAGATGCGCGCAATCTACGCCCGCGTGGATGTCGGCACGCCGATCGAGATCAGACCCTGACCATTGCGGCTTACGCGGCTGGCACGATGGATCGACGGAAGAGGATCTGCGCTCGACGCCGGGGTACACCTACCGACTGACTAATTGCGTCGGATGCGGGCCTCCAAATACTTCCAAGTCGATATTGTTTGCTGCGCCTTGGTCTC
The DNA here is from genome assembly GCF_024169925.1 of Methylorubrum extorquens. NCBI lineage: Bacteria > Pseudomonadati > Pseudomonadota > Alphaproteobacteria > Hyphomicrobiales > Methylobacteriaceae > Methylorubrum > Methylorubrum extorquens. The sequence continues at coordinate 2,809,132 of NZ_JALJXF010000001.1, forward strand.
CGACGTTGGATTTTTGCGATCATTTTGTTTCGCAAAAACGTGCCTTACCCATTGCTTATGGTCAGAAAATCGACCGAATTTCATATGATGATTTCAGTTACTGAGAAAACTAATCCATAAATCGCTCGGTTGCGAAAGACACATATTGATAGAGTTCAGAGCTGGTCTACGTCACCCATAGCCTGCAACTGAAGAAAGCTGCGACTTAAGTAGCATCTTCGACCCGCTGAGAGAGGCTTGTCCCAAGTAACGGGAGGGGTCATTTTAATCCTCTCGTTAAGAAATTTCATTTATCACTTTTTTGTCAGCAGACCTGGATGATCCGTGCGCGGCGGACACTTCAGCATCTTACGCGCCTCTCCCCTCCGATGCGCTTCTCTCTCAAAGCTGCTCTCGTTGCCCTGTTCGGCGGGGTCACGCTCATTACGATCGGCCAGGGCGCCGTATCCCTCATGGAGCTGTCGTCGATCCGCCGAGGTGTCGATGCGGTTGCCACCAACTGGCTTCCATCCGTCGTCGCCGTCAACGAGATGGGGACGGCTGCAAGCCAGATGCGCCTGCGGCAGTATCGGATCGTCACGACATCGATCGATCCCGAGGCGCTGGTTGCGAACCGGAACCTTTACGAGCGGGCGGTGGCCGACATGGCGGCGGCGCGCAAGCGCTACGAGCCCCTGATCTCGTCCCCGGAGGAGCGCGCACTCTACACGCAGTTTTCCGAGCTGTGGTCCCGCTACGATGAGGCGAGCCGTCATATCATCGCGATGATGGAGCGGGGCCAGCAGCGGGAGGCCATGGCGGAACTGGTCGGACCGGGCCTGCTCTCCGTGTACGGCCAAGCGAGCGAAGTGATCGCCCGCGCGATCACCCTCAATCGCGACGGCTCCACGCGCGACGCATCCGCCGCGGTCGGCAATGTCGAGACCGCTTCGATCGCCGCGATCGTCACGATGGCCATCGCCGTGCTCTTCGCCCTCTTTGCGATGGCGTTCGGCCTTCTGCGGATCTCGCGGCCGATCACCGGCATCACCGGCATGATGGGTTCGCTCGCTGCGGGCGACGTCGAGACACCCGTGCCGTACCGTCAGCGCCGGGACGAGATCGGTGCGATGGCCGCCGCCGTCCAGGTGTTCAAGGATAACCTGATCCGCACCCGTGCCCTGGAAGCCGAGACGGCGCTCGCCCGCGCTTCGGCCGAGGAGCAGCGGAAGGCCGCGATGCGGGCGATGGCCGACAGCTTCGAGGCGGCCGTCGGCGGGATCATCGGCAGCGTGACCTCGGCGGCGACCGAGTTGCAGGCGACGGCCAAGACCATGTCGGGAACCGCCGACGAGACGGCCTCGCAATCCGTCACCGTGGCCTCCGCGGCCGAAGAGGCGGCGACCAATGTGGGGACCGTCGCGGCCGCAGCGGAGGAACTCGGCGCCTCCGTGCACGAGATCGGCCGGCAGGTGGCCAGTTCGTCCGACCTCGCCCAGGCTGCGGTCGGCGAAGCCGACCAGACCGCCGGTCTGGTCCAGAACCTGTCGAGCGCGGCTGCCAAGATCGGCGACGTGGTGTCGATGATCTCGACGATTGCCGGACAGACCAACCTGTTGGCGCTCAACGCCACCATCGAGGCGGCCCGTGCCGGGGAGGCTGGCCGCGGCTTCGCGGTGGTCGCCGCCGAGGTCAAGGAACTCGCCAACCAGACCGCGCGGGCAACCAGCGAAATCGCGCAGCAGATCGGCACGATCCAGGTCGCGACCGATCAGGCGGTCTCGGCCATCGGCGGCATTTCCGGCCGCATCCGCGAGATCAACGGCGTCGCCACCGGCATCGCCGCGGCGGTCGAGCAGCAGGGCGCGGCGACGCAGGAAATCGTGCGCAACGTCTCCCAAGCCTCGACCGGCACGGCCGAGGTGACGAGCAACATCGCCGGCGTTGCCCGCGCCTCCGAAGAGACCGGCGCGGCGGCGGGCCAAGTGCTCGGCGCGGCCTCCGAGTTGTCGCGCCAGTCCGAGCAGCTCTCGGCGGAAGTGAGCCGCTTCCTGGCGACGGTGCGGGCAGCCTAAACGAGGCCGGAGCCCGGGGGACGGGCTGGCGTGTCGTGACGAAGAGGTCGCCTTCCGGCGGCCTCTTTCCCATATTCGCCTGCGTCCGACCCAGATGCGAAACCGCAGGAGAGACCGCCATGCGCGCCTACGAGATGTCCGCCGCCGCCGGCCTCGACAGTTGGAAGAGTGCCGAGCGCCCGACACCCGAACCGGGCCGCGGGCAGGTTCTGGTGCGAATCCGTGCGGCTTCCCTCAATTACCGCGACCTGCTGATCTGCCAGGGCCGTTACCCGTTCGCGGTCAATCTCGACCGGTTGATCCCGCTCTCGGACGGGGCCGGCGAGATCGTCGCGCTGGGCGACGGCGTGCGCCGCTTCACCGGCGGCGAGCGGGTCGCCGGCATCTTCTCCCAGAGCTGGCTCGGCGGCGCGCAGGTACCCGACACGTGGCAGACCGCGCTCGGCGGCGCCATCGACGGGGTGCTGACCGAGTATCAGGTGTTCGACGAGGACGGGTTGGTCACGCTGCCCGATCATCTCAGCTTCGAGGAAGGGGCGACTTTGCCCTGCGCGGCTGTGACGGCCTGGAATGCACTCTACGGGCTGAAAGCTCTGCGGGCCGGCGAAACGGTGCTGACGCTCGGCACCGGCGGCGTCTCGATCTTCGCGATCCAGCTCGCCCACGCGGCCGGGGCGCGGGTCATCGCGACCTCGTCGAGCGATGCCAAACTGGAGCGGGCCCGCGCGCTCGGCGCGCACGAGACCATCAACTATCGCGCCCATCCCGATTGGGAGAGCGAGGTGCGCCGGCTGACCGGCGGAACAGGCGTCGATCACGTGGTCGAGGTCGGCGGCACCGGGACGCTTCCGCGTTCCATCGCCTCGACCCGGCCCGGCGGGCATATCGGCTTGATCGGCCTGCTGGCCCAGGGCGAGGCGTTCGACCCGCTGGCGATCCTCGGCGCGAGCTGCATCGTGCGCGGCGTCGCCGTCGGCCCACGGGAGATGTTCGAGGACATGAACCGCTCGATCGCCCTACACGGGATCAAGCCGGTGATCGACCGGGTCTACGCTTTCGACGAGGCGCCCAGCGCCCTCAAAGCCTTGGCCGAGGCTGCGCATGTCGGCAAGATCGTGATCCGGATCGATTGATGCTCGGGCGTCGGGGGAAGGGGCGGGTGATGCGCGCAGGCGTCGGATGGGGACTTCTCGCGGCCCTCGTATCGCCGGTGGCGGCGAGCGCCGGGGACGTCACGACGGTGCGGACCGAGTCCTTCCCCCGGCCGCCCTATTCCGGGGCGACCTACTACGTCTACGAGCAGGCAGGCCGGACGATCTGCACCAAGCTCGCTGTCTGCAACAAGTTCGAGCAGTGCGAGACCACCTACGTCCCCGGCGCCTTTCGCGCGCCTGAGGACACCGCCACCGGAGAACCCTACGGGACGACGCCCGCGGTGCCGATCGCACCCGCATCTCTCGCCAAGCATGTCTGCCTGACGCGCTTCGGACTCGTGCAGCGGTAAGCCCTACGCCTCGTCGCTCTTGCGAGCCGTTCGGTTCAGCGCCCGCAGCGCCCCGCGGAAGGTGCGCACGTCCTGCTCGGTCATCGCCATGCGGTGGAGCATGTCGCGCATGTTGCGGGCGATGATCTCCTGCTTCTCCGGCGGGTAGAAGCCGGCGCCCGCCAGAGTCTCCTCAAGGCTCGCAAACAGCGAGAGCATCGCTTCGCGGGTGGCGGGCGGCGAGAGCATTTCGCCGGAGAAGCGCAGGGTGGCGAGGCCGGCGGCGCGGCGCCACTCGTAGCCCATCAGCAGCACGGCCTGGGCGAGGTTGAGCGAGGGAAATTCCTCCGTCACCGGGAAGGTGACGATAGCGTCGGCCAGCGACACCTCGTCGTTGCTCAAGCCCACCCGCTCGCGCCCGAACATCAGCCCGATCCGCTCGCCGCGGCCGATTCGCTCGGCGGTGGCCGTCATGGCGTCCTCGGGGGCGAAGACCCGCTTCATCTGCCCGCGCTCGCGGGCGGTGGTAGCGAGGAGACCATGCAGGTCGGCGATGGCCTCCGGCAGCGTGGCATAGACCTTAGCCCCATCGAGCACGTACGTCGCGCCGGACGCCGCCTCACGCACGCCCTTCTTCGGCCAGCCGTTCTTGGGCGCCACCAAGCGCAACTCGGACAGACCGAAATTCGCCATGGCGCGGGCGGTCATGCCGATGTTCTCGGCAAGTTGCGGCTCGACCAGGATGACGACGGGGGCGCTCATGGCCGCCCTCTCGCACGCCGCGATCACAGCCTCAATCCGGGAAGAGCAGCGATTCCCAATCTCGCACCCCACTCATGACGTGCAGGATCTCGATCCGCTCGCTGCGCGCCCGGTAGAAGATGAGGTAGGAACCGTAGGAGCGCCGCCGCACGCCGCTATCCGCGTGAAGCGGTACCAGCGGAAAGCTTTCGGGAAACTCGGCGAGTTGCAGGCACCGCTCGACCAATTCGGTGACGAAGCTGGCCGCCCGGCGCGGATTGTCCTCGGCCATGAAGTCACCGATGCGCTCCAGATCGGCTTCAGCCTCGGCGGTGAAGACGACGATCATGCATCCGGGCCGGACATTGATTCGTATTTGGCGATCAATCGCGCCTTGACGTCTTCGGCCGGTGTCACCCGGCCGGCGTCGGCATCGGCGGTGCCGCGGGCCAGGGCCGCATCGAGCAGCGATAGGCGCTTCTCGCGCTCCTCGACCAAGCGCACGCCCTCGCGAAGAACCTCGCTGCGAGAGCCGTAGCGGCCCTCCTTCACAAGCGAAGTGACATAGCTTTCGAGGCGGGTTCCGAGATCGGCGCTACTCGGCATCGTCGCTGCTCCCGTCGCTGCGGAAGCGGGAGGATAACTGTTATCGGGTGTGACGCAAAGGAATGCGCGCCGATGGCAAGGCCACCGACGCGCGTTCCAAAATTCTCAGATCTTACCGTCGAGGCCCATCTGGTAGTACTTGTGCACGATCTTATCCTGGTTCTCGAGGAGCCAGTCGATCGAGGGCTCGTTGGTCATGGCCTTGCGGATCGCCTCGGTCATGCCCTTGCGCTGGATCTCGAACAACGCCTTGTGGTCGATGTTCTCGTCCTGGATCACGCCGGGGCTGAGCCAGACCGAGCAGATGATGCCGAGGTCGTTGGCCTTCTCCTTGGGGATGTAGCCGGCCCGCACCGCATCGAGCACGCCGTTGGCGATGGCATACTGGACCGTGCCCATCAGGATCGAGGTGTATTTGTTCTCGGTCACGCTCACCTTGGAGACGCACAGCGTCACCGGGCGGACCATGATATCGGTGTTCAGGAGCGCGAAGACGCGGCTATGGCCGACGACCTGATCGCCGGTGAGGGTGGCGAGCGCGGTGCCGACCGGCCCGTCGAGCTCGCCGATGATGACCTCGGGTTCGGACGCGGTGTTGGGCGGGCCGCCCGCGACGAGGGCCTCGCCGGCGCGCAGGATGATGCGGTCGCTCATGGTGTGTCCTTCCTCGTGATCGGCCGTTTGTCTTGACGCCGCGGGTCGTCGCAGCGCCGGCCGGGTTTGTCCAGGCCGCTTAGCGCGGCCGTGGCGTGCGCTCTTGCGCGGGAGCGACACTCGCTTTGGCCGGTGACCGCGCCGGGTGGCCGCGGCACGGCGCGTCGTTTATGCCCGCCTCCCATGACGGAGACTGGAAACGACCGCGACGGCCTGCGCACCGTCGTGGCGCTGATTGAGATCCAGGGCGGCCTCGTCGGCCTCTGGGCCTTCCTGCACGACCTGATGCAGACCGGTGCCGCGGTGCCGCTCACGCTGCTGCCCGGTGTGCTGTTCATCGGTCTCGTGCTGGCGGCGAGCGTGGTCGCGGGAGTGGCGCTGTGGCAGGACCGACGCTGGGGCTACACCCTCTCCGTACCGGTGCAGCTCGCTCAGGTGATCTGGTTCGTGAGCGCAGGGCTCACCGTCCGTATCTCGGCGAGCGGCTGGCTGCTCGCCGACGTCTTTCTTCGCGCGCCTGCCGAGGGCGGGCTCGTGCTCGGGTGGCAGTTCGATGCAGCGCGCAAGGGCGGCTACGCCCTCTCGCTGGCTCCGCGGGAGGATTTCACCCTCGCGCTGAACCTGATCGCCCTCGCCATCCTGATCTGGCTCGGATTTCGCCTGCGCGGCCTGCTGCCGTTCCGCAGGGGCGGGTAACAGTTTCGCGCATCCGAAACCGGCACTTCGAGCCCGGCTTTGTCGCCTTGCTGCGCTGCGTTATAGGGGCGGCGACAGGGTTCCGGAGAGACGCGCGAAGGGCAGCCGGCCGGGCGCGCGGCACCGGGCAACTGAGGGACCGACATGGCGAAGATCAAGGTGGCCAATCCGGTCGTCGAGCTCGACGGCGACGAGATGACCCGGATCATCTGGGCGGAGATCAAGAACAAGCTCATCCACCCCTACCTCGATCTCGATCTCGACTATTACGATCTCGGCGTCGAGCACCGCGACGCGACGAACGATCAGGTGACGGTCGATGCGGCCGAGGCGATCAAGCGCCACGGCGTGGGCGTGAAATGCGCCACGATCACGCCGGACGAGGCCCGCGTTGAAGAGTTCAAGCTCAAGGAGATGTGGCGTTCGCCCAACGGCACGATCCGCAACATCCTCGGCGGCGTCATCTTCCGCGAGCCGATCATCTGCTCCAACGTCCCGCGCCTCGTGCCCGGCTGGACCCAGCCCTTCGTCATCGGCCGCCACGCCTACGGCGACCAGTACCGCGCCACCGACTTCAAGGTGCCGGGTAAGGGCCGCCTGACGATCAAGTTCGAGGGTGACGACGGCACCGTCATCGAGAAGGAAGTGTTCAAGTTCCCCGACGCCGGCGTCGCGATGTCGATGTACAACCTCGACCAGTCGATCATCGATTTCGCCCGGGCCTCGTTCAACTATGGCTTGGCCCGCAAATACCCGGTCTACCTGTCCACCAAGAACACCATCCTCAAGGTCTATGACGGCCGCTTCAAGGATCTGTTCCAAAAGGTGTTCGACGAGGAGTTCAAGTCGAAGTTCCAGTCGCTCGGCCTCGTCTACGAGCACCGCCTGATCGACGACATGGTGGCCTCGTGCCTGAAGTGGTCGGGTGGCTACGTCTGGGCCTGCAAGAACTACGACGGCGACGTGCAGTCGGACACGGCGGCGCAGGGCTTCGGCTCGCTCGGCCTGATGACCTCGGTGCTGATGACGCCGGACGGCCAGACCGTCGAGGCAGAGGCCGCCCACGGCACCGTGACGCGCCACTACCGCGAGCACCAGAAGGGCAAGGCGACCTCGACCAACTCGATCGCCTCGATCTTCGCCTGGACCCGCGGCCTGTCGCACCGGGCCAAGCTCGATGACAACGGCGATCTCGCAAAGTTCGCCGCGACCCTTGAGAAGGTCTGCGTCGATACGGTCGAGGCCGGTCACATGACGAAGGATCTCGCCCTCCTCGTCGGCCCGGACCAGAAGTGGCTCACCACCGACGGCTTCCTCGACAAGGTCGACGAGAACCTGAAGACGGCGATGGCCGTCTGAGGCCCCAGCCTCACCGCCCTCCCCCCACCGAGGGGGGAGGGTTGAGAAATCTCAGCCGGCCTTCTTCGCCGCATTCCGCTTGCGCGTCTCGGCTGCCTTCTTGGCCGAGGCGGAGCGCTGCTCCTTCGTGCGCGAAGCCGAGGCGGTGCCGCCGCTGCGGCCGCCCTTGTGCGCGGCGGGATGGTCGGTCGCCTTGCCGCGGCCCAAGCCGCCGGGCTTCTTGCCGCCGCCGTCGTCCTTGTTGACGGTCGCCCAGGCGCGGGCTTCCGCTTCCTTTTCCGGCACGCCGCGGGACTCGTAGGATTCGGCGATGTGCTCCGCCTTGCGGACTTGTTTGTCGGTGTATTTCGACTTGTCGCCCTGAGCCATGGTGCTCTCCCGATCTGCCCGCGCCGGTCAGCTCTGGCCCGGCGCGTCGATGGCCGCCCGCACTCTCCGGATCAGCTCGGCCCGGCGGTACGGCTTGTTCAGGATGTCGAACTCCGGACGCTCGATCCCGGTTCGCTCCAGGCTGGCTTCGGCATAGCCGGTGGTGAGCAGGATTTTCAGATCGGGGTGGCGGCGGCGCGCCTCGCGGGCGAGCGTCAGGCCGTCCATGCCGCCGGGCATGATCAGGTCGGAGAACAGCAGGTCGATCTCCGGGTGGTCGTTCAGGATCTCTAGGGCCTCGCGGCCGTGGCGGGCCATCAGCGTGCCGTAGCCGTAATCGCGCAGGATCGCCCGGGCGAGTTCGGCGACGTCGGCGCGGTCGTCCACGATCAGGATCGTTTCCGTGCCCGGCCGCTCCTCGACAACGGCCGCCGGTGCCGTGCTCTCCGGCGCACTGGCCTCGTCGCTCGCCGGGAACGCGAGACGCACGGTCGTCCCCTCCCCCATCACCGACTCGATCTGCGCGAAGCCGCCGGATTGTTTGGCGAAACCGTAGACCATCGAAAGGCCGAGCCCCGTGCCTTTCCCCTCCTCCTTGGTGGTGAAGAACGGGTCCATCACCCGTGCCAGCATGTCCGAGGGGATGCCGGCGCCCGTATCGGTCACCGCGACGCTCACGAGCCGGCCCGAACCGTCCGGCCGGCCGGATTCCGCATTGCGGGTCGTGATGGTGACGCGCCCGCCCTCCGGCATCGCGTCGCGGGCGTTGATGAGCACGTTGAGCAGGGCGACCTCGGCTTGAGTCCGGTCGATCCGGCACGGCCAGAGGTCGAGGGCGAGATCGGTCTCGATCGTCACCGCGTCGCCGAGCGTGCGCCCGGCCAGCTCCTTCATCTCGGCGACGAGGTCGTTGAGGTTGAGGGTGCGGCCGTCGAGGCGCTGCTTGCGGGCAAAGGCGAGCAGTTGCTGCGTCAGGGTCGAGGCCCGCTCGGCCGCCTCGCGGATATTGCCGACCGCGCGCCCCATGCGGCCCCTGTCGGCGTCCTGCCGATCCAGGTTGGTCGCCAGCGAATCGGCGTAGCCCAGGATCACCTGGAGCAGGTTGTTGAAGTCGTGGGCGATGCCGCCGGTGAGCTGGCCGATCGCCTCCATCTTCTGGGCTTGATGCAGCGATTCCTCCGCCATCCGGCGGCGGGTGATGTCGAGCTGCGAGCCGAAGAAGTACAGGAGGTCCCCGGCGGCGTTGTAAACCGGGCTCACGAACAGCGCGTTCCAGAAGCTCGAGCCATCCTTGCGGTAGTTGAGGATCTCGGTGGCCATGTCGCGCCGCGCCGCGACGGCCTCGCGCACCTGCGCCCGCGTCGCCGGATCGGTCTCGGGGCCTTGGAGGAAGCGGCAGTTGCGGCCGATCACCTCGTCCCGCGCGTAGCCGGTCATTTCGAGGAAGGCTTGGTTGACGAACACGATCGGGTGGTCGTCCCGGTTCGGATCGACCACCACCATCGGCATGCGCGTCATTGCGACGGCGGCGAAGAAGATGCCGCTGCCGGACTCGAATTCGCGGCCTTCCGGACCTGCCTCGACACTGGGATGGGCGCCGTGGGGTCGTTTTTCGGGGATGTTGTCGGTCATGCAAACCCGCGGCGTGACAAGTCTCGGGAGGCTGCCGGCACGGCCGGCGCATCCGCGAGGCAGAGCGTAAGATAAGGCTGCGGGAAGGAAAGAGGCTCCGGAGCGCAGAGGCTCCGGAGCCCATCGAAATCGGCAGGGGCCGCTTGTGGCGAGCGGCCCCTCGCCCGCACCGTCAGGCCTCCTCGTCGATGCCGAAGCTCACGCTCTCGACATTCGCCCGCTCGAAGGCCTGCATCACGTACTGGTAGGAGCGCTCCATGTCGCTGTGCTCCTCGTCCTCGTTCTCGACGGGTTTGAGGACGAACATCAGCATCGAGCGGCCCGTGACCGAGTAGCTCTCGCCGACCGCGAAGCTTTCCACCTCCTGGCTGTCGGGCAGGTTGGTATCGAGCAGCCGCGTCCAAGAGGTGCCGCCCGGCGCCTCGGGGAAGGTAAAGTCCACCACGTCGTGATAGGCGTTGTAGAACAAGAGCAGCGTGGCATCGCCGCCGCGCTTGTGGATGCCGCTCGCCTGGGCGCGCCCGTCGAGCAGCACGGCCAGCGTCCGCGAGTTGCCGTCGTTCCAGTTCTCCGGGCTCATCTCGGTGCCGGTCGGCGTGAGCCAAGTCACGTCCTTGACGCCGAACTCCTCGTCATAGGCGCCCGTGACGAAGCGACCGCGCGACAGCATCGGCAGGGCGTTGCGCAGCAGAATCAGGCGCTGCGTGAACTCGGCCAGATCCCGCTCCTCCTCGCCGATGGCGCCCCAATCGACCCAGCTCACCTCGTTGTCCTGGCAATAGGCGTTGTTGTTGCCCTTCTGCGTGCGGGCGAACTCGTCGCCGGCGAGCAGCATCGGCGTGCCCTTCGACAGGAACAGGGTGGCCAGCATGTTGCGCATCTGGCGCAGGCGCACCGAGCGGATCTCGGGATCGTCGGTCGGGCCCTCGACACCGTAATTGTAGGAGAGGTTGTGGCCGTGCCCGTCGCGGTTGCCCTCCTCGTTCGCCTCGTTGTGCTTCTCGTTGTACGAGACCGTATCGTTCAGCGTGAAGCCGTCATGGGCTGTGATGAAGTTCACCGAAGCCCAGGGCCGGCGCCCGCGCTTGTTGAACTTGTCGGCCGAGGCGGTGATGCGCGAGGCGAGCCCCGGCAGCAGCCCGGCATCGCCCTTCCAATAGCCGCGCACGTCGTCGCGGAACCGGTCGTTCCACTCGGCCCAGCCCGGCGGGAAGCCGCCGACCTGATAGCCGCCGGGGCCGCAATCCCACGGCTCGGCGATGAGCTTGACGTCGTTGAGCACCGGATCCTGGCGGCAGGTGTCGAGGAAGCCGCCGCCTTCGTCGAAGCCGTAGGGTTCGCGGCCGAGAATCGTCGCCAGATCGAAGCGGAAGCCATCGACCCGCATCTCGGTCGCCCAATAACGGAGCGAGTCCGTGACGAGCTGCAGCACGCGGGGATGCGAGAGGTTGAAGGTGTTCCCGGTGCCGGTGTCGTTGATGTAGTAGCGCGGCTGGTTCGGCAGCAGCCGGTAGTAGGAGGCGTTGTCGACGCCCTTGAACGACAGGGTCGGGCCCTTCTCGTTGCCCTCGGCCGTGTGGTTGTAGACTACGTCGAGGATCACCTCGAGGCCGGCGCCGTGCATGCGCGCCACCATCTCCTTGAACTCGGAGAAGGCAAAATCCGGCACGGCCGCATAGCGCCGGGCGGGGGTGAAGAACGAGATGGTGTTGTAGCCCCAGTAATTGATGAGGTCCTTCTGCTGCAGGTAGTCGTCCTGCACGAAGGAATGCACCGGCAGCAGCTCGACCGAGGTGATGCCCAGGCTCTTGATGTAGTCGAGCACCGCCGGGTTGCCGAGGCCGGCATAGGTGCCGCGCAGCTTCTCGGGCACGGCCGGGTGCAGCTTGGTGAAGCCCTTGACGTGGGTCTCGTAGATGATCGTGCGCTCCCACGGCACGCGGGGCTTCACGTCCCGGCCCCAGGTGAAGGCCGGGTCGATCACACGGGAGCGGCGGGTGTAGGGGGCCGAATCGCGCTCATCGAAGGTGAGGTCGTCGCCCGTCTCCATCTTGTAGCCGAACAGGGCCGGGTTCCACTGGATCGTGCCGACCAGACCCTTGGCATAGGGGTCGATGAGGAGCTTGTTCGGGTTGAAGCGGTGGCCGGCCTCGGGCTCGTAGGGGCCGTGGACGCGGTAGCCGTAGATCGTTCCGGGCCGCGCATCCGGCAGATAGCCGTGCCAGACCTCGTCGGTGTACTCGGGCAGCTCAATGCGCTCGATCTCGTTCTCGCCGGCATCGTCGAACAGGCACAGCTCGACCTTCGTGGCATGGGCCGAGAACAGCGCGAAGTTCACGCCGCGGCCATCCCAGGTCGCACCGCGGGGATGCGGCGAGCCTTCGCGGATACGCGTGCGCGATGTGCGCGGCCTCGGCGTCGCAGTCCTGTCGGTATCGGCCATCGATCGTCCCATTCTCACTTATGGCGGTCCCCGCGGGTCCAGCCGGACTCTGAACGTGCACGGAACGGCGAAGCTCCGTGTCGTCTGACGCGACGCAGCAAATTTTTCCCGATCCGCTGCGCGCCGCTGCGGATGTGGTAGGCCTTGGACGAAACTCACGGTGGGGGCTCGCGTTGCAAGACCCCTCATCGATCGACACGGACAGGTTCGAGGGGGGACCATCGCCCATGATCGAAGACCCCGAGCATCGGCCCGCCGGGCTTCAAGCGCTGGCTGAGCGGCACGGCGTCAGCCTGGAGGCGGTACGCCATCTGCTGCGCGCGCTCCAGGCGGGACAGGGCAACATGGCCCAGTTCGATCACCCCGATCTCGGCGGCTTCGGCCAGTGGTCGCGTGGCGGCATGGTGATGGTCGGGCGCATGAACGACCATGCCCTGAAGGCGCAGGTCGATGCCCTGTGCACCGAACTCGCCGCAGCCCTGCCGCTCTCCGGCTTCCGCGAGGAAGCGGCTTCGGGCAATTGGTGGCCGGACGAACTGGGGCTGCCGTCGAGCGCGGGCGCACAGAACGCGACGCGGTACGCCTTCTTCCCCGAGCGGCGGCGCCTCGCCATCGAGACCGACGGGCGGCTCACCCTCTACGACACCGGGGACCGCCTCGTGACCGGAGCGAGCCAGCAGCAGGGCGGCACCTCCTCGCTGCGTTTCAGCGGGCCGCAGGGGAGCTTCATGCTGGAAGATCTGACGCCGGTCGAGCGGGATGCGGCGGCGGCGCCGTCGGCGCCCAGACCGTCGGCGGATGCGAGCGCTGCCGCGTTCGCGTCGTCATCGGTCGCCCCCGTGGCCAGCCCGGTTCCGTCGGTGCCGGCCGCCAGCCGGCCGAACGCCGCCCCCTCCGGTGCCCCCACGGGTGCAGGCCCGGCCGACATCCTCTCGATCCTCGAACGGCTGGCCGATCTGCACAAGAAAGGCGTGCTGACCGAAGGGGAGTTCTCCGCCAAGAAGGCGGAGCTGCTGGCGCGGCTCTGATTCGGTTATCCGCTCGATCCAAGCGGGGACCGGATCAGCAAGTCCGCGCGGCGACTGAGGTGGGATCCCGCCGAAGCTGAAATTCGCCATCCCGAAGGGATCAACCGAATTTGGGATGACACGACGGCCTGTCGCCGCAGGCCCCGCCGGAAGGCCGCTCTCGCCCTAGATTCAGGCCATGGCCCCGCGCGACCTCATCGACATCGACCGCATCTTCCACGAGCCGGCGGTCGCCGACTATCCGCGCGGGCGTGAGATCCTGGCCCGCTATCCGAACGCAGAGCGGATCGAGGTCCCGTCACACTGGAACATCCCGGAACTGCACGGCAATGCCGGCTCGGTCGAGGACTGGGTGCGGATCAAGCGATCGACGCTGGTGCTCGGCGTCAAGAAGGGGCTCGCGATGCGGCCCAACGGCCGTTCCGCCCACTTCATCGCGCCCTCGACCTCGAACGGCTGCGCGATGGCCTGCGCCTACTGCTACGTGCCGCGCCGCAAGGGGTTTTCTAACCCGATCTCGCTGTTCGTGAACGTCGATGCGGTCTGCGCGGCGATCACCCGACATGCAGCCAAGCAAGGCCCGCTGCCGAAGCCCGATCAGATCGACCCAGAGGCCTGGGTCTACGATCTCGGCGAGAACGGCGACCTCTCGGCCGACGCGATGATCTGCGACAACGTCCGCGATCTCGTCGCGCAATTCCGCGCAATTCCCAACGCCAAGGGCTCGTTCGCGACGAAGGCCGTGAACCGCGATCTCCTCGCCTACGATCCGCGAGGCCGCACCCGCATCCGCTTCTCGCTGATGCCGGCGCGGATCGCGCGGGTCGTCGATGTGCGCACCGCCCCGATCCCCGAGCGGATCGCCGCGATCGACGACTTTCTGCGGGCCGGCTACGAGGTCCACGTCAATTTCTCGCCCGTGATCCTCTACGAGGGCTGGGAGGCGGATTGGGCGGCCCTGTTCGACGAGATCGACGGGATGATCTCGGACGCGGCCAAGGGCCAGCTCGCCTGCGAGATCATCATGCTGACGCACAATGCCGGGCTGCACGCGGTCAATCTCGGCTGGCACCCCAAGGCCGAGGATCTGCTCTGGCGGCCGGACATCCAGGAGGCCAAGCGCTCGGAGGGCGGCGGCGAAAATCTGCGCTACCGGACCGGCTGGAAGGGAAAGTGGCTCGCCCGGTTCAAGGCGCTGCTCGCCGAGCGGATGCCCTATTGCCGGGTGCGCTACGCGTTCTGAAGGAAGGAAACGAATGCCGGATCACGAGAGCTATCTGCGCGAGGCGACCAGACTCGCGCTCGCCAACGTCGCCGAGGGTGGCCGCCCCTATGGTGCGGTGATCGTGCGGGAGGGCGAGGTCGTGGCACGCGTGGCCAACCGCATCCACCGCACCAACGATCCGACCGATCATGCCGAGATGGTGGCCCTGCGGGAGGCGAGCCAGCGGCTCGGCCGGCCCAAGCTCGACGATTGCATCGTCTACGCCAGCGGGCGGCCCTGCCCGATGTGCCATGCGGCGATGCGCCTGGCTGGGGTCAAGCAGGGTTACTTTGCCTTCACCGCCGAGGAGGCGGAAGCTGAGGGCATGCTCAGTGCCGGGATCTATGCCGAGTTGTGCCGGCCGCTGGAAGAGCAGCCGATGCAGGTGCGCCATCACCCGCTCGCCGACGAACCGAACCCCTACCGCGCCTGGGCGGAGCGGAAGGGACGCTGAATACGGGGTTCAGAATGCCTCGCGAAACGCCCGCTGCGGCGGGCGTATCGTGAGCGGCGCTCAGTGCGTCCAGGGTGCCGTGCGGTTGAACTTGAAGTTGTCGGAGTAGGAGAGGCCCTTGCGCGCGATCGGCGGCGGCGTCTCCTCGACGCGATAGGCGATGCCCGAAGCCTTGGCGTAGGCCACCGCCTCGTCCGAGGTGTCGAATTCGAGCCGCACCTGCTGCAGCATGTCGGCGGAGCCGGTCCAGCCCATCAGCGGGTCGGTCTCGCGCGGTTCGGTCTGGTCGAACTCCAGCACCCACTGCTTGGTGCGGGCGAGCCCGGACTGCGTGGGATCCTTGGCGGGACGGTAGATGCGGGCGCTCGGCATCGGACGGCGACGTCTCCGGGGAAGGTATGGTCGGGGCGATAGGATTCGAACCTACGACCCTCTGCTCCCAAAGCAGATGCGCTACCAGACTGCGCTACACCCCGACGCTGTGAGGGAGATACCCCCTCGGCCCCCGGCCGGCAAGGCGCCGCTCGTCACACCAGAATGTCGAGGACGCGTTTCTCGCTCTCGATCGAGGATTTCAGCACGGCGGTGTTGATGGAAACACCAAGCGAGGCCGAAGCCAGCTCCGTGACGGCCGTGACCGGCTCGGCGGCGGATTGCGGTGAGGCGATGCGCGATGCTGCCCCATCGAAGCGTTGCATGGCCGCGCTCAGGCCCGCCGAACTCGTCGAGATTGCCGAGACCATGAACCGCCCTCCCCGCGTGCCGGCAGCTCAGCACGGAAAAGGTAAAGGACGTCCTCAGCCGATCGGCACAACGCGAGGGATCGGCCGCGGCTTGATCGGATCCCCCGACATTCCCACTTCGCCGCAGTCCGGAGCCCCTGCTCTCGCGGGCGCGGAGACAAGGTGTCGCGATGATCGACTTGCATTACTGGCCGACCCCGAACGGCCACAAGGTGACGATGTTCCTGGAGGAGGCCGGCCTCCCCTACACGATCCACCCGGCGGACATCGGCAACGGCGCGCAGTTCGAGCCGGCCTTCCTGAAGATCGCCCCGAACAACCGCATGCCGGCCATCGTCGATCACGAGCCGGCCGAGGGCGGTGCGCCGGTCTCGCTGTTCGAGTCGGGCGCGATCCTGCTCTATCTCGCGGAAAAGACCGGACGCTTCCTCCCCGCCGACCTGCGCGGCCGGGCGGAGACCCTGCAATGGCTGTTCTGGCAGATGGGCGGCCTCGGGCCGATGCTCGGCCAGAATCACCACTTCTCGCAATACGCGCCGGAGAAGATCCCCTACGCCATCGACCGCTACGTCAAGGAGACGAACCGGCTCTACGGCGTTCTCGACCGGCGGCTCGCCGACCGCGAATTCGTTGCGGGCGCCGATTACACCATCGCCGACATGGCGGCCTACCCCTGGATCGTGCCGTGGGAGAAGCAGGGCCAGCGCCTCGACGACCACCCCCATCTGAAGCGCTGGTTCGAGGCGATCAGGGAGCGACCCGCCACCAAGGCCGCCTATGCCCGCGCGGCCGAGGTCAACCCGAACCACGGTCAGCCGATGAGCGAGGACGCCAAGCGCGTGATGTTCGGCCAGACCGCGACGAACACCAAGCGCTGAAGCCGACAGTGCCTCACGCGAGACCCACCGCGGCGGGTCTCTCGTGAGAGTCACGACCGCCCGCTGCGCCGGGCGGCCACCGTGGCGAGTCCGGCAAAATCCTTGTCGCCGTCGCCGTGGGCGATGGCGTCGAGGAGGTTGTCGCGCAGCACGCTGGCGAACGGCATCGGCACGTTGACCGCCTCGCCCGCAGCCAAAGCGAGGCGGACATCCTTGAGGCCGAGCCGCATGGTGAAGCCCGGCGGCTCGTAGCGCCCCTCCATGATCATCGCGCCGTAATTCTTGTAGACCGGCGAGGCGAACAGCGTACTCGTGAGCATCTCCAGCACGTCGGCCCCGGCGATGCCGTGCCCCTCCGCGAACGCGGCCGCCTCGCCCATCGCCTCGATGGCCGAGACCAGCATGAAGTTGCCGGCGAGCTTGACGGCATTGGCCTTCTCCGGCTCCGTGCCGAAGCGCCAGGTCTTGCTGCCCATGGCGTCGAAAAGCGGCTGCACCCGCCCGATCGCCGCATCATCCCCTGCGGCGATGATGTTCAGCGCCCCCTTCTCCGCCGCGTCCGGCCGGCCGAAGACCGGTGCGGAAACGTAAGCCACGCCCGCGCGTCCGTGGACCGCCGCCAGTTCCCTGGCGAGCGCCACCGAGATCGTGGACATTCCGACATGGATGCCGGGCCGCTGCCCGGAATCGAGCAGCCCGCCCTCGATGGTGACGGCGCGCAGGGCCGCGTCGTCGGCGAGCATGGTGATCGCCGCGTCGCCCGCGAAGGCCTCCGCGGCGCTTCCCACGGGCTCGGCGCCCTCGATCGCCCTCGCCGCGTCCGGCGAACGGTTCCACACCCGCACCCGGTGGCCCGCCGCGACGAGCCGTGCCGCCATGACCCGGCCCATGCGGCCGAGCCCGATGAAACCGACATCCATATTTGAAACTCCGGATTTGCTGCCACGTCGCCGTCCGGGGGGGACGCCCCGGCGGGCGATGGGTCGCGAACGGTCGAGCGATCAGTGCGTGTTGAGGAATTCCAGCGTCAGCGTGTTGAACATGTCGGTCGCCTCCATGTGGACGAGGTGGCCGACATTGTTGAGGACCTCGGCTTTTCCGTTCGGCATCCGGCCGGCGAGCGCGCGGGCGTGGCCCGTGTTGTCGCCCATGCTGGAGCGCACCTCCGTCGGCGCGAAGCCCTTGCCGGGGGCGTTGTGGTCGTTCGCGCCCATGATGAACAGGGTCGGCGCCTTCACGAGCGGGATCTCGTGGACGACCGGCTGGCCCCAGATCATCTGGTAGGAGTTCACGAACGACTTGAGCCAGCGGGGATACTCGCCCGAACCCTTCACCCGTTCGCGGATCGACACGAACGGCTCGATGGCCGAGGCGGGAAGCGACAGCGCGTAGCTCGTCATCAGCTGCTTGCGGTAGGTCTCCGCCGTCAGGTCGGCCTCGCGGGCCATCAGGGTCTCGTCGGAGACCGGCGGGACGGTGAAGCGATAATCCTCCAGGCCGATCGGCGCTTCCAGCACGAGGCTGTTGACCCGCTGCGGATAATTGCGGGCCATCCGCACCGCGAGCATGCCGCCCATGGAATGCGCCACGATGTCGAACCGCTGGATCTTCAGGCTGTCGGCGAGCGCCAGGGTGTCGGCGGCCATCCGGTCGAAAGTGAAGGCGCCGACCGGTTTGGAGGACTTGCCGAAGCCGAGCTGATCGGGGACCACGACGCGGTAACCGGCATTCGACAGGTTGCGGATCACCGGTTCCCAGTAGCTCGACGGGAAGTTGCGCCCGTGGAGCAGCAGCACCGTGCGTCCGTTGGCGTTGTCGGCGGCCGGCACATCCATGTAGGCGAGGCGCTGCGCGTCGCCGTCGCGGCTCAGCGGCAGGAAGCGCACCGGAAACGGATAGGCGAAGCCTTCGAGGCCGATGCCAAGCGGCGACGGCTCCTCGGCATGGGCTGCGGGCGCCAGCAACGGCGTCAGCGCGAGACATAACGCGAGGCAAGGTGCGAGGATCGGGTGGGCACGCATGGACACTTCGTCTCCGGCTCGAGCATCGTCCCGAAAGGTGGTCGCCGGCTTTCGAAACCGGACGATGCAGACACAAAACGCGCGCATCGGCTCTGGCGCGGTTTCCGGGGGCGCGCGAACGGCGCAGCCTCCGGTGAGAGACAGATAGGGCGGATCGCCCGCCTGCAAGCACCGGATGATCGACGGTGACGGCGCCGAAGGCCGGAGATAGGGCCGGCGACGGCCTTCCGCCGAGGGAGCGGCTCCTGGCGCTCTGCGCCATGGCGCTCGCCATTTCCATGGCGGTGCTCGACGGAGCGATCGTCAACGTCGCCCTGCCGGTGATCGCGCGGGACCTCGATGTGCCGGCCTCCGAGGCAATCTTCGTCGTCAGTGCCTACCAGATCGCGGTC
This sequence comes from Methylorubrum extorquens, assembly GCF_024169925.1. Classification (NCBI taxonomy): domain Bacteria; kingdom Pseudomonadati; phylum Pseudomonadota; class Alphaproteobacteria; order Hyphomicrobiales; family Methylobacteriaceae; genus Methylorubrum; species Methylorubrum extorquens. The sequence goes on from NZ_JALJXF010000001.1 coordinate 2,827,949, forward strand.
ACTGCCGCCTTGCTGCCGCTCGCCACGCTCGGCGAGATCTGGGGCTACCGCCGGGTTTATCTTGGCGGTCTTGCCGTCTTCACCGTCGCCTCGCTCGCCTGCGCGGTCTCGCCGAACCTTGCAAGCCTCACCGCTGCGCGGGTCGCCCAAGGGCTGGGCGCGGCCGGGATCATGAGCGTCAACATCGCTCTGGTGCGGTTCATCTATCCGACCCGGCTGATCGGGCGCGGCGTCGGCAACGTCGCGCTCATCGTGGCGGTGGCCTCCGCCGCCGGGCCGACGGTTGCCGCCGCGATCCTCTCGGTCGCGGCCTGGCCCTGGCTGTTTCTCGTCAACCTGCCGGTCGGGCTCGTCGCGCTGGCGGTCGGAGCGCGCACGCTGCCGCGAACCCCCCGCTCCGCCCGGCGCTTCGACCTATGGAGCGCGAGTCTCAACGCCCTCACCGTCGGGCTGCTGATCGTCGGTCTCGATGCTCTGGCCGATCCGGAGACCCGCGGGCTCGCCGTGGCCGCAATCGCCGCCGCGGTCGTGGTCGGCATCGTCTTCGTGCGCAGCCAGATCCGGCTCGCGGAGCCGCTGCTGCCGCTCGACCTCCTACGGATTCCGGCCTTCGCCCTGTCGATGGTGGCCTCGGTCTGCTCCTTCGCGGCGCAGATGGTCGCCTACGTCGCCCTGCCCTTCTACTTCCACGACGCCCTCGGCTTCTCGGAGACTCGAACCGGCTTCCTGATGACGCCGTGGCCGCTCGCCATCGCGGCGATGTCGCCCTTTGCCGGCCGGCTCGCCGACCGCTTCCCGCCGGGACTGCTCGGAAGCCTCGGCCTCGTCCTGCTCGCCGCCGGGATGGCGGCGCTGGCGCTTCTGCCGGAGGCGCCGACGACCTTCGACATCGTCTGGCGGCTGACGCTGTCGGGGATCGGTTTCGGGCTGTTCCAGTCGCCCAACAACAAGGTCATCATCACCAGCGCACCGCGGGAGCGCAGCGGTGGCGCCAGCGGCATGCAGGCGAGCGCCCGGCTCGTCGGCCAGTCCCTCGGCGCGGCACTGGTCGCCGTGCTGTTCGGCCTCGTCCCCGGTGGTCCGGCGGGCGCCTTCGCCGTCACCCTGTGGTGCGCCGTCACCCTGGCGCTGGCAGGCGCCCTGGCGAGCGGCCTGCGGCGGACGGGGCCTTGATCCCGCATCTCCGTTCAGCACCAAGCTCCGGCTCGTGCGTTGACGTCACGACAGGGACGATCACGGCCAACGGAGGCGGAGGATGGACATCGACCTGAAGGGGCGCAGCGCCCTCGTCACCGGCTCCACCGGCGGCATCGGCTACGCGGTGGCCCGCGAACTGGCCCGGCTCGGCGCCTATGTCGCCGTCAACGGCCGCACCGGCGAGCGGGTGGAGGCGGCCATCACGCGTCTGCGCGGCGAGGTGCCCGAAGGCGAATTCATCGCCGGCATCGGCGATGTGGGCACCGAGGAGGGGACGGGCGAACTCCTCGCCGCCCTGCCGCGGGTCGACATCCTGGTCAACAATGCCGGCATCTTCGAGCCGAAGCCGTTCTTCGAAATCGCCGATGCCGAGTGGCGCCGCTTCTTCGAGGTGAACGTGATGAGCGGCATCCGCCTCGCGCGGGCCTACGGGCCCGGCATGGTCGAGCGCGGCTGGGGACGGATCGTCTTCATCGCCAGCGAGTCGGGCGTCAACATCCCGCCCGAGATGGTCCATTACGGCGTGACGAAGACGGCGCAGCTCGCTGTCTCCCGCGGTCTTGCCGAGACGGTGGGCGGCAGCGGCGTCACCGTCAACAGCGTACTTCCCGGCCCGACCATGACCGAGGGCGTCGCGGATTTTCTCGAATCGATGGGAGGGGGCGACGGCGATCTGGAGGCCAAAGGCCGCGCCTTCATCGCTGAGAACCGCCCGACCTCGCTCCTGAAGCGCCTCGCGCAGCCGGAGGAGGTGGCGAACATGGTCGCCTATCTGTGCACGCCCGCCGCGAGCGCCACCACGGGGGCGGCCCTGCGGGTCGATGGCGGCGTGCTGCGCGGCATCGCCTGAAGCTCACCGCTCCCGAGCCCACCGGACGTACGGGCCGGACTGACCGGCGCCGTACTCCGAGGGACGGCCCGCGAACGGTTCCTTCAAATCAGGACTTCAGGTGTGCGGCGAGGTGCTTGTTCATCTCGAACATCGAGCACTTGTCCTTGCCGAAGATCTTTTTGAGCTTCTCGTCGGCGAGAATCTCGCGCTTGTTCTCCGGGTTCTGGAGATTGTGCTTTTTGATGTGCTCCCACACCTTGCTGACGACTTCGCCGCGCGGCAGGGGATTGTCGCCGACAATGGCGGCGAGTTCGGGAGACGGCTTCAGGGGCTGCTGAAGCGCGTTGGGCTTGGTGCCGGAGGCGGCCTTCGTGGCGGTCTCCTTCTTCGGGGCACTCTTGGGCGCAGCCGCCTTCTTCTCCGTCGTCTTGGTAGCCATGGTTTCCCTCCGTCCTGCGGACCGGCGATTCGTGACACGAGGCCGAGAGGCATCGGGGCACTGAGGAGCAACAACTAAGCGGTGCCGCGCCCGTTCCAAGTGGAGATCAGCGCCGCCGCGGTGTCCATCCACAGATCAGCGGACCTTTCCGCAGGCCAATCCACTGTCCGAGGGATTTTTTCGCGCCGACCGCGGCGGGGTTCCGGTGATCCCGCCGTCCGACTCCCGCCCGGGCGGGAACCGTGCTGGCCACCTCGCATTCACGCTACACACCCGGATCGCGGGCCTGCCGGGGGCCCTTCGGGAACATGCTGGAGACGTGGATGCCGACGGATCTGCCCGAAGAGCGGGCCCTTCGAAAGCTGGGAACGCTGGAACTGGACCCGACGTCGGGCGAAGGGGTCGCGACCGACGAGACCCCCCGCTTGATCGCCTCGGACAAGGTCGAGGGCACCCCGGTCTATGACAGCACCGGGCGCCACCTCGGCAGCGTTCACAATTTCATGGTCGACAAGGTGTCGGGACAGGTCGCGTATGCCGTCCTGTCCTTCGGCGGCTTTCTCGGCTTCGGCGAAACGCACCATCCCCTGCCGTGGAACGCCCTGACCTATTCGGTCGAACTCGGCGGATACGTCGTCGATATCGACCCCGCCGATCTCGAAGGCGCGCCGACCCAGGGGCCCGGCGAAAATCCGTTCGACGATCCCCGTTTCGGAGGGCGCCTCAACGATCACTGGGGCGGCCGCAAGGCGCCGACCGCCTGAGTGGACCTCGCGAAACGCCGGTCGTTCCGCCGCGCCCGCAGAGGGGCCGGGCGGCGATGGTGCGTTTCGTGAGATCTTTTTAGAACTTGCCGCCGAGGCCGACGCTGCCGGCCGATCCCATCTGGGGCGAGAGGCCGCCGGAACTCGTCCGCGACGTGGTCTCGCCGTCGATCTCCTCCCTGCGGATGCGGCGCGGGCCGTCATCGGCGGTGCGGGTTTCGCCGCGGATGTTCTTCGGCAGCTCCAGAGTGCGGGTCGGGGCGGCGGCGAGCGGACGACCGTCGTCGTCGGTCTGGGCGCTGCGCAGGGGGCGGCCGGGCAGCGTGCCGCGGGCGGAAGGCGGCGGACCGAGATCGGTTTCCGGCATCACGCCGCCGCCGCCGCCGAGCGCCTGGCAGCCGCCCAGGGCCGCTGCAAGAAGGGCCGCGGCGCAGAGTCTCGACGGGTCGAACATGAAGTCTTGTCCTCGTAACGGCCGCCCCCGGCCCTCGGCTCGTGTAAGAGCCTAGCCGGTGACCCGGCCAAGGGGCGGTAGCGTTAAGATTTCCCGCACCCCTCTAAGCCAGGGTTTTGGCGAAAACCAGACGGCCGGTGCGCGTGTCCGCCCAGTTGCGGCGGGGCGATCTAGACGGCTTTTCTGCCGCATCCACAACTTCGCCGTGGTTGCCGGGCATGGACGATGCGTCCGCCCGCCCCATTACATCCGGGGGGCGTCGGCTCGTCGAGGCCGGCATGCGGATCTTTCAGACTGTCGAGAGGTAGTACGGGTGCTCAGACTGATCCGGCCGATCGTGACACCGGCGATCGCCCTCCTCGCCACGGCGGCCATGGCCGCGGACGGCTCCTCGGGCGCTCCCGGCGAGATCTCGCCTCCCCCAGCAGGCTCCACGCCCCCGGCCGTCGCGCCGACGACGGCACCGACACCGGCGCCCGCCGCCCCCGTCGTGGCCACGCCGAACGGTGCCGTGACACCGTCGCAGGGGGGCGGCACCCCGGCAGTGGTGCTCGACACCCAGGATTACGAGAGCCTGCTTGGTAAGAGCGTCCGCGCCATGAACGGCGACGATCTCGGCCGGATCATCGACGTCATCATCGACCGCGACGGACGTCCCCGCGCCGCGGTGATCGATTTCGGCGGCTTTCTCGGAGTCGGCTCTCGCAAGATCGCGGTGGATTGGCGCGTCCTGAAGTTCACCACCGAGGGCAAGGTCGGGCGCCTCACGCTCCAGCTCAACCGCAATCAGGTCCGCGTCTCGCCCGAATACAAGTCCGGCGACCCGATCGTCGTGCTCGGGGCCGCCAGCCCGGGCGCCGCGAGCACCGGCGCCGTCTCGCCGGAAGGTGACGCCTCCGCCGCCGAGAAGCCTGTCGCTCCGTCCGAAAAGGCCCCGGACCGGCCACAGGAGAAGACGCCGGACAAATGACGGCAAGCCCGGTGACGGAACGGCGCGCCTATCCGGCGCGCGAGCGCGACATCCATCGCACCGACCTTCGCGAGCGCGGCGGCTCCCGTCCGGCGCGGCGCGCGAGCCGACCGAGCACGCCCGGTCCCGCCGATCCGTCGCGCCGGGCGACCTACGGCCTCGACGCATTCACGTTCTTCATCGCCAACCTGCAGACGGGGTTCGGGCCCTTCCTGGCTGTCTACTTCACCCAGCAGAAGTGGACGCAGTCGGATATCGGTCTCGCGCTCACCGTGGGCAGCCTCGTCAGCCTGCTCGGGCAGATGCCGGGCGGCGCCTTCGTCGATGCCTCCCGCTCGAAGCGCTTCGCCGCCGGCTTCTCGGCCTTCTGGGTCGGCGCGAGCGCCGTGATGCTGGCCGCGTTCCCGACCTATCTCGTCGTGATGCTCGCTATGGCGATCCACTCGGCGGCGAGCTGCGTGCTGACCCCTGCCATTGCCGCGATCTCCATCGGCCTCGTCGGCCATGCACGGGCCGGCGAGCGGCTGGGGCGCAACGCAAGCTTCTCGGCGGTCGGCAACGCGCTGGGCGCCGCCGGCATGGGCGCCATCGGCTATTACCTCTCGAACAACGCGGTGTTCTATCTCGCGGGCGTGCTGGTGATCCCGGCCCTGGTGTCGCTGTCGTTCATCCCGTCGGGACGCGCCGTGGAAGCGGGCAGGCCCCGGCCCGCCGCCCAGGCGCCGGAACCGCGGGAGGCCGGCGGCGTCTCGGCGCTTCTGAAGAACCGGGCGCTCCTCTGCTTTGCCGCCTGCATGGTGCTGTTCTTCCTGGCCAACGCCGCGATGCTGCCACTGGTCGGCAGCGTCATGACCCTGCGTGCCAGCGAGACCGCCACGGCCCTGGTGGCCGCCTGCATCATGGTTCCGCAGGCGGTGCTCGCGCTCACCGCCCCCTTCGTCGGGCGCCTCGCCCAAAGCTGGGGGCGAAAGCCGCTTCTCGTGATCGGTTTTGCGGCCCTGCCCGTCCGCGGCCTGCTCTTCGCCTTCGTCAGCGACCCGTACTGGATGGTGGCGATCCAGGTCTTCGACGGCATCTCGGCCTCCGTCCTCGGCGTCATGGTCCCGCTGATCGTCTCCGACGTCACCCGCGGCACCGGCCGGTTCAACACCGCACTCGGGGCGGTCGGGACCGGCATGGGCATCGGCGCTGCCCTCTCCACGGCGCTCGCCGGCTTCATGGCCGACGAACTCGGCAGCCGCACCGCGTTCCTGGGCCTCGCCATCGTCGGTGCCGCCGGCCTCGCCCTCGTCCTCCTGATCATGCCGGAGACCCGGCGCAGGAACGGGGACGAGGGGCACGACCCGTCTTGACCTGCGCCGGCCGACGGGGTTGGAATCACTTTTTCGCCGCACATCCGCTTAAGCGCGGTTCAGCTTCGCCGAGGTACCCGGCGGAAAGCCGCGCTTGCTTGAAACATAAGGCGACGCTTCGCGTTGCGGTTAACGGGTGCCCTGTGCGCCCTCCAGCCACAATCGGCGCCCAGCGGGTCTGATCGAATCGGGACTGACGATCGCGATGGAAGATCTCTGCCAATACGCCAACAGACCGGGGGCCTTCGTCGGGCGCTATCTCAGGCGCCGGATCGTCCCGCATCTCGTGATTCTCTTCTCGGTGCTCGGTGCAGTGTCCTTCTCGGTCTCGACCGATTACGCGCTGAAGGGCGTGGTCGATGCCCTCGGCAAGGGACCGAGCGCGGGGCAGGTCTGGACGGCTCTGGCGGTGCTGATCGGCTTCATCGCCGCCGACAACCTGCTCTGGCGCGTCGCGGCGCTGGTTGGGGCTTTCACCTTCGTCGGCGTGACCGGCGACATCCGCCGGGATCTCTTCCGCCATATGACGGGCCATGCCCCGTCCTTCTTCGCCGACCGCCAGCCCGGTACGCTGGCCTCGCGCATCACCGCGACGTCGAACGCGATTTTCACCGTCGAGAACATGTTCACGTTCAACGTGATGCCGCCCTGCGTCGCGGCCGTGCTCTCGATCATCTACATCGGCACCGTGAACCTCACGATGGCACTCGTGCTCGCTGGCATCTTCGCCGCGGTCGTGCTGCTGATGTTCAAGATGGCCTCCGCCGGCAAGCCGCTGCACCACGACTTCGCCGCCAAGGCCGCGAGCGTCGATGGCGAGATGGTCGATCTCGTCGGCAACATGCCGCTGGTACGCGCCTTCTCCGCGTTCAACCGCGAGTTCGTGCGCTTCGACGGCACCATCGGCTCCGAGATGCGGGCGCGCCGCTCCTCGCTCCTCTACCTCGAGAAGCTGCGCATCACCCACGCCATCCTGACCGTGATCTCGATCCTCGGCCTACTCTACTGGTCGATCAAGATGTGGGAGGCCGGTCAGGCCACCACCGGTCAGGTCGTGCTCGTCTGCACGCTGGGCATCCGCATCCTCGCCGCCACCCGCGACCTCGCGGTCGCGCTTGTGGACGCGACCCAGCACACGGCCCGCCTGTCGGAGGCGCTGCACACCCTGCTCCAGCCGCACGAACTGGTCGATCATCCGGAGGCGGAGAAGCTCATCGGCCAGACCGGCGCCGAGATGCATTTCGACCACGTCGCCTTCAGCTATCCCGACGGGCGCACCGTCTTCTCCGATTTCGACCTGCTGATTCCGGCGGGGCAAACGGTGGGGCTGGTCGGCAAGTCGGGTGGCGGCAAGTCGACCCTGTTCTCACTGATCCAGCGCTTCTACGAGGTGCAGGGCGGGCGCATCCTCATCAACGGTCAGGACATCAACCGCGTCACGCAGGAGAGCTTGCGCGAGGCGATCACGGTGGTGCCGCAGGACGTGTCGATGTTCCACCGGTCCTTGCGCGAGAACATCCGCTACGGCCGGCCCGACGCGACCGACGAGGAGGTGTGGAAGGCGGCGGAAGCGGCCCACTGCACCGACTTCATCCAGTCCCTGCCGGAAGGCTTCGACACCATCGTCGGCGACCGTGGCGTGAAGCTCTCCGGCGGCCAGCGCCAGCGCATCGCCATCGCCCGCGCCATCCTGAAGGACTCGCCGATCCTGCTCCTCGACGAGGCGACATCGGCTCTCGACGCGGAATCCGAGGAGGCGATCCGTGCAGCGCTCGCCAACCTGATGAAGGGCCGCACGGTGATCGCCATCGCCCACCGGCTCTCGACGCTGAAGGACTTCGATCGGATTGTCGTGCTGGAGGGCGGGCGCATCGTGCAGGACGGCTCGCCGGAGAAGCTGACCCATCTCGACGGTTTCTACCGCGAGCTGATGAAGAAGGAATCGATGTCGATGTCGCTCGCCGCGGCCTGACATCAGCGGCTGCATCTCTGCTCGTCGGGCGGGAGGGGTGCAAAAACCGGCCGGTGGATCGACATAGCTGTCATGAGGCCGGGCGGATCCCTCACCGCCCGGCCTTGTTTTTTGCCGATATGAAGCCGGAGCGTGCCGTGGCCGAGCAGCAATTCGCCAGCGACAACTACGCCGGGATCTGCCCAGAGGCTCTCGCCGCGATGCAGGCGGCCAATGCCGGGCACGCTCCCGCCTACGGCGCCGATACCTGGACGCAGGCCGCCGCCGACGGTTTCCGGCGGCTGTTCGAGACCGATTGCGAGGTCTTCTTCGTTTTCAACGGCACGGCCGCCAACTCGCTGGCGCTGGCCTCGCTCTGCCAATCCTACCACAGCGTGATCTGCGCCGACTCGGCGCATATCGAGACCGACGAATGCGGCGCGCCAGAATTCTTCTCCAATGGCTCGAAGCTGCTCACCGCCGCCACCGATGACGGGAAGCTTACCCCCGAGGTCGTGCGGACGATCTCTGGCAAGCGCAGCGATATCCATTTCCCGAAACCGCGAGCCGTCACGCTGACCCAGGCGACGGAGACGGGGCGGGTCTACTCCCTTGACGAGATTGCGGCGATCTCGGCCGTCTGCCGCGCATCGGGCCTGCGCCTGCACATGGACGGCGCGCGCTTCGCCAATGCCTGCGCCTCGCTCGACGCCTCCCCGGCCGAGTTGACCTGGAAGGCCGGCGTTGACGTCCTCTGCTTCGGAGGCACCAAGAACGGCATGGCGGTGGGCGAGGCCGTGATCTTCTTCGACCGCGGGCTCGCGGAGGATTTCGACTATCGCTGCAAGCAGGCGGGCCAGCTCGCCTCGAAGATGCGCTACCTCTCGGCCCCCTGGGTCGGCATGCTGGAAAGCGGGGTGTGGCTCGACAACGCCCGACACGCTAACGCGTGCGCCCACAGGCTCGTGCGGGGGATTGCCGACGTGCCGGGAATCTCGCTCGCGGCACCGGTAGAGGCCAACGGCGTGTTCCTGAACCTGCCTGCCCCGGTTCAAGAGGCGCTGCGCGCCCGTGGCTGGCAGTTCTACGGCTTCATCGGCGGGGCGTCCCGCTTCATGTTCGCCTGGGACTCGGAGCCGGCGCGGGTCGATGCGCTGGCGCGAGACATTCGCCTCTGCGCCCTGCCCGCGGCGGCGTGATCGTTGTGACGGATATCGGCCCGATCAGACGAGGTAGGTGATGGTGGCCGCCAGAGCCGTCGCCACGGTGGCGATGGCAAAACCCGATGACGAGAGCAGCATCGTCGAACGGGATGCGGTCGGCTCGGGCTCGTCGGTGTAGCCAAAGGCTTGGCCTGCGGCCTGTTCCAGGCGCATGAGGGAGAGGTGACGCGCTTGGGCGGCGGCGGGGGTCATCGGCGTGGCTCCCTTACGGTCAAGCTGACCTTGGCGAGTTAACGTCCGGAAACCGTCTTCTGTTCCCACTGCCATCCTGGGCCACGCCCTCTTAACGTTTCGCTGCCTCGTTTCGGCCGCAGGATTGCCGCCCGGCGCAGGCTTCGAGAGGCACTCTTAACCATCCGCCCGCATCACTGAGATGACACTGCGCCGGGCTTGGCAGGACGGTCGGGCTTCGAACACGGCCGGCCATCGTGGTACTGCGACCGGCGGAAGCGGACAGGAGGCTTTTTGTTTCCTGTTTGTTCCGATACAACGAAGGTATGAAGAGCCATGCAGCCCGTCTCCGACCCGATTCGAGGAGCCGTCGCGTGAGCGATCCGGCACGCGACCTGTTCGGACCCGGTGCCAAGCCTCCCGCCGCGGAGGCCGAGCGCCGCCGCCGCCTCACCCCCGTGGCGCCGACTCCGGCGCAATCTCCGGTGCCGGAAACGGCGGAGGCCGGCTACGACGCCTCGGCGATCGAGGTGCTGGAGGGGTTGGAGCCGGTGCGGCGCCGGCCCGGCATGTATATCGGCGGCACCGACGAGCGGGCGCTGCATCACCTCTTCGCCGAGGTGATCGACAACTCGATGGACGAGGCGGTCGCGGGCCACGCCAGCTTCATCGAGGTGGAACTGGAGGAATCGGGCTCTCTCGTCGTCACCGATAACGGTCGCGGCATTCCCGTCGATCCCCACCCGAAATTCCCCGGCAAGTCGGCGCTCGAGGTCATCATGACCACGCTGCACGCGGGCGGTAAATTCGACTCGAAGGTCTACGAGACCTCGGGCGGCCTGCACGGCGTCGGCATCTCGGTGGTCAACGCGCTCTCGGACGTGCTCGAGGTCGAGGTCGCCCGCAACCAGACCCTCTATCGCCAGACGTTCTCCCGCGGCCATGCGCAGGGAAGCCTGGAGACGATCGGGCGGGTGCAGAACCGGCGCGGCACGCGGGTGCGGTTCCACCCCGACGCGCAGATCTTCGGCTCGCTCAAGTTCGATCCGCGCCGCCTATTCAAGATGGCCCGTTCCAAGGCCTACCTGTTCGGCGGCGTCGAGATCCGCTGGCGCTGCGCCCCTGCCCTGCTCGAAGGGCTGGAAGATGTTCCGGCTGAGGCGGTGCACCGTTTTCCCGGCGGCCTCTCGGACTATCTCGCTCGCGACATCGAGGGGAAGGAGCTCGTCCTCGATTCCATCTTCTCGGGGAAGATCACGAAGCCCAGCTCGCACGGTTCGCTCGAATGGGCGGTGGCCTGGACGGTGGCCGATGACGGCGTCTCGCATTCCTACTGCAACACGATCCCGACGCCGGAGGGCGGCACCCACGAGGCGGGTCTGCGCGTCGCGCTGCTGCGAGCCCTGCGCGAACACGCCGAGCGCGTGAACCAAGCCAAGCGCATGACGGCGGTGACCACCGACGACGTGATGGCGACCTGCGCCTCGATGCTCTCGGTCTTCATCCGCGAGCCGGAATTCCAGGGCCAGACCAAGGACAAGCTCGCGACGGTCGAGGCTTCCCGCATCGTCGAGACGGCGGTGCGCGATGCCTTCGACCACTGGCTCGCGGCCTCGCCCGCCCAGGCCAACAAGCTGCTCGACTGGGTGATCGACCGGGCGGAGGAGCGTCTGCGCCGCCGCCAGGAGAAGGAGGTCGCCCGCAAGAGCGCGACCCGCAAGCTGCGCCTGCCCGGCAAGCTCGCCGATTGCTCGGCCGCCGGCACGGAACGCTCGGAGATCTTCATCGTCGAGGGCGACTCGGCCGGCGGCTCCGCCAAGCAGGCGCGGGACCGCACGACTCAGGCCATTCTCCCCTTGCGTGGGAAAATCCTGAACGTGGCGTCCGCCAGCCGCGACAAGCTCGGGGCCAACCAGCTCATCTCGGACCTGACGCTGGCGCTCGGCTGCGGCACCGGCGCGAATTTCCGTGAGGGGGATCTGCGCTACGAGAAGGTCATCATCATGACCGACGCGGATGTGGACGGCGCCCACATCGCCTCGCTCCTCATCACCTTCTTCTACCGGCAGATGCCCAAGCTGATCGACAAGGGGCATCTCTACCTCGCGATCCCGCCGCTCTACCGGATCAGCCAGGGCGCGAAATCGGCCTATGCCCGCGACGACGCGGACAAGGAGCGGATCATCAAGACCGTGTTCAAGAACGGCAAGGTCGAGATCGGCCGCTTCAAGGGCCTCGGCGAGATGATGCCGGCGCAGTTGAAGGAGACGACGATGGACCCGAGGAAGCGCACGCTCCTGCGCGTTGCGATCCTCGACGAGGCGCGGGAATCGACCGGCGATACGGTGGAGCGCCTGATGGGCAACAAGCCCGAGGCCCGCTTCGCCTTCATCACCGAGCGGGCGTCGTTCGCGGACGGGACGGAGTTGGATATCTGATCCGCTCCGGCATCGCGACGGGCGGAACGGCCTGTCGCGATCGATGCGCCTCGAAGCACCTGCCCCGTCAGCCCGGCCCGTCCGAGCAGGTCAGGAGGGTGACCGGATAGCGCGGCATGTTGCGATCCTCCGACAGGAGCGTCGCGCCTTCCGCGATCGCTTGCGCGATGAGCAGGTGATCGAACGGATCGCGGTGATCCGTCAGGCGCTGAAGGCCGGCCAGCGCCGTGAGATGGGCTGGGTCGATCGGTAGGATCGTGAAACCTTGTCGCCCGATCGCCCCAACGATCGCATCGATCTCGGCATCGAGCTTCCCGATCCGAACCTTGACGACGATCTCCCAGAGCGAGACGGCGCTGGCCAGGACGCTGGTGTGCGAATCGGCGATCAACGTGCGCGCCTGCTGCTCCAGCCGCGGGTCATCGCTCAGCCACCAGAGAAGGGCGTGCGTATCGAGGAGGAGCTTCACTCCGCCTCGCCCTCCATCGCCGCGAGGAGATCGGGCGGGAGTGTGTCGAAGTCGGGGGCCATGCGGATCTGGCCGCGCAGCGTTCCAGGTTGGCGTCCGGGGCGGATTGGGGCTGCGGGCGGCCGAAGCTCGGCGACGATTTCGTTGCGGGACATGATGAGGAACGAGCGTCCCTCCCGAACCTGGCGCAGAAAGCCGGCCATGTTGCCCCGGAACTCGCGCACTCCGAGCCGTTGCGGTTCCGGCGCGCCGTACGGTTTCGGTTCGCTCATCGCAACCCTTCAGGAGCACGAGTGTACGCAAGATGCGTACACTGAAGAGGTGCTGTCATGCCAGCGCCGGAAGCTCCCGCCCTTCATCAGTATCGTGAGGCGGCTGGATCAGACCGCCGCCGCACCGTACCACAGCGCCATCCAGCTTCGCCGTACGGTCAGGCTGGCTCGGCCATCGCCTTCTCGGTGATCTCCACGATCCGCCCATCCGCGAGGTGCAGCACCCGGTCGGCGGCGGCGAAGTAGCGGTCGTCGTGGCTGATGACGATGAGCGTTCGTCCGGCGCGGCGCAGGTCCGGCAGGAGTTCCTCGTAGAACCGGCGCCGGAAGGTCGGGTCCTGCTCCGCCGCCCACTCGTCCAGCACGAGAACCGGGCGTCCTTCGAGAACCGCCTGGACCAGGGCGAGGCGCTTGCGCTGGCCGGTCGAGAGATCGGTGGTGGAGAAGCGCCCCTCGCCGACATCGACCTTCTCGGCGAGATCGAGCCGTTCCAGCAGGGGCCGGGCGGCCTCCGGGCCGGTGCCGTCAGTGGGAAGCAACTCGTCGAACAGGTGGTAGTCGAAGAAGATCGCCGAGAAGTGCTGGCGGTAGGCGTCGCGCGTCCCCGCCGTCACCGGCACGCCGTCGAGCAGGATGTCCCCGGCTTGCGGCGGGTAGAGGCCGAGCAGGAGCTTGATCAGCGTCGTCTTGCCCGAGCCGTTCTCGCCGACGATGAACAGGATCTCGCCGGCACGGATCGTCAGGTCGAGCGGGCCGAGGGTGAAGGGCGCTTTGTCCCCGGCCGCCGGGAAGCCGTGGCTCACGCCGCGCAGGGTGATCTCGCGGATGCGGCGGGCCGGCTCCGACGGCGCGGCGGTGAGAAGCTCGGCTTCCGCCTCCGCTCCCTCTTCCGTGAACTCGGCGATGCGCCGGTAGGCCACCTGGGCCTGCCCGATCATCGGCACGAAATGGATGAGCTGCGCGATCGGCGCCTGGATGTAGAGCAGCACGAGCACGAAGCCGGAGAGTTCGGCGGCGCTGATGCCGGCCAGAACCTTGTAGGCGATGAGACCGGCGAACAGCAGGAAGTTGGTTGATTGGTTCAGCATCGACAGCGATTGCTGGATGACGGCGATCCGCGTCATCAGGTGGCGCGCCTGCTCGATGCAGGCCTTGAGCGCGACGTTGCGGAGGTGAAGCCGGCGTTCGCGGCCGATGCGCAGCTCCTTCGCCGCCTCTGTCAGGGTGAGGTAGTGCTTCTGGGTCGCCTCGCGGTTCTTGCGGACCTCCTCGAAGTGCCGGAGCATAGTCCGGCGCAGGGCGTTCGCGCCGAGGCTCTCGAGGATCAGGACCGCCGCCGTCACCGCCGAGAGGGCGGGTGACAGGAGGATCATGTAGGCCCCGCAGCTGATCAGCGTTCCGGCGGCGACCACGATCGGCGAGAGGAATGCGATGGCCGTGAAGATGGTGCTGACGTCGCCTTGGAGCGAGGCGAGCAGCTTGTGCTTGCCCAGGCGCTCGATCCGCTCGATCGGCGCCGTCAGGATCTTGTCGGTGAGGTCGCGGCTGAGCGCCGCCTGGATGCGGCCCCCCGCATAGGCATTGCCGAGGCTGGCTGCGAAGGTGCCGACCACGCTTAAGGCCGCAAATCCGGCAAAGGCCAGCAACACGCCGTCGGCGAGCCCCCCCTCGCCGTAGAAGGCTTGGTTGATCTTGGCGAGCGCGGCAGCGGTGGCGAGCCCGCCGATGGAACCCAGCGCCGTCGCGACGGCGACCAACGGCCAGACCGGCCGCAGCAGCCGGATCGCGTCATGCCTGAAGTGACGAAGGATTGCGCCGTCCTGCCCCATGCCTGCCGATTCCTCCAAGTGAGGTCACCGCCTGCTGCGATGACTGGGGTGTTGGCAGTAAGGATAGGTTTGGTGACGGTGAAATGCCGATCCGGCACAGGTCACCCATCACCGGGATGGGTTTTGCAAATTCTCGCTTCGACGATACTTGGATGACAGGCGTGATTCGCCGACACGATCCCCTTCGGCTCTCGCGCTGAAGGGCGCTACGGCTTCGCCCCGACGCTCACCACCGGCGTCGCCTCGCGGTCCCCCACGATCATGATGAGCATGTTCTGCGCCATGCTCGCGCGGCCCTGATCGTCGAAGACGATGCCGGCATGGCCGTCCTCCGGCTGTTCCAGCCTCGCGATGGTGTCGCGCACGATGGCGACCGCGCCCTCCACGATTTGGCGGCGGGCGGCGATGATGGCGCCGGCCTGCTGGCGCTTGAGCATCGCGCCCGCGATCTCCGGTGCGTAAGCGAGATGGGTGATCCGCACGTCCTCGACCACCACGCCCGCCACCGCGGCCCGCTGGCCGAGTTCGGTGATCAGGTCGGCGTGGATGGCGTCGCGGTCGGCCCGGAGCGAGGCGACGCGGGTGGCCTTCTCGGCGAGCCGGCGCTTGGCATCGCCCGCCTCGTCGCCGACATTCTCCGCCTCCTCGTGGTCGTAGGGCCGGGTCGAGGCGATGTTGCGCAGGGCCGCTTCCGCCTGGAGCGAAACGAAGTCATGGTAGCTGCCGACGTCGAAGGTGGCGCGCGCGGCGTCCTGCACCCGCCAGATCGCGGCCGCCGCGATGGTGATCGGGTTGCCCATCAGGTCGTTGACCGTGATGATCTTCGTCTCGTGCGCCTCCGTGGCGAGCGAGACCTTGGCCACGGCGGTCAGCGGGTTGCGCCACCAGAAGCCGTCGCGGGCGATGGTGCCGTGATAGCGCCCGAACAGGGTCAGCACCGCCGCCTGCCGCGGCTTGAGGGTGATGAGCCCGGCCAGCAGCACGATCCCGATGGCGAGCGCCACGCCTGAGACCAGCAGGAAGGCAGGCCCGACGCTGCCGCGGCCGAGCACCAGCACGCCGCCGCCGAGGAAGCTCAGGGCCGCCAGCGCGAGGCAGGGGATGGCGATGGAGAGCGCCAGCCAGCCGTTCAGGGCGCGATAGGGCACATCCTGCGTGACGCTCGCTCCAGCCATGCTCGCTTCCCTCGTATCTCCGTGCGGCCCGAACCTTACGAAGGCGAGGCGTTCAATCCTAGGGTGGCGGCATCCGCGAAACTCGCGTTCATGGGTGATGATGCCGGGCCGAGCCGGCGCACCATATCGGCGGCACCGAAGGCTTGATGCGATCGGAGAACCCCGTTGAGTGAACCTCGGAAACAACTCCATCTCGGCGCCTTCATGCGTCCCATCGGCATCCACACCGCGTGGTGGCGCTATCCCGGCGGCTTTCCGGACGCGAACTTCAACCTCGACCACCTCGTGCGCTTCGCTCGCACCCTGGAAGCGGCCAAGTTCGATGCCTTCTTCATGGCCGACCATCTGGCGGTGATGAACATGCCGATGGAGGCGCTGAAGCGCTCGGCCACCGTCACCTCGTTCGACCCGCTGACGCTGCTGCCCGCGCTCGCCATGGTGACGGAGCGGATCGGCCTGATCGCCACCGCCTCCACCACCTACAATGAGCCCTACCATGTGGCCCGCAAGTTCGCCTCGCTCGACCATATCTCGAAGGGACGCGCCGGCTGGAACCTTGTTACCTCCGGCAACCCGGACGAGGCGCTGAACTTCGGCCGCGACGCGCATCTCGACCACGCCACCCGCTACGCCCGGGCCCGCGAGTTCTACGAGGTCGTCACCGGGCTGTGGGATTCCTGGGGCGACGACGCCTTCGTCCGCGATGTCGAGCAGGGGTTGTTCTTCGATCCCGAAAAACTCCACACGCTGAACCACCAGGGCGAATTCCTGAAGGTGAAGGGGCCGCTCAACGTCGCGCGGCCGGTGCAGGGCTGGCCGGTGATCGTGCAAGCCGGTGCCTCCGAGGCCGGGCGCCAGATCGCGGCGGAGACCGCCGAGATGGTGTTCGGCTCCGCCTCGTCGCTGGAGGCCGGCCAGAAGTTCTACGCCGACGTGAAGGGCCGGATGGCAGCGGCCGGCCGGTCCCGCGACGCCCTCAAAATCCTGCCCGGCGCCTTCGTCGTCGTCGGCGGCACGGAGGCGGAGGCGAAGGAGAAGAAGGCGCAGCTCGACGCGCTGGTGCCGGTCGAGAGCGGGCTTGCCAACCTCTCGGTCCGCCTCGGCACGGATGCCACCGGCTTCGACCTCGACGCGCCGCTGCCCGAGATCCCCGAATCGAATGCGAGCAAGAGCGGACAGGCGCAGATCGTGGACTATGCCCGCCGCACGGGCGCGACGGTGCGCGAACTTGCCCGCCGCGTCGGCGGCTATGGCGGGCTCAGCTTCGTCGGCACCCCGGAGCAGATCGCCGACAGGATGGGGGAGTGGCTGGAGGGGGAGGCCTGCGACGGATTCAACGTGATGTTCCCCTTCGTGCCGGAAGGGCTCGACGATGTCTGCGCGGGCGTGGTGCCCGAACTCCAGCGGCGCGGCCTGTTCCGCACGGAATACGAGGGCACGACCCTGCGCGACCATCTCGGCCTGGAGCGGCCGGGCAACCGCTTCTTCGAGACGCGATAGGCTCCCCGCCGAACCCATCGACGGTCCCGCGGAGAGCCGATCGGCTCGGGTCAGCGCCGGTTCGTCATCCCGTAGATCGTAAAGCCTACGAGCGCCGCGAGGCCGAGGGTCAGCAGGCGATTGCTGCCGAGCGTGTCGGCGGCGGCCCAGCCGGTGCTCTTGGCGCTCTCGATCACGGCGCGGCCCCGCAGGATGCGCGCGGCCCTTTGCCGGTTCGCCTCCCGCGTCGGCAGATGGACGATGTAGGTGTCGCCCTCGCGGTCGATATCGATGCTGTTGCGGGCGAACCCCGCCCGCACGAGGCGATCCTTGGCGGCGTGGGCCGCTTCACGGCTCGTGAAGTCGGCTTCGACGCCGACGGTCTCCTGGGACATGTCTCCTCCTCGCCAGATGTGGGGCTGTGCCGCAAGCGACCCGTTCGCCGCGAACCGTCGGAAGGCGGTCGATGGCGCGCGTTTCGGCGGGCACTCCAAGCGGGAGGAGCAATCCGGGCCTGCCCTTCACGGTTCCGAGAGAAGGATCACGCCGCCTCGGCCTCGCAGGCATCGATCCGCACGGCGCCATCGGCCGTCAACGAGCAGATCACCTCCGTCCCGTCGTCGAGCGCGAAAGCATGAAACAGGCGGCGCTCGAGTTCTTCGAGCCCTTCGCCGGGTAGTTCTGCGATTTCGCCCCGCGTCCGTTCTTCGAGAGCGGGAAGAACACCACTTCTCGCGGCGATTTCCTGCGCAGATTGCGTCAGAACGATATCGAAAGACATTGCGGCCTCCCTGTTACGACGCCGGTCACGACTTGTCCGATCCCCGCGAAGACAGGACCCTCTTGCGACTTTTTTGGGGCAACCTTTTGATGGTGCGGGAAACACGTGAAAAGTCAATGACTTAGCTAGAGCCTGCCGCTGCGCTGTCGATCGTGCCTCATGGGCCGGAACGACGTGGGACGGGGCATCTGGCCAGATCGGAGCGCAGACATCCCGCTCGGCAAAACACGACCGGGCTGCTGTGACGCATCGGCTCGGGGCAGCTTTTCGGGGTGTTCTCCGGTTTCGCCCAGCGGGCAGCACGTTCGATCGCTGACCCGCCGGTCGCAAAGGTTCGCCGGAGCGTCGCGCGTTCCGATCACGCGAAGAACATCCCCGGCAGGGAGGCCGGCCCCATGAATTCCATCCTCGTCGTCGCCTTGATCTGTGCGTCCAGCGTTCAGATGCCCGATTGCTCGCGGGAGACCGCTCTGGACGTCATCATCGGTCCGGCCCACACACTTCAGGAATGCCTGATCCAGGGCCCGGTCCTGGCCGCGAGCGCGGGCCATGGCTCGGGCGCCGACACCTATGTGAAGACGCGCTGCGAACAGCGGAAGCCTCGATAGGTTTCGCTTTCGCGCAGTCATCTTCCGAAGGACGGCAACGACCCT
This sequence comes from Methylorubrum extorquens, assembly GCF_024169925.1. Taxonomy (NCBI): domain Bacteria; kingdom Pseudomonadati; phylum Pseudomonadota; class Alphaproteobacteria; order Hyphomicrobiales; family Methylobacteriaceae; genus Methylorubrum; species Methylorubrum extorquens. The sequence goes on from NZ_JALJXF010000001.1 coordinate 2,846,398, forward strand.
GCGGGGCGATGCTTTGGGAGGCACCGATGACAGAGGATGAAACGGTCGATCCGGCGCGCGCCGTCGCAGTGGGCCTGCGGGCCCGCCTCGCGGTGGTCGAGCGCACGGCCTGGTTCGGCTTCATGCATGCGATGCGCGAGCGGCCCGAGGAAACCCAAGCCTTCATCGAGGCCGAGCGCGTGCGATGCCGCGAGGGGTTCGGCAGCGGCGCCTGGGCGAAGGATTTGACCGCAGCGGAGCGGGCGCTTCTGGGCGAGGAGGTCGATGCCGGCCTCGCCCAACTCGTGGAAGATGCCCGCGCCGAGCTCGGCGACGGCACCTGAGCGGCCCCCTCCCCCGCGCCATCCTTTCGCCTTGCGGACATGGCGGGAAGAGTACAGTGTCCCCCGCCAAACCGGGACCGGCCGGAGGAAGCTCCGTCCGTCGGGCCCGCGAAGGAGCCGTGACTGGTGCCCATGTTCGGATACGCCGCCCGCCGGAGCGCCACCGCGCTCACCCTGCTGCTTGCTTCGACCGGTCTCGGCACCCTGCCGGCCGCTTCCATGCAGCCGCGGGAATCCTCACCACTCTCCGAGTATGAGCCGGCGGAATCGCTCGAGGGCAACTTCCTCTCCGCCTACATCGCCGGTGCCTCGAAGGACACGGCCGCTGCCGCGAGCTACTACCGCGAGGCGGTGAAGGGCGATCCGCGCAACGCCGAGCTTCTGGAGCGCGCCTTCGTGTCGCTTCTCGCCGACGGCGCCATGACCGACGCCTTCCGCGCCGCCGAGCGGCTCGCCACCCGCGAAAGCTCGAACGGCCTCGCCCAGCTCGCCCTCGGCGTCCGCCAGCTCAAGGCCGGCCAGTACGGCCCCGCCCGCCAGAGCTTCGGCCGCAGCGGCCGGGGTGCGGCCGCCGACCTCACCGGGACGCTGCTCACCGCCTGGGCCTATGCCGGCGCGGGCGACGGCAAGCGCGCCTACGAGACGCTGAACCGCCTGCGCGGCGAGCGTTATTTCAACGTCTTCCGCGACTACCATGCCGGGCTGATCGCCTCGGTCATCGGTGACCGGGCGGAGGCCGAGCGCAAGCTGAAGGCGGCCTACGACGCCGACCACAACACCCTGCGCATCGTCGACGGCTATGCCCGCTTCGAGGCCGGCATCGGCCGCACCGATCTCGCCATCGACGCCTACAGCGAGTTCGAGAAGGTGATGCCGCGTCACCCGCTTGTGGTGGACGCCCTCGACAAGCTGAAGGCCGGCAAGCCCCTCGCCCCCTTGATCGCCTCCGCCCAGGAGGGCGCGGCGGAAGTGCTGTACGGGCTTGGCTCGGCCGGCTCGACGCAGGGCGACGAGCTTCCCGCGGTGGTCTACCTGCGGCTCGCGCTCTACCTCGCCCCCGACCACGCCGTGGGCCGGCTGACGCTCGCCGACGCCCTCGACCGCATGAAGCAGGTCGAGCGCTCGAACGAGGCCTATGCGCAGATCCCGGCCTCCTCGCCGCTCAAGCTCAACGCCGACATCCAGATCGGTCTTAACCTCGAGCAATTGGGCCGCGGCGACGAGGCGCTCCAGCACCTCGACACCGTGCTCAAGGCGCACCCCGACAACGTCGACGTCATCTCGGCCTTGGGCAACGTGCAGCGCGCGCGTAAAAAGTTCGCCGAGGCAACCGAGACCTATACCCGCGCGATCAATCTGATCGAGCCCGGCCGCGAGGCCAACAACTGGACGCTGTTCTACTTCCGCGGCACGGCCTACGAGCGGGCCGGCGAGTGGCAGAAGGCCGAGGCCGACCTCAAGAAGGCGCTCAGCCTCGTTCCGCCGACCCAGCCGAACGCCAAGGCGCAGGTTCTCAACTACCTCGCCTATTCCTGGGTCGATCGGAACATGAACATCGACGACAGCTTCACCATGCTGAAGCAGGCCGTCGATCTCTCTCCGCGTGACGGCATGATCATCGACAGCCTCGGCTGGGCCTATTTCCGCCTCGGCCGGTGGGACGACGCGGTGCGCGAGCTGGAGAAGGCGGTCGAGCTGAAGCCGGGCGACCCGACCATCAACGACCACCTCGGCGATGCCTACTGGCGCACCGGCCGGCGGCTCGAAGGCAAGTTCCAGTGGCAGCACGCCAAGGATCTCAACCCCGAGCCTGAAGAACTCACCAAGATCAACGCCAAGCTGAAGGACGGTCTGCCCGAGCCGGACAAGCCGACCGCCACCGCCGAGAATCCGCCCGTGCAGGACCCGGCGCAGACCGTGCCCGCTCCCGTGGCGGCGCCGCACAACGCGGAGAACCCGGAACTGCCGAAGGGCGCCCCCGCCCCGAGCGAGCCGCCGGGGGCGGCGGACAAGAAGCCGGGTAAGTAAAGCACCGCAAGCGAAGCGGCCCGGCATGGGGTCAATCCCACCGGCCGCCTCGTCCTGACCTGACTGCGACCGCGGACTTCGACGGATCCTCCGGTTCCCGCGACGTCGGGACGATCCTTCGAAGCCTCCGCTTCGCTGCGGCACCTCAGGCTGAGGATGCAGGCTTGGATTGGCCTTCCAACGGTCCGGCCGTCGTCTTGCTCGTTCTCGGCTGTCCGCCTAAGGCAGGGCGCATCCCCTGCCCCTTCGGCCGAGAGCCTTCGTGTCCCTGCTCACCACCCGCGCTCCGGCCAAGATCAACCTGACCCTTCACGTGCTCGGCCGCCGGCCGGGGGACGGCTACCATGCGCTCGAAAGCCTCGTGGCCTTCGCCGATGTCGCCGACACGCTGGAGCTGGTGCCGGGCCCAGATCTGTCTCTCGACATCTCCGGCCCCACCGCCGGGCCGGCGGGACCGCTCGACGACAACCTCGTCCTGCGTGCCGCCCGCCACCTCGCTGCGGGCGTGGACGGCCTGAGGCTCGGCGCATTCCGGCTTCACAAGCAACTGCCCGTCGCGGCCGGGATCGGCGGCGGCTCGTCGGACGCGGCCGCCGCCCTGCGGTTGCTCGCGGAATCGAACGGACTCACCCTCGACCACCCAGCCGTGATCGCCGCGGCGCGGGCGACCGGCGCCGACGTGCCGGTCTGCCTCGATCCGCGGGCGCGAATGATGCGCGGCGCGGGCGAGGAAATCGGGCCGGTACTCGGCCTCGCATCCCTGTCGGCGGTGCTGGTCAATCCCGGCGTGCCGGTGGCGACAGCCCCGGTCTTCAAGGCGCTCGGCCTCGCGGTCGGTCAGCGGCTCGACGGGGCCGAGCATCCGGTCGTCGGTGCGGGCCTCGATGCCGACGCCGTGCTTGGCGCCATCGCCCCGGCCCGCAACGATCTGGAGGCGCCGGCCCTCACCGTCGCCCCCGTGATCGGCGAGGCGCTGGCGCTGCTGCGGGCGCAGGCCCGGTGCCGGCTCGCGCGAATGTCGGGATCCGGCGCGACCGTGTTCGCGATCTTTTCGGATGATGGGGCGGCGGAGACGGCGGCCGGAGCGATCCGCACGGCACAGCCGGGCTGGTGGGTCGAGCCGACGCGCCTCGCCTGATGTGGCCCTTCCGCGGGCGCCTCGGAGTACCTCACGAAGCTCCCGATCGCTGACCGTTCTACCTCTGGGGATGACGGCTCAGCGGGAGTTTCGTGTGAGACACTCAGTGCGCCCGGGCGATGCAGAAATCGACCACCTGCAGCAGGGCAGCCTTCATCGGCCCCTGCGGGAACGGGTCCAAAGCCGCGCGGGCCTGGTCACCGTAGTGGCGCGCGCGCGCGATCGTGTCGTCGAGGGCGTGATGGCGGCTCAGGATGGCCAGCGCCTGCTGGAGATCGCCCTCCGCCAGATCCTCCCGTTCGAGGGTGCGGCGCCAGAAGGCGCGCTCGTCGTCCGAACCGCGGCGAAGCGCCAGCACGATCGGCAGGGTGATCTTGCCCTCGCGGAAATCGTCGCCGACATTCTTGCCGAGCGCCGCGCTGGTGCCGCCGTAATCGAGCACGTCGTCGATGAGCTGGAAGGCGATACCGAGATTCATGCCGTAGGCGCGGCAGGCCGCCTGCTCGGAGTCTGGCCGCCCGGCCAGGACGGGACCGACCTCGCAGGCCGCCGCGAACAGCTCCGCGGTCTTGCCGCGGATCACCGCGAGATACTCGTCCTCGCTCGTCTCGATGTTCTTGGCGGCGGTGAGCTGCATCACCTCGCCCTCGGCGATGACGGTGGCCGCCGCCGACAGGATGTCGAGGGCGCGCAAGGAGCCCACCTCGACCATCATGCGGAAGGCTTGGCCCAGCAGGAAGTCGCCGACGAGCACGCTCGCCTCGTTGCCCCACTTAATGCGTGCGGCGACGCGGCCGCGGCGCATGTCGCTCTCGTCCACCACGTCGTCGTGGAGGAGGGTGGCGGTGTGCATGAACTCGACCGCGGCGGCGAGCTTCACCGCGCCGTCGCCGCTGGAATAATCGCAGAGATCGGCGCAGGCGAGCGTCAGGATCGGGCGCAGGCGCTTGCCGCCCGACGCGATCAGGTGGTTGGCGACCTCGGGGATCATCGCCACGTCGGAGCCGGTGCGCGACAGGATCGTCGCGTTCACCCGCTCCATCCCGGCCGCGACGAGGCTCACGAGGTCGGTGAGGCTGGCCTCCGGATCGGAGCGGCCTTCATCGAGGGTAACGACGACGCCCAAAGCGCGATGCCTCCGGAAAAACTCTCGACCGGCACCCTGCCGGAACCCCTGCCCCGCGGCTGCCCCTGTCGCACGGGGCCGGCGGCAGGGCAACACGCGGTCGTGCCGCACGGCTGCGCAAGAGCGTGGACAATGTTACGAGCCGAGAGGCCGCGCGCCCGGCCACCGGATGCAGCCGAAGGGTGATGATGCCGTGAAGGAACTGATCCGCAGCAACGACATCGTCCTCATCGGCTTCGCGCGGTCGCTTCTCGAAGAGGCGGGCGTCCCGCTTTTCGTCGCCGACGAGCATATGAGCGCGCTGGAAGGGTCGATCGGCGTGTTCGGCCGGCGCCTGCTGGTGCCTGACGACCATGCGCCGCAGGCCCGCCGCATCCTGACCGATGCCGGCCTGTCCGCCGAACTGCGCGATGAGCACTGAGCCGGATGCTTTCCTCGGCGGTCGCTTGAGGCTGCGCCAGCCGCCCCGCGGCGCCCACCGCGCCGGCACCGACGCGGTGCTGCTCGCCCGCCTCCTCGTCCCCGACCCTGGCGCCACGCTCTACGACCTCGGCGCGTCCACCGGCGCGGTGGGGCTCGCGGTGGCACGGGTGTCGGACGCGTGCCGCGTGGTGCTGGTCGAGCGTGATCCCGACCTCGTCGCCCTCGCCCGCGAGAATGTGGCGGCGAACGGACTCGACGCCCGTGTCGCGGTGATCGAGGCGGATATCCTGGCGCCGGGAGCACAGCGCCGGGCGTCGGGCCTGGAGCCGGACAGCGCCGACATCGTGCTGACCAACCCACCCTTCTTCGAGGAGGGCGCACACCGCCCCTCCCCCGCCCCGCAAAAAGCCTCGGCTCACAGCTTCGCAGCCGGCGGGCTCGATCGGTGGCTCAGAACCTGCGCCGACCTTCTGCGCCCCGGCGGACGGCTCGGCCTGATCCACCGGGCCGACGCCCTGCCCGCCTGCCTCGACGCCCTGCGCGGACGCTTCGGCGATTGCGCCGTCCGCCCGGTTCACGGGCGGGCCGATCGGCCGGCGATCCGCGTGCTGATCGCGGCCGTAAAGGGCAGCCGCGCCCCGTTTCGCCTGCTGCCGCCGCTGGTGCTTCAGGACGAGGCCGGGCGCTTCACCCCGGAAGCCGAGGCCCTGCACCGGGGCGATCCCTGGCCGGCGCCGTAAAGCCAAATCCCGGTCGAAGCGGGCGTCCGTCGTCGCAATGGATCGGCCGGCGGCGTCCTGGTAACGGAGAATGGCCTGCCTCCCAGGAGGCCGTGCTCCCGCGCGTTCTCGAAAAAGGCCGCCATGCCGCTGACCGTCCCGACCTGGATGCGCCGCTTCCTGCCCCGCCGCTTCCGCGAGACTCCGCCGCGGGTCGCCGTTGTGCGCCTGAGCGGAGCGATCGGCGCCGTCTCGCCGATCCGGCCGGGCCTCTCCATCGGCACGGTCGCGCCGAGTCTGGAGCGCGCCTTCACCATGCCGGGCCTGTCGGCGGTGGCGCTCGTCATCAACTCCCCCGGCGGCTCGCCGGTGCAATCGCACCTGATCTATCGGCGCATCCGAGCGCTGGCGGCGGAGAAGGAGATCAAGGTCTTCGCCTTCGTCGAGGATGCCGCGGCCTCGGGCGGCTACATGATCGCCTGCGCTGCCGACGAGATCGTCGCCGATCCCGCCTCGCTCGTCGGCTCCATCGGCGTGGTCTCGGCCGGCTTCGGCTTCGACCGGCTGATCGAGCGCATCGGCATCGAGCGGCGCGTCCACACCCAGGGTGAGGCGAAGGCGATGCTCGACCCGTTCCGCCCCGAGAACCCGCAGGACATCGCCCGGCTGAAGGAGATCCAAGCCGACGTGCAGGCCCTGTTCTCCGGCCTCGTGCGCGAGCGCCGGGCGACGCTCGACGCCAGCCGCGACTTGTTCACCGGCGCGGTCTGGACCGGACGGCAGGCGCTCGACCTCGGCCTCGTCGATGCGCTCGGCGACCTGCGCGGCACCCTGCGCGCCCGCTACGGCGAGAAGGTTGACCTGCGGCTCGTGGCCGAGACCCGCGGCTCCTGGCTCGCCCGCCTGCTCCGCCGCGCCGGGCCGGGCCAGACCGCGGCCGGGCTCCCCGACGCGCTGATCGCGGCGGTGGAGGAGCGTGCAGCCTGGGCGCGGCTCGGGTTGTAAGCAGAGTACGAAGGCGCGCGGTCCGGTTCGGGCCACGATTGAAATCCGCCCGAGATGGCTTCGAAAGCAGGATTGTCAGCGCGCGAGAACGCCTGTACCGATCGGTATTGATCGTACTGATCGGTACAGGAAAGTCCTGCCATGTCGCGCCCCCCGTTGCCGCCCTTCACCGACGAGACCGCTGCGCAGAAGGCGCGCATGGCGGAGGATGCCTGGAACAGCCGCGATCCAGAGCGCGTCGCCCTCGCCTACACGCCCGACAGCGTCTGGCGGAACCGCGCGGAGTTCGTCCGGGGCCGCGAGGAGATCGCGGCGTTCCTGCGCCGCAAGTGGGCGCGCGAGTTGGAGTACCGGCTCATCAAGGAGGTCTGGGCGCAACAGGGCAACCGGATCGCCGTGCGCTTCGCCTACGAGTGGCGCGACGACAGCGGACAGTGGTTCCGCTCTTACGGCAACGAGAACTGGGAGTTCGACGAGGCGGGCCTGATGCGCCACCGGATCGCTTCCATCAACGACCTGCCGATCGCCGAATCCGACCGGAAGTATCACTGGCCGCTCGGCCGTCGCCCGGACGATCACCCGTCCTTGAGCGATCTGGGGCTGTAGGGCGTGGCCCGTACCGTCGCCGAACGGGCCGACGTGCTGCCGTTGCTCGCGGAGGTGTTTCGCGAGCACGGCTACGAGGGCGCGAGCCTCTCGTTGATCTCGAAGGCGACGGGGCTCGGCAAGGGCAGCCTCTACCACTTCTTTCCCGGCGGGAAGGAGGAGATGGCGGGCGCCGTGCTCGCCGAGATCGACGGCTGGTTCGAGGCCAACGTCTTCCGCCCCCTGCGGGAGGCGGACGATCCGGCAGCGGCCGTGGCGGCGATGTTTGCGACGGTCTCCGACTATTTCCGCTCAGGCCGCCGGGTCTGCTTGGTCGGGGCCTTGAGCCTAAGTGACGCTCGCGACCGTTTCGCGGCCCGTCTACGGGACTACTTCGCCCGCTGGGTCGAAGCTCTGACCGAGGTGCTGGGCCGGGCGGGGCACGCCTTCGCCTCAGCCGGCCCGCTTGCCGAAGAGGCTGTCGGCGGCATTCAGGGGGCAGTAGTGCTGGCCCGCGCCCTGGATCGACCGGAGGTGTTCGAGCGGATCCTCGCCGGATTGCGGGCGCGATGTCTCGCCCGCCCCTGAGCCGCTTTCGAGCATCGTCCTGGATGATGGATCCAGGACGATGCTCTCGGCACTTGTTTTTGCATCATCTTTTTCCGAAAGCCGGCAACCACCGTTCGGGACGATGCTCTCGGCTCAGCGCGCGCAGCCGGCTGGGGCGTTGTAGCCGGAGTAAACCACCCGGACCTTGCGTGCGCAGGACTCAGCGGCGGGCATGGCCGCGACCGGCGCGATCTCGACGGGCGTCACCGCCACCGTCTTCTCGACGATGTCGCTACCGTCCGACGTAGCGAGAGCGTTCGAGGCGCCCATCATGAGCGACGTGGTGGCGAGCGAGGCCGCGACGAGGGCGGCGAAAACAGTCAAACCCGTGCGCATGATCTGTCCGAAAGTGTTAACCGCTCGCCGTGAGGGCTGGAGCGTGGCTGTTCATTTGCCGTCTTAACTTGGCAGAAACCTTTGCCGTTCCCGCTTTGCGGCGATGGCCTGCAAAATGATGTGTCGGGGCGCACCGGGGCATCGCCAACGGCCCCGTTCGGCCCTCGGCCTCGCAAATGGCGGCCGGCGCCCCATATGAGGGAGACCCTCCGCGCAATCCCGTGCTTTGGGCGTTCAGGCGGAGACCGACTATGGCTTATTCCTCGGACAAGGGTGGCGCACGCCCCGTGTCAGCGACCGACTTCAACGACCGCGTGAAGCAGTTGCTGGCGGACAAGCCGGCGATCCAGGCCGTGCCGAAGGACCGGACGGCCAAGCGGAACTTCACCCGCTCCACGCCCCGCGGCTAGATGAAGACCGGGGGCGGATCCGGTAGCGACCTCGCTTGACACCCCGCCCCCCGCTCTTAAACGGTCCGGCAGCTTTCCTCCTGTCGGACCTTCCATGCCGAGCGACGCCGACCTTTCGCCCACACGCTCGTTCCAGGGCCTGATCCTCACCCTGCAGCGCTTCTGGGCGGCCAAAGGCTGCGTGATCCTCCAGCCCTACGACATGGAGGTCGGCGCCGGCACATTTCACCCGGCCACGACCCTGCGGGCCCTCGGTCCGAGGCCCTGGAAGGCGGCCTACGTTCAGCCCTCGCGGCGGCCGAAGGACGGGCGCTACGGCGAGAACCCGAACCGGCTGCAGCACTACTACCAGTTTCAGGTGATCCTGAAGCCGAACCCGCCGAACCTCCAAGAGCTCTACCTTGCCTCGCTGGAGGCGATCGGCGTCGATCTCAAGCTCCACGACATCCGCTTCGTCGAGGACGATTGGGAGAGCCCGACGCTCGGCGCCTGGGGTCTGGGTTGGGAATGCTGGTGCGACGGGATGGAGGTGAGCCAGTTCACCTACTTCCAGCAGGTCGCCGGCTTCGAGTGCGCGCCGGTGGCCGGCGAGCTGACCTATGGCCTCGAACGCCTCGCCATGTACGTGCAGGGTGTCGAGAACGTCTACGATCTCAACTTCAACGGCGGCGAGGGTGACGAGCGGGTCACCTATGGCGACGTCTTCCTCCAAGCCGAGCAGGAATATTCGCGCCACAACTTCGAGGCCGCCGACACGGCGATGCTGTTCCGCCACTTCGCCGACGCGGAGAAGGCCTGCCGCCTCTATCTCGAAGCCGGCGCGCCCGAGTCCGAGGGTGCGCGCCACCGCATCGTGCAGCCGGCCTACGACCAGTGCATCAAGGCGAGCCACGTCTTCAACCTGCTCGACGCCCGCGGCGTGATCTCGGTCACCGAGCGTCAGAGCTACATCCTGCGTGTCCGCGAACTGGCCAAGGCCTGCGGCGCCGCATGGTTGAAGACCGAGGCCGGCGGGCATTCCGGCGACCCTGCCAGCGATCGCGCCGCTGCGGCCTGAACGGTGCGCCGCCGCGCCCTCTTGGCTCTGGCCCTCGGGCTTCTCGCCGGTCCGGTCCTTGCGCAATCCGTGATCGATCCGGTCGCGACGGTGCGGGCCTTCTACGCGGCGGACGACATCAATGCGGTGCGCTTCTACGCGAAGGGCCTGCGCGTGCTCTATGAGCGCGACCAGCGCGAGGCGGGGGGCGAGGTCGGACGCCTCGGTTTCGCCTTTCACGTCAACGGCCAGGACACCGAGCCGGGCTTCGCCAAGTCCTTGACGCTCGCGCCGCTCTCCAACGAGGGCGACCGGGCCGAGGTGCGGGCGACCTTCCGCAACGGCGGGCCGCAGGAGCTGCGCTACAACCTCGTGCGCGAGGCCGGCACGTGGAAGATCGCCAACGTCCGCTCGCTGAAGGGCGAGACCTGGGATCTCGTCGCCCTCCTCTCCGCGCCGCTTCAATAGCGCTCCGCCGCGCACACGAAACCGTTCCGTCATCGAAGCGACATCGGAGGGGCGTAGGCGCGCCGCCTCCCGAAGGCTGATGAGACGCGCCCGATGTCCGACACGCCCGACGCCCCCACCCTCGACGCGGTGATCGCCCACCGCTTCTCCCGGCGCGACCTGATGCGCGGCTCGCTGGCCGTCGCGCTCGCCGCCGGAATCGCGCCGCAGGCGCTTGCCGCCGACGCTTCGGCCTTCGATTTCCCTGAACTCGCCGCGGGCGTCGATGAGCACCTGCACGTGGCCGAGGGCTACGAGGCCAAACCCCTGCTGCGCTGGGGCGACCCGCTGTTTGCCGACGCGCCGGCCTTCGACCCGAGGAAGCAGAGCGCCCGAGCCCAGGAGCGCCAGTTCGGCTACAACAACGACTTCGTCGGCTTCATTCCGCTCGACGAAAACGGCCGTCGCGGTCTGCTCGTGGTCAACCACGAATACACCAATGCCGAGCTGATGTTTCCCGGTCTCGGTGCCCGCGACCGCAAGGGCGTGATCGCGGCCTTGAGCCCGGAACAGGTCGCGGTCGAGATGGCGGCCCATGGCGGCTCAGTGGTCGAGATCGTTCGCGAGGCGGAAGCGTGGCGCCCGGTGATCGGCTCACCCTACACGCGGCGCATCACAGCGCAGACCCCGATGGATCTCACCGGCCCGGCGGCCGGCCATCCCCGCCTCATGACCGAGGCCGACCCGAGCGGCCGGCGCGTGCTCGGCACCATCAACAACTGCTCGGGCGGCGTCACGCCCTGGGGCACGTGGCTCTCGGGCGAGGAGAACATAAACTACTACTTTTCCGGGACTCTTCCTCCGGGACATGCCGAGGCCGGCAACGCGAAGGCGATCGGCCTCGGCAACCCGCAATATGCCTGGAGCCGCTTCCATCCCCGCTTCGACCTCGCCCAGGCGCCGAACGAGCCGAACCGGTTCGGCTGGGTGGTCGAGATCGATCCGTTCGATCCGGGCTCGACCCCGAAGAAGCGCACGGCGCTCGGCCGTTTCAAGCACGAGGGCGCGGCGGGTGCCCGCACGCTCGACGGCCGCTACGTCGTCTATCTCGGCGACGACGAGCGCTTCCAGCATGTCTACCGCTTCGTCAGCGAGGGCCGGGTGCAGGCCGAGCGCGGCGCCAACGCCGACCTGCTCGATTCCGGCACCCTCAGCGTCGCCCGGTTCGAACCCGACGGCACAGGCCGCTGGCTGCCGCTGGTACACGGAGCGAACGGACTCGATGCCGCCAACGGCTTCGAAGCCCAAGCCGACGTGCTGATCGAGACCCGCCGCGCCGCCAAACGACTCGGCGCCACGCCGATGGACCGTCCCGAGGACATCGAAGCCAACCCGCGCACCGGCCGCGTCTACGTGATGCTGACCAACAACGGAAAGCGCACCGCCGATCAGGAGGAGCCCGCCAACCCGCGTGGCCCCAACGCCTTCGGCCACGTCATCGAGATGGCCCCCGACGGCACCGACCACGGCGCCGAGACCTTCCGCTGGGAGGTACTGGTGCGCTGCGGCGATCCGGCCAAGCCCGAGGTGAAAGCGAGCTTTTCCGCGCTCACCACCGAGAACGGCTGGTTCGGCATGCCCGACAACTGCACCTTCGACGGGCGCGGCCGCCTCTGGATCGCCACCGACGGCAACAACCGCCGCGCCACCGGCCGGGCCGACGGCATCTGGGCGGTGGAGACGGGAGGCCCCCGCCGGGGCACCGCGCGCCACTTCCTGCGGGTGCCGGTGGGCGCCGAGATGTGCGGCCCCTGCTTCACCCCCGACGACGAGACCTTCTTCGTCGCCGTCCAGCACCCCGGCGAGCCTGACGAGGAAGGGGCGCTCGGCTCCTTCGAGACTCCCTCGACCCGCTGGCCGGATTTCACGCCGGACCTGCCGCCGCGGCCGTCCGTCGTGGCGGTGCGGCGGGTGGGGGGCGGGCGGATCGGGTAACGGGGCTGAGATCGCGAGGCTCGGCGCAAGCGTTCCAGGGCTCCGCACGATCTCGGAGCGGTCGCGCTCTGGACCGCTCGCCGATGCTCGCGATGACGAACGAACGGCGGTGACAGACCGAGCCCATCTCCCGTCTCGACGCGGCCCGAGCGGGCGGCTATTCCCGCGCGCATGCCTGACCTTCTGCTCGAACTCCGCTCCGAAGAGATCCCCGCGCGCATGCAGCGGCGTGCGGCCGAGGATCTGAAGAAGCTCGTCACCGACGCGCTGGTCGAGCGCGGTTTCCTCTACGAGGGCGCCAAGGCGTTCGCGACGCCGCGGCGGCTGGCGCTGCATGTCGCCGGGCTGCCCGCCCGCGGCGAGGCGGTGCGCGAGGAACGGCGCGGCCCCCGCGTCGGCGCGCCCGAGGCGGCCGTGCAGGGCTTCCTGAAGAGCGCGGGGCTCGCGAGCCTCGATCAGGCCACCACCGTCACCGATCCGAAGAAGGGCGCGTTCTACCTCGCGGTGATCGAGCGGCCCGGCCGCGAGACGCTGGACGTGCTGGCCGAGATCCTACCGGGCATCATCAAGAGCTTCCCCTGGCCGAAATCGATGCGCTGGGGCGCGGCCTCGGCGCAGCCCGGAAGCTTGCGCTGGGTGCGCCCGCTGCAATCCATCGTCGCCACCTTCGGCCCCGAGACCGAGACACCGGAGGTCGTGCCGTTCTCGGTCGACGGCATCACCGCCGGCACGGTCACGAGCGGCCACCGTTTCCTCGCGCCCGAACCGTTCGAGGTGCGCCGCTTCGACGATTACGTGCCGGCGCTGGAGCGCGCCGACGTGATCCTCGATGCCGACCGGCGCAAGGACATCATCCTGCACGACGCCAAGGATCTCGCCTTCGCCCGCGGCCTCGACCTCGTGGAGGACGAGGGCCTGTTGGAAGAGGTGGCCGGGCTGGTGGAGCGGCCCGTGGTGCTGATGGGTTCGTTCGAGGAGCGCTTCCTCGAGATCCCGGCAGAGGCGATCCGCGCGACGATCCGCGCCAACCAGAAGTGCTTCGTGCTGCGCAAATCCGGCTCGGAGGAATTGGCGCCGGCCTTCGTGCTGGTCTCGAATCTCGTCGCCTCCGATGGCGGCGTGGCGATCACCGCCGGCAACGAGCGCGTGGTGCGGGCCCGCCTCTCGGACGCACGCTTCTTCTGGGAGACCGACAAGGCGACGAAGCTCGAAGACCGCCTCCCCAAGCTCGATTCGATCGTCTTCCACGAGAAGCTCGGCACGCAAGGCGAGCGCGTCGCCCGCATCGCTGCGCTCGCAAAGGAAATCGCGCCGCTGGTGGGCGCCGACCCGGCTTTGGCCGAGCGCGCGGCTCGGCTCGCCAAGGCCGACCTCGTCACCGAGATGGTTGGCGAGTTTCCGGAATTGCAGGGCCTGATGGGCCGCAAGTACGCGGCGCTCCAGGGCGAGCACGACAGCGTCGCCGCGGCCATTGAGGAGCATTATAAGCCGATCGGTCCGAGCGACCGCGTGCCGACCGATCCGGTTTCCATCGCCGTGGCGCTGGCTGATAAACTCGACACCCTCGCGGGCTTCTGGTCGATCGACGAGAAGCCGACGGGGAGCAAGGACCCGTTCGCGTTGCGGCGGGCGGCTTTGGGCGTGATCCGCGCCGTGATCGAACGGTCGCTGCGGCTATCGCTGGCCCCTCTGCTGCAAGGCCGGTTCGCGAGCGGGAGCGACGAACGCACCGCGGATCTCCTCGCCTTCTTCGCCGACCGTCTCAAAGTCTACCTGCGCGACCAGGGCGCCCGCCACGACCTGATCGATGCGGTGTTCGCGCTCTCTGGCCAGGACGACCTCCTGCTCGTCGTCCGCCGCGTCGAGGCGTTGGGCGCGTTCCTGAGCACGGATGACGGACGGAACCTGCTCGCCGGCTACAAGCGCGCGGCCAACATCCTGCGCATCGAGGAGAAGAAGGACGGCCGCGCCTACGACGAGGCCCCCGATGCGGGTCTCGCGGCCTCCGGCCAGCCGGAGGAGCGCGCGCTCGCCGAGGCGCTTGCCGAGGCGCGGCAGGAGGCGTCCGCTGCGGTGGCGGCCGAGGATTTCGCCGGTGCGATGCGGGCGCTGTCGCGGCTGCGGGCGCCGGTGGACGCGTTCTTCGAAGGGGTCACCGTCAACGCCGACGATCCGGCCCTGCGCAGGAACCGGCTCCTGCTCCTCAACGCACTCCGCGCGGCCACCCGCGAGGTGGCCGACTTCTCGCGCATCGAAGGCTGACCGGCGAGGCTTGGTCTCCGGCGTCGGTTGTCGAGTGCCGCACGCCGGTCGTCATCGCGCATGCGCAAAAGGGTCTTGCCCAGTTCGGGGGGAGCGGCGCCTTGAAGGGTGCCGCCGCGCCGTGATCGAAATCGTCGTCGATCGCTTTGCTGTGACGAAATGCGGTTCTCGCATCACGGTCACGGGCTTTGCTGACGAAAATCGTCCGGTTGAATTGCGGTGATATAACCTCAAGTCGCGTGTCGAGCGGCCAAAACATGCTCAAGCTGCCGGATTGTTGCTCGCGGGCAACGACCGTTCGGGTCGAAACGTGCTTCAAACTTGAGCAGTGTCCACGCAGTGCCGGTCGATGTCGGGTTTCGAGCCTCTTGCCTTGATCGACGCGTGCTATGCGGCCGCCCTCGACCCCGAGACGTGGTCCGGCGCGCTTGACGGGATCGCCGATGCGGTCGGGGCGCGCGGTGCGGTGATCGTCTCCCACGATCCCGCGCGCACGGCGCAGACGCTGGCCTCCGAGCGGATCGCTGACGTGAACCTCGATTACGGCGTCGGCGGCTGGTGGCAGCACGACACGCGCATCCGCCTCGGCCGGGAGCGGGGCATCATGCGGCCGGGCACGGTCACCTGCGATGAGATGTACCTCACGGCGGAGGAGAAGCGCGCCGATCCGTTTTTCCAGCACTTCATCGACCGGCATCGCCTCGGTAATCTCTGCGCCTATGTCGGCGCCGACCCGATGGACCGCCACACCCTGTCGTTCAGCGCCCCACGCGACGTGCGCAGGGGGCCGTTCGAGGGCGTCGAGATCGAGCGGCTGGGGCTCGTCGGCCCGCATGTCATCCGCGCCTTCCGGCTGACGGCGCTCGTCGCCGACATGCGCCGGGAGGCGGAGGGGCTGTCCTCCGCCCTGGAGCGCATGCGGGCGGGCATCGTCGTCCTCGATTCCCGCGGCCGGGTCCGGCTCGTCAGCCCGGCGGCGGAAGGGTTGGCGGCAGGTTACCTCGCCCTGCGCACCGGCACCGTGCCGGCGGCGGCGGAGCCTGCCGAGAGTGCGCGCTTCGGTCACTTCCTGGCGGATGTTCTGCCGGAGCGCACATTGTCGGAAAGCACTTGGCGGCGGCAGGATACGCTCCTCCTGCGCCGCAGGGGCGGCGGGCGCCCGCTCTACGTCGAAGCGCTCCCCTTGCGCGGCAGCGATCCGTTTCCGGTGGCCGGCGCCGGGCTCGGGGGCGGCATGGTCCTACTCCTGCGCGACCTGCTCGCGCCGAGCACGCGTCCGATCGAACCGATGCTGGAACAACTCGGTCTCACCCGAGCCGAGGCGCGGGTCGCGGCCCTGGTCGGCCGAGGTGCGGCGCCGCGGGAGGTGGCCGAGCAGTTCGCCGTCGGCGAGAGCACGGTGCGCAGCCAGCTCAAGGCGGTCTACGGCAAGCTCGCGATCCGTCGGCAGAGCGAGTTGGCAGTGTTCATCACCCGTCTCGACAGTCTCTAGAGCATCGTCCTGGATATCGGATCCACGACGATGCTCTAGCCTTTTGTTTTTGCATCATCTTCTTCCGAAAGCCGGCAGCCAGCTTTCGGGATGATGCTTTAACGAGCGAGTCCCTATTCCGGCTCGTCCCGGCGCTGGCGCAGTTCGGGGGCGGGCTGCTCCGGTTCGGCGACCGGCGTGCCCTGGCTCTCCGAGCGGCTCGAATCCACGAACAGCCGTGCCTCGCCCTCGCGCACGCCGAGGCTGCGCAGGGCATAGGTCATCATACCGAGTGCCAGCTCCCGCTCGGCCATCAGGACGAGGCCAACGCCATCCTCCTCCAACCGGCGACGCTCGCTGTCGCTATGGGTCCGCACCACGCTGTCGATGCCGGGATTGGTCGCCCGTGCCTTGGCGAGCAGGCGTCTGGCCTGATGTGGGTCGGGTGTCGCCACGACGACGAGGCGGGCGGAGCCGATGTCGGCGGCCTCCAGGATGCCGGGCGCCGTGGCGTCGCCGAACACCGCCGGCACGCCCTGGGCGCGCAACTCCTCGACCCGGCGCCGGTCGCGCTCCACCACCACGAAGGGCAGGTTCCAATCCTGCAACGCCTTGCCGATGGCGCTTCCGACACGACCGTAGCCGATGATCACCGCGTGGCCGCTCAGGCCGGACGCGGCCGCATTGACCGGCAGCGGTCCGGCGGCGCGGCGCTCCAGGCGGCGGCGCAGCTCCGGCCGCTCGCCGAGCCAGCGCGACACCCGGGCGGACGTCGCGAAGAACAGCGGATTGAGGGTGATCGACAGCAGCGCGCCGCCGAGGATCAGGTCGCGTCCCTCCTCTGGCAGCAGTCCCAGCGAGATGCCGAGACCGGCGAGGATGAACGAGAACTCGCCGATCTGCGCGAGGCTCGCGGCGATGGTGAGCGCCGTGCCGACGGGGTGACCGAAGGCGAGCACGATGGCGACGGCTGCCAGCGACTTGCCCAGCACGATGACGCTGACCACGCCGAGGATCGAGAGCGGCTCACGCAGGACGATGCCCGGATCGAACAACATGCCGACCGAGACGAAGAACAGCACCGCGAAGGCGTCCTGCAACGGCAGGGAATCGGCCGCCGCCTGATGGCTGAGATCGGATTCGGCGAGCACCATCCCGGCGAAGAAGGCGCCAAGCGCGAAGGAGACGCCGAACAGCTCGGAGGAGGCGTAGGCGATGCCGACGGCGCTCGCCAGCACCGCCAGGGTGAACAGCTCCCGCGAGCCGGTGCGGGCGGCCAGCCCCAGCAGGTAGGGAATGAGGCGCCGCCCGCCGACGAGCATCACGGCGACGAAGACGCCGACCTTGGCGAGGGTCAGCGCGAGCGTCACCCATAGGCCGTGCTCGGGCGGGCCGTGATGGCCGGCGGCCTGCATCGCCTCGCCGCCGAGCGAGGGCGCGAGCGCTGGCAGCAGCACGAGGGCCACCACCATGGCGAGATCCTCGACGATCAGCCAGCCGACGGCGATGCGGCCCTTGTCCGAATCGAGAAGTCCCTGCCCTTCGAGCGCCCGCAGCAGCACGACGGTGCTCGCCACCGAGAGCGCCAGCCCGAAGACGAGGCCCGCCCCGGCCCCCCAGCCGAAGCCCCAGGCGAGCCCGGCGCCCATGGCCGTCGCCACCGTGATCTGCACGACCGCGCCGGGCAGGGCGATGGTGCGGACGGCCAGCAGGTCACCGATGGAGAAGTGAAGCCCGACACCGAACATCAGCAGGATGACGCCGAGTTCGGCAAGTTGGCTCGCAAGCGCCGGGTTGCCGACGAAACCCGGCGTGAACGGTCCGATGGCGATGCCGGCCACGAGGTAGCCGACAAGCGGCGGAAGCCGCATCCGCTGCGCCAGCATGCCGCCGATGAATGCGCAGACCAGCCCCAGCGCGATGATCGAGATGAGTTCGGTGGCGTGCTGCAACGCGCTTCTGTCCTCCTGGGGCCGGAGCCGGCCCCAGGATCAGATAAGGCAAATCACGGTCCCGTGTCCGCAACGGCGATGCTGCGGGTGCACGGTTCCCGTCGATCCGTCACGCCTTCATGCGGACATAGGTGCCCGGTGCCGGCGCGAGGGAGGGCAGCGCCCCCTCTCCGGGAATGCGGGCGGGCACGCGCTCGGGTGCCTGCTCTTCGAGCCACTTGAACCAGTAGGGCCACCACGAGCCGGGATGCTCCGTGGCCGCCTCGACCCAATCCTCGAACCGGCCTCGGGCCGGGCCGCCGGTGCGGAAGCCGTACTTGGCCTTAGGGCCCGGCGGGGCGACGACGCCGGCGATGTGGCCCGAACCCGCCAGCACGTAATCGACCTTGCCGCCGAACTTGGCCGACCCTTCGAAGACCGAGAGCGCCGGGGCGATGTGGTCCTCGCGGGTGGCGAGGTTGAAGACCGGCACCTTCACCTTCTTGAGATCGAGGCGCACGTTGCCGAGCACCATCTGCCCCTTGGCCAGCGTGTTGTTGAGGTAGCAGTTGCGCAGGTAGAACGAGTGGTTGGCCGCCGGCATCCGCGTGGCGTCCGCGTTCCAGTAGAGCAGATCGAAGGCGGCCGGCGCCTTGCCGCGCACGTAGTTGTTGACGACGTAGGACCAGATCAGGTCGTTGGGCCTGAGCATGTTGAAGGCGTTGGCCATGCGCGCGCCTTCGAGGTAGCCGTTCTCGGCCATCCGCTCCTCGATCGCCTTGATCTGCCCCTCGTCGGCGAACACCTTGAGGTCGCCGGCATGGGTGAAATCGACCTGCGTGGTGAGGAAGGTCGAGCTCTTGATCCGGCGATTGCCCGTCGCCGCCTGGTAGGCCAGGGTGACGGCGAGCAGGGTGCCGCCGACGCAGTAGCCCGCCGCCGCGACATCGGTCTCGCCGGTCGCCACGCCGATCATGTCGATGGCGGTCTCGATGCCCTCACGCATGTAGGACTCGAAGTCCTTGTCGCGGTGGCGCTCGTCCGGGTTCACCCAGGAGATCACGAACACCGTGATGCCCTGAGACACCATCCAGCCGATGAGGCTCTTCTTCGGGTTGAGATCGAGGATGTAGAACTTGTTGATCCACGGCGGCACGATCAGCAACGGTCGCTTCAGGACCGTCTCGGTCATCGGCGCGTACTGGATCAACTCCATCAGGTCGTTGCGGAAAATGACCTCGCCGGGGGTCACCGCCACGTCCTTGCCGAAGGTGAAGGCGGAAAGGTCCGTCTGCCGCACCCGAAGCTGGCCGCCGCCGGCTTCCAGATCCTCCTGCAACATCTTCATGCCGCGCATCAGGTTGGCGCCCCCTTCCTCCAGCGTCTGGCGCAGGAGCTCGGGGTTCGTCATCACGAAGTTCGAGGGCGAATAGGCCGAGAGCAATTGGCGCAGGTAGAACTCGGCCTTGTGGC